>DJIF01000132.1:0-52154 GCA_002433485.1 Deltaproteobacteria bacterium UBA6601
GGTGGGAATCGAACCCACGTCCGAAGCTGCTCAGCCAGACCTTCTACGTGCGTAGCCTGCTGATTTGCATCTCACGTCCAGGACTCCCAGAGGCAGGATTCCCTTCCGCCAGTCCGCTCCTGAATCTCGCCGCAACCCCGAGCAGACGCTGGGAATTGGCCAGCTCGCTTCATTACGCCCGACCCTCAGCCACGAGCGGAACTGAGACGGACGGCGTCACCGACTAAGCGGCGAGCGCGTAATTGCTGTCGTTGGCAATTATAAATTTACCGAGGGTTTAACGAGGTACCCGGAGAACCTCGACACGCCGCTCCGACCTACCACAACCCCGTCGAAACCATGTCGCCCCCATAAGAGCTACCTTCGGCTGACCGGATGAAGGCCTGCGGCCCCCGGTGAACCGGGGGACCTGGTGGCTGCTGACAGCCACCCCACCATCACCTGTTTGTCACAGAACGACGCCGCAGCGTATTTCCCAGCATCATCCTAGGATCATTGTCGGCTCTGTCAACGCTTGCGCCCCTACCTTTCGGCAGCCTCGACTACACTGCAGGGAATGTTTCGCTTCGAATCTGCTGCGCGCCTGGTCCTGACTCTCGGGTCGCTGTTGTCGCTGTTCGGCTGCTACCCGAGGATTGCGCCGACCGGCCCTGTCCTCAGTGACCTCCAGTCGTTTCTGGCGACTGCCGAGTCTCCAGCGTTGCAATATGAGCGTTATGAGCCCTCGAATCTGCCGCCAGCGCTGCCCTTTCGTATGTGGGGAGTCGACTTCGCTGAGGAGATGTTGTTCGAGTTCGCTGATGATCTCCGTTACGCAATGGTCGAAATCTGCCGAGTCCGAAAGCGGGGGGGGCAGTGGACCTGGTTTGCTCTGGTGGCAGAGCATGCAGGGCGTCAGCATGTGGCCGTTGGCAGCGATGCAGACCTGCGCCTGGGCTTGAGCTTTCCAGCTCCTGTTTATCGAACTGAGCTTGTGGTGGAGCGGGTGGTAGTGGGCAAGCGGGTCGCTTATCGCTTTTCGTTTTTGCTGCCCGACGGGCGTGCTCTGGAGGGTGAAATACAGGCTCGTGAGCATGGCTCACGGCCGGGCGCTGGGCAACGTAATGGCAGTGCCATGAACCACAGCCAGGAGACTGCGCTGGCCATAATTGATCTGGAAGAGTTCAGCTGGGCGCGGGCCGAAGTTCGCATCGATGGTGTTCAGGCTCGGGTAAGGAAGCTGGCTCCGGGCCTTCCGTATGCGATGCGCCTGGAGCAGGTAGCAGGTGGACTGGCTGCTGGCTTCCTGAGTTTGCGCCGAGAGCCGGATGATGGTGCACTTCTGTTGCGTCAGGGGCAGGGTGATAGTGCCGAGGAGATCGCCATTGCCGAGACCTGGAAGGACGAGCAGTTGGTGCTTGCTGGTGCCGGAGAGCTCCTTGACTTTGAGTATCGCTTTCGAGCTGGCTCCGGAGCCAGCGGTCCCCTGGAATTGCAGGCGGCTTCGTTAAGACACGGAGAAGTGGAGGTGCTGGCCCTTGAGTTCTCGCCGCCCATTCCCGATCTGCGATATCTACAGCTGGGCGAGTATCGGGGTCGCTTCGCCGCTGGACTTCACGGTCGCTCAGGCTACATGGCCGGTGAGTATCGACTCCTGATGGGCGCCGAGGCGGTCTTTGATTTGATTCCCGGCGCACCCTTTTGGGCGTGTGAGCGGCCGATTCGATCGAAGCTGACGGTCTCTGGTGAAGAGTTGATAACCCTGAGTGAGGTGGCGCCTGAGCTAGCTCGGGGAGGGCGCGGTTCCGAGCGCTGCTTTGCCAAGCGCTGAACGGTTGTCTGCGGCGCTATCAGTCGTTTTTCAAGGGAGGCAGCATCATGGTGTCGTCGTCGGGACGGAACGGCGGAGTTGCCAGGCTGCTGGGGTCGACAATGCCCATTTCTGCAGGCCAGGGCATGCCTGGGACTCGTTGGCTGGGGTCGAAACGGCCATTGATGGAGAGGTTGGACTGTGGCCAGGTACAAGCAAGCAACAGCGCTGCGTTTCCTTCGGCTCCCATTCCTGAGCTGCGCAGACCGGCATTGGGGAAGCGCACTGATGCGACAATCGTGCCGCGGTTCCAGTTTACGGAGCCGGCGCGCAGGTCACGGGCGAGTTCTTGAAAGCGCGCTTCTGATTGGGTGAAGACCGAGGCGGCGAGTCCGTAAGGGTGCTTGTTGTAGGCATCGATCGCCTCGCTAGCGTCTCCTACTACCTGCAGGATTAGAAGAGGTCCTTCGATTTCTTCCGGGGCACGTAGATCAGCTGGAAAGTCGCCGTTCAGCAGTCCGATAGCTGGGCCCACGTAGGATTGGCCTCGGCGTCGCATTCGTTTGTTAAGGAGGGGAGATGCCGAGCCTCCCTCGATAACAAATTCAATTCCTGCCTCTCGATACTCAAGCAACTGCTGCTCAAAATCATGCTGGGCCGTTTCGTCGACCAGCGGCCCGCAGAAGCCATCAGGATCCGTCGGTGGGGCAATGTTAAGCGCCATTGTGAGTGCGCGGATTCTCTTCAGCAGCGGTTCGGCGGCACTTCTTTCCACAAGCAGCCTTGAGGTTGCATTGCACCGTTGACCACTGGTCAGAAAGGCCCCCGTTACGATCTCGTAGGCGGCCCGGTCCAGATCTGCGTCTTCGCAGACGATGGCCCAGCCCTTGCCGCCGGACTGGACCCAATGCGGCCGGTTTCGACCCAGCTTCCTGAGACGTGCGCCCAGTTCCGGAGAGCCGGCGGCCACTACCATATCGACACGCTCGTCTGTGATCAGAGCGTTGCCAATGGGGTCTCGAGGGCCCTGTACCAGGGAGAATGTGCCAGCTGGCAGTTGCACCGCATCAAAAGCTTCAGTGAGTTTCTGAGAGCTGAGAGGTACCAGGCTGGAAGGCTTCCAGATCACCGTATTACCGCCGACCAGGCAGGGCAGCAGGAGTTGGAGCGGGCTGAAGATCGGATACGGGTAGGGAGTCAGTACCGCTATGGTTCCCATTGGTCGTCTTAGCAGCACGCCCCTGGTGGTTGGGTGGCTTTTTGGCGTCAGCAGACCGCGACATTGTTCCAGCAGCAACTCGATCGCTCGGACCGCCGCGATGCACTCCAGACGAGCTTCCCAGAGAGGCTTGCCCATTTCTCTGGAGATCACCTCTGCGAAGCGCTCGCGCCTTCCGTCCATCAGATCGCGCAGTCTATGTATTGCTCGAATCCGGTCCGAGAGCGGTTTCCGCGACCAACTCGGTGCGCTTTTGTTGCCGTCCTCGATGGCGCTGTCGACCGAGGCCCTTCGCCACGGTACCTGGTCGAGCGAGACACCTGTAGCTGGGTCCCGGGTCTCTATAAGCCCGTCTGCGCCCTCTCGGTAGAACGAGCCCCACAAGTAGTCGCCACGATGGCGTGTGATGCCAAGGGGATCCATCGCTGTCCTTACGGTTTCTGCCGTCGTCCGCTCCGCTAGCGGGCGACGGCATATATCACCCGACACCCGGTCCTTGCAAGAAATCTGGCTTCGGTCGGCCTGAGCGCCGGCATCGATTCGTCTCCCGCGAGTGAGTACTATGTCGAGCCATGGATAGATTCCCCCAATTCCGGCCCTTGTTGTCGCTGCTGCGCTCGTTGCTGGCTCTGGTCATAGCCCTGGGTCCACTGGCCTGCGCTGAGCCGCCTACGCCGGTATCGCTATGGGGCGGCTTTGACTACACCTGGGAGCGGCTGTCGCATCGGATCAGCTATTTCGAGTCTGCGGCTGGTCCGACCGCCCCAGATGGTTCCTTCCCGATGTCTATGGGAATGATCGGTGGGCCCTGGTCCATGTCTTCTGCGCTCCCTGAAGTGGTCAACTATCGGGCTCCCTGGTGGTGGGCGCAGTCTCCTTCGCTGCGCGGTCACAGCGGAACCGTTGAGTTCAGCATTGGCGCCGATGGTGAAGTGCTTGAGCCGTTACGCCTTGACCTTGAGTCGGTGGGCATGGATGGCTTTGAGTTGATCACCGTCGCGCTGAGTGGATTGAGCTGGGACACAGACGTTGAGCAGGTTCCGGAATTTCCGCCTGAGTACGATCCAGCTGAGGGGTGGACGCCCCAGTCTCTCGGTGCGGGCATTGATGATATCCAGGTAAGCGGTGGGCAGCTCCAGTTCACCCCGTGGCTGAGGTTTCGTCCCGGTCCACTCGATCGTGAGGACATGAACGAGGCATTGGCTTACATGACCGTCTCGGGGACGCTCTACTACACCGTCCTGGCAGCAGATGGCGTGCTGACTGAGGGCAAGCTGGAGAACTCAGCGTTGTATCCCATCGATCCGCCGAATTCTCTTATCCCTGAACTGGATCCAGCCGATCGCCGTGTTCACCTGGCCGGCGAGCCAGGCCTGCCCGCCGCACTTCCCATCGTGCGGAGCTGGATGGTGGACCTCAACCGTGATCTTGGCCAAGAGGGCCGCTATCTTCGTGCTTTGTCAGTGGCTTCCGAGGAGTTCGATTACTCTCCGGAGAGTGGTGCGGCAGACTGGCTGCTGGATACCTATTGTTCTCATTCTTCTGCTATTGAGGAAGGCGACCTGCAGGTTGAGTTTCAGCTGGATCTGGCTCTGCTACAGCTGCGCAGTAAACGGAGCATAGTGGTGGCTGGTGAGCTGGCGGGCTCCGGCCCGGTGGGGCCGTTTACTGAACAGGTGGTGCCATGACTGATGGTCGCGGCCAGCTGTGCCGACGCGTCGCTGTTGTGTGTGGAGATCGCGGGGTCCGTGCCACCGCCCATTCTGGCGCCGCCGAGCATCTAAAGGCCATGTGCCGAGGCTTTGTTGCTCAAGGCGCGCAGGTGGAGCTCTGGTGTCAGCGCTTAAGGCGGTCTGGGGAGGCTCCCCTCGATCTCCCGTTACAGGTTCCAGCTCTGCAAGCTCCCGCAGGGCGGTTGCCAGGATTCTTGCGGCGGCGGGTAGACTGGGATCATGGAGTCGACGGATGGGCAATGGGCCGTTGGGCGCGAGCTCAGGGCCGGCGTTTTCGTCCCCAGCTTATCTATGAGCGTTTTGCTCTGTTTGCCAACCCCGGCTTACAGGTGGCACGTGAGTTGGGTGTCCCTTACATCCTTGAGTTGAATGCTCCGCTCGCCTGGGAGGGGGCTCTCTATCGGGGATTGCGACCCTCAGTAGCCCTGCTGGATCGTGAGTCTCGGGCTCTCACGGCGGCGGATTGGGTGCGCTGTGTATCGCCGGCGCTGGTGAGTTACGCGCTGCGCCGCGGAGTCGCTGCGGACCGGATCTTACTGCTCCCCAATGGTGCTGAAGCTGGACCTTCCCGTGGCCCGGACTGGGTTGAGAAGAGAGCGGCCAGGGCGGACTATGTGCTTGGCTATGCGGGTAGCTTTAAGGCTTGGCAAGGGCTTGTGGAGGGGCTTCCCGCGCTGTGCAGGCTGGCAGCCCAGCTGGCTCCGCGACGGTTGTTGCTTGACCTCTGGGGAGTCGGCCCTGAGCGTGAGAACTTTCTCAAGTGCCTTGCGCGGTTTCCGGAGCTCGCCGTTGCTGTGCATGGTTGGGGAAGCCGGGCTCAGCTCTGTCAGGCCCGGCAGGATTGGGACGCTGCCTGGGTTCCTCAGGCCTCCTGGCCACCGAGTCGCAGCAGCCTTGGACTGGAACTTGCTGAGCTGGAGCGACGCTTCGGTGAGCCGGCCCCCGAGCAATACTTTTCGCCCCTTAAGGAAGCTGAGGCGCTGATGGCTGGTGTGCCGGTCTGGCGAGGTCCAGGCTTTGCGCCTGAGCGCTTGATTTTGTCCTGGCAAGCCCTGGCCGGTCAGGTTCTGTATGCGGCATTCTTCCCCGGCTCTCCATCCCATGGGAAGATGCAAAGCTCATCCCAGCAGCAGCCGCTAGCATGACTGAAGTCGAACGAGATGAAGCCTCCCTGGAGGTCCTGGAGGGCGGCCGCGCGAAGAGGGTCTTTCGCTTTCCGCACGAGATCTCCAGCGATCCTTATGGCTCTAGGATGTTGTCTCGACTTGGGCCCTTTACTCGGGCTTTTGCGCGGCTCTTCTTTGGCAAGATCGAAGACGACAGTGATCTTGCTGCGGTGCATGCTGCAGCGGCACAGGGGCCGCTGGTCTACATCATGCGCACCCGCTCGCTGCTCGACTACCTGTTCTTTAACTTCTTCTACCTGCGTCGTGGTTTGCCCCTGGCTCGCTTTGCTAACGGAGTCAGCACCACTCTCTTTGGTCCGGTTGGAGCGGGCTTGCGACGCCTTAGAGCGCTGTATCAGATGCGCAGTGGTTACGGTGATGAGCTGCCAGATCCGGTCGACTCCGGCTACCTCACCGATCTCTTGACCCGGGGGGAGACCGCGCTGCTGTTTTTGCGGCAGGGGCGTACCTGGCCCTTTGCCCAAGGACGCAGTGCAGGTGACCTCATCGAGTGCCTCATCGAAGCTCAGGCACGCAGTGACAAGCCGCTCTTCGTGGTGCCGCAGGTGCTCATCTGGTCCAGGGCGCCTGGGCGCGGCAATCGTAGCTTGCTGGATGTGCTCCTCGGTGACACCGAGGACCCTGGTCGGATCCGTAAGATGGCTCACTTTTTCCTCAACTATCACCACGCCGTGGTGAAAGTGGGGACCCCTCTCAATCTACAAGAGTTCATGCAGGAGCAGCACGGCCATCCACGCGAGCGCATCGCCAAGAAGCTTCGTTGGTTGCTGCTTGGCTATCTGTACCGCGAGCGACGAGTCGTCAAGGGGCCTGATGTGCGTCCCCGTCGCTGGCTTTTTAATCGCGTTTTGGCTGACCCGAAGACGCGTGAGGCTATGAAGATCACGGCACGTCAGGAAGGTCGCAGTGAGCGGGCGGTTGAGCGCCGTGCCCGTCGTATCTTGGAGGGGATGGGCGCGGACTTCCGCTTTGGCATGATCATCTTCCTGCGCCTTCTTCTCGACCTGATCACCTCACGGATTTATGACGGCGTGGAATTCGGCGCCGCCGATGTGGAACGGATTCGAGAGGCCTCTCGAAATGGCACAGTGCTGCTGCTTCCTTCCCACCGCAGTCACTTTGACTATTTGCTGCTGTCTTGGCTGCTCTACCACCAGGGAATGATGCCGCCCCATATTGCTGCCGGTGCCAACCTGAGCTTCTGGCCGCTGGGTGCCATCTTGCGTAAGGGTGGCGCCTTCTTTATCCGGCGCAGTTTCCAGGGGGATGAACTCTATTCGCGCCTTGTAGCTCAGTACCTGAGGACCTTGATTGCTGAGGGTTATGTTCAGGAATTCTTTCTTGAGGGCGGGCGCAGTCGAACTGGCAGAATGCTTCCGGGAAAGGTCGGCCTGCTGTCCATCTATGTGGAAGCTATGGCGGACAGGGTGGTGGCCGATATTCAGTTGGTTCCGGTCTATATCGCTTACGAGAAGATCGTCGAGGATTACAGTCGCGAGCTTACTGGAGGAGAGAAGCGTCGGGAGAGTGCTGGAGGCCTGGTTCGCAGCGCTGCCTTGCTGCGGCGCCGCTTTGGCAGAGTCTACGCGAAGACCAATGAGCCGATCTCGCTGAAGGAGTGTCTGGAGGTCCTGGACCGGCCTTATCAGGAACTCGACTTAGCCGAGCGTAAACAGTTTCTTAAGCGCCTGGTCCAGCATCTCGCCGCAGAAATTCAGGATGTCACTGTGATCACGCCTTCGGCCGTTGCGGCCACTGTGTTGCTCAGTCACGATCGGCGCGGGATTTCCCGCGATGACTTTCACCGGTTGGCCCGAAGTGCAGTGCGCTGGTTGGAGCGGAGAGACGCATTTTTCTCGGATTCATGGCAGTTTCCAGAAGGCGCCCTGGATGAAGCCATTGAGATGTTTGAGGCGAACGAACAGCTTGAGGTCGCTCGCGATGCAGCCGGCTACGAGGCCAACAGTGGACGGGATGTGATTGCCCTGGTCGGTGATGTGCGCGAACGACTCGCCCTGGACTACGCGCACAACACCATCCTGTTTCATTTTGTGCCTGCAGCCTTTGTCTGTACTGCTCTGCAGGTGGGCAGTGGTGAGGTGCAATCGCTCGAACGGGTGCAGCGCCGTTTCGACTTTTTGCATGGCTTGTTTCAGGATGAGTTTGTGTTTCATCCAGATATTCCTTCTTCCCACCTTCTGTCGCGCGCCTGCGCGGACCTGGCCGATCAGGGGGTAGTTGAGCTGCTGGGGCCGGGGGGCGGGGATGATCTCCGCGCGGAGGAACCGGATCAGTGGGTTGGTGGCGGGCTCTCAGTGCGCATTGAGGGCAAGTCACTGAGGCTCATTGATCAGCACTCAGCATCGTTCTTCATTGCCACTATTCGGAGCATTCTTGAGTCGTACTATATTGTCCTGAGAGTAGCTACTGTGCTTCGCTCACGTCCCCTCACGGAGGAGCAGCTGGTGGCCAGTAGCCTGAACCTTGCGCGACGGATGTTCCTCGCCGAGCAGGTGACTCGTCCCGAGTCGGCCAGTAAGGCCAATCTGGTCAACGCAGTCCGTCATTTTCGGGCTCGCGGTGTGTTTGTCGCAAGTTTCTCTGGTCCCGGGCTGTTGCAGCTCGATGAGGAGCAGAGGGAGCGGTTTTTTGCACCGATTCGCATGTTGTTCGATTCTAGATGGCTCGAGCCGTCCGGCGGAGAAGCCCTGCCATGAAACGAGGGCAGCGAACCAAGGATACCGGCCGCAAGATCGCGTTGGTCTGTGGCGGTGGTGGGCTCACCGGAGGCGTGTTTGAGGTAGGTGCTTTGAGGGCACTGGACCGAGCTCTCGGCGGGGGGGTACTTGCCGATTTGGACTGCTATGTAGGGGCCTCGGCGGGCTCGCTGGTAGCGTCATTGCTTGCTGCTGGGGCCAGCCCTCAGGATATGGAAGATGTGCTGGTGCGTGGCGGGGGGCTTCGTAGTCGTCTTCCAGAGCTTAAGCGAGGCAACATCTATGGCCTAGAGGCGACGCCCTGGCTGGGCTCCTTGGCGCGCCTGCCGTTTCGTATGACTCGCGGGTTCCTGCTGAGTCTGCTGCCCGGAGATTCGTCGCGTCCCACCGATGCTCTCTTTGAGGCGTTTGGTTGTCTGCCCCCCGGTTTGTTCAGCAATGAACCGATTGCTCGCTACGTGCGCCGCGCTATGAGCCGAATGGGCTGTGACGATAGCTTCGACTCTCTAGCCGTGAGCCTCTATGTTACGGCGGTCAACCTGGACACCAGCAGGAGGGTCGTTTTCGGCGAGCCAGGGCAGCGTAGTGTGCCTATTAGTAAGGCGGTTCAGGCTTCTTCTGCGCTGCCTTTGTTATTTCGTCCGGTGCGGGTCGGCGAGCAGGACTTTGTCGATGGTGGCCTAGAGCGCAACCTGCCAGTAGATGTGGCGGTTCGTCATGGAGCTGGCCTGGTGATAGCGGTGAACCCATTGGTGCCAGTGGTGAACGACCCACGTAAGGGGCGCTCTCTCATTGACGGCGAACGACATCTCAGCGGCAGGGGTCTGCCGGCGGTTTTGGATCAGGTATTCCGCATGTTGATTCGCTCGCAGGTCCTCTACGGTTTGCAGGCCATGCGGGACCGCTTCCCTGAAGTGGACATCGTGTTGCTGGAGCCCGAGGCTCACGATTGGCAGATGTTTAGTTACCACCCCATGCGCTATAGCGTTCGAAAGCAATTGGCGGATCACGCCTATGAGGTCACCAGAGACCGATTGGTTCGTGACTCCGACGATCTTGAGCAGGTCTTTGCCCGCCATGGGCTGGACTTCCAAGTCGCACGGCTTGGACGTCCTCGGCGTCGAGCCAGGGCGATGAGTTCAGCTCGCTGGTTGCTGGGACGCCTCGGTAGGATGCCACTGTTGCGCGATCTGGCCGCCGCTGAGGAGGAGCGCGATCCCTTCTATTAAGCTCTCAGGTCGCGTGGCTTAGTGTTGGGGTCGATGGCTGGTTGCTCCTACGCAATAGTCACGGCGTCCGTGTCGGCAGCGGTTCTTCAGCTTAGGGGCTGCTCTCGGTCTGCACCGGCACGATACTGATGCGGACACCTTCCAATTCCGAGTCGCTTTCGGCCTGGCCATAACGGATTTCCTGGGCTCGCCCAACCGCCTGCAGAGTGCGTTCGAGATCACGGACCATGGCTGCGATTTCGGCGTTGGCCGCATCGAGATCCAGGATCACGGCCTGTAGTTGACGGGTCTGGGAGATTCGTTGTTCCGTGCGCAATGAACGCACTGCTCGCAGAATCCCGCCGACGATTGCCATTTCGGGGACTTCATCGGTGCGTTCAGGCCGGAAGTCAGGCCAGGGACTCACGTGCAGAGAAACCGTAGACTCATAGGGGCGATAGATACGTTGATACAACTCTTCGGTGACGAAGGGCAGGATCGGCGCGTAGAGGGAAAGTAGAGTTCGCAGGGCCTCCCACAGGGTCGATCGAGCTGACTCACGGGCGCTTTCTGGATAGCGCTCCGGGTTCCAGAAACGGTCCTTTACCATCTCTAGATAGTCATCACAGAAGGTCCCCCAGAAGAAGCGGTCAGTTGCTTCGCGGGCGACTGCGTAGTTGTAGCTTTCCATGCCCTGCTCAACGGTTGGCAGGATGCTATTGAGCTCGCGTAACAACCAACGGTCCTCTGGGCTACGCTCGGTAAAGGGCATAGGCTCCGCATCAGGGTCGAAACCGTCCAACTGCATCATCGCAAAGCGCGCGGCGTTCCATAGTTTGACCACCAGCTTGCGACCGGCGCGAACGTCCTTCTCGTTGTAGCGGGTGTCGTGGCCTAGGTGCGATCCTGCGGCCCAGTAGCGCACTGCATCAGCACCGTACTTACGAATCACGCCGTAGGGCTCGTAGCGGTTGTAGCCGTCTTTGTCGGTGTGTCGCTCCAGATCTCGCTTGCTGATCTTCTTGCCCTGCTCGTTGAGTCCCCAGCCGGAGATCATTACGTCACTCCAGGGGAGACGATCCGCATGGAGGTGAGATTTCACGACCGTGTAGAACAGCCATGTGCGGATGATCTCAAAGGCTTGCACTCGAACCCGCATGGGATGGAGCGAGAGGTCGCCGTCGCGGCCTTCACTGGCGACCCAGTTGGCGTTGATCAGGGGGGTCAGCGAGGAGGTCATCCAGGTGTCCATGACGTCCGGCTCGCCGCGGAACTCAGTGCCCTTGCAGGAAGGGCAGGAATCCACCGGGCAGGGGTCCTCCAGGGGGTCAACAGGGAGGGACTCTCTAGCGGCCAGGATGACCTGGCCACAGCTCTCGCAGAACCACACGGGGAAGGGCACGCCATAGAAGCGTTGTCGGCTGATGTTCCAGTCGTATTTGAGTCCTTCAATCCAGTGGTCGAGGCGCACCTTCATGTGCGCTGGATGCCAGTTGAGTTCGCTACTGCGCGCCAGCAGTTCATCCTTCATGTCCAGTACGCGAATGAACCATTGCGGTGCCATGTTGAATTCAACGGGTACCTCGGAGCGGTCGGAGATGCTGACGTTCTGCTCGACCACCTGGGCGCCGCGGTACAACTCCGCTTCCTTGAGGTCTTTTACGATCTGCTTGCGCACCGCTGTCGCAGGCTTGCCCGCGTAGTTTGTTCCGGCAAGCTCGGTCATAAGGCCGTCCTTGCCGATACATAGGCGAGTTTCCAGACCGTCTCGCTTCCACTTCTTGACGTCTTCGCCGTCGCCAAAGGTGCACACCATCATCAAGCCGGTACCAAAGTCGGTGCGGACCTCATCGTCCGTGAGTATCGGAACCTCACGTTCGGCAAGGGGCACCAGCGCGGTGCCGCCGTGGAGGTTCAGGTAGCGCTCATCAGTTGGGTTGCAATAGAGGGCAACGCAGGCGGGAATTAGCTCTGGGCGGGTGGTCGAGATCACCAGGTCTCGGCCTTGGCCATCCTTAAAAGCGATGTCGTGCATCTGCCCACGCCGGGTCAGGGTGTCGAGGTCGGCCTGGGCGAGGGCTGTCTCAAAGTGAGTGTCCCAGAGAACCGGCTCGTCTGAGCGATAGATGCGGTCTTTTTGGTAGAGGTCCAGGAAGGAAAGTTGCGCGGTTGTGCGACAGTGGTCGTCGATGGTTGAGTAGCGTTGGCGCCAGTCCACTGACAGGCCAAGCGCACGCCACAGTTTCTCGTAGACCTCCGCTCCCTTGCGCGTTTCCTCAAGACAGAGTGCCCGAAACTCTGCACGGGTCGTCTTGCGCTTGTTGATGTTGTAGGTCTTCTCTACGTACCGCTCAGTGGGGAGACCGTTGTCGTCGAAGCCCATGGGGTAGTAGATGCGGCGCCCTTTCATCCGGTGGTAGCGAATGATGAATTCGGCCTGCGCGTAGGACATTGCATGGCCCACATGCAGATGGGCAGAGGACACGTAGGGGGGCGGTGTATCAACTGAGAACAGCTCCCCTTCGCCGTCCGGCTGGTATTGGTGAATGCCGCTTTCGTCCCACAGTTGGCGGCAATTCTCCTCGATGCTTTCAGCGTCGAAGTCCTTGGGGAGTTCGAGATGGTCGATGGCGGTCATGCTCGGGGGATATACCGGATGAGGACGCCGGTCAATGTCGGGCTTTATTTCAGCGGGTGGAGCCGAAGCACGGTTCACCCCACAGGCCCCTGGCTGCTAGCTGCGCTTGTAGCTCAAGTTCGGCGAAGTGGTCGCGGTACTCATCGCTGGGAGGGATCGATAGGCTCCGACCGAAACCATTAGCAACCAGGTGCTCGTTGAGGAACAGCAGGTCGCTTACTCGCGACATGTAAGCCAGAGTCCGGCCAAAGTAGTCTTCACACTGTTCGTCGTAGCTGAGCCAGGCCTGCCGATCCTCCAGCAGTTCAGTCGCTTCACTCCAAGCCATCACCGCATAGCACTCGCTGTTGGCTTGATTGGAGTGGTTGACTTCGGGAGTGTCCACACCAATAAGTCGGATTCGTTCTTCACTTCCCGCTCGAATCCCGTCGAGGAATCGAACATCGGCAGTGTCTCCGTCCACAAAGTCGATGACCTGAACCCGCTCAGAACTGCGGCAGCTGGGTTGGGATTGGGGCAGATGTGGCGGTGCGCTGCAGGCTGAGCCCATCACCGTCAGGGACAGTGCTAACAGGGCGTTCCTGGCGCCGTTGGTGCTCATAGAGTGCTATTCAACCTTCCCTGGTTGCTGGGCTTATGTTGCCCTCAGCCGCTTCCGTGACCTATTGCTCACGTAGCTCGCGGTCGAGGTCCGAAGATCCCGGTTCCGATCCGAACGCGGGTGCTGCCTTCCTCAATCGCTACTTCAAAGTCGGTACTCATACCCATGGACAGGGTAGCAAGGGCCAGAGCGTGGGAGTCCCTTAATTGATCCCGAAGCTCCCGCAGCGCCCTATGGTCCGAGCGCGTGGCTTCCGGGTGCGCCCGGGCTGGCGGGATTGCCATCAAGCCATCAATGCTCAGGCCTGGGAGTTCGGCGAGTTCCTGCAGGTGGTCAAGCAGTTGTTGCTTGGAGAACCCGGATTTCTGCGGGTCTTCGGCCAGGTTCACCTGCAGGAGGACCTGCTGAGGCATGCCGCCGGGACGCGTTAAAGCTCTGTGGGAGAGCTCTCGGGCCAGCTTGATTCTGTCGACGGTCTCGATGCAGTGAACTCTGCCTAACAAGAAGCGGATTTTGTTGCGCTGGAGGCTGCCGATAAAGTGCCAGCGGAGCGTGGCCAGAGCGCCGATACGGGGGTCTTCAGCCCTTGCCAGCCAGCGCTGAACATAACTCTCCCCAAAGCTCAGCTGGCCCGCTTGAAAGGCTTCTAATACCGCTCCAGCAGGGTGCATCTTGCTGACCGCAACGAGCTCGACTTCGCTGGGGTTCCGATCGGCGCGTTCGCAGGCAACTTCAATCCTGCTGCGGATGTTCCCGAGCCGTTCGGTGATGGTCCCCGAGCTGCGGTTCAAAGCTCCTGTCCACCCATTCGTGCAATGCATTCCTTGACCTCTACCAGGGGCAGGCCAACCACATTGGAATAGGACCCTTCGATGCGCTCAATAAGCTTGCCGCCGAGGCCTTGGATTCCATAGCTGCCAGCTTTGTCCAGAGGCTCTCCGGTGGCCACATAGGCTTCAATCTGCTGGCGCTCCAGGGGCCTGAAGTAAACCCTCGTGATGACCGATCGAATGCTCCAGTCAACCGCTTCGGGACTGACGGTGATGGCAAATGCCGTTACCACTTGATGGCGGCGACCAGAGAGCAACTCCAGGGTGCGTACAGCGTCTTCGGGGCCAGTGGGCTTGCCTAGGACCAGTTGGTCCAGAATGACGATGGTGTCGGCGCCAAGAATCAGAGCTCTCTTGTCATGCTGACTGGCGACTGCCTGGGCTTTCTCGCGGGCCAGTCGGCTGGCCATATTGACGGGTGCTTCGTTGTCGATGGGGCTCTCGTCGATGGGGATCGAGCAGATTGAGAAGTCGAGGCCAGCATTGGCCAGCAATTCCCGCCGCCGGGGTGATCCCGAGGCGAGGACCAGGGGCATCGGTAGTTCAGAGGAAGACACTTGGTTCCATCCAATAAAAAGTCTAGGTGAAGGGCAGGAGGATTTTGCCCAGGATGAAGTCGCCGATGAGGATGGTGATTGAGGTCAAGACCACCGCACGGGTGGTGAATCGTCCAACTCCTTCGGTTCCTCCTTCCGTGCTGAGCCCCATGTGGCAGCCGATAATGCCAAAGAAATAGCCGAAAAACCCTGCCTTGATGAGGCCATGTAGAACCTTTGGTACATCGACAGTGGTCAGGACCTGGTCCAGATAGTAAGCGGTGCTAAGCCCCTGCTCAGTGACGGCGATCACCATCCCACCAAAGATGCCCACCAGGTCGGCCATCGCGGCCAGCAGTGGCATGGCAATGATGCAGGCGAGCACTCTTGGCACCACCAGCTCGCGGATCGGGTCCGCGCCGAGCGCGCGGATTGCGTCGATCTGTTCGGCAACTTTCATTGAGCCCAATTCTGCGGTGATTCCGGCACCGACACGGCCCCCGACCAACAAGGCTGTTAGCACTGGCCCGAGTTCCATGACGAAGCCAACCGAAATCACCTTTCCTACATAGTTGGCGGCGCCGAAGCGCTCCAGCCCCCAGCCAAACTGGAGGGCCATGACCGCGCCGGTAAAAAGTGCGGTGAGAAAGGCGATAGAGAGGGACTGTACGCCGACCGCGTAGAGCTGTCGTAACAGCGCGTGCAAGTCGAGGGGACGCCGTGCCATGGCCGCTAGGCAGCGCAGACTGAGGGCGCTGATGCTGCCAATGGTGGTGAAGAAGCCCAGAAAAGAGGCGCCAAGAGCGCTGATCAGCTCGATGGGGAGGGCCCTTTGCCGTTGGCTGGTTGCCGTGAGTGATTGGCTCACGGCCGGTACTCTACCTGCATGCCGGTGATGAAGTTTTGGTAGCTGGCCTGTCCCTCGGTAAGGCTTCCTGGCGCCCCAATGAAGACCAGGTCGAATACACAGGGACCGTTCTTGGTGACGCTGACTGCGATGTCGACAGGAACACCGTCGAGTCGGGCCGAGCCCTCTCGGGTGAGGGCGGCGCGAGCCGAGAGGCTGCGTTCCACCGGCTCATTGAGTTCAACATCAGTGAAGCCAAACAGCAGGTGCTGCAGGAGCGCGCTGAGCGGGGCATCTTCATAGCGAGCACCACAGCTGCTGTCGCTGTACAGGGTTGCTTGTTGCTGGCTGCTGTACCAGGCCAGATCTGCTGTGGGTGAAGAGCTTGACTCCCAGTCGGCGCCTGGGCTGCCCGGGCGGTAGCGCAGTTCCAGCAGTGTCGGGCCTTGCTTGCCTTCCAGGCGCAGGTTCTGGGTGTACCAGCCATCCTTTATGCTGCCGCGGGTATTGGCGCAGGATAGGGCCCAGAGCACTGCAGTCAGGCTCAGCGCAGCCAGCAACAGGCGGACTGAGGAGGGGCCGAGCCTAGGGGGCACTGGCTGCCTCCGAGTCCTCCTTTAGAACCTGAATCACTTCGGCCTGCTCCGGACTCCCAACCAGGGTCAGGAAGACCTGCTCGAGGTCGCCTCCGCCAGCGGTGTGCAGGTCTTTCAGCTGTTGAACACTGCCCTGTGCGACGATGCGGCCATTCTGGATGATTGCGACCCGGTCGCAGACAGCCTCTGCTACTTCGAGGGTGTGGGTGGAGAGGAAGACGGTTCGCCCCTCATCAGCTTGCTGACGAAAGACGCTCTTGATCAGTCGCGCCCCTGCTGGGTCGAGACCTACCATTGGCTCGTCAATGATCAGTAGTCTGGGGCGATGAAGCAGGGCTGCGGCGAGCGACAGTCGTTGCTTCATGCCGTGAGAATAGCTCTCCACCAGCTCATTACCGACGCCACCCAGGGAGAAGAACTCGAGCAACTCCTGGCTACGCCGGAGCACCGATGCATCTTCCATCCCGTAGATGGCCCCCACAAAGGCCAGGAACTCAAGCGCAGTGAGTCGCTCGTAGAGGTAAGGCCGGTCTGGAATGTAGCCGATGAGGGCCTTGGCGCTGACCGGATCCCTGGCGGTGTCGATGCCGGCTACCTCGATGGTTCCGGAGCTGGGCCTCAGCATTCCCGCGATCATCTTCATGGTGGTGGTCTTGCCGGCTCCATTGGGACCGAGAAAGCCAAAAACTTCACCTTCATGGACATGCAGGTCCACTTCGTTGACTGCCGGAGCGCCGCGTCCATAGACTTTGGTGAGTTGATGAGTACGAATCATTGCGGTCCTGTCCCGAGTACTTCCACCTGCAGTCTACCCAGTACGCTCATCAGCTCCATCTGCTGCTCGAGGTCACCTTCGACCAGTTTGATGTGAGTGGCGTCGGCTGGGAACTGATCAAAGGTGGGGTCAATCGCTAACCACTGCTCACCGATCCAGACTTCTGGCCAAGCATGATAGTAGAAGGCACCGTCGCTGAAGATACTCTCTGAGTAAACGATGCCGGCTGCCATTCGGGTGGGTAGCCCTAGTGATCGGGCGAGTGCTGTATAGAGGGTTGTGTGCTCGTTGCAGTCGCCCCGTCGATGGCGCAGGATCTCGCGAGCCTCGGGAAAGCCGGCTACCGGAACTTTGTCCAATTCTCGGTAGACCCAGCGGTTGAGCCTGCGAGCGGCCTCGATGGAATCCAGGCGGTCGCCGACGATTTCACCGGCGGTGCGGCGGATTACCGGGTTATCGGCCGCGACGAAGGTGGTGCTGCGTAGCCAGGGGCGGAGGCTACGGTCGGTATTGGGCAGGGTGTAGCTGGGGGCATCTTCGACCAGAGAGCTGTGCAGACGAAGAGTTCGGGTCTGCGGATCCCAGCGCTCGCCGTGGACTCTTTTCAGCATCGACTGGAGCCGCTCCGGCCCGCTCACGCGGAGCCGCAGATCCCGTAGCTGCCGCCCGCCTCCAGGCAGGGGCCGGTCGACCGCGATGCTGGATAGAGCGATGAGGTCGACGCTGTCGGCCAGGTCACCAGGCCAGCCGGCGTGGAGCGCTGTCTCGCGGTCTTCCAGGCGCAGCTCCAGCCCCAGCCCACCTCCGATCTCTTTCTCGAGGATTCGCTGGCCGTCTTCGGCGATGAGGGCCAGCAATTTCTGGCCGCTGTGATCGACTTCCAGTCGCCACGCGCGGGTGGTCTTGCCATCGGGCAGGCTGGCCTGCTCTTCGCCCAGCACAGTTACTGACGCTTCGCTGTAGCTGAGAGTAAGCGGATTAAAGAACGGCATTGAGCTGCGCTTACCGACCTCTGGCCTGCCCGACAGGATGCTGCGATACAGAGTGCTGCTGGTGTTGGGGCTATCTTCAAGTTCCAGCTCGGTGAGCAGCTCGCCGCCCTGGAAGAGTCGCAGATTCATTCCAGTTCCAAGCCCTTCTCCCTCAGCGCGTAGAGAGACCGGCAGACCCTGAACTTCGGTGCGGACCTGGGCGAGCAGTTGCGCGGGCCGCCCGTCGGGGTGAAGCCGCAGGTCGGTTGCCAGGGTGATGTCATTGGTCTCGCCCAACAGCATCAACTTCAGCAGTGTGCGCTCCTGGACCAGCATCTGGCCGTTGTCCAGATCGCCCGATCGAGACACTGAGTGGCCGATTTTTTGCTCCCCAACGTAGATCCCTGACCAGCTCTCCGAGAGCTTGAGCTCTGCAATGGCTGGTGCCGAACTCAAGGTGCTCGCCGGCTGCTCGTAGCTTTGTTGCAGCAGGATCGCGAGTAAGACTACGGCCATAGCGACCAGGGAGACCTCGATCAGGGTTGCGCGGTTGGTGCTCATCGCCGCCCATTGTAGAGACTAACGCCCTTGCCCCGCGCGCTGATCGCGGGTAATTGAGGATCCAATTGATTGACTGCACGCTTGAGTCTGGAGTCTGTGATGAGATTTGCTGTTTTTCCCCTGTATCTTCTTCTTGCGGCCTCGGTACTCGGTTGCCAGGGCAACAGCGAGTCGAGAACACCTTCGTGTGAGGTGAGTGAAGATCTTGGCGCCAACGAAATGCTTGCTACGGTCGACGGCAGCTCGTGGGCGGCCCAGTCAGGTGGCTACCAGATTGCCGGTGCAGTTGGCTTTATCAGCTCGTTCACCGTGGATGCGAATAATCTCATCAGCATCCGTCTTCATCACACTTCGACCTTCAGTTTTAATGAGTCCAGTGGTCTGGTCGATGCTGAGGACGGCCCTGAGGTCGCAGAGGTGTTTGAGCCGGGAGGCGGTCCTTACGAGTTTCAGCTCGGTGCTGCCAATCGCGAGGGCGGAGATGTCACGCTGACCCTGGATGCCGAGGTCTTTCATACTTCTGATGCCGATGATGGCGGCTACCTGTACATTGAAACGGTCGGTGAGGGAGATGGCCCGGGTGCCGCGGAGGTAAGGGGCTGTTTCTTCTTTGACGCAGGGACCGAGGATGGCGACATCGCCAGCGTTGTCGACGCTAGCTTCGCTGTAACCTCAATGTGAGGGCCCGATGAGCAGCAGCGACAAGTATCAGCCGACCAGCCACCTGCGGATCGTCACCGCTGCCGCTCTTTTCGATGGTCACGACGCCGCCATCAATGTCATGCGGCGGGTGATGCAAGCCAGCGGTGCCGAGGTGATTCACCTGGGTCACAATCGCGCTGCGCTTGAGGTCGTTGATGCGGCCGTTGAGGAGGATGCCCAGGCCATCGCTGTGTCCTCTTACCAGGGCGGTCATATTGATTACTTCAAGTACATGAAGGACCTGCTGGCCGAGCGAGAGGCCGGGCACATTCGAGTCTTCGGTGGCGGTGGCGGGGTCATTGTTCCTGGTGAGATAGAGGAACTGCACCAATATGGTGTGAGTCGGATCTACTCGCCTGAAGACGGGCGAAAGATGGGTCTGCAGGGCATGATCAATGACCTGCTGGAACGCAGTGACTTCGACCCTGTAGCGATGGAGAACGGTGCTGGCGGAGGGGTCCTCGACCTTAGCGCTGGCAAGGTCCACGCCGAGGTCGGCCCGGAGCAGCCGATGCGTTTGGCGCGCCTGATCACCATGGCTGAGCAGGGCCCACAGCTTGAGGCTCCCTTGCGGGCTGCTCTTGAGCAGTGGAAGAGTGAGCGTCGTAGTGCGCTCAAGACACTCCCGCCGGTGTTTGGCATAACGGGTACCGGGGGAGCGGGTAAGTCTTCGCTTATTGATGAGCTGCTGTCGCGTTATCTGCGTGACTTCACTCATCGCCGCATTGCCGTGCTTTCCGTGGATCCCAGCAAGCGTCGTACTGGGGGCGCCCTGCTTGGTGATCGGATTCGTATGAATTCGTTAGGGGATGAGCGGGTCTTCATGCGCTCGCTCGCGACACGCGGGTCCATGGCCGAGGTGAGTGCCTCTACTGGTGAGGCCCTTGAGATCCTGCGGTTAGCCGGCTTTGACCTGATCATTCTGGAGACCTCCGGCATTGGTCAGGGCAACTCCGCGGTGGTCGACCTGAGTGACATCACTGCCTATGTGATGACTCCCGAGTACGGTGCTGCCAGTCAGCTGGAGAAGATCGACATGATCGACTTCGCCGATCTGGTTGTGGTCAATAAGTTTGAGCGACGTGGCGCCGAGGATGCCTTGCGAGATGTGCGTAAGCAGTACCGACGCAGCCGCGAGTTGTTCGGCGAGGAGCCCGGTGATGAGCAGCTACCGGTGTTTGGAACCATCGCCTCCCGTTTTAATGATTCGGGTGTAACCGCACTCTATTGCGCGCTCATTGAATTGCTTGACCAGCGCAGGGGTGGCTGGAAGAGCTCTGTTGAGGTTCCGAGCAGCAGGGCGTCGGGCAAGCGTCTGGCGCTGATTCCGCCGCCACGCGCTCGCTACCTGGCAGAGATTGCTGAGACGGTGCGGTCCTATAAGGTCTGGGCTGGCGAGCAGGCGGCTGTGGCTCGTACTGAGGCGGCCCTGCTGTTGGCTGCAGACCATGTCGACGATGCGGAGAGTGCTGCAGCCTTGCGCTTGCGCGCCAAGGAGTTGGGCACTGGTCTTGAGCCGCGTTGCCGTGAGCTGTTGGCGCACTGGACGCAGCTTTCCGAACGCTATCGTGCCGATGAGTTTGTCTACCTGGTACGTGGTCGTGAGATTCGCGTGCCGACCAAGGAGGAGAGTCTCTCGGGGCTGCGTATATCCCGAGTTGCTCTGCCGGATTACACCGACCAGGGCGACATCCTCCGCTTCCTACTGCTTGAAAACCTACCGGGTAGCTTCCCCTTTACCGCCGGCAACTTCGCTTTTCGAAGGGCGGCTGAGGCACCCAAGCGAATGTTCGCCGGAGAAGGACCTCCCGCGCGAACCAATGAGCGTTTTCATTTCCTCAGCGAGGGGGAGCCAGCGACTCGCCTGTCGACCGCTTTCGACTCAGTAACCCTGTATGGGGAAGACCCTGACCAGCGCCCTGATATCTGGGGCAAGGTTGGCGAGAGCGGGGTCTCGGTCTGCACCCTAGAGGACATCAAGATCCTCTACCGCGGCTTTGACCTCTGCGCCCCCAGCACTTCGGTTTCCATGACCATTAACGGGCCCGCGCCGATCTTGCTGGCCATGTACCTTAATGCAGCTATCGATCAGCAGCTTGCACGGTTTGTCGAGGAGCAGGGGCGGACTCCGCAGCCTGAAGAGGCCGATGAGATCCGTGATCGAACTCTGCGTACCGTGCGAGGCACCGTTCAGGCCGACATCCTCAAGGAGGACCAGGCGCAGAACACCTGCATTTTCAGCACCGAATTTGCGCTGCGGATGATGGGGGATATTCAGCAGTATTTCGTCGATAAGCAGGTTCGTAACTACTACTCGGTCTCGATCTCCGGCTATCACATCGCCGAGGCTGGGGCGAACCCCATCAGTCAGACCGCATTTACCCTGGCCAATGGCTTTACGCTGGTCGAGTACTACCTTGCCCGCGGTATGGATATTGACGACTTCGCGCCAAATCTCAGCTTTTTCTTCAGCAATGGTCTTGATCCGGAGTACACCGTTATTGGCCGAGTAGCGCGACGGATCTGGGCAGTGGCAATGAAGGAGCTGTATCAGGGCTCGGAGCGCAGCCAGAAGCTCAAGTACCACATCCAGACCTCAGGCCGATCGCTGCATGCTCAAGAAGTGGACTTTAATGACATTCGCACCACCCTGCAGGCGCTGATCGCCTGGAATGACAACTGCAATTCCCTGCATACCAACGCCTACGATGAGGCCATCACCACGCCCACTGAGGAGTCTGTGCGGCGTGCGATGGCAATTCAGCTGATCATTCAAAAGGAGTTTGGTCTGGCTAAGGGAGAGAACACCCTGCAGGGCTCCTTCGCGGTGGCTGAACTGACCGAGTTGGTGGAGGAGGCGGTGCTGGCCGAGTTTGAGCGGCTCTCGGATCGTGGAGGCGTGCTGGGCGCAATGGAGCGTCAATATCAGCGCTCCAGAATCCAGGAAGAGAGTCTCCTCTACGAGCATCGCAAGCACGAGGGATCGTTGCCCATTGTTGGGGTTAATACCTATATCAACCCTCAAGGGGGTATGGCTTCTGACGATGAGTCCATGGAGCTTCGGCGTGCCAGCGCTGAAGAGAAGGCTTCGCAGATCGAGGCGCTCCGAGACTTCCAGCAGCAGGCTGGGGGGCAGGCAGAGGCGGCCCTTGAGCGCTTGCAGGAGGTTGCGCTTAGCGGCGACAACATCTTCGCTGAGCTCATGAACACCGTGCGTTTCGCTTCGTTGGGTCAGGTGACCCATGCTCTATACCAGGTGGGAGGTCGCTACCGTCGGTCCATGTGAGGCGGAGCGCAGTTCTGATCGTGAAACTGGCCTTCATCATTGTTCTTGGAATGCGCTGGCACTTCCGGGTGCTGCGAGATTCGTGGTCGGGGATGTTGAGTTGTCCTGATTGCGCCTGCTCGCGGGCCTTTCTGGAGAAGCGGGCCTTTAAGGCGTTTACCTTGTATTGGTGGCCGTTGTTTCGTACTGAAGAGGGTGGCCACGTGGTTGAGTGCATGCACTGCCAGGGGCGGTTCTATCCGCCGGAAGAGGTTAGACCCTATCTGTCTGCTGCGGCTTCCTCGCTGTCGTCCTGAGCGTCAGCCTCTGGCTCCGTTGCGGGTTTCACGCCCCAGCCGCGTAGCAGACCCAGTCCTAAACCTAAAAACAGCAGGGTCAAGCTTAGTGAGCGTAGGCGGAACGAAGCGTTGAGACCCGCGGGAATGTATTCCATTGAGATCTCGCGGGCTCCGGTTGGAACCGGTGCAGCCAGTTGAAAGCCATTGGCAATCTGCGTCGGTACGCGGTTGCCATCGATGCGAACTTCCCAGGCCGGGTCCCAGGGACGCAGACATACCACCAGGCCAGCGCCGGCCGAGACCCGGCCTGTCCAGCGCCCACCCTCATCCTGGTCGGGCACGATGGGCAGTCCCTCGGCGCTGGGTTGGCCAATAGGGGTCCAGCGACAGGCCGGTAGCGGGTCGCTCACGGCAAACAGCGCGACCTGCGTCCAGTCACCCTCAGGTACGTAGATCTCTTCGAGGCCGCGCCCTACCAGAGGCATAAGCTCGAGAGCGTCGTCACGAAAGTGGACCAGCAGATGGGTCACGCCTGCCAGGCGTAAGCCTTCGATCTGGCGGGCCAGAGGCATCTCAAGGATAGCGCTGTACCACCGCGCCAGCTGTGCCGGCGGCATCACCAGCCAGCTGTTCATTACTTCAATGCCCCATACTGCCGGAACTCCTCCCATCATCGCTTCGCGCAGGATCTGGTGGAGTGGAGCCTCTGGTGTGCTGATTGGGTCGGCGTCGTGTTGGCTGTAGCTCACCTGATGCAGGCGCGCTCTTGTTGGAAGTAGGGTGGCGCTGGCGCGGCGCTGCTTTTCTGCGTTGCGCAGGACTCTACTGGCTGCGACCGGCGGGGTTACCACTTTAGCCGGGTCGTCCAGCGGCATCAGGGGCAGGTTGTGAGTCGCCAGATCGAGCCCCAAGATGGCGACCGCGCAGGCGACTGCGATGGTCCCTATCCCACGCTGATTGCCCAGGGCCTGAACTCGCCAGAGCGCACAGATCAGCCAGCATGTAGCAAGTGCGGTTGCCGAGAGTGATGCAGCACGACTCAAATCACCGGAGCTCGTTATCCCCACCAGCGCCGCAGCCAAGGTCAGGGTGACCAGCCCGACGGTCAGCTTCCGGAGCAGGGGCCAGGGGAGAGCTGGTGAGCTCAGTACATGCGCACCGGCGGCGATGGGAATGGAGCCGAGGATTGCGCCTGGGATCAGCCACTTGGCCGGAAAGCGAATGGATGAGAGAACGGGAACGTTGAGCTCTACCCAGGCGATGGGAGGGATCGCGGGCCCCGCCGCCATCAGCACACAGAGCAGCGCTCCGCCGCTCAGTACCAGCATTGGACCGGGTAGCAGCCAGCGACTCTGTTGCTGGGTGAAGTGGCTGCGAACGAGGGCTGCAACTCCAGTGAACCAGAGCAGCACCGCGCAGCTACCGGCGTACAGGCCTGGAAGATAGACTGCTACGGCCTCCTTGAAACCTGGCGGGCGGTAGACCGATTCAGCCGCATTCCAGGCCAGGTTTGGTGCCAGCAGACCCAGAATGTCGCCCAGTCGTAGCGAGCGCGCGCTGAGCTCTGCGGGGGGCAGCGGGGCACCCCAGCTGGACTGTTCGATCAGGGCGCGAAATGGCAGCCACTGGGGGGCGCTTATGCCCAGGCCCAGGGCGATCCAGAATCCTGCGCGGAGGCAGTAGCGCGCGGACTCCGAGGCTCTTTCGGGCAGCGCCGCGAAGTTGAGACTGACAGCCGCGGTCAGCTGCGGTTCATCAGTCTCTGGGTCTTGGGTGGTCGGGCCGTCGGTGAGCAGGGGTTGGAAGTCTTCCTCGCCCCCGTCCGGTTCCATCCCGAACAGGTCGTCATCGGCCGAGCCATCATTCTTGTCCAGCTCGGGCGCGGTTGGAATTGGACTCAGCTCAGGGTCTTCATTTTGGCAGCATGCTGCTGCAAGCAGGCTGGCCAGGACCGCCATCACCACGATGTCGAGGCCTCCGGCCAGCACTGCCATTGCGGTCGCTCCGGCCAGCAGCAATCGGGGTAGTAGCCGCGGGCGGTTGAGGGACAGCGCCGCCCAGATCATCCATGGCATCCAGGCTGCTGAGTGCGCTTTGTCCTGCATTGGTGAGAGCGATAGAAAGGTACCGCCCAGTGCAACAGTAAGTGCGGCCAGGCTGCTTGCGGGGACTCCAAAACTCAGGCGTCGAAGCAAAGCGACGACCCCGCTAAAGAGCAGCAGCAGATGAGCGGTGTCGAGGATCCCCATGGCATGGGGAACCGGTGCATATCGATACAGGCGGGCCGGCGGATAGAGGCTCTGTGCTTGTGGATTGAGCCAGAGCGGCGTGCCACCATTATTGGTGGTCTCATAGAGGGGCAGCTCGCCTTGGCGGAGAGCGGCGCCGAGGGTCTCGCGTAGAGGCCAGAAGTAGGTCAGCGCGTCGCCACGTACCGGCATCCACCCCTCTCCCCAGGCAGGGAAGGTCGCCCACAGCAGTGCAGCTACAGCGGTGCCCAGGGCGACGTAGGCCTTGAGCGTAGGATTCTCGAGGACGGACGGCCCAGCAGGTGCTGGTGGCTCGGGTTCCTCGTTGCCTTCTCCCCACTGGTCCAAAGATGCTCCCCTCAGTGTCACATCCAGGGCATCTCTAGGATGCACCGGCGAAGCTCGATTGTCTGCCTTTCATCGTGCCGGCTGCTGTTCAGTGCGGGCCAGCCAGCCCAGAGCGAGCAGTAGCGCCATTACGCTGACTGCGCTCAGACCCTGAAAGATGGTCGAGGTGGAGGCTCGGTCGAGCACTAGCGCTGCCCCGAGCATGGCTACCAGTTGGCCAATGCCGTGGCCAGCAGCCAGAAACATCCCTTGGGCCGAGTTGCGTAGGCCCCTGGGCGCTTGCTCAGCCACCAGGGCGATGCCCCCGATCCACCAGGCGCCGAAGCTCAGTCCGTGGAGCGCCTGGACGGCGACCAGCCCGGCGCTGTCAGTGATGGTGCCGCACAGCCACCAGCGCGGGATGCCGACTGCTACTGCAATGAGGATGAGCTTCATGGCTCCCAGCCGGCGCAACAGCAGGCCGCTTGCAGCCATTACTGCGACCTCTACCGAGACCCCCAGCGCGAGCGCATTGGCCGCCACCTTGGAAGGCAAGCCGATGGTACTTACGTGGAGTGCGAAAAAGCGGTCGTAGATAGCGACAGTGGAGCTGTGCAGGATCGCGACGCAGTACATTGCTGCCAGGCGTTTATCGGCCAGCAGAGTGCGGATTGAGCCGCTGCTGGCCTCTCGTTCGATCGTTCCACGGTTTAGTCGCTCTGTGGCCAGTAGCAGGCCGCAGAGCAGGACAAAACACACCAGGATCGGGCTGGATGGCCAGCGGTCCAGACTCATCCCGACCGCCCAGCAAATCACCACAAAGCCCACCGAGCCCCACAGTCGGACTTTGCCGTAGCCGCTTGCGCCGGTGGTCTGCATGGCGATGTTGTCGGTGATCGCCCCCGCTGGAGCGCGCGCTAGAGCAAGCAGGGCAGCCGCCGGGGCCATAAAGCGCCAGTCTGGAGCCAGATAGAGAGCTAGTGTGGCGACTGCCGATAGTGCGATGCATAGCCGCAATACCCAGATCGGCTGGCGGCTGCGATCGGCGAGTAGGGTTCCAATGGGGCTGCCCAGGAGCAGACCGATAGGGACAATTGCCAGCACCACGCCGGTTGCGGTTCCGCTGGCGCCAGCGTTTTGCAGGCAGACCGCCAGGTAGGGGGCGATGGCCCCCAGTGCACCGATGAACAGGAAATACCAGAGCGCCAGCGGCCGGTTGACCGAGGACTGCTTTGAAGGCGTGCTGTTTTCTGTGCTCAGCGAGCTGTCTCTCTGGCCCCTGGGGCTTGGTCAGGGGGCTGGACGACCGGCTCAGCGTTCGTTCCTTCCGGTGATTCTCTGTCGCCTGTGGGGGCCGGAGCGGGCGGCTTCGTTGCGGTTGCTGAGTTGAGAAACTTGATGTCAGGGACCGCCGCAACGCTCTCCCTGCTGCGGCTACACAGGGTGTCGAAGAGCACTCCGTCCCCGTCACGGTTCGCGTAGACGAGGTAGGTGCTGCCGCTCTCGAAGCGGCGTCCGCAGGCTGCCGATGACGCTGGTGTTCGCAGCTGTAGGATGGGTTCTGTTGCGCCTTTCCAGCTGCGTTCCACCGCAAAGCGGTAGTCTACGGTTTGGCTGATCATTCCTCGCCGAAGCACGTTGGGTTGCTCGAGCCCCGCCGCATTTGTTGCGTGCTCGGGCAGTACCGGAGGCCTTGCGGCCATGGCATCGCTGCGGTTGCTGTGAATTACCTTCCCCTCAAACACCACATCTGCGCCTTCCAGTCCCGCGGCTGCGTCGTTGGCGACAGCGCAGCTGCAGGCCAGAGCGCTTGTGGTCGGGAGCAGGACCGTTAGTGCCAGCAGACTGGTGGTGAACAGAATGAAGCATTGCGGGAGAGAACGTGAGGATCTATCGGGGGCCATAGTGATCTCCTTCATGGCTGTGTATGCAGCCCTTACAAGGTGGAGACGATGGAACCGTCCTCAAGCTTCAATGCGGACACATTTTCTCCTGGTTCGGGCAGCAGAAGGTGCCCTCCAGACAGGTGGTTGAGGGGGGTGAAGTAGCCCTCAGTGGTGCCGATTTCCTGGCCTTGGTTGTCGAGCAGGCGAACCGTCCGGGCTGTGCCACCGGGAGGGACGGCCCGGCGCAAGGTGCCGCTCTTGCGCACCCCGCCCTGGCCGTCCAGGCTCAGTACCACCCAGCTGTGCTGGTCCTCAGCGGCTCGAGCAGAGCCCAGGTTGTTGACCGAACGCACCCGATCGAAGAGCTCGTCGTAGGTGTAGTCGCTTACCCAGGTGGGTTCGCAGTAGGCCATAAAGTCGAAGTACTCGTCCGGGTCACGGAGACTCTGGTCGAGGATGTCATAGCCCCATACACCCACTGACGCCCCATCATGAGGATAGCCAGGATCTGAGGCCTGGCCGAACAGCCCGCAGGGTGCGTGTGCTCGACCGTGGGCGTGGCCAATCTCATGGGCCATGGTGTTGGCAGAGCCCTCGCCTGGAAAACCAAGGCCGATGCTGGCGCGGCCCCAGTCATCCTCGGCGTTCTCTGCTAGAGGGCTCAGTCCTGCGACACAGCCTTGAGAGCAGAAGCTGGCCAGAGAGGGGGCCGGGCTGAACAGGCCATAGTAGTAGACGTCCCGACCAGGGTTGTCGTTCCAGCGGCGGTTCATGACCGTATCGAGCAGTTCGCTCCAACCGGTGCCGTTGGGCAGGATCGGAGTGGTCCAGTTGATGCCGGTGCCGACGGTGATCTCCACGTCGGCGACCGGATAGCGCTGGAGCATCGCATTCTCGAACAGCTCAAGCTGTCCTGCGCCGGTCTCGGGCAGGCGCCCTGAGCTGTCACCGTTGTAGCGGATGGGCAGCAGTACTACCTTCAAGGGCCCTCTTGGGTTGCGTGGGTTTAGATCCGTCCAGCTCTCGCCCCCAGGCCATTCGCTCTCATTGTCGTCGCCTGCCGCGTCGACTTCTTCGTCGATCTCTTCAAGACGGACGCGGAATTCCAGGTTGGAGGGGATCTCGTCGAGAAAGAAGTTCGCCGTCGAGCTCAGCTTGCGGGATTTTGAGTCCTCGTCGACCTCAATCTCAACCGGCTCCGGCGAGTCACCCTCGCGCAGCTCTAAGACCACCCGAATGTCTCGCTCCTCGAAGTCATCCTGACGCTCAAGATAGACCCTGAGCAGCCCATCCCGGCCTTCGACCACCGGTGCATTGCGGGACTCGACCTCTTCACCGTCCTCCATCAGCGTGATTTCCACTCCCTGATTGAAGGTGATCGACTCGATGTCGACCCCGCGTGCCAACACAGTTGCAGCGTCATCGTCGTCACCACGAGGACGCTCTTGCTGGCACGAGATCATCAAGCAGAGAGTGGCGAGTGCAGCGGTGATGCGAATCAGGGACATTGTGGTAGCTCCGGAAGCAGGGCGAGGAGCACCTTAACATCGGCAGAGCAAGGGGGCGCCTGGTGATTTTGACCCGGGCCGGTTGTCTGCTTCAGATCGCTTTTCTCATGGTCCGGTGCGGAATGTCACAGTCCATGAAAACCGGCCCCTCTGCCGCAAAGCCCAGCCGCTCATAGAATGGAATTACCGGGACCTGGCCGTGCAATACCAGTTGGCTGTGCCCCAGTTCTCTGGCGGTGCGCTCGAGTGCCTTCATCAGCGCCACTCCGAGCCCCAGGCCCCTGGCCCGGCGCACCACTGCTACCCGCTCCGCCCGTGCTTCCCCGGCTGCGGTGATTCGCAGTCGAGCAGTGCCGAGAGCCTCGCCCCCTTGCTCGACCAGAAAGTGTGTACAGCTCTCATCCAAGCCATCGACTTCTTCTTCCAGAGGTACCTGCTGTTCATCCACAAAGACCTCAAGGCGAATGGCCAGGCAGGTTTCAAGCTCTTCGCTGCGGGCGACTCGGGCGCTCATTGGCGAACTCGCCAGGGATTGGACGGCAGTTTTCCGGCGAGCAGTTCTTGCAGGCCTGGCAGCAGTGCGCCGCTATAGAGGGCGGCAGCTTGGGTGCCAGATAGCTGTTGTAGCGGAAGGTCGGCCAGGGACATGCCGAGGGTCAGTGCTGCCAGCAGGCCGAAGTAGCCGGCAGCGATGGCCATCCGACGCCCTCTCGAGATGCTGTAGTAGCCCTGCACCGGACGCTTCCAGGTTCGCCAGATGGTTAGTAGTCCGAGCAGTAGGATGAGGCCCAGGATGGGCGAGCCGGTAATGAGCAGCAGGGGAATCCCTACCGCGTAACCGGCGACCCAGAGCCAGCGGCTGATTGCGCCGGTGATGCGCCCTCCATCCAGTGGACTTACCGGGAGCATGTTGAACAGGTTGAGCAGGAAGCCGGTGGAGGCCAGCGCATAAAAGAACAGTGAGTCGCTGGCCAGCGCAGCGAGCAGGCAGCCAAGGGCACCCAGCCCGCCCAGAGCCGGGCCGCCGATGCCGACAATGGCCTCGACGAAAGCGTCTCGGGGCCGCCCCTTCATGGCAATTACAGCGCCGACAAAGGGGATGAAGACGGGAGCGCCGGTAGGGATGTTCTGGTGTCGCATCGCCAGCAGGTGGCCGTACTCGTGGACCAGGATGAGCAGGACGAAGCCCACGGCGAAGGGCCAGCCAAAGAAGTTTGAGTAGACCCAGATGGTAAGGAGCATGGTGAATAAGGAGCCGAACTTCATCAGCTTGAGTCCGGCCAGCAGCCACTTGAACTTGCTGAGCAGGAGGATCGTGATCATGGCCAGCCAGCCGAGGCTCAGACCTGACTTTGCGCGAGGTCCTTGCCGCGGTGCGGCGGTCTGCTGTCTGCGCGGAGGTGTCGGGGAGCGATGGCTGATTCTTGGTGCCAGTGGCCCCCAGTTGTCCCGCTGTACATAGGCTCTGTGGGCAGGGGGCTTGACGCTTGGCTCGCTCATGGCGGCTAATCTGGGGTGTCGACGCAAATGCACAAGGGTTGAATGTGAAAAAAGAACCAAGATCGCGACTGTGGCTGCGGCGCAGCACCCTATCCTATGTGGAGCGATATCCCGCTAGCGTGCGCCGCGTCCAGCAGGTCATGAGGCGCCGAATTGAACGCCGCCTGCGGGGTCGTTGTGAGGGTCGGGACCCGGTCGATGAGGTCGGTCTGGAGGTGGCTGCCGAGCGGCAGCAACTGCTCGCCGAACTGGACCTTTTGCTTGTGTCATTACAGCAGCATGGCCATCTCGATGATCAGCGACAGGCTGGCTTGTGGGTTGATGCCTGGCATCGCAAGGGCCATAGCGTTCGGGTCATCCGTCAGCGGCTCCTAGAGCGCGGTATTGCCGCTGAACTGGCCGATCTGGTGGTGGCGGAGTTTCAGGACCGGGGTGAGGGCGATAGTGTCGACCTGGCAGCCGCTGACAACTATGCGCGGCGGCGCCGGCTAGGTCCATATCGGCGCGATCCCGAACGGCGCGCTGAGTTTCGGCGCCGAGATCTGGCAGCTCTGGCTCGGCGCGGTTTTTCCTATGGAGTCGCCTCTTCAGTGATTGATCGGCCCTGAGCCTGTGGCTCCTGCATATGCTAAATCAGCGGTTCAGACTGGAGGTCTGATTGCAGGCCGGGGAGGTGCACCATGGGGAATAACGCTGAAGTCGGTCGTAATGACCCCTGTCCCTGCGGCAGCGGTAAGAAGTACAAGCGTTGCTGCTTGGGGACCGCTGAGGACCCGAGCCAGGAAGCACGTAATTTCGTTCCGGCACTGATTGTGTTGGGGCTTGGGCTTGCCGTGAGCGCCTGGGTGCTGGTGGTGAGCACCGCGGCTAACGGCGGGCTCTGTGCGGTGGTTGCTTGTCTGGCGGCGGGTGGAGCCTGGATCTTCACCAACATGCCGCCTCCCAACGCCAATCCAGGCAGCCCCGGCGGGATCAACTTCGGCGGCTAAGTGTGGTGTCCTGTTGTGTTCAGTTGGGGTCGCAGGGGCCGTCGCAGAAGTTCTCGATCCGGCCGTCTGGGCGGAAGAATGCGTCGATCTGCCGCTTAGATCCTTCGCTGTAGCGCTGGTTGCCGTGGGTTCCATTGTCTTCTTCTGGCGCGACATTACCTGCTGGTGGAGGCTCAGCCTCAAAGTCGAAGTACACCAGCGCTGAGGACAGTGGTCCTTCTTGCTCAGGAATCCCCCAGATGGATTGGGCAGCCGGAGCAAGCTGGGGGATTCCCATCGTTCGAGCCCCCAATTCAGAGGAGATGTTGGGCACCTGAGAGTCGTGTCTCGCGACCTGATAGAGCACCTCGCCGGGAGGCACTCCGGGAAGCGGGTTGTCGGTCAGATGCGGGGCCCATGTGGCCGCCTCGGCGCCGTCCCATAGGCTGCTCATCATGTTCATTAACACCTCACGATCGACCCGTTCTGGGTACCAGGTGCGGAAGATGATTTCGTAGTCGTAGAAGTCCACTGAGCGACCGATCATCAGCGGGTAGCTGATGCCACCTACCAGGAAGGCTGCCCGGGTCACTTCGGGCGACAGGGCCAGCACCGCAGGCCCCATGATTCCGCCCTGGCTGATCCCCATCCAGTAGGGTGGCCCTTCATCGATCACCGAGTTGCCATCGACCATCAACTCGGGCAACTCGCGGCAAGCACCTTTGAACGCGCGCATCATGACCAGCTGATTGATGACGCCCTGCTTGAGTCGGTCGGACACTTTGGGGAAGGTACTGACGTTGGACAGGGCAGTCCCCACTGTCACCAGATCGTCCTGGGACATCCCCTGCCAATCGGTTGCCACCATTACATAGCTGAACTGCTGCGCGACATCCTGTACGTAGCCGCCGCCGCCTTCTCCTTCTGCAGCTCCCATCAGCCCATGCCCGTAGCCGAGCAGGCGGCCAGGCGCTACACCTGGCTCCGCGAGGACCCGTGGCACGGTGAGGGTGAAGGGCACCTCAATCCAGCCCTGGAAGCTCGGTAGCCCGTCTTCGCCCCGAACCACTCGCGCACCGGGGCCATCCCGGTCCATGTAGAGAGGCGAGCGGAAGGTGCCATCCAGTCTGCGGAAGCGCCGCTGGTCGCCGGGGTCTTCCTGGACCTCGAGCACCGTGCACTCCCCCTCGCCGACCGGCACCCTGCTGAGGGCATCGTCGCGCATCGCCAGCAAGTCACCCCGGATGCTACGAGATGAGGCCGTGGTGAAGCTCCATGCCTGGACCAGCGAGCCTCGCTCAATGCCGGCATTCTCCAGTGCGGAGAACAGGTTCTCGTAGCGGTCGCGTTGGCCTTCGAGGGCAGCAGAGGTGGTGGGGACTCCGTCGCGCAGGGCGGCAAAGGCCCCGCTGGGATTGGCTTCGCTGCCATCGATAAGCGTGATGTTGCGCAGGGCGACTCCGTAGCTTCGCCCCTCCAGCAGTCGTACCGCTGGCCTAATGTAGAGCATGGCCAGACTCTGGGCGAAGCCGGGCAGGTCCTCTTCGTGGGCACGCAGGTCGATCTCGACCATGTGGGCGATGCGTTCACCGCTCTCCAGGTCGAGGACTACGGTAGGGCTGTCCTGGGCCAGTGAGAGGTCGAAGGCACCTTCCACCGCCAGCCCAGGGGTGGCGGCGAGGTCTACGTCGCTGGCGAACACAGTGATCGCCGCGGTGGCCGGGGAGAATCCGTCGTAGATGTTGTAGGCACTGACGTCGAATTCATCGTCGTCGGTATTGCGCGGTATTGCCTCTGGGCTCAATTGCAGGCGCTTGCCGGTGTCGGTGAGGGGGTCGTCGACCAGCCACCGGTCCGATGGCCATGGCAGCATACAGTGAAGTGGGTTTGTGCCTTCACACCATGCGTTGATGTCGACAATGATTGGTTCCACTTCAGGCGTGCAACCAGGCAGCATCTTCAGGCAGCAGAGCAGGGCCAAGAGAGTCGGTAGCTTAGATTTCATTGTCGGGAAGGTAGCGGAAGCTCTTTCCCAGATTCAAGCAATGTGTAAGATCCGGCGCCGTGCAGGTCTACCTCGATCTATTGCAGCGAATTCTTGATCAGGGACGGATCCGTGCGGACCGCACTGGCACTGGCACTCAGGGTGTCTTTGGTCACCAGATGCGCTTTGATCTGCGGGAGGGCTTTCCCGTTCTGACCACCAAGAAGCTGCACCTTAAGTCCATCATCAAGGAGCTGCTGTGGTTTCTGTCGGGTTCCACCGATGTCGCCCCGCTGCAGGAGGCTGGCGTCCGCATCTGGAACGAGTGGGCCACTGCTGAAGAGTGCGCTCGTTTCGATCGCAGTGCGGGTGACCTGGGACCCATCTACGGGCATCAGTGGCGTAACTTTGGGGCGACCATGGACGAGGATGGTAGCTACCGCCGGGATGGGGTCGATCAGATATTGGCCCTCCTGGACGGGATTCAGAACAATCCTTACTCTCGGCGCCACATTGTCACCGGCTGGAATCCGGCCGAAGCGAGCCAGGTGAGTCTTCCTCCCTGTCACACTTTGTTTCAATTTTACGTGCAGGATGGTGAACTGAGCTGTCAGCTTTATCAGCGCAGTGCAGATGTGTTTCTGGGCGTGCCCTTCAACATTGCCAGTTATGCTTTGCTCACCATGATGGTCGCTCAGGTCTGTGGACTGCGCGCTGGGGACTTTGTCCATAGTCTTGGCGACGCTCATCTCTATCTAAATCACCTTGATCAAGCGCGCCTTCAGCTGACAAGAGGTCCGCGTCCTTTGCCGGTCATGCGGCTTAATCCCGAGGTCCGGGACCTGTTCGCGTTTCGCTATGAGGACTTCCAGCTTGAGGGCTATGACCCGCACCCTCACATTAAGGCCGCGGTCTCGGTCTGAGTTGCTAGGTACGCTTGTCCTGGGCTTTGGTTCGGCCTACTTTTGCCCACATGAGCGTAGCCCAACCCCTTGCTTTGGTAGTTGCTATGAGTCGTGACCGCGTGATCGGTTGCGATGGAGGGCTGCCCTGGCATTTCTCGGAAGACCTGCGTCACTTTAAGCAGGTGACCCTCGAGCATGCGGTGATCATGGGGCGTCGGACCTGGGATTCCATTGGTCGGCCGCTGCCAGGGCGCCGCAACATCGTGGTGACCCGCCGCCAGGGTTGGGCGCCGCAGGGTTGCGAGGTCGCTGGCTCCCTTGAAGAAGCCATTAAGTTGGCCAGGCAACACGACTCTGAGCCCCGGATCATTGGTGGAGCTACGCTCTATGAGCAGGCGCTCCCCATGGCAACTCGACTCTTTCTTACCGAGGTGGATGTCGAGGTAGATGGGGATACCCACTTCCCGGACTTCGAGCGGGGTGAATGGCGGGAGGTCGAGCGGCGCCAGGGTAATTCTGCTGAGTTGATGTTCTTGACCCTAGAGAGGGTATGAGGCTCGGTCATGGGTTTGGAGCTACGACTGCTGCAGTCCTTGGTGCTGGTGGCCTTGCTGTTCGTTTCAGCTACGGCGGCTGCTGACGCTGGGGGAGTCCGGCGCGCGGTTGTGGAGGGCTGGATCTTCTTTGAAGCGGGCAACTTGAGGATGGCAGAGGAGAGCTTCAAGAAGGCCGCCTCTTTGGATGGGGGTAAAGAGAACGCTGAATTACAATATGGGCTTTCTCTTATTCCTTGGAAGCGAGGTTTGGCACGGCAAGCCTATTGGCAACTCAAAACAGCCCTCGCGGTCTCTGGGGATGGGGCTGACGACGAGGAGTGGCGGCACCGGATCAAGGGTCGTATTCGGTACATTGAGCGCAATTTTTCTGCGGTGACCATGCGGCTTCCGGCGCGCGGCAAGGCGCTGCCTATGTTGCTTGATCCGGTACCGAGAGACCCGGTGCTGCGGCAGTTTTCCGATGCTGCTCGCACGCTCGTTGAGCAGGGCTCTCAGGCGGCGGACGGTGCGCTCCGTTTGTTTGTGCCGAGCGGTCGCTATTGGGTAGGTGACAAAGAGCTTGAGCTGAATCCTGGCGAGGTCCAGCCAGGGCAGCAGCAGATTGTTTACCTGCCGGTTGCCAGCGGCCCGGTGTTGCGGCGCTATCGAGACCGACTGCGCGCCCAACAGCAGCTTGCCAGGGCTCCTGCCGAGGCCTCTGGGCAGCGGGCTGCATCTGTCTCTGGCGGGGGCTCCGGCTCGGCACAGGAGCCACCCACCAGTGTGGCGGCGGCACCTTCGCCGGTGAACATCGACGTGGTGCGTAGCTATCTGGCTGAGCGCAGCGCCAGTGAACTTACCGAGCGCTGGACCGCAATTCCCTTTCATCTTCGCTACAGCATCTATTGCCCCGATGGCGATACTGAGCATCGCTTTGAGTTTCCCGATTATGATTTCTACGTTCGGTTTGAGCCGGGGGCTGAGTTGCGGGTAAAGGGCGAGGAACTGCTTCGGGTGCGGCTGGGCTCCGACTGGCAGACCGGTGACTCTGGACGCCTTAATGAGGTCGAACTCATGTTCGACGGTACTGAACTTCTGCTGGTGGTGAACGGTATGGAATTTGGTCCCGTTCGGGTGCGGGAGAAGGCCCCTTCCAGTCCCGGCCGCTGGCGACTTGGCCTGAGTGACGACAAGGCCCGCATAAGCTGGCTGTCGGTTCGTCCTCTGCGTTGAGATATGGCCGCAGTCTTCTCAGTCTGAATTTCTGGCCTCGGGTGCTGTACTTCCCGGCGACGATGGCTTTCCTCCTCCATCGCGCGAGCGCGGGCGCGCATCGATCGGTATTCTTAACCTTTCTGGCCCTGCACCTGGTTGGGCGGGGTCTTGGTGCAGGGTCAGTCCGGCACGGTGGGATGGGATGAAAGAGCGACCCGGAGTTCACCAGCGCGCTACCTACATTGCGCTGGTCTACGGTCTTCACCAGGCGCGGCGTACAGGCGTTCTTGAGGTTCGCAGTGGGCGTGCCTGGCGGCGGCTCTATTTTGTTGCGGGGAACGTGGTCTGGTACGCCAGCGATAAGGTCGAGGAGGAGCTTGGGCGTTCGCTGCTTAAGGCAGGGCTGTTGAGCAAAAGCCAGCTCAACACACTGTTGGGTTCCAGGTCGCCTTTCGAACCCCTCGATCAGCGCTTGCTAGCCGATGGCACGGTAGGTCCCGACCAGCTGCGTGAGCATCGTCTCCAGCAGCTTGGTCCTGCGGTCTCTGCCCCGCTAGCCTGGGAAGGCGGTGAGTGGAGCTTCGATGCTCGAGACTCCCTTGCGGCAGAGGCCATTGATCGGGCCCTGTTTCCTGACTGTCATGTGTTGCAGGAACTGTGGGCCGGAGTTCCTCAGTTTGTGCAGATGGAAGAGGCCTTGCAGGCGCTTGGCGCCCAGGGTGGGCGGCGCTTATGTCCTCAAGAGGGGCTAGCCGCGACCATTGGCTCGCTGCAGTTGCGTGGTGCTCTTCCAGGCCTGCCTGAAGCAGTGGGTAGTGGGGCCAGCGTAGAGGAGCTGTTTCAGCGCATCCCGGACCGCAGCGGGAATCTGATGCAGCTGCTGTGGTTCTTATTTAGTTGTAATGCCCTAGGTCATGAAGATGGTGCAGCCGATGAGGTGAAGGGGCTGCTGGCGCGAGGCAAGGGGCACGCTGAGGCGGTTGGGATTCAGCAGGAGCAGCGTCGGGCTCGAGATGAGAAGGTGGCGCGCAGTGTGCGCAAGAAAGCACCGACGATTTCGCGGATTACCGCCAGCAGGGCGGTAATCCAGGAGGCCTCCTCGGGAATCAGCTCGAAGGCTCGTCGGCCTGCTGGCCAGACCACTGATGGGCAGGGCAAGGCCGGGTCCGCGTCAAAGCAGTTGGCGGGCAGCAGGTCGTCAGCAAAGCCCAGTCAGGGCGATCGGATTGCACATTTATCGCGCTTGATTCAAACGGCCCATGAACATCGGATGGGCAAGAACTTCTACGCCTTCCTCGATCTCACCAAGTCGAGCAGCTCAGCTGAGGTTCGCTCTGCCTATGAGCGATTGAGCAGGGGCTGGCGGGCGGCCTCTGAGGAACTCGGTCTGGATGAGTCCGATTACGGCCGGGTTCAAGAATTGCTGCATGCAGCCAAGCTGGTTTGGCAGACCCTTTCCGATGACAACCTTCGCGAAGAGTACGATGAGCGGCTTGCTGCTGGCACCGCGCCACTGCTGGACAGTCAGCTTGAATTGATGATGGCCAGTGCTCGAGTGAAAGGGGAGAAGGCTGAACTGAAGGGGCGGGTCAGCCCCAAGGTAACGCGCAAGGAAGCTCCCGGTGGTCCGGGCCACACTCAGGCCAGGGAACACATGAAGCGGGGAGACTACCGCGCAGCACTCGTTCCACTTCGCGAAGCACGCGATGTGCTCGGCTCCAATCCTCATGTGCTGGCTGATCTCGGCTGGTGCACCTGGAAGGTGCACGGTGCTCGGATTCCCCAGGGAGAGCAGGAAAACGGCGAGGACCTCCTGCTGCTCGCTCAGACCTTCGATCCAGATCACGCTAAGACGATGGAGTATCTGTGCAGGATGGCCCGGGAGAAGGGTGATTCCGATGCGGCCTTGCTGTGGTTGAATCGCTTGTTGAAGGTCTACCCTCGCTCTCGGTGGGGGCAGAAGATGGCGGAGACCCTGCGTGCTGAAGGCATGAAGGTAGGAAATGTGGGGAGAGGAGGGTGAGCGCGTCGTGACGGAGTTGGCAGACAGGCCGGTGGTCATGGTGGTGGATTCGGATCCGCGCTCACTCGTGGGTCTGCGGGTCCATCTTGAGGAGCACCGCTTTGAGCTCCTTGAGGTGCGTGGCGCAGTTGATCTGGAAGACCGCAGCGCCGACCGGCCGCCGGCGCTCCTGGTCTTGAGCGTCGACGATCCCATCTGGAGAGATGTTCGTCGCAGCATTGAGTCCTCGGCGGTGCTCCGAGATGTTCCCCTGATGCTGTGCACCGACGGTAGGGCCGCTGCTGATCTGACCTTGCATTGGTTTGAGGAAGAGGGTGCCTGGAGTTATGCCAGTAAGCCTTTGGACAGTGACTTTGTGCGGGGCCGCCTTGAGACTCTGTTTCCCGAGCTGCTGGCGGCCGATCCACTGGTTGCCCCAGTTCAGGATGGTTCTATTGAACCCACCGCTGCTGCTGTCACCGCTGCCGCGGCTGTCCCTGCTGCCCGGGTTGAAGATGTTGAGGACGAAGAAGAACAGCTGGGTACGCTCGAGGCTATTGAGGATGTGGAAGAGGACCTGCAGCTCGCGCTGGGTCGTATTGATGAGCTGGAGGCCGCCCTCCAGAACAGCAAGCGACGGACTGAAGAACTTGAGGATAGTCAGCGCGGCCTAGAGGGTCAGCGTCAGGAGTCGGCGCTGTTGCTTGAGGCCCTTCGTGAGGAGGGCAGCAGGCGCGAGGCTGAAGGAGTCGAGGCGCTGGACCTCTTGCGTGGTCGTTTGACTGGAGTCACCGAGGAACGGGACGCCCTGGCCGAGGAGCTGGCGGAACTTGGTGCGCTGTTGGCAACGGCTCAGGTCGCTCAACAGCAACTTGCTGCCGAGAAGGAAACCCTCCTCGATGAGGCGCACGCCAGGTATTTGCGGCTTGAGGACGAGAAGCTCACGCTGGTCAGCGAGCAGGAGCGTGCCTTGCAGGCCTTGCGGGAGGAAGGTGAGGATGCGCTTCGTGGTGCGCGCAGTGAGCTGGAGGCGGCGCGCGGTGACCTGAGTTCTACGCGTGGTGAGCTGGAGGCGGCGCGTAGCGATCTTGATGCTACCCGCGGCGCGCTGGACTCGGCCCGTGGCGAGCTGGATTCGGCCCGTGTTGAGCTGGACTCGGTGCGGACTGAGCTGGGTGGTGAATTGGATTCCATGCGCGCCGCTCGTGAACAGGAGCGGATCGAAGACACCGATCGACGCACTCAAGCTGAGGCCAGGGTCGACGAGACCCGGCGCGTGGCAGCTGAGGAGCGGGCTGGTCTTGAGGCTCGGCTCGCTGAGGCCGAGCAGCTCAGGGCGGTGCAGAGCGAGGAACTGGCTGCGCTTGGCGCCCAGCTCGCGCGTCTGGAAGAGGAGCAGCGTGCCGCTCTCGAAGCTGCCGAACAGCGCTATGCCAGTCTCAGCTCAGATCAGGACCGTGCTCTGGCTGAAGTTGAGCGTCGCTACGCTGAGTTGGAGGCGGATCGGGAGCAGGCACTGGCCAGCTTGAAGGACAGTCTGTTGGGGGCCGAGAAGGAGAAGGCTCAGCTGATCGCCGAGGCCGAGGCGCGCGAGATTCTTTACGAAGAGCAGAGTCTGCGCGAGCGCCTGCTGAGCGATGAGCGGATCGCTGATTTGGAGAGCGAGCGGAGCAACCTGGCGGATGCAGCCGATGAGTTGCGGGAGAGCCTGACGCTGTTGCGGGACGCTGCTGGTACTGAGGTCGATGCCTTGCGTGCAGCCATGCAACAGCAGCAGGAGCTTGAGCAGGCCGAGGCAGAGCAGCGCTTGTTGGCTGTGACCTTCGAGTCGGAGCAGCGTCTGGCGGCTGAGCGGGGCCTTCGTGCAGATCAAGAGCAGCTGTCCCGGCAGCGCTATCAGGCCCTGGTGGAGGAGAGCATGCGGCGCGATCAGCAGCAGCAGCAGGCTGTAGTCAACCAACAGCAGGAGGCTGAGCAGCAGCAGCAGGCTGCCCAGCAACAGCTTGGCGCGGTGCAGGACTTGCTGAACTCGGCCGAGCAGCGAGTCACTGCGCTAGAGGAAGAGAGCGTGCGTCGTGACGAGCAGCAGCAGCAGCTCGAGGTTCAGTTGAGCGTAGCGTCCGAGCGGGTTGCGAGCCTCGAAGAGGCGAGTTTGCGCCAGCAAGAACAGGCTCAACAGGAGACGGCCCGACTGCGTGAGCAGGGCGATCAGGCTGAGCTTCGCCTGGCTGAGCAGAGGCAGGCGCTGGACCAGGCCCTGTTGCGCTGCTCGCAGCTCGAGCAGGACGCGTCGAATACGCGTCGGGATATGGAATCCCAGCGGGAAGAGTTTGCTGAGGACGAGGAGTTCCGGATGTTTGAAAATCAGGTCCTCCGTGAGGAACTGGATACCCTGCGCGAGGAGCTCCGCTCCCTGCGTCGGGATGGAGCGTCAACAGAGGAGTCGTCAAGGTGAAGATGCATTGTGCTGTTCGCGCGCTTCTCGCAGCGGTGACCTTGCTGGCGCTAGCCGGTTGTCCTGAGGCCCGTCCGCCCCTGGATCTGACCCAGGCCCTGCCCATCGCCAAGACGCACTTTGACGGTGAATGGTACTTCCAGCGGACCGTTGTCGATACACCGTGGGCTTCGGACTTCACCTTCATTGGCGATCAGGGCGAGCTTGAGCGGATCCGCTGGCGAATCGAGCAGAACCTGCTGGTTGCAGTCCGTTCTTATGAGCGCTTCGCCGGTTCCGATCCGGATCGCAATCCGGATGGCGACTATGAGGGCGAGCCGGTCGCGGCCTGGCCCATCGTCAGCCACTTTGATATTCGTCGCGATTACAACCGGACCACTGGTGAGGAAACCAACGTCATTGTTGAGAACGACTTTGACCGGCAGTGGTTTGAGCGCGACTACATCCGCGTTGATTGGTCCCAGAACCTGATCACCAATTGGAATTTCTATGCGCCGAATTTCGTCGAGATGGAGCCGATGGCGTACGCGGTCACAGATCCCGCCTCGCCGTTCGCTCCGGTCATTGAAGAGGGCTATCTCGATGTGACCTCGGCGTTCTTCGCCAAGCCGTCTACTGCCATTGATCCGGATTTCCCCGAGGAGGGCGAGATTCCACTGTGTTGGTTCTTTTATCGATTCGATGACTGTACCGCTGCTGAGGTCGTGGTGCGCAACTCCTTCCTCAGGGTTGATGAGCGAAACTATGAGGCTCAACTGTGGACCGGTCAGGACATGGAGCTGTTCGGCTACTTCGATGTGCAGCGCCCTACTTATGATGAGCAGTATGGGCCGACCAACACGGGTCGTATCCGCTATCAGTCGCGCTGGAACCTGTGGCAGGAGAGCCATGACGATCGTAGCTGCTCGGCAGACTCGGACTGTGAGGATCGGGTGGGGGCACGCTGCGACCCGCTGGTTGGTCAGTGCACCTTGCCCTACCGTGAGCGGGAACTGCGGACCATCGTCTGGCATGGCTCGCCAGGCCTCGATGAACGCTTTGCAGCAGTCGCCGAGGAGGTGGTTGGCCAATGGAACGAGCCGATGCGCGATACGGTCAATGCCCTGCGTTTCTATGAGTGTCTTGATGATGGGGGCAGCGAGTCTGAATGTCGGGACCTTGAGGACTCTACGATCGCGGTGTTCGAATTCTGTCCCAACAACCCGGTGCTCGAAGGTGATCCTGCAGTCTGTGGCTCGCCAGGGACTGCACCGCGGCTTGGTGACCTCCGCTACAACTTTCTCTACAACGTTCCCAATCCCGGGCGCGGTAATCCCTTCGGCTTCGGTCCGGCGCAGCTTGATCCCCTGACCGGTGAGATCGTATCGGCCGCTGCTCTCGTTTATGAGGCTGAGATTCGCAGCTATGGGGCCTGGGCCCGGGATCTTGTGCAGCTGCTCAATGGTGAAATCAGCGAGGAAGACTTCATCGCTGGAGAGAATGTCTCCGATTGGATCAGTGCCCGCAGTGAGCAGTTGAATCGCCCTAGCGTCTATAGCGCGGAGGAGGCGCAACGCCTGGCTGCAAAAGTTGAGCTGCAGCACCGGCATACGCTGCCGAGTCTGGGCAGCGGGGACCGTAGTCGACGCGGCAAGCTTCAAGCCCTACGAGCGGCGCGGGAAGTTTTGCGTGAGCAACCGCCGGCTGCCACCGCCCATCCTGGCCTTGATGCTCGTCTGGACGCGCTCATTGGTTCGCCCCTTGAGCAACTCGCAATCACCGATGAAGCTTTGCTCAGCTCGGCTACCCGGCCGGGGCAGCCCATGAGTGAGCAACTGTTGGAGCGTGCCTCGCCGCTGCGCCAGATCGCCAGCAAGCGCCTGCGTCGCGCCAGCCAGGCCCGGATGCAGCGCAACGCGGAGCGCTGTGCTTACTTTCGGGAGTTTGTTGATCCCTCGCTGGAAGCAGATGCTGCGCGCTTTGCCGGCATGGATCCGGAACAGATCCGCTGGGAGCTGATGCTGGGGGTCTATCGGGGCACTATGGCTCATGAAATGGGGCATACCCTAGGCCTGCGACACAACCTCGAGGGCAGCGCTGACCCCTTCAACTATGGTGCCGAGTACTGGGAGTTGCGAGACGATGGCGATATGGCACCGCGCTACCTCGATCCTGAGAGCAATGCTGAGCGTGCGGCAGGGATCCGTGAGTACCAGTACAGCTCGGTGATGGACTATCTGTCCCGCTTCAACAGTGACCGGCTCGGCGCGCGCAGCTACGACAAAGCGGCCATCAAATTTGGTTATGGCCGGATCATGGAGGTGATGACCGACGCCGAGCTCAACGGCTGGCTGCTCAACGAGGAGTACCTCGCGCACCTCACCGGCTTTGTTCAGCCAGTGCTGTACGATGTTGACGACACCCTGGTGGGCATCCACTACACCGACTACCTCGACTACTACGGCGATCTGCAGGCGCGTCGCGATGTGCCGCAGCGGATGCTCAGTGATGTCAACCAGGTGAGCGAATGGTGGGACTCTCCGCACACCTATCTTGCTACTGAGGACGGCGAGCCAGTGGTGCCCTATCGGTTCTGCTCCGATGAGTTTGTCGGCTCAGCGGTTAAGTGTCTGTACTTCGATGAAGGTGCTGACCTCTACGAGATTCCGCTGGATCTCGCCCAGCGCTACGAGGCCTATTACCCGCTCAATAACTTTGCTCGCGATCAGATGTTCTTTAACGCCGATGGCCACGCGTGGCGGATCTGGGATCGCTACTTCGATCCGATGATCGCGCTCAACCAGTGGTGGGTTCTTGAGGCCCAGTACCTCTACTCAGTGGAAGAGGATGGCGACGATGTTGACGGCTATCTGCAGCGCTATGATGGCTATGGTCCGTTCACCATGGGTGTTCGAGAGTCCTTCAACCTGTTCGCTCGCACCCTGGCTCGCCCCGAACCCGGCGGTTACGAGCGGCGAGTGGACTGGGACGGCGCGGAGACCTGGGCTCCGCTTTGGTATTCCGACGATCTTACTGTTGGGGTTACCAATGGCCGCTATCTCAGCACCGACTGGGATTTTGATCAGGGCTACTTCTGGGACGATGCCATTAGCCGGGTGGGCTTCTTTTCCAACAAGGTGCTGGCGATGGAGGCCTTATTTGACCCCACCACTTACTTCCTCGGCCAGGATACTGCGGCCGATATTCGCGGCTTCCGGGTCAACTATGGGGCCAACTTTCTTGCTCCCCTGACGGAGCTGGTCGGTGACCTTATGGTTGGTGATGCGCCGGGCTTTGCCCCTTATGAGCTGGACTCCCAGGTGGTCTTTCCCGACTATGCGGATCATCCGGTTGTATTGCCCCAAGGTGCGGTCCATATCGATCCCAACGCGGGCTTTACCATTCAGCTCTACACCATGCTGTTGGGCTTGGCTTTGCTTCCGGACACTTACGACTCCAACATCATTGATTCGACTCGGATCTGGCTCGATGGAGCCGCTGACGAGATCGCCCCCGAGCTTCCTGTGGTAAGGCACGTTGATCCGGTCAGTGGCCTGGTCTGGGAGGCCGTCTCTTATCGTAATGAGGGGGGCGAAGAGCGAGGCATCGCTGCGCGCATGATCGAGCGGGCTAATGCCATGTCCGCCTACCTCGGTGAGCAACTGCCAGCAGCAGGCGACGATGACGATTCGGCCGGCGATGACGATGACTCGGCCGGTTCGTTCACTGCCCCAGATGACGCAGCTGAGATTGCCGAGAGGCTCCGTTTGCATAGGGAGAACCTCAACCTTCTACGCGCCATTCACGTGCAGCTCGGCATGCTCGATTTCTAGGCGATTGGAGCCCGTCATGATGAATTGCAGAGGACCACTCAGGGCCCGACTCAAGCAACTGGTTGCAGGGCTGCTGGTCGCGGTGGTTGCGCCCCTGGTGTTGAGTGCTTGCGGGCCCGCCTTTCGCTTTCGTCCGGCTGGCTTGCTGGCAGCAGGTGATGTGGAGGTCGGCGGCGCCATTGGTGCCGGCGTCCTACTCGACAACGGCACCGCCGGAGGCGCTGAGAGTCAGCTCTATGTCCGCTGGACCCCAGAGAAGGCTCCGCGCCTCGAACTGGCGCACCGTTTCTTCACCCACTCTTTCGTCTCTATGGGCTGGAGTCCTGAATTCCGCATTCAGGCGGTCAAGGGTCCCTTTGATCTGACCATCGATTTTGGCGGTGTGTTTGGCCTGTGCTGGACCCTGGCCTGCGGGCAGGACGTATCAGAGCACCCCGTCGGTGCTGCGGTTGGTTTTGATGTGGGCATGTCGGTGGGCAAGCGCTTTGGCAGTGAGAAGGCCGCCGCCGTCTACTTCTCGCCGCACTATCAAATGGCTTGGACTGTGGTCGATCCCAATTGGCCGGGTAAACGCTTGCTGCACTTTCCTGTCGGCATGGACATTCCTCTGGGCAATCCCCACATCTCGCTTCGTCCTGAGTTGGTCTTTGTGCTGCAACTACGCAGCGGCGGCCTTGAGCCCCTCAAGCGACTTGGAGGTGGTATTGCCATTGCGATCAATGGCCCCAGCCCGAAGAAGGCAAAGCGCCTAAAAAAGGAGAAGGCGGCCGCTCTCAAGGCGAAGCAGGAGGCTGACTCGGAAAGGGCCAAAGAGGCAAGCCCAAGCGCCCAGCAGGAGGGCCAGCGCTGAGCCTTTGCTAGTGGCGGCCGGGCCTTGCAGTCTCGGCGCTGCGTTTCTTGTTCATTTCAGCCCGAACCAGCGCCACCGGATACAGAATCAGGTCGATGTAGACCTGTGAGAAGCGATTGCCAAGTGGGTTGTACCAGTCGCCGTCGGGGCGCATTCCGCCAGGGGTCCATAGTCCCATGGAGAGACCGAGGCCCGGATGCACCTGGTAGTTGAGGTCGAAGATGAAGGTGCTGTTGGCGCGTACTGGGTTGCCGCCATTGTTACCGGGGTTGCTGATGATGACTTCGTCGTAGCGGCCTGACGGGCTCTTTGGGTAGAGAAACCCGTAGCTCATGCGCAGCTGAGCGCTGAGGCTGAGCTTGCTGTTGAGTGCGCTGATCGTGAGGCTGAAGTCGTTGTGTAGCTGCAGGGCTGGATTACGCTCACCGGTCTCTACCGTAGCGCCCAGACTACAGCCCGTCGCAGGTGAGCAGGGCCTTTCGACCAAAAAGCTGGCAGTAGTGTAGCGATGGAGTCGGGGGCCGGGGGTCACTCGGTAGGAGAACTCCAGTCCGTCCAGGACAGGTGCAGTGGCCGATAGCTGGAACCAGGGCTCTATGGCGGTGATTAGGGAAGCGGCCTGAGATGCTTTGCTGGTGGGCAGGAACAAGTCCAGGCCGATGGCGGCGTTGAGCACCTTGGGGGCCGCCTTTGGGCGGGGTAGCTGCTGAGAGATGCTTACCATCAGGTCGTCGAGCATGGGCTCAAAGGCATAGGTGGTGTCCGTGACGGTCAGCTCCTGGAAGAGGCCCAGCTGTGCTGACAGGTTGAGCTGACCGTTGATGGCGTAGCTTGGCCACAGGCGGAGGCTGCGGGTGAAGCTGCGGGTGTGCAGCGGGGAGAGATCCTGAACGTGTCCTACCGAGAATGCGTGCTCGATGAGCACCGAACTGCTCGCGAAACGTTTTGCAGCGGAGTCCTCAGCGCTTGTGGGCTTGGCCCAACTCAGTGCGAGTACGATGACCAGAGGGGTGACATACAGAGTGCGCACGACCCCAGGATAGCAGCGCCCGGCAAGCCGGCATGTTGAGCTCTTTGCCCTAAGGGCACGGAAGTCCGCAGCCATCTTCGCCGCGGGGCACAACCCGGAACGAGCTGATGGCGTTGGACTGTACCGCTGCGCTGTAGAGAAGTCGGCCGTCGTTGCTGACGGCGACGCCATTGACCCAGTCCAATCCTTTGGGATCAACCCGGGCACTTACCGGCTCCAACCGGCCCTGCTTGTCTCGTTTGAGTACGGTGATGGAGTCATCGGTGCGCGAAGCAACGAAAACCAGCTGACCGTCGGGGCTGATGGTGATTCCCGCCGCCCCCTTAAGCGGTGCAGAGCTGCTCTTCTTGACGGTCTGGAGGTGGCTCATCCTGCCATCGATGGGGTTCCTGGCCAGCACCACGATGTTGTCTTCAACTGGGCTGGTGACGTAGAGGTGCCGATCGTCAGGTGAGATGACGATGAACTCGGCGCCGTGCAGGTCGGCTCGTTCGATGGGGTCTCGCGCAGCGAGACTGCCGTTGTCGGGGTTGCGGTCGAAGTGCGCGACGGTGCTTGCCTCGTGACAGGCTGCGTACAAGTGTCGACCATCGCTGCTGATGGCGATGGCTTCGACGCCACGGAGGAAGTCGGCTGGATAGCTGCCTGCTGCGCTGAGCGTGCCGCTGGGGTCGACCTGGAAGTGATGGATGCAGCCCTTGCCCTGCCACTGGAAGTCCGCGACATAGAGGTGGCCGCCGGGATGGGAGACCACATCAACGGGGAAGGAACGCTGACCTCCGCAGCCGGGGATGGGGAGTTGTCCGGCTTCGCTGAGAATCCCGGTGGTGGGGTCGCGCCGATACAGGTACAAGGTCGGGTAGTCTGCCTCGACAACTGCAGCGAAGGCTCCGTCGGGACGGGTGACCGCGACATTGAGTACCGCTCCTTCTCCAGAGGCTTCCAGTTGGCGGACAGGAAAGGGTAGCGCCTCAAGCTTCCCGTTGCGGTCGCTTGCGAAGGAGCCGACCGCGACTCCAGACGAGCCCCTTGGTGCGATGTACACATGCCGGCTGTCCGGGCTGATCTCCATGTTGTAGGCCCCTGCCAGGTTGCCGACTCCGCCTTGCCCCTTCTGGGTGAAGGCGGTCGAGCCTTTGTGGTCCATTTCGGCCAGTGCGTCGACGATGCCGTTGGTGATGTAGAAGCGCTCAGCGCCGGCCACTACCTGGCTGAAGGGTCGGTACAACCAGGGGCGGGTTGGCATGGGGGGGCCCTCGCCGTCGATCTCTTCGTTAGCCCACGGAAAGCGACTGTAGTCCAGCCATTGTGGCGAAGCGTCGACATGGCGGAGCAGGGTGAGTTCGCTGCCGTTGCGCTGATACAGGCGCAGGTTGAACCAGGTGGAAAGTGAGCTGATCGCCACTCGGCTGCCGTCGCGGCTGACGGCCAGGGAGGTCGGTGTGGCAAATGGGCCGCCTCCCATCTCGTCGTCACCGAACTGGGCGTACATTCCGGGCACGCAGCCCTGAACTTCAGCTTGTGGTGCGGCAGTACCCTGCCAGGAGAGCGCACCGCTCGCCGGATTTCGCGTAAAGATCGCGAGGCTGTGGTCGCAAAAACCGGCGGCATACAGCTGGTCGCCCTGTGGGGTAATTGCCAGAGCATCGACGTTGAGCAGCCCTTTCCCGGAGTTGATGGAGGCGATCTTTTCTGCTCCTACCGGCGTTAACTTCCAGGCGCTCAGGGTGGAACGGTCAAAACCGGCGACGTAGAGGTGCTTGCCCTCTGGAGAGAATACTGCGCTGCGGACTCCGGCCAGATCAGGGTCTTCAAGAACCTGCACCAGCCGCAGTCTGCCATCGGCTCCTGCGTCGTCGCGGTAAAGGGTGATGGTCTTGGTGTCCATGGCCGCCAGCCATGGGCCCCAGGTGGCCAGGCCCCAGGCGGCGGGGAGTTGCTCTCCAGTGGGTGCTATGGCGCCGCGCTGGTCGCGGGTGAAGCGGAGCAGGCCTTCCCGACCAGCGACGTACACGGATCGTCCGTCGCCGGAGATCGCGACCGCTATGGCTGGGCCGACCGGGTGGGAGCTGGCAAAGCGCAGCTTGCCGTCTACCCGAGTGAGGTGAGTCAGAGCCTTGCTCTCCCGGGCTGCCAGGTAGACGTCCTGGTCGTCGTTACTGACTGCCACTCCCTGCAGACCAGCGAGACCTTGCAGCCCGCCGCTGGCGTGGTGAAGTCGGCTGACTGGGACCAGTCTAGGGCCCGGCTCTGTGCAGGAAGGCTGGCAGGCGGTGGGCTGATGAATGCTGGCGTGGATGCAGGTGAAGTCGTCCACGCAGCGGTCCAGGGTGGCGGGGTCTTCGTCGTCGCAGGTTCCGCAACTGCGGCCCTGTTGGTCGCGTCCACAGCTTTGATTCCAGCTGCAGGCCCCCGCGCTGCGCAGGCCCCCGCTGATGGGTTCGATGGGAGCCAGATATTCAGGGCCAGGTGCGCCCATCCCCATTCCCTCTACAGCAGGCCCGTTCGGCCCTGAGCCAGCTTCACCCCAGCCAGCCCCAGGGTCTCGTTCCATAGAACCTGTGCGCTGACCCGATGGGCCGTCATGGTCGCGCGGCCCGTCTGAGCCCTGGGGACCACCGGGATTCTGCTGTGCATCTCGCTCCGAGCCTTCGCTTGGGAACTCGGGTCCGGCCATCCCTTGACCGGCAGGCGGACTCAGGGAGGAAGAGCTGGCGCTGGCTTCAGCTGAACTGCTGTGTTCCCCTCCTGCCAGCTCGGACTGCTCACCCTCTGCTTGCTTCGGGTCGGAGTCGCTGCATTGACAGCCGTTCAGCGCTGACATCGCCCAGGCAAGGATCAGGCTCAGTGCAAACTGAGCGGGGAGGCGATTCGATCTGGTCAAGTAGGGTCGCACCATGAACTGTGCTCGTTACTCTAAACCATCAGCGCTCTCGGTCTGGGCGAAGCGAGGCAAGGAGGGGGAGTTCCCTGGCCTCAGCCCTTCCCCCGCCGGGAACAGGAGGACTACAATTCAATCAATATGGGGGATATGAACCGCCGTTCACAGCTGCTGATCGTCGTCATCGGTACGTTCCTTGCCTGGGGGGGCGTGGTGGATGGGGCAGACTCCATCGTCCACTACGTGTTCGGCATTGTTGATGGGGTCGGCAATGACCCGCTGTCCATCATCAAGCCCATTTTCAACCCCGAGCCGATGTTCACCTATGCCTATCGGCCTTTGTCCACGGTCATCTTGAAGCTGGGCGGGCTGGTCTTCGAGCGGGACACAGAGGGGCTTAAGGCCTTTACTTTTCTACACGGCCTGGCGCTGGTCCTCTTCGGTCTGGGCGCGCGCCGCTTTCTTCTGGCTCATGGACTCACGGCTCAGGTCAGCTTGCTGGCCGCTCTCGCTGCCATGCTCTGCCCCACGGTGCTGTGGAGTGCCTGGACTCTGCCTGAGTACGACATGGTCGGGGCGGCCTTCGTCCTGTTCGCTGCCGCTGCTTTGCGTGAGGGTCGTATGGGGCGCTTTGTGCCTCTCGCTCTGCTTGCGATGGTGACCAAGGAGACTACCGCGGCACTGATGTTTGCTTATCTCTTGGCTTTTGCGCTGTTGCACTTGCGGCAGGACCGCAGGCCTATGTACCTGGCGGTAGGTTACTTCATGTGCTTGCTGGCGGCGGTATCGCCAACTTTGGTTGTTGAGGCCCCTGTCTCTCATGAGTTCTATGTTCGTAGCCGGTTCTTTGAGTTCAGTCGGGTCTTTTGGCTGGCGGTCCACAATGTCAGTCAGCTGCTCTACTCGTTTGGGCCGGCTGGGGCGCTGTTGTTGTGGTACGCGGTGCGCCCGCGGCGACTGCGGGTGCCACTGTTGGCGTTGAGCGCGAGCCTCTTGTTGCTACCCCGGGTCAGTCACTACAACCACTACGAGGCTATTGTCTTTTCCGACCCTCTGTGGGTTGGTTGTTCCTCCGGTTTCCTGGCCGTCGGGCTTGGGTTGCTGGTATGGCGAGGTGATCGGGACCAACGGCTGCTCGCCCTGACCGTTATTCTGGGCTTTCTTGGTCTGCTCGCGGGGCCGGTTCTGGCCAGTGCGGCGCGCTCTGATCTGAGCGCTCGGCTTTATGCACCGCTGCTGCCGGCCCTGTTCGGCTTGGCGCTGCAGGGTGCACAATTGCAGCTTGTCGCTCGGCCTCAGCCCCTGGTGCGTCTGAGTCGAACAGCCTGCGGTTTTTTGGCTCTCTGCCTGCTATGGCAGCCTCTGGCTGGGGCAATCTCTCAGTGGGGATTTTGGCAGGCTCGCTTTCCCACCGAGCTGTCGGTCAAAAAGGAATTGATCGAGAGGCTGAAGCCGCCCTGCCCGCGGGTCTATTACCCTAACCACAATCAAGAGCTGGCCATTGAGGAGCTTGGGGTGCTTGGCGATGTCCCCGCTGAGATCCAGGAATGTGTCGCATTGGTGCAGCTTCTTGAGACCGACATTCGCCAGGATGCGACGGTTTGGAACCAGTGGATTGTCGCGGTGGACGGCTTGCGTGGGGTGGATCAGGCGCGCAAGCGGGTGGACTCCAGCGACGTCACCGATGCGCTGATGAATCAGGGGCCTATGCCCCGTGGCGTGCAGTTGTTCGTGCAGACGCCGCGGAGCACCATGAGTGCTGAGCTGAACGAGCGCATCAAACCGGACTTCCGCTGGGCTGAAACCCGCCTCCCCGAGGCCCGGGTGGGTACCTTTGAGCAGGCCATCGGCATCATGTACGTGGAAACCACGATGCTGGAAGAGTTCATGCGCCGCCGAGCTCATTACGCAAAGACCGAGGCTCGTGCTTATTCCTCGCTACCCCTGTGGTTGAATGAGTTGCCGCAGCGACTGTTGAGCGGTTTGCCGATCATTGAGAGCTACCGTTATGAGGCGCTCCTCTACGGCTTTGAGCCGGGGCGGAAGGTGATTGCGCCGGCCGAGTGAGGTGCGGCTGGTCTCAGAACTTGGCGAAGTGCCAGCGTCCGTCTACCTCAAGCAGGTGCGCTTCGCCCGACTCGACGTTGCCGTCCATGTTCCAGCTCCATGAAGTCTGGAACAGACGAACACTTCGTTTGGCCCGGCAGCGCTCGGGCTTCTCACCCTTGCGAACCTCGAGCATTCGTCCTTCGAACAGGCGCAGGTTGTCGATCTCTACGGCTTGTTGGGGGTTGTCGTAGAGTTGCCGATTGGCCAGATCAGCCATTGCATCTCGGCCACTCATAACCTCATCGACCACACCTGGTGGTTCGCAGTCGGAGACCGCGAGGAAGAGCTCGCGAGAAATGAACAGCTCGCGAACCTGCGCGGGGCGGCCAGCAGAGATTGCAGCTGCCAGGTTGCGGACCTGAGCCAGAACCTCTGGCGGAGCCTCCTGGGGTTGGCCCATGGGCCCGCCGCCGCCGGGGCCTGCCCCATCGTCAGGCCCGCCTTGCTCGTAGCCAGCCCCTGCGCTTGAGCCAGCGCCGCGGTAGGCATCCATTGCGCTGGCGGTCCGCGGCGCGAGGGCCTCGGGGCTGATGCCATCGTCGAGCCAGGGGAAGCGCACTGACCAGTCAAAGGCGTGCACATGGGCTGAGGGTCCGCTCAGGTGAGGGATTTGGATGGCTGGGGCGCACTCTCCGCGTTCCGAGTCGAAGCGGGCCATCCAGATGTCGGGCAGGCGGATGTCCTCTCGGTTGGTGACGAATGCCAGCCACTTACCGTCGGGGCTGAAGCGGTGCCAGGATTCGGCATTGTCGCTGCTGCAGGCGAGTCGACGAGCTTTCCCGCCCTCTGCGGGAACGATCCACAGGTCTCCGGACATCTGGCTGAAGAAACCGCGGTCGGCCTGGGCGAAGACCAGCCACTTGCCGTCGGGGCTGTAGTCTGGATAGAAATTGCTACGTTCGTTGCCGCTGGCACCCTGGAGTGAGGTAGCGGTCCCGCCGGCGCCATCATTAAATGGCAGAACGGCGATGTCCAGACGGGTCTGGGACCCATGCCAGACCTGGTTCTTGGGCGCCCTGATGAAGACCAGTCGGTCACCAGTTGGGCTCCACATGGGAATGCTCTCTACCCGATTTGGGAGGTCAGCGCCTGGCAGAGGTCGATGCTCTCCGGTGCTCAGGTCGAGGATGTGGATGTCGCCCTGGTGGACCATCATCTGGTCTTTGGCACCAATGGTTTCACCCACCTGACTGAAGGCCAGTAGCTCGGTACGTACCGGATGAAACTGAGGCATGAAGGCGTGGGGGACCTGAGCCAGGACCTTCCGTTCGGGCATCTCAAGCACCGTCAGAAAGCCGTTGGGAGCATCGAAGCGAGCCGGCGCTTCTGCTTCGTTCTGACTGAAGACTGCTACATAGCGACCGTCACTACTGACGTCGTGACAGGAGACACAGTTGTGGGAGGTTTGGCTTCCTGAGCCGTGTCCGCCGGAGTCCTTTTCGGGATCACCGGGACCACCGGGA
>DJIF01000132.1:52553-59802 GCA_002433485.1 Deltaproteobacteria bacterium UBA6601
CGGGACCACCGGGACCCTGTTCCCGACCCTCGCCCATCTGCGGGGTCGGTCCGTAGGCAGAGCGGAACAACAACCTGGGCTCGAAGCTCTCCAAGTCCATGCCGAGCAGCGCAAGGTTCATGAACATGTCGCTTACCGTTCCACCCGGCAGCTCGGGCGGGCGGTGCTTTTCGCCGTAGATGAGCATGCCTGTAGGGCGATCCAGCTCGTCGGTGAGCTCGAACCGGCTGGCGGGTCCTTCCAGTGGCTGGCCAACGATGCGCCCATCAGCTTCCACGCGGCCAGCGCGAATCTGCACTGTGACCGGCCCAGCCCCCTGCTGAATCCGCAGCCAGTCTTGTGGGTCCAGGCGCAGTTCATGGCGATGGGTGAGCACGATGGCCTGTTGCGCACCTCGTTGCACCTGGACCCGGTAGATCAAACCGTCTGCAGGGCGTTTCCAGGTGACTCTTGGTGGCGGGAAGTGGTCGGGGTAGACCGCCCCTTCGGCCGGATGAATTGCTACCAGGTCAGGGGAATGCTGCGGTTGGGCCTCGCGCAGGAGCTTCGCCTGCACAGGGTTGACCGTTCCCGCTAGACGCTCTTCATCGATGGTTCTGGTCTGGCCCTGCGTCTGCCTGCGGTCGACCTCGTCCAGACCGCCCTTGACCAGCAGGGCCGTGCAGATCAGCAGCGCAACAATGATGAGGCCGCGTGGCTTCATAGTGCTTCTCCGGGTAGGACGCAGCGAAATCCTACTCGACCCCGCTGGAAACCGTTCTGTCCCGAACGACTGTAGCTGGCGGTGGCCGGCCCGACCTGTCCGGGCGGTGAGCCGCGAACCGAGTACATCAGGGGGTCAAAGGTCACCAGCCATTCGTTGGCGTTGGAGTGCAGAAAGCTGCGGTCGTAGGAGGCGTAGGAGTCCGCGGTCCATTCAAAGACACCACCGACCAGGTCGCTGACTCCATAGCCGCTGTCACGCTGTGGGCACATTCCGACCCTGGGGGGTACATCTCGGCCCTCAACTTCTTCGCAGTGGCCTTCCTGCCAGTCGGTTCCCCATGGGTAGGGGTGATTTGCGGGTCCGCGCGCGGCCTTCTCCCATTCGGCCTCAGTGGGTAGCCGCCCCTTAACCTTCCAGCGGCAGTAGGCGGAAGCCTCATCCCGGGTCACCAGGATAGCCGGTTGTTGGTCGCTCCCTGTTGGGAAGCTCAGGCCCTTCCAGTTGTAGGCCTTGGCCCAGGGCAGCTTGAGGACCGGGCCAGCTGCTCCCTGTGCGCGTAGGAAGGCTCCGTAGTTGGCGTTGGTGACTGGATAGCGGTCGATGGCAAAGGAGGTCAGCTCAATCTGCTGCGGTGGTTGTTCGTCAGGCTCTCCGTCCTGGTCGCCGAGTTGGCTCGGCCCTGCTGGGATCCAGACCATTCCATCGGGGACTTGTCGCGCTGCATTGTTGATCGGCACAGTCGCCTCGGTGGTGGTTTTTGCCGGCAATTGCAGTTCGTTCAGCTGGACCGTCAGTTCTTTTTGGTGAATGTCGATCACCGGGACGGTGCGGCCATCGAAGTTGAACAGCCAGTCGTTCCAGCGCTGGTTGGCGCGTCGCATGCGCAGCTTTGCCACAAGCTGGAGGCTTGCCATTTGGGCGCTATCGACGGGGACCTTATAGCTCGCCAGATCCCGCTGGCCCGAAGCAATGGTGCGTTCAAAGAGGGTGCCCTTGACCACCATCAGATTGTGCAGATCAACAGGTAGATTGCGGTGGTCGACCAACACTTTTCGATAGCTGTGGGCGTCTTTGTCGAGGTAGTGGTCCTGGTCGAGCAGTCCACTGCTGAAGATCGGCTCCTCGCCGTTTAGCGCGACCAGCTCAATCCAGGCTTCTTTGATGTCGGTCACCCCGGTCGGGAAATTGTGGCCACTGGCCCGGTTGTGTATCTCCACTTCGACCATCAGGTGTCCCGGCTCATCCTGCCTTTCACTGACCCGAAGCTCCATGCCGACTGCTTTCTTGAGGTTGTCGCGGATCAGCCGGGCCTGCTCGTCAAACCCTGCGGCGACTGCGTGCGCATGATTGCCGCCGATGAATCTGTGGGAGCGAACCTTGCCGTTGGTGGCGGCGGGGTCGTTTGCCGCGACTGGTGGCATGTGGCAGTCCTGGCAGGTCTGGAACTGCTCGCTGCCATGTTCGGCAAAGTGGGATTCGCTCCACTCACTGAACTGTCCGCTGACGTCTTCCTGACTGTATGGGGGGGGCTTGCTGAAGGTAAGCTGCTGGTGGCAGGCAGCGCAGAATTTTGAGTCCTCCATCAAGGGCCGCCTCATCATCGCTTCGCTGTGCGCGCTTCCCGACAGCCTGGACAGGGCTGCTGCAGCTTTGCCGTGGCCGAGAATAGAGCCCTGCGGGCTGGCGATCCGATAGCTGCCGTTGCCCGGCAGCTCACGGGCCACCTGGTCGATGGAATGACAGACCATGCAGGAGACGCCCTCCTCGTGGGCAGGGGCTCGCTCTGTCATGGTTGAGGTCGCGCTGCTTAACTCGCCAGCGAGCAGCGGGATGGGGTCGTGACATGAGGCGCAAAGTCGGCTTGCTTCGACCCCGTTGTCGCGGCGAAACCAGTCGATTCCGGTAGCGACGTGGGGGTCGCTGGCTGATGCTCTGTGCATGGACTCTGACCACTGCCGATAGATGTCGGGGTGACAACTGGCGCACTTTTCAGAACCACCCAGCAGGCTGGCGTCTATGTGCTTGCCGCCGTGAGTCAGGGTTCTGGCCGGTAGGAACGGCGCTTCCCCTGGCGTCGCGGTGGTTGCTGGTTGCTGTTGGTGGCTGGTACCGAGCCACTCTCCTGCCCCGATGATGGCGGTCAAAGCCAATAGTGAGATGCTGAGGTGGGGCAGGCCGCGCCGCGTTTCGGCGCTGCCCGGCGGCCTGTGGCCCGGGTGTCGGCGTAGTGCACGGCGGACATGCCAGAAGGTGACCGGGATCAGGGCTATGGCGCTCCATAGATGGATGGTCCCGAAGCTGGGGATGCTCTCGGACCAGTAGAACAGGCCCTGCAGCATGGCCAGCCCGGTGATCATCACGAGGCCCAGCACAACGCCGTTGGTGATGGCCGCCTTGTCCACAGATCCGGGACGGATCTGCAGGCGGGTGCGGATGTGTGCGTGGATTCCCCACACCAGCGGCACCAGTAGGGCAATGCCGGCGATTATGTGGACGCTGAGGACCAGTTGACGCCCTTCCCCGCTGCCCACTTCACCAGTCAGCCACAAGCCGCTCAGGAGTAGAAAGAAGCCTGCGAAAAGGGCGCTATCGGTGAGGCTGCGTCGCACCTCAATATTGTGCCAGCGAACTGGGGCCTTCGCTGGCTCCGATCAGGGACAGAGGAAGTACAGTGTGCTGGTCAGGCCTGCCTGAAGCTGCACGCTGGGTCCGAGACAGGGAGTGCCGGTCAGGCTGGTCACCCTGATCCCGGTAGGGCCTGGTACCACGTTGAGTAGGAACAGTGGCGACATTTCGTCGAACTCTTGGGTAGGTGTTGGTGTGTCCATGTTCAGGTTGTAGCTGTCGTTGAAGTCTCCATCGACGTCGAGCATGGCACCGGCGGCCATTCCCCCAGACTCTGACAGTGCGTAGACCAGGACCTGGGCGCGCGAGGCGTCGTAGGGCGCGCCCAGGTAATTACCGAACTTGGCGAATTCGTCGGCTGAGAGCACGGTGATTCTCAACTCGTCGAGATCCGACTGGCCGGGTTCTGAGAGGTTCAGGTAGAGGTGCCCATCCAGGCGCTCAGGAACCGTAGCAACCAGGCCGATGAGTGGCTCTCTGGGCAGCATTAGGGACCACTGGGCGTTTTCCCCCGGGCTTGTTGAGTTTGTGCTGTCGGTGAGCTGTCTGACTTCTGCGCCAAGGGTAGAACTGTTGCCGTAGAGCCCGGCTGAGACCTCGCCGCTCAGTCGCACCTGTTTGGAGCCAGTGGGCGCGGTGCTGTCGTCATCGTCGTCGCCGAGGTCATCATCGTCATCTCGGCACAGGGGGGCACCCTCGCAGCCGTTGTCCAGGCAATCGGTATCGCCATCCTGGTCGTTGTCTACCTGGTCATCGCAATCCCCTGGATGCTGGCCCTCATAGACTCCCGGGCCGCAGCCGCTTACCAGGCCGATGGATGCTAGTAATCCGATCATGAAGTAAGCGGTGCCGCTCGCGGTGACTGGCGTGTTCATCGCTGTCCTGGTCTCCAGTGCCATTTCAAGACCCGTCGCTAGCCAGGCTGTGGCGGACTGTGATGCGACGTCGTGTCCCAATTTCGTAACTCTCGCTGAGCTCACCGTCTGGCCAGCGTACCGTGATTCGCTCCACTTGCTGAAGCATGCCAAGGCCAAAGTGCAGCCGGGGCGCGCTCTGGCCGGTAGCGCGCAGGCCGTGGAGCTCGCGCAGGTAGACCCGCTCTCCGGTGTCCACCTCTACCTGAGCACCGAAACCCTGGCGGTTGGCGGCAGGCCCATGGAGCTTGATCTGTAGCCAGGCACCCTCACCGCAGGAGTTCATGTAAAGCGCGGGTGTAGTCCCGGGCCCGGCGGTGACGATGTCGAGATATCCGTCGCCGTTAAGATCACCTGTAGCCATGCCGTAGTGATCATCGAGGCTGTCGAAGCCGACGGTGGTGCTGACGTCTTCGAAGTTACCGTCGGGCAGCCCCCTCCACAGTACATCGGGGAACTCGTGGTAGCCCATCTCAATGGCTGTGCTGTCCGGAGCTGCGGGCTGGACCACCTCGACCCAGCCGTCGTTGTCCAGATCGGCGAAGTCCAGCGACCAGCCCACCGTAGCGAAGGCTAGTTCGGAGCCGCTCAGTGGCTGTAGACCAATGCTCGGACCGACCTCCACGTAACTGCCGTTGTTGGTGCTCTGGATGCAGCGCGGGGGCCCTACGTCGGTGACACAGAAGTCGAGCCGACCATCGAAGTTCAAGTCGGTGCTGTCGACGCCCATAGCGATCATGTCCAGATCGGCGAAGACCTCGCCACCGTATTCGACCAGCTGTAGTTCTCCCTCAGCACTGGGCCCGTCGTTACGCCACAGCGCCGAGGGCAGGCCAATATCGCGCCAGTCGTTGAGCACATAGAGGTCCTGATCGCCGTCGCTGTCGTGGTCGACGAAGAACGCAATCTGGGAGCTGATGTCCCGGTCCCCGTCGTAGTGCAGATCTCGATGGTGTTCAAAGCGGCCGGCGCCGCTGTCGTACAGATAAATGCTGGTAGGAAAGCCGCCTCCCGTTGCCGCTTCCAGACCGCCAGTGATGTAGGCCAGGTCGAGGTCGCCATCGCCGTCCACATCGCCAAGGGTCACCGTGGTGTTGGCCAGCTCGTAGCTGTTGTTGGGGACCTCAATGACCTGAACTTCCTCAAAGCTGGCCTCCCCCAGGTTGCGCCAGAGGCGTGGCTGGATCGCCTGTTCCTCGTTCCAATCACCGATCAGCTCAGGCAGCCCATCGCCGTCAAGGTCAGCAACAGCCATATAGTTGGTGATCAGCTCAACAGTCCGGGTGATCGGTCCGGGGTGGAATTCGAAATAACCCGTGCCGTCGTTGAGGTAGAGGGTCTTGGGGCCCTGCACGATGTCGAGGTCGTCATCTCCATCGATGTCGCTGATGGCGATGCCCCCGCCTTGAGCGATCTCTCCTCCCACCCCGTCCAGGACGCCGATCATGCGGTCGAGGCCTCGCTCTATACCTTCTTCTACAAAACGACCTATACCGCTGGTGGGGTCGCTGCATTCAAGTTGGGGTCCAAGCTCGAAAGCCGGGTTTGGGGGTATGGGCTGGCAGGCTGGCGCCCCGGCACAGCCCGGGTCATTGCAATCGAACAAGCTATCGAGGTCGTTGTCAGCTGCGTCCGAGCAGTCCCCAGGGAGCCGGCCTTCGTAGAGTATTTGTTCGCTACAGGCGGCCGTTAAGATGGATGTTGCGAGCAGCAGTAGCAGTGTCGCGGGTAGCTTGAAGTGCTCGCCAGGGGTCGCCGATCTTACTTGCCCCGGTGCCTCGCAAGTGACCGTTAGAAGTCTGAGCGCGCCTTCATCGTTGGGTCCCACCATTGCTCTCACTATAGGTGCTCTTATTGGCGGCTGATGATGAGCGCGCAGTGCGGGCAGAGGTGCTCGGCACTCTCGCGGGTTCCATCGGGCCAGATCACGGTGATTCTGTCGACCTGCTCGGCCGTACCGAGTCCGAACTGCAGTTGAGGTTGGCTGCCGCTGAAGGACCCCCGGCCGCCGGCGCTGAACTCACCTTGCTGAACGAGGCCGGCGGCTTCCACTTCGACTCGGGCACCGATGGCGAAGTGATTGGCATGTGCAGGCTGCCGCAGCTCGACGGTGATTCGCTGTGCTGTGGTGCAGCGCCCAAGCAGTAGTGCTGGGGCTGAGTCGATGTTGCCCGTGACCAGATCCGGAACCCCATCGCCATTCAGGTCGGCGATTGCTGTGCCTCGTGCGTTGCCGCGTTGGGGACCGGGGAAGGCGTCGGTCAGCTGCACAAAGCGCAGTTCAGCAGCTGAGCCGCCTTGGTTGTGCAGCAGCCGGTCCTGCTGCTGGTCGGCCCATGGCTCAGTGGGGTCCTCTGGGGCGTCGGGGAGGTAGGGGCCATAGTTGATAAAAAGGTCTCTCCGCGAGTCACCGTCGAGATCAAGATCCACCACGCTCCAGCTGACGTCGGAGGGCAGGTGCTCGATACCGCTGAGCCAACTGCTCCCCACATCGGCCCATCGCCAGGATGAGGTGCCGCGAAATACCCGGTTTCCGCCAATGTCGGAGAACCACAGGTCGGTGCGGCCGTCACCGTCGAAGTCAGTGGCTGCGCTGCCCATGGGAAACTCCAGGCTGCCAATGCCGCTGGCTTCCATGCGGTCCTGCCATTGCCAGCTGCCGCTGTCGCCCGGGCCGAGATTTTCCAGCAGTCGAGTCATTCCCTTCCACGGCCCGAAGTCATTGACCTGGATGAGATCAAGGTCGCCATCATTGTCGAGATCCCGGAAGGCTCCCTGCAGGCATGCACCCCATTGACCGGGCACCTGGGGAAGGTCCGCGCTGCGATCGGTAAAGCCTTGGTCACCATCGTTGCGCCACATCCGGCTTGGTCGGACCGCAGGCCCTCGTTCGTTGGCTCCCTCGCCCGTTTCCGGTTCGCCGTAGTTGCCAAGGAACAGGTCGAGGTCGCCGTCACCATCCCAGTCGCCCATGGCCATACCCCCGGGGTAGCGGCTCGGCGGG
>DJIF01000132.1:60114-87717 GCA_002433485.1 Deltaproteobacteria bacterium UBA6601
AGCGGCTCGGCGGGCTGAGCCCCAAGCTTGTCGCTTGCTCCTGAAATTCCCGCTCGCCCAGATTGCGCCACAACTGCAGGCTCGAAGTTCCGCTGATCAGCAGGTCTAGTAGGCCATCGCCATCGTAATCGGCACTGATAGCGTACATCTGTGCTGCTTCTGGATCACCCTGGCGTAGTGGGTGGTTGGCTGGGGCGGCCTCGAAGCTGCCATCGCCGAATCCCCAGAACAGTCCATTGAGGCCGTCCTCCTGGGGAAAGAACAGATCGATGGTTTCGTTGCCATCCAGATCCGCTGCCACGACGCCCGCGCCAAAGGCCCCGCGGAACGGGTCCATGCTTTGGCCTCCCTGGCTCATGTCCGTGAGGAGCAGGCGGTGCACGAAGTCCACCCCGGAGTTAGGTAGGCCGTCGTTAAAGCCAGGGTCCTGGCTGTTGCTGCAGGTAGGGAAGTTCCTCGCCTGCACTGCAAAAGGCGGGGCAGGAACGTGTAGAGCTTCGGTGCAGGCTGGCATCAAGAGCGCCACAGCCAGCGCGAGAGTTGGGCGTATCACCTGGCGTCTCTAGCGCAGCGGAACCCAATTACAGAGTCGACCCTGTCCTGTTGGTATGGGTAGCGAATCGCCATGGTGCTGGAATAGTCGCGGTTGCCCCAGCTGTTGCCTCGGGCGACGCGAAGTTGGCTATTCAGACCCTTGCGATCGCCAGCGGCTGCTCCCGGGTAGGCAGCGAAGTGTCCGGCCACCCACTCGCTCACGTTGCCAGCGAGGTCCATAACTCCATCGGGAGAGCGGTCTTGGGGATAGCTACCGACCGCTGCGATCTCGGGTTGCTTCGAACCGGTCCAGCTGGCTTCGAAGCGGTCCCATTCCGTGATGTCGGTGAGAGGGCCGCTGAGTCGGCTGGCAAGGTTGGCATGTGCTGAGGAGAATTGGTTTCCCCAGGGGTAGCTGTTGGCGGCGGCGCCGCGAGCCGCCCGCTCCCACTCGTATTCGCTGGGTAGGCGTCGCCCAGCCCAGCGACAGTAGGCGTCAGCGTCAGCCCAGGTCACCATCACCACCGGGACCTGTCCCAGACCATCGGGGTAGGTGTCCTTGTACCAGTTGTAGATTGCCGCCCAGTTCTCGTGAACGTAGGGCGCGGTCCGAGAGGTAGCTCGGACAAAGGCCTGGTATCTCTCGTTGGAGACCTCATAGCGGTCAATGTAGTAGGCCTCCAGTTCCACTAGATGGGTCGGTCGAGAGCCTGGGATTTGAGGGTCGCCGATTTCTATGGAGCCTTTGGGGATGAGCACTTCTTCGTCGAGCTCCACAGGAGTCTGACGGTTTTGCAGGGGAGCGGGCGCTCGGAAGCTCGGCTCCTTTGCAAAGCCCAGAAATGGGAAGTACTCATCTTCCCAGCGCTCGACAATGGGCTCCTCACTTGGTGCAGCTCGGCCGCCCTGGAGCAGGGCTTCAGGGTGTTCTGCCGGGCCCTCTCTGGGCGTTCTGTTTGTGTCTTCTTCGCCTGGCCCAGCGCTGCCCGCGTCCTCTGGCAGATTTTCGTCTGGTTGGCCGCTAGCGCGCTCGGAAAGCGGGGCACCTCTGCACCCAACCAGCAGGCCCAGCAAGACCAGCAGTGCTAGATTTACCAGGTGGCTGTTCATGCACCCGGCTCGCCGTCTCCGCGTTCGAAGTTGTTGGTGTTGCTGGCGTCGTGTTTGCTGGCGCTGGTGCTGCTTGAGCTGGGACTCCGGCTGGCTGAGTCCGAAACTCAGCGTGCCTTCTTCTCGCCGTTTGAGCACAGCGACGCGAGCTACAGTGTCGACCGTGGAGAACTCGCCACTGGGGGGCCAAACAGCGGCGATACGCTGGCCTGGTTCGTTCCTGGGGGTAGCGGGGTCACTGGCGCCGCTCCGGTCCGAATTAACAATCTCGGTCTCCGTGACGGCCATGACTACTCCCACCGAAAGCCTCCTGAATGCTACCGGATCCTGGTGCTGGGGGATTCGATGACCTTTGGCAAAGGAGTCTCCGAGGAGCACACCTGGCCCGCTGTCTTGGAGCAGCAGCTCGCCCGTCGCTATCCAGGACGCTGTTTGGAGGTGCTCAACTCGGGCATGCCGAACACCAACTTTCACCTTCAGTACCTTCACTATTTACGCCATTGGCGTAGCTTTGACGCGGATCTGGTTATCGCTGGCTTCTTCGTCTACAACGACAGTCAATTACAGGGCAGTGAAGAGCTCTACTCGCCCTGGTGGATGATGCTCATCGACGCGCTACCAGCGACCAAGAACCTGGCCCTTGTGCGCACTTTCTACTATCGAGGCTTCCTTGCCATCGGTGAGCGTCTGGTCCGTGATGAGGTCCCGGGCTATTTCCGCCGTGATTCGAAGGGATGGCAGCAATTTGCCGACTCCCTGCTCGACCTTCAGCGGGTTGCCTCTGAGGACGGTACGGAACTCGCTTTTGCGCTAATTCCTGTACCAATTGGCTACGCTGAATATCCATTTCGTCAGGAGCATCAGCAGTTGTTGAGCTTTCTTGCGGATCGTGGGGTCCTTGCCGTGGACCTCCTCGATGGTCTGCTCGAACTTGTTGCCCGGGACCACTGGGTGCATGCTTCTGACGGTCACCCAGACCCGGCGCTGCATCGTCGTTATGCCGAGCAGTTGCAGGACAAGCTGCCTTTTGACCGCTGGATTGGGGTCTGCCCTCCCGGCTCCTCGCTTGAGGAGCAGCTGGCTGGCGATCTGCTGAGCCGGGGTTGTCGGGGGCCTGGTGACAAGCAGGTAGGGCCGATGCTGCGTGGCCAGCGAAGGCGTTCTCTGGAGCTGGGTGACTTTGTGGCCGGAAAGCGCACCGGTTATTGGAGAGAAGCGCACTTGGTGGCGGCTGAGGATGGTTCAGAGGATAACGGTTTGGCTGCCGTTGTTGAGCAGGGTTACTACAGGGAAGGCGAGCGCAGTGGGCTGTGGCGAGAGCTGGGTGTCGCCTCTGTTCAGCGAAGCTCCTTCGATGCGTCTGCAGTGGCTGGTTGGGTTTGGCCGGCAGTGCTGCTTGACCCGGATTCCTGGAGTTCACTGGCCAGGGGGCGCTATGTGGATGGTGTCAGGTCAGGACTGTGGCAGTGGTGGAGGCCTGGCGATGAGAGCACCACACGGGTTCTCAAGCTACGTTGCTTTGCTGCTGGGGAGGTGATCTGGAGTTGGAAGGCAGGTCCCGGAAACGACAGTGATTTTACTGATCGCAAGGGTGACGACGGTGGCGCTCAGCCCGGTCCTGAGGGCGAGGATGTGGATCCGGGACCCGAGCCAGGCAAGTGCGTTGAGGGAACCGACTGCAGTGGTGTGATCGCCGAAGGCCTCAGTCCGCGGGAAGAGAACTGCAACGATCGGACCGACGATGATGGCGATCAGCTCATCGACTGTGATGATCAGGATTGTCGTGAGGATCCGGCTTGTCGACATCTGCTGCCGGCCTTCAATGAGGCTGCTGCGGAAGGGAACAGCACTGCCGCTGGGCTTTCTATCAGAGCGCTCATTGAGTCGAAGGGTGCGGGGAGCGAGCAACAGGCCATCAAACCATTGGCGTCGCAGGCCCAGCTTCCGCTTGGCTTCGGATTTGGCGATGAGTCGAACGTGCCTGCCCAGACCATTTACTACCTGGGACGAAGGGCTGCCGGTCCAGCGTCAGTGACCGGGATTGCTGCCGATCAGGCCCTCAATCATCCGTGCCCTTGAGGAGCTTGTTGTGCTGCAGTTGTTGATTCAGGTGCCCCTCGATCTTGCGCTGGCAATGCTGCTGCTGCTGCCGGGCTTTCTGGTGGCATGCGTCCTGCGCCAGCACAGCACGATCCTGGAACGACTCGCTGAGACCTTGCTCTGTGCCATGTTGGTGGTGCCAGTCCCCGCTTTTACCATCGCGCTGCTCACTCGTAACTACATGGGGCTCAGCTTGTTGCTGGGCTGCTCCGTGGTGGTCTCGGTGTTGGCGCTGCTGCTGTTGTGGCGTCAGCAGGGCGGGCTGTGGCAGGCCTTAAGGCGGCCTCTGGCCCCCCCCAGAGAGGGTGACAGGGCCGCCCTTCTCACGAGCTTGGCGGTCTTGTTGCTGTTTTTGCTGAACTACGATCGCGAGCACTTTCAGTACGCCTGTATTAACGGCGTTGTGATGCAGGCGATCTCTTCGGAGGCGGCTCCACCGATTGATCCCCATGAGGAGGAGGGTCCGATTCGTTCCAGGGAGCGGGCTACCGGAGCGACGATGGATCTCATCGATGCTCCGGGCACCGGACAAAGATATGGAACCACCACTGTGATCACGCCTTGGGTGGTGCTCTTTGATCTGTTTGGTTTTCGCTTGATCTATGCCTTGCTGGGGGCGCTCTGTCTGTTGTTTGGCTTTCGACTCGCGCGGTACTTTTGCCCTCGTCCCGCACTGGCACTTCTCGCCGCGGCTCTGGCCCTGTGCAACCCCTACGTACTGAAGATCGTGATTCTAGACGAGAACGTCATGGCGATGACCTTCGCCACTGCGGCCCTGGCGCTGGCGCTGGAGGGGCGCGCTGCAGTTATCACCGGAATGGCCCTTGGTATCGCATTGGGCATTCGTCACGTCGATGGGACCCTGGCCATCTGTCTGGCTTTGTTGGTCGGGCCGCGGCCGCGCCCACTGCTAACCATGCTGAGCAGCGCTCTGCTGACTCTAGTCCCTTGCCTGCTTCATCATCACTTCACTTACGGCTCCATCTTCTCTCATGAGCACTTTATTGACGAGGTCTTCCAGGCTACGTCACATCGTTTTCTGGGCTTTGAGTTTGAGTACATGGGGCTGCTCAACCTGCCTTTCTCTGAGGCCTGGATTCGCACCCCCTACAACCCTTTTCCGACCTCTCTGTATTACCCCTTGAACCTGCTCGATCACCTTGGTTCCTTGTTGTGCGCTGTTGCGGTTCTTGGTCTGGCCTCGCTGCTGGTTCGTCACCGTGGTCTTTGCTTCGCGCTGGCGGTCTGGGCGCTGCCCCTCTATGGCTTGTTGGCTGTCCTGGAAAACTGGATGGACCCCAACAAGATGGGCCTCATCCTGTGCTTGTTCCCGCTGTTGACCATCTGCCTGGCCGCGGGGATGACGGCCCTCGATGTCGACCCGGAGTCGCCGCGTTCTTCCCGTAACTGGTTGTGGCTGGCAGTTCTCTGCCTGGTCCTCAGTTCAGCGGCGATGGCGGCTTACCAACTGCGGGTTGATGCCGATCCGCGCTTTTACGTCAAGTATCCGAACGTACGCCCTGAGTTGCCGGCTTATGAAGAGTTTGAGCGCGCCCGAGTTACTCGTGGCGGTCCGTTGCCGAGCCTGGCGGCTCTACAGCAGTACACCCCGCTGCGTCCGTTGCGACGAATGATGGCGCTGGGCGCTGACTATCTCGATCGACGGCTGCGCCAGCCGTTCGACTCAGCTGCAGTGATGGAAGCGCAGGTCCAGGAGATTACGCTGGATTTGAGTCGTCCCTGGGTGGGCCGAACCGACTTTGTCTCTGCCGCGCCGCGATCCGCGACCGTGGTCGATGTGACGCAACTCAAGAGTGCCATAGCGGTGAGCGGCATCAGGGCTTGGGACCCGTTGCCTGCTGAGCTGCGAGTGGTGCGCTCAGGACCCGCTGAAGTAGAGGTGTACCTGCGCTTCGGTGGGGAGCCCTTTGCTGAGGTCGAGAGCCAGCGGCTGTTCAGCATCGAAGAGGTTCAGCGAGATTCCATCCAGCGACGCCATGCCAGCGGCTCCAAATTGGGCTTGCGCCTGCTTCAGGGTGACCGGGTGCGGCTTTACGAGACGGTTTCCATGGACGAGGTCCTGGTCTACACCTGGGAGTTTGAGGCCGCTGCCAGGGACATTGCTCCGGGCCCTGCTCGGAAGATGTTTCACAACTGAGGGCTTAGCTCAAAAGCTTCGGTCCGGTCCGGGGTGGAGGACCTCGAACGTGCAGGAGATGTCTTTCTGACCGTGGCAGAAACCGGTGGTCTGCGGGTTGCCGTCATCGCAGGTGATGCCAGGTTCATAGCGACAGAAGCCACTGTCCGCGCAGCTGCCGATGATGCACCACTCATCGACCACGCAGTCTGAGTCTCCCTGGCAGGGCACACACTCATCGATGAGTGTGCCCCAGCAAGCACCTCCTGCGCCGTGCTCCTCGCCAGCCTCTCGGTCGATACAAAGAACCCGCGCGCAGGGATTACCCAGGTCACAGTCGCTGTCCTTCTCACAGGGGCAGAGCTGGGAATCGTCGTAAACACAGCCGACTTTGGGGTCGCAGCGCGCTGGGCAGGCGTTGTCGTGAAGGCACTCGATGGCCTGCCCCAGGCAGAAACCATCGGGACCCATATAGCTATCAAAGCACAGGTTTTTGGTGGCGCAAGGACCGGTCTGCGGAGCCGCTGGGAGGTGTAGGCTGTCGCCGCTTTCAGTGTCGCACAGATCAACGGTGCTGGGGTCGCCGTCGTCACTGGGAGGAGCTGAGCAGGACGGGGGAGTGCGGTCGAAGCGGTGCAGACAGGCTTTGTGCTGTTCGGAACAGGTGTCTTTAGTAGCCGGGTCGCGATCGAGGCAGAAGGGTACGCTCTCGAGGGTGCACACCGCACCGGTGCAGACGCCCCAGCTACAGAAGCTGTCGCCGCACTCTTCGTCCGAGTTGCAGTGGCTGCAATTCGGGCTATTGGTGACTCGGCGCCAGTTGCAGAAGTCCTCTTTGCAGAGCCCGGCGATGCAGTCTTCGCCAAGGGGCCGCACACATTCGGCTGAGTCCCCGCTGGGGTCGCAACTGCGCGGCAGCAGCACGGGGTCACCGCAATCTCTGCTCGCTGGGTCGACCCGGCAGCGACCGTCACGGCACTCAAAGTCCTGACATGGGTGGTCGCTGAGGCAATCTGCCGAGACATCGCAGGGGCGTAGGCCGTCGCCCAGCAGATGCAGACAGCGGCCTTCTGTATCACTGCACACATCGTAGGTGTCGCGGTCGCCATCGTCGCAGTCTCGTTCGAGCTTTCGACAGCGTCCGTCGCGACACTCCCTGGGCTCGCAGAAGCTGCCCTGGCAGTCGCTGTTCTGTTCACACCGGGCGCACTCGTCGCTGGCCAGCGCCTGGTACCGGCACTGCCCGCCTAAGCATTGGTGCAGTATGCAGGGCGCCATCCCGGCGGGGAAGGCGCAGTCCGTATCGACGCTGCAGGAGCTGGTGCAGTAAGGGTCTGCAGTGTGGACGCATTGCCCACGGAATTCGTGCCAGAAGTCAATGGTGCAGGGCAGCCCATCATCGCAGTCTCGGGCACTGGGCACCCGCCGCTCAGCCCGCTCAGCTTGCGGCGATAGCCTGCTGTGGTTCGCTTGCGGCGTGGCGCCGAAGCCGGTCGGCTCTCTCTCAAGGCCGGACCACAGCAGACCCAGGCAGAGTAGGCCGCTTAGCGTCAGAGCCCAGCCCAGTACTGGGCCCGAGCTGCGCCAATCGCTCATACTCGCTGCTCTCGATGCGTCTCAGCTGCCCCTGAAACAGCGGCTGATGAGTGAGATGTGGTCCAGTTCATGGGGTGCCAGCGGCATCTTCTCAGCATTGACCGGGACTTCGAGGCCGCTTAACTCGACCGCCTTGCCGACGAGTTCGTCTGCGGCGATCTGGATGGGTACGCAACCTTGACCTTCTAGGCCCTTTACTTCGCTCAGCGATTTGGTTCCCGGAAAGGCCATGGCGCAGAGGAACAAAGGCTCCTCTGCAGCGGCCATGTAGCGTAGCTTGAAGGCGCCCTTTGCGTTGGTCATTACTACTGCCCTGGGGTCTTCCTGGCTGCCTTCCTGGTCGAGAATTGGGCTCGCTGCTGCGGCCACCATGAAAGATGCGCCCTTCAATTCGGGCGCCACGATGTTGCCGCTTAGGGTGCGCTGTACGCGGCTTTTACTCAGGGTGCTGTCTTGCAGGTCGCTGCCGCTGATCACCAGGAGCTTGCTGCGCAGCGGCACCGGCTTGAGCGTCAGGTCCCCGTATGCTGCCCCTTCTTTGCCGCTCTTGAGGGGCTTGTCGAGACAGCTGGCCACCCGGATGCCCTGGAACTGGCCCAGGTTGGCAGGCCACACCGCGCAAAGGTGCAGCTCACTGGCTGAGCTGGTGAGGTTGAGGTTGAACTGACTGTCGACTCCTGAGCTGAAACCGTGGACCTTAACGATGGTGCCGGCGGTCCATTGGGAGATCGGCCGGTCCACGGCCACAACTGCCCAGTGCTGCTGAACTCCGCCCTCATCAGGAAAGGCGCCGGTCTCAACGCTGCCTGAGAATCGGTAGCTGTAGTCGCTGCCCGCGGCGGCTCGCTGCCAACAAAGACCTACCGCGGATTCATTGGCCGGTTCGCCGTCGGGCATGACGCCTTCGGTTCCTGCTGGACCCTCTTCACCAGCCTTCCAGCCGCCACCTTCGGGAGTCGCGACCGTGCCGTTGGGTGCCAGCCCTTCGCCGCCTTCAGGGCCTACCTCGCCTTCTTTCCAGCCAGCTCCTGATGGCAGCTCTTCCGCGCTGTTGGGGGCCAGCCCTTCGCTACCTTCAGGGCCTTCTTGGCCCTTGGCGTATCCGCCTCCCGCTGGCAGGCGCTTGTTCTTGTTTCCTTCGTTAGCAGCGCCGGCCGCAGCGATCTCTGCTTCGCTCTTGAATTGCTGGCCGCTGGGCGCCTCAACCTTTTCGACACCCTTGCCCCACTGCAGGTAGGAGACGATGACCACTCCAATGAGCAGCGCTATGGCGGCGGTGCGGATCGCGGTTTCCGTGGACATTTCAGCAACTCCAGTACGGGGACGGTAAAGGCTTGAAGAAACTACCACGCCTCAGACCTTTTCCATCTCCGGTAGCTCAGGGCCCGTATGGCTTGCTTCCTGGCGTACCAGGAAGGGACCGGCCACCAGCACATCGATGCCGCTGGTGGTGAAGGCTCGTACCGCATCTTCCGGGCTGCAAACGATGGGCTCACGGTGGAGGTTGAACGAGGTGTTCACCAGGTCCGGGCAGCCGGAGCGCTCATGGTAGAGGGAAAGTAGGCGATAGAAGGATGGATTCTCTGCTTCGTGCAGTAGCTGGGGGCGGGCTGTACCGTCCACATGAACTACTGCGGGGCTGCTCTTCTTGAAGTGCTCGCTGGCATCGAAGGTTACCGTCATGTAGCGCCCGGCCAGCTCCCCACCTGCGGTTCCTTCAAAGCAGTGCTGGGTGTGCTCAGCCAGGCATACCGGCGCGAATGGCATGAATTCGGAACGGCCCAGCCGTTGATTTAGCCACTGGTTTACCGCGGGCTCGGTGGTCCCGTACATGATCGTGCGGTTGCCCAGGGCTCGCAGACCGTACTCCATCCGCCCGCTGTAGCGGGCTACTACTTTGCCGTCGAGTAATGCGTCAACTGCGGCGGCCTCAATGTCGGCTGGCTGTTCCGGCTTAAGGCCAGCCTTGCTGAGCGCACTGGCAATGCGCTCGTCGTCATAGCCCGGCCCCAGGTAGATGCTCTCAAGCTTGGCACTATCGACCAGCCCTTGTTGCCGCAGCCAGTACAGCCCTGCCCCCATGGAGATGCCTTGGTCGGTCATCGCCGGATGGACGAAGATGCGGTCTACTTCGGGAAGCTCCAGGATTTTCTGGTTGACCACCACGTTGGCGAAGGTACCGCCGGCCATCACCACACTGCGCAGCCCGGTTGCCCGCAACGCATTTTGAACGTAGGCCACCATCACATCTTCGAGGCGCTTCTGGCAGGCAGCGGCGATATTCTTCGGGTCGTGCTGCTGCAGCTCCGCGTAGTTGCCCCTACGCCGGGTCCGACCCATAAGGCCGGGGGTGACGAAGCCCGTTCCCTCCTTGTTGAGGGCGAACAGCCTCTCCATGATCGGGTAGCAGGGTTGTGGGTCCCCGTAGGCGCTCAGCCCGGTGACTTTGCCGGCGAGCAGGTTGTGGTAGCCGAGCAGCTGAGCGATTTCACCGTAGAATTGCCCCGGTGAGTGGCGAGCAGAAGTGCCATAAAGGAAGTCAGCGCGGCCGCTGCGACAGGCGAACACCTTTGAGCTGAAGCCGTCTCCCATGTTGTCGGCAGTTACTGCCAGCGCATCTTCAAAGCCGCTGCACATCCAGCCGGAGTAGGCGTGGGCGGTGTGATGGTCGACAAATTCTGCCAACTGCGGGAAGCGGCGCTTCATCAGGCTGCCGCTTACCGTTTTGGTCGCTTTTGCCAACAGTCCGCCACGACTGAGCTGATGCTGGACGTATAGCCAGGCCTTGTGTTTGGCACCGAAGTAGTCGTGCTCACCTTCCGGGAGCATGCCTCTGGCGATGCGAGGGAGGAAGTGAGTGGGGTTGGCGGGCAGGATCACATCAACCTCATCGATGGCGATGCCGGCGTGCTCCAGGCAGGCCTGCACCGCCAGGCCTGGGAAGCCTGCTGCAAAACGCTTGCGAGCCAGCCGTTCCTCGGCGACCGCGAACACTGCTACGCCGTTCTCGAATAGGGTGGCGTTGGCGTTGCTGTCCTCGTGAATGGACAGCAGCCAGCGGGGCATAGCCTTGGCTTCAGCCACTGGAGCCACTCCGTCTGCGGTGTGCGAGCAAGCACACTGCAAGCACCACTGTAGAGGTGGCGGTGATCCCAGTGGGGTGGATGTGCGTGTCGAGCAGGATGGCCAGGGAGAAGTGCAGCAGCGGTAGCACCAGCAGGCCCAGACCGAGACCCAGGCTGGACAGCGCCAGCGGCTCGCGCTCATCGAATAACACGAAGGCGAGGGCCAGACCTGGGAGCAGGGTTCCGTAAGCGAACAACAGCAGACCCGAGAGCAGCGACATCATTGGCCCGCAGTCTAGCCCGGATCCCGGGCGGTCGCCTGCCAGGACTGTTGTTCTCTGCTGGGTTGGGGGAAGCGGCCAGGTTGAGGTCCTGCTGACTGCTGCTGTCCTGTCTCGTGCGCCCGGACCTGGTCAGCGGTCACTACCGGAGGCTGCTACGATGCTCTGCAAGGAGTCTGGGCCTTGGATACTCGCCTCTACACGCGCACGGTCGTTGATCACTTTTGGAATCCACGCAACCTCAGGGCGATGGCAGACGCCAGCGCTGAGGGCCGAGCCATTAATCGCGCCTGCTCGGATGTGGTGCGTCTGTTCATCAAAGTCGAAGAGGGGCGCATCGTTGACTCAAGCTTTCAGGCTCAGGGATGCGTAGCCTGTGTTGCGGCGGCGAGCATGACCACTGAGCTGGTGAAGGGGCGAAGTGTCGGTATGCAGGGCGACGTCCTTGGTGAGGAGGAGGTCGTCGAGGCTCTGGGCGGTCTGCCGCCTAAGAAGGTTGAGTGTTCGGTGATCGCGCCCAACGCTCTGCGTGCTGCCCTTGAGAGCTTCCGCGGTCAGTAGCTGGCGGTTCCCTTGAAGTTAAGCGTTGTCCTTGCAGCCCACAACGAGGCAGAGTCCATCGAAGCGGTACTGACATCGCTTGCCGAGGTGGTTGATGCGGCTGAGGTGATTGTGGTTGACGACGGCTCCTCGGATCTCACCGCCGATCTCGCCGAGCGGGCCGGCGCCACAGTCCTTCGCTGCACTCCTAATCGGGGCAAGGGAGCGGCCATGCGGGAAGGCATAGCGGCCAGCCGTGGGGAGTGGCTGATCTTTCTCGATGCAGACGGCCAGGATGACCCTCACGACATTCCACGCTTGCTCGCAGAGGCGGGCGATGAAGTTGGATTGGTTAATGGCTCGCGCTTCTTAGGTACCTTGCTGCCTGGCTCCATTCACCCGCTGAATCGGGTTGCTAATCAGGCTTTGACTGCCTTGCTATCACTGCTGTTTGGGCGTCGCATTACCGACAGTCAGGCTGGATTTCGCTTGATTCGTGGTGACCTGGCCCGTTCGATGGCCTTGCGCTCCGATGAGTATGAGTTCGAGACGGAAGTCCTGGCTAAGGCGCTCTGCAGTGAGCTTGCGGTGGTTGAGGTACCTGTTACCCGTCATCCTCGTAGCGGCGGCCGCACCGACTTTCGGCGGATTCACAATGGTCTGCGCATTCTGCGCACGATGCTGCGGGAGCGGGCAATGGCTTCGCTCTCTTCAACCAGGAGTTAGGGCTCTGCCAACCGCCCTCCAGCTACGCGTCTTGCTGCTGATCACGGGACTCACCTTCGTGGTCGCCTTGCTGCGCTTCGATGGTCCGGCCAAGGGCTACTGGGACACCTACATCACCGCTCCGGCGATGTTCATGAATCGTCAGCCGGTGGACTTCGTGTTGAAGGACGGCAGCCCGGCCTGGGACGTGCAACTCAAGGGCTCTTTGCCCGATGATCTGGTGGATAAGAGCAGCTTTGGGATCATCACGAAGGACCAGCGTATCGGCGCGCCGATTGTGGCGGCGCCGCTGTTCGCAGCCTTTGGCTTGTTCGGTTTTCGCCTGCTTTTTGCCTTGACGGTTGCGCTGCTCATTCCAGCCACTGTGCTCGCTGTGCGGGGTACGATGGCGGGTGGAGCGGGGCCACCAGCTTACGGTTCTCGCCCTGCCGCCGACAGCAGTGCCGGCTTTGCTCATGAACGTGATGCCTGGTCAGCCCTGGCGGCGGGTACCTTGCTGGCATGGAACCCCTATGTGTTGAGTGTTGATCGGCTTAACGCCAACCTGATCGTGTTACCGATGGGTTTATTGTTGTTGTGGCTGATGGGTCGCCAACGCATTTCCTGGCTCGGCCTTGGCTTGCTGTTTGGCGCCCTGGCCGGCATTCGTAACGAGGCGATTTGCTTCGTTCCAGCCATCTGCTTCTGGTTGCTGGTGGGCCGAGAGCGTGAGCAGGTGCCGTTCTCGCGGCGCTTCCTTCGTCTGTGCGCAGTGGGAGCGGCAACCGTAGTTGCCATGTTGCCGGTGTTCTATTGGAAGGCTTATGCCCTCGGTCACCCCTTTATGCACCCGAGCCAATACCCACACTTTCAGGGTTTCCGGCCCGAGTTTGTGCATTCGCTGCTGGGCTGGGAGTTTCGTTTCAATGGCTTGTTCAACTGGCCTTTCCACAGTGAGCTGGTTCGTACCCCGCACTTCGGCTACCCGACCTACCTGCTGTTCCCTCTGGTGACTGCCAGGGCTCTGGGTATCGTCGGCACTGCTCTGGTCTTGGGAGGTGCATGGCGACTCTGGCTAGAGCGGCGCCCGCTGACCTTGCTGTTGGTGCTGTGGATGCTGCCGGTCTACCTGTTGTTCGGGCCCCAGGAGAACTGGGAGGAGGTCAAGATGACCTTCATGCTGTTGGCGTGGCCGCCTTTGTTCCTGTTTCTGGCGCGGGGCTTGAGTTGGGCCTCGCAGGTCATCGCTGCACCCGGCTGGCGGGCGCGCCTGCGCCTGCTCATGCTGGTTCTGCTGGTGGGTCTAGGAGTCGCCGCGATGGCTTCCGTTGAGGTTCCGCAGGATGAGCGCTGGTATGTGCGCTTCCCCAATGCGGACAGGCAGCAGAATCCTGCTGCCCAGGAGGGCCTTGCCGAGGGAGAAAGGAACGACTGGAAGTACTTTCAGAGCTATGAGACTGAGGCTGAGATAGCCCGGGAACGTGCCAAGCTGGGAGCAGCCGCTTTGTTCCCTGCGAGCTATCTGCCCTTGGACTGGGACTTCCGTCGCGAAGCTGAGGAGATCGGTGCTGAGCTTGGCGAGCGGGAGCTGCGGGTCCTGGAAATCTGGGGCTACATCTACGGGAGTCGTCGGTGACTGAGGTCGGTGCAGCGCTGGCGGAGGGCGCGGTGCGAATCACCCTGTTGCGCACCTCCTGCCTGCTCATCGAGCACGCTGGTCGCACCGCAATAACCGATCCCTGGTTTCGGCGCACTATGCGTGGCCTGCCCGTGTTTCGCAGGCCCGCTATTGCGGTGCGCGATTTGCCGCGAATCGACTATGTCTTTGCTTCACATCTGCATCGAGATCACTTCCATCGAGCCGCAATTCGCGCCATGGCAAACCCTGAGATGGAGATCGTCGGGACGGTGGGCACCGCTGCCCACTGCCGCGCGCTGCAGCTACGAGCGGTGCATGATCTGGCCCCTTGGGAACAGGTTGAGGTGGGTCCATTTACGGTCTACGCGACTCCCTGCGAGCACACCGGTCCTGCCCCGGCAGAGGTCAACTTCATCATTGATCTGGGCGAGTTGCGCTTGTTCTTTGGCGGCGACTGCCGCTGGAGCAGTGCCTTCGCCGACATTGCTAGGCGCTTCCCGGGGATTGATGTCGCCATGTTGCCCATTGGTGGAACGCGTATCTTTGGGCGTCGAACGACCATGAATCCGGCGGACGCTGCCCGCGCAGCTGAGGTCTTGAAGCCCCGCTTCGTGATTCCAATTCATGAGGGTGGAGAGTGGCTGCCGGTGCCCCCGGCGAGCTGGCATCCTGGTCGCTTTGCTCACTTCCCTGGCGCGCTGGAGCGCAGTTCCTCCACGGCCCAGGCGCGGGTCCTTGAGCCGGGCGCCTCGGCCATCTTTATGCCTTCACCTCGGTAACTGGTGGAGTGCTCAGGCAGCTTCCGGATTGGCCGGCGGGTCGTCCCAGTCTTCCGGCCACAAACCTTCGTCGATAGGACAGTATTCCTCTTCTTTGCGCAGCAGCCTGCTGGGCAGGTTGATGCCTTCTCGGGCGAGGATCTCTTTGAGCTCAGTACGAAACAGCTGGCCGTGAAAGTCACGCACCCGGCGTAGGTCTGGCCGGGGTAGCTCAGCCACCCGCAGCAGGGCCGCGACGGCGGTGTGATAGGTGCAGAATACGCCCAGCCCTGCCAGGTAACGGGGCAGTGAAATGGGCTTTCCGGCGTTTTTACCTCCGCAGCAGCGTCCCATTAGCTGTCCGCCTCCTTCCTGGCCGCCAGTTGCTGGCGACGATCTTTAAGCAGGTCGTCCAGATTAACCCCTTTTCGGGCGAAGTACTCGCCCATAACCCGGTGGCAGATCTCGCTCTTCTCCCTGATAAAGCGGCCGACCACCGGCTCGTCGTGCTTCATAGGCTTATTGAAGAACAGATAGGGCATGTAATAGAGCTCGCCGGCCAGGCAGGTGGGTTGAATGCACAGATGCCGGTCCATGACCTGCACGCCCATTTTAAGTCCGAGGTCTTTGATGACCTTGCGGCTCTCTTCTCGTCGGACCTCATAGACCGGGGTCCCAAAGTCGACGGTGTGGTCCTCGTAGAAGAACTGGATCAGACTCAGGGACAGTAGTGCCTGTTCAACCATTTCATCGGTGTCGGAGTTGGAACCATCGGTCATGCGCGGCAGGCCGTGCTCCAGGCAGTAGACAGCGCTGCGCATATGCATGGACATCTTACAGCCCATGAACCAGATAAAGCCGCTCCGGTATTCCCGATAGTCGCGCATGACTGAGTTGACGATGATCTCGTCAAAGTAGTCTTTGATGGAGATCGCCGAGTACACAAACTTGTTGCCGAGTCGGCGATTGAGCTCATCGACACGCTCAGCCGTGCGGTGATGGTAGTAGTGTCCGTAGCCGTTGCGATAGGTGACCAGGTGGATCTTGTCGTAGTGCTCGGCGAGCATCACCGCGGTCGCAGTGGAGTCGACTCCACCGCTGAACATCAGAGCGATTTCGTTGTGCTTGAGCTCGGGATAGTTGCCACCGGTCATGGCTGGTGGCCTTGGCCCACGACGCTCAAACACATCCGATCCCGCCTCGATCGGGCGGAGCTTGCGAAAGGGCTCAGTGAGGATGGGCAGTCGGATTCGTGTCCCTCCAGTTACAGTCCAGGATTAGCACCGGAGGGGCGCTCTCGCAACGCTGACAGCGGTCTGTTACCGGTCTTGTGTGTTTGGCTGCAGCGCCAGTTCATTGGGTGCCAGGGTGCTGCAACACCACTTTTGACCATTCCATTATAGCGCTGTTGTGAGCTCGCTGGTCGCTGTTGATTTAGAAGCTGTCAGGCTTCATGTTGTGCTTGTCTTTCATTCCACAAACCTTGTCAGAGCTATACTTTTGCCCATGGACGCAGCGCTTCTAGCTTGGCTTGCTTCACCTCAGCGGATCGCTCCCGATGGTCGTATGTTCAGTTGGAGCAACGCTGCACATCCGGGCTATCCCTATGACGAAGCCACTGCGCTGCTTGCCGCCTTGTTTGGGTGGTGCGGCGAGCGGCGCCGTGCTCGTCGGCTCACGGCGGTGCTTGAAGGGCGCCTAGCGGCTCGTGGTTGGCTGGGCCGAGATGGAATCAGCTACGTCTTTGATTCGGCTCTCGCCCTGCCGCTCTTGGATGAGCCCGAGGCGCTGGCCGAGCGTATCGTCGAGCGGCTTGCGGCGCGTGAGGCCTGCACGCCAGTGAGCCGGCCCGGATGGTGGTCGCAGAGCTACGGAGCGCACTTGTTGAAGTGTGCGTTCTGGCTCGCTCGGGTCGGGCGTAGGGACTTTGCTGAGGAGCTTGCTGCCGATCTGGTGGAGCGCTGTTTTGACGGCGAGCGCTTTGTGATTCGGGCAGGAACAAAGCGCACTTATCTACATAGTCATTGCTACGCTCTCGAAGGTTTGATCGGACTGGGGCTCTACCCTGAGGTCGTCGCCGCTGGTGCTGGCTGGTTGGCGGCGCAGCAGTCTGCAGATGGCTCGCTTGCAGACTGGTACGGCGCGCCCTCACGATGTCGTCCTGCCGACGTCTGCGCTCAGGCGTTGCGGATCTGGGCCTTGTGTGATGCCGCTCGATTTGCCCCGCATATGGCCGCGGCGCGGGAGCATCTGGCCTCTCTGCAGGCGGCGGAAGGAGGCTTGCGCTACCACCAGGGTAGCGATGACATCAACAGCTGGGCTTCAGTGTTCGCCTTGCAGGCCCTTGTATGGAGCCAGCAGCGACCTTCTGATCAGGAATTGCAGTGTTTGCTGTAGCCATTCCGCCCGCGCTCCGGGAAGGTATCGTCCTGGGCTTGTGGGACGGCCACGATGCCGGCGTTGCCATCGCCCTTGACGGTCAATTGCTTTGTGCTCTTAGCGAGGAGCGGATCAGCCGGCGCAAGCGGGCCTGTGGCTTTCCCTATCAGAGCCTGCAGGCTGCTCTTGCTGACTGCGGACTGCAGCCCAGTGATGTCGGCCTGGTGGTCGTGCCCGGGCGTTGGGGGCGCCTTGGACATCGACTCGCAGATTCGTTGTATCGACGCCATCGAGGTGGCAGAGATCCGCTCTCTGCTAGCTCAGTGCTGGTTCGCTGCCTGGAGTGCGGTGTGGCACGACTGCCCGGCATCAGGGCAGTGGAGGCCGGTAGCAGCAGGACCGTGCTTAAGGGCCGTCTGCGGCGCTTGGGCCTGGGCGCAGCAGTGCTTGGTGTAGAACACCATACTGCTCATGCCGCCTGCGCCCGTCTGGTTGCCGGTCCAGGAGCGGTTGTGGTGACCATGGATGGCTATGGTGATGGGCTGGCAGGGACAATATCGTATCCCGATGGTCAGCTTCAGCAGCTCAGGGCTCCAGAGAACAGCGTTGCTTTGGTTTATGGCGCGGTGACCCGGTTGCTGGGCTTTGCGGAAGGCGATGAGGGCAAGGTCATGGGGCTCGCCGCCTGCGGCGATCCGGAGCCTGGCCGGTCCTTCTTTGCAGCGGTACTGCGGCCGGGACGCTGTGATCCTGCGCTGGGAGGCCGAGCCGGCCGCCAGCTGCTTGCCAGCTTGTCCCGGGAAGATGTGGCAGCAGCGCTTCAGCAGCGCACTGAGGAGGTGGTGCTTGAGCTGTTGGCTCCGGCCATCGCCGCAGGTGCGCCGCTGGCGCTTGCCGGTGGTCTTTTCGCCAATGTCTCGCTTAATGGACGCTTGCTACGTGAGGGCTGTGTGCCTTCAGTCTTTCCGCATATGGGGGATGGGGGCTTGTGCGTCGGGGCTATTGCAGCAGTTGTTCCTGAACTTGACTGGCCGCTGCCCTTTCTTGGGCCTTTTTATGGAGAGGAGAGGATGGAGGCAGCTCTGCGTGGCGCTGGGCTGCAGGTTGAACGGCCTCAGCAGCCGGAAGAACTGCTTGCCGCTGAGATCGTCCGGGGAGCTCTGGTCGCGCGGGTTGTGGGGCGCTCGGAGTTTGGGCCCAGGGCGCTCGGCCATCGCTCCATCCTGCTGCGTGCAGATCAGCCGGAACTCGCCCTTGCCCTGGGCCGGAAGCTGCGCCGTGACGAGTTCATGCCATTTGCGCCGGTTCGGCGGAGTGGCGCCGGAAGCAGCACGATGACGATCTGTGTCGATGCGGATCAAGAGCTGCGGTCCCGTTGTCCGGCGGCCGTACACGTAGACCGAACAGTCCGCACTCAGCTTGTTGATGAAGCCGCTGACCCCGGGCTCTGGTCGCTGCTGGCGCGTGTCGAGCAGCATGGTCATCCTGCCCTGATCAACACCAGCTTCAATCTCCACGGTGAGCCCATTGTTGAGACCCCCGAGGACGCAGTGCACTCCTTTCTTGCCGCTGAGCTTGATGTGCTGCAGATGGGACCCTTTGTGGTCAGGAGAACTGCTTAAATGGCGGTGTCCAGACTGCTGCCCCTGCGTCGCGATGCCTTGCTGTTGGCTCGGGCTTTGGGTGCTGGTGTCCGTCGCCCGAAGGCGCCCTTTAAGGTAACGGCTGCGGTCACCTGGGTCTGTGACCAACACTGTCGACACTGCAATATCTGGCGCAGAGAGCGAGGTCCGGAGCTGAGTGCAGCGGAATGGCGTCAGGTCTGGCGTGGAACGAAGGGAGCGTTGAGTTGGATTGACCTGACCGGTGGCGAGGTGAGCAGCAGGGAAGACTTTGCCGAGATAGCGGTAGCGGCGGTGGAGGAGTTGCCGGCCCTGGCGATGCTCCATTTCCCTACCAACGGTGCCGATCCCCAGCGTCTCGAGCAATTGGCCCGGACGATTCTAAGAGCGGATCCACATCGCCTGGTGGTCTCCATCAGCCTTGACGGACCTCCCCGTCTGCACGGCCGCATCCGTGGCGATCGGGCGGCCTTTGATGGGGCGGTTCGTAGCTATCAGCGGCTGCGAGCGCTGGGCGTCGACGCCTACTTCGGTATGACCCTCTCGCCGCACAATGAAGGAGAGCTCGATTCTACCTTTGCGGCCCTGAGAGAGAGATTGCCTGAGCTGCGTTGGCAGGACCTCCACCACAACTTTTTCCACCGCAGCAGCCACTATTTCGAAAACCAGGACATGGATGGGCTGTCGCCTGATCGACTGCAGGAACTCGCGGCCGGTGTCCTAGAACGGCGGGGTTTGCCAGCCAACCCTACGGAGCTGCTGGAGTGGCTCTATCTGCGGCGGGTCGGGGGCTACGCAAAGAGTGGCGCTTCTGCAGAGCCCTGCACTTCGCTTTCTGGCAATTGCTTTATCGCTCCGGACGGCACCGTTCACCCCTGTCACATCTGGGAGCGGCCGTTGGGTCGCCTCAGTGAAGTGGCCTACGCTTTACCCCAGCTGTGGAATCGCACGTCAACGTTGCAGGCGAGGGAACGCGTTCGCGAGGGCCGCTGTCCGGGTTGCTGGACGCCCTGTGAGGCCTATCCGAGTCTACTCGCCGCTGGTCCTGGTCTGCTGCGCTCGCGCTCTGCTTGACTGGGCCCGAGCGGCGGGGTGCTCAGTTGTGCCAGGGCTCTATCGCAGGCTTGACCTGGAGCTTGCCGTCTTGGATCAGAGCCTTCCATAGCAGCACTTTCTGCGCCGATCGATTCACAGTGGTGGCGACGCTCAGACCGCCCGATGGTAGCCGCACCCGCAAGATCGGCTTGGGATCGATGTTGAGCTCCAGGGGTGAGTCGCATTCGCCATCCATCCCGGCCAGTAGTGAGAACAGTTTGCATTGTTCAATGGCGTCCGGATCGGCGAAGGGTCGATCGATGTGCAGGTCAGCCGGATCTACGAAGAACAGCTGGATGAGTGAAACCTCGTTGCTGCGGGTGGTGTAGAGCATGATGGGCTTGCCATCCCAGTTGACTCGCAGGCCATTGAGACGAGCCATCTGCGGGACTTCCAGCAGATCGATGTCGAACTCGCTGTCCGCCGGCAACAGGCGTAGGAAGTCGGTGCGACCGTACAGCGGCGCACGCAGATCAAGCTCTACGACCACCGGTGCGCCGGGAGGTGGAGTCTCCGATGGGAACCAGCCCCAGGCGCGCCGTGCTTGCTCTACCTCTGGCTGACCCAGGTCCTGCCAGAGTTCGCTGACTTTTCGAGTTGATAAGAAGGTGCCAAAACGATTGAGTTGGGCAAAATCGGGGAGCAGGCCGATGTCAGTGAGGTTGCGGGACTTATCTTCAACCCGCGCTCGCAGCTCGCGCCGTTCGCCGGGGTAGACGGTGTAGTAGCGCTCGTCTACTGGCGGGCGCCAGTCGCGGACTGCAGCAGCGCCGCCGAGGGCAAGTACGATGACCACTCCAACCGTAACCAAGCCCTGGACTGGACGGCTGCGGATCCAGGCGGCAGCTTGCAGTATCCAGACGGTAAAGGAGCCGAAGACCACCACGATAACCCCCATCTTGTTGGGGACGTCCCATGCCTCCTGGACGGCGAGACTTGCCTGTACCGGCCCCCACCAGAGCAGCCAGAACAGGGCGTGCTTGCGCTGAGCGGCGTTTCGCCAGGCCACGATAAAGCCGATCACCAGCAAGGAGAACAGCAGCAGGCCCAGGTGGTCAGCGAGCCACAGCGGCCAGCGCACGAAGGTCGGGAACGGGTTCCCTGGAGTGCGGACTATGGTGTGATGAAAGGGCCAGTTGAGTAGACCATTCCATTGCAGCTCTGCTCCTAGCACATTGTAGGTAAAGGCTGGGTATTGAGGATTGCTCTCAAAGCGGAGTAATGACCCAATACTTGGAGCCATTAAATGGTGCAGGTTTTCTGGGAGGGTGAACAGAAAGAAGGCTCCCGTAAAGCGGAGCAGAGCTGATATTCGCTGCCGATTTTGAATCACGATTAAAAATGCTGCAGGCATCGCCAGGATCATGACGTGGCGCATGGTCACTGCCAGGGCGATCAAGGCACCGGCAGCGAACCAGCGCGGCCGATGGAGTAGCAGGGCCAGACCTGGTCCGACAAAGGCCAGCGTAAGCAGGTTCTCATCGAGCAGTGGGATCCCGGCGACCGCCGGATTGAGGGGCAGCAGGAACAATGCGAACCAGGCCATTGAGCGGCGTTCGGTGCAGATCCAGCCCAGAGTGTATCCGCCCAGGGCGAGCAGCGCGCCGCAAACCCCGTAGAGGACGCGGAAGCCAATCTGACCAAATACGGCAATGAATCCAGCCAGCACGCCGGTATTGCCGAGCCGGGCATCCTGGATGTTCTCGACCAGCAGATTGATTTCCGGATTGACGTGGCCGGTTGCGGTCAGTGCCGTGGTGTAGATGCAACTCTCATTAAAGGCCAGGGATCGGTCATACTTGAGAAAGTACAGCAGGGCTATAGATAGGGTCGCTGCAATGAGCCCGCGGTTGTCTCGCAGGGATTTGAGTTGCAGGCCGCTGCTGAGCGCGCCGCGCAGGCCGGCTAATCCGCCGCGGCGCAAGAGCATCGCTGCACACAGAGCGGTGTGGGTTGCGGCGACCGCAATCACCAGCGGGAGGCTGACATGAAGGGGTGAAAAGAGGCTGATGAAGAAGGCCAGGCTGGGCACGATGCCAGCGCCCCAGCCCAGCGCAGTCAGCCACTGCCTCGCCTGCAAAAGCTGGTTCTCAGCGCAGCTATGTGCTGGCTCCGAAGGACCGCGGCCCACGCTGCGCCGTCCTGTCTCCAGAAGAGCCACCGTGAGCAAGCCGGGCAGCAATAGGATGGCTCCACCGCAGATCAGTCGCAGCAGTGTAAGCAGTGCTTCCACGGGGCTCCCGGGTTGATGGTTCTTGCGGCACCGCTAAGGCAGCGCTTCGCTGCTAGGATGCCGACCTGAGTTGATCATCGCCACCGCCCGGCTCGAGATCGGGGTGGCAGGAGCCTGGAAATCATGGCAGCAGGACGCTCCGTCGGTGCCAACGCGCCCTTCCTCTTGGCTGCGCTGCTGCTGTCCTTTGGCGCGATCTTTAACACCCTGGTGGTGACGGTCCAGAATCTTGGTGACCGCGACGGTATCCGTTACATCAATGGCGGCAAGATCTTCTTTGAGCGCGGCGCTATGTGGTACCACACCCCCGGCCTCAGGCGCCTGGGTCTCGCGCCGCAGAATATTGGCGGTCAGGCCAACCTTCGCAACAACGATTTTGCTCTTTTTGAGCCTCCAGTAGAGCAATTGGAAAGCATGGAGGTGGACTTCAGTCTAGCTCCGGGGGCCTTCATGCTGGCGGTGCTCGACCATCCCGAACACGGCGGTGAGGGCAGTCTGCGAGCGGTTCGTCTTTGTGCCTTCGAAGGTCAGGACACGCCTTTTGTAAATGCAGTGCTGCGTTTTGAGGAGGGACGGGTGGTCGAGCGGGTGCCGCTCCCGGAACTGGGCGCTCAGTTGAGTCCCGGACGGCATCGCCTCCGTATTGAGTTGGTCGGGCAGAACCAGATCGCCGTACAGGTTGATGATGATCGGGTAACGGTGCCGTTCTCTTTGGCTGGTTTACGGCCCTACCCAGCCTTGGGTAGCGGCGAATTGGACCTTACGGTGCACAGCTGGGCCGTTGCAGGGCAGGACATGGACGGGCGGCCTTTCGCCTGGCATCAGGATTGGCCGTTGCTTGAGGTGTTGCAGCGCAACCTGGGGCCCATTGCGCAACTTAGCGCCGCTGCCTGGTTGCTGTTGTTTGGCTTGCTCCTGTTGAAGGTCCTGATCGAGAGTCGCAAACGCCCCGATCAGGTCATCGTGGACGGCCTGTTAATGCCCCGGCCCAGGGCGATTTATGGCTTGATCACCCTGCTGCCCTTGACGCCGCTGGTGTTGCAGTGGCTGCTGCTGCTGAATTATGTGGCTCTTTGCTGGCTGGGGCTGGCTGGCCAGCTGCAGCGTGACGGTGGCCCTTGGCGAGTTCCTGTCATCAGAGCAGCCGGGCGGGGCAGTGGTTCCCGGGGTCCGGCCGGGATGATCACCCTGGGGTCGCTATTGTTGGTTGCGGGTGCGGTCCTGCTGTTGCTGGCCCGCAGCGGCTGGGACCAGGGCCTCGGCGCCAAAGTGCCCGACTCCGGTGGCCAGTTGGTGGCAGTCAGCCAACCGATGGTTCCGCTGGTGACCGGCGAGCGGCTGCTGGTGCCCTTGCCGGAGCGTAGCTATGAGCCACTCTCTTTGCGGTTTCGGCTCCAGCTTGGCGAGGGTGAGGCCGCGCGGGTCGATCTGCTGCAAACCCTGCCTACTGATGCGGACGTCTTTCAAGTGGATCGGAGTGCTGTTATCGATCGACAGGCCGCTCCTGAGGCCATTCCCTCGCAGGCGATCCTGCCCGGTTTGCAGGGCACCAGCCCGCGGGGTGGCCCTCCCGGTGAGGGGCCTGCACTAGGACCTCCTGAACGTCATTCGGAGGACCAGCTTCATGACCATGGTGCCGGCGCAGATGAGGGTCGAGACAACGGCTCGTTGCGCGATGGTCATTCCGCTGCTCAGGATTCGAACCACGATGACTGGGATGGGCACGGGGATGGGGCTGGAGAGGACCGCGGTGGAGAGGGCGAGGGCCCTTCTAACTACGCATTCCGTGCTGTCTCGCTGTTGCTGAGTCGGGCCGAGGGGCTCCCCAGTGAACTCCGTAAGGGTTGGAACTTTGACATGCTTCGCTCCCGCCATGGCGGTTGGCAACTGGGGCCCGGCGAGCATGCCATCGAGCTGTATTATGACGAGCCCATCGCTGCGGTGGCAGTGAACGGGGTGTTAGTCGATTATCGAGGTGATTTCTCCGGGACCTTCAGCTCAACCGCTGGTCCCTCAGGACTGTCTGGAGAGGCAAGCTCAGACAGCCGCATCGCCGGGCTTCAGATCCTGCCGCAGACGCCGTCGCTGACCGGTGTCGGCGATGTGCGGGTGTTCTCCTCACTGTCTGCTTCGAGTTCCGGTTCAGGTTCGGCTCTTGGTCTTGCCGCCGCGAGTCTGCAGCGCAGCGCCAGGCTTGCCAGCTTTGGCACGGTGTTGTTGTCCATGGGCCTGTTTTTGTTGTTGTTGGCCAGCTTGTGCGGCCTGCCCCTTGGCGGCCGCACTGTACTTGCCGCGCTGTTCCGTTGGCTGCGAGCCCATGTCTTTCTGCTCGGCTGCTTGTGGCTCTGGCTTCAGCGCGATAGCCCCTGGGCCGGCTTCCTGAGTGAGGAAGAGCTGTTGTTCTGGACCTCGGTTGCGGTCTTCATGGCCAGCTGTAATCTTTGGCAGGTGCTGCGTTCTGGGGGGGCTGGCTGGCAACGTCAGATACTGGTGGCAGGACTCTGCGCCATCTATGGCCTGCTGTTGTTTGAGGGTGTGTCCTGGGCTCATCCCGACTGGCGCCATCAGGTCAGTACCTACTGGAACGATGGGCTGGATCCCAGCTACCACTGGGTCTATGACCCAATGTTGCGGCGCTTGAACCCCTGGTTTGTGGATCAGCGTTTTAAGCGGCGGGACTACCCGGGCGCGCATCAAGGAACTCGCAGGGTGGTGGTCCTGGGTGGCTCCCAGACCTTTGGCTGGGGGATTCCTTCGGAAGATCGAATGACCTTCAGCGATAAGCTGGCCGATGCCTTATATGGACTGGGTCACGATGACATTGAGGTGGTGAACGCGGCCTTCCCGGGGGTCAAGACCACCACCGGTCTGCGTTGGTTTGATGGGGTCGCGCGGCGCTATCAGCCCGATGTTTTGGTGGTGAACTTCGTGGTCAATGAGTTCATGGATGTGGACCCATATCACGTTTGGTCGGGAGAACATGGTCCCGAACAGCGGGTCGCCCCGATGGCAGCGCTGGCCTGGCTGAAGCGCCTGCCCAGGGATATTCACTGTTCGCATCTGGTGCAGATTGTCCTTGCTCACAACTACGAGATTCTCGAGATGGAGCAGAGCTTACGGCGCATCGTCGAACTGGCCCGTGAGGTGGGCGTTGAAGTGGTGTTCTCCGTCGAGCCAACTAACATCTACGTGGAGTCGGCGGGCCGCGTGATCATGCGCAACGACGCTGATATTGGCGCCGCAGTAGAGGTCTATGAACGCCTGGGCGACGAGCTCGGGGTGCCGGTCTACAACGTGCTACCTCACTTTCTTGAAGAGGCTGAGAACCTGTGGTTCTACGACACCATGCACATGAGTCGTCTCGGCCACCGGGTCTTTGCCGATAACCTCGCCGAACTCATCGATCGAGAGGTCCTCGATGGCTCTTGAGCCGTCCCGGGCGCTGCGCGGCGCGCTGTTGTCCCTGCCTATTGCCGCCTTGGCTTTGTGGTGGGCTTTTAGAGGAGTCCAGGCTGGCGAGTTGTTTGATGCTTTCGCTGCGGTGCGCCTGGGGCCCCTGCTGCTAAGTCTGCTGGCGATGACCGCGCTCGCCGCGGTGCGCCTGCTGCGCTGGGGGGTCCTGGTAAGGGCGGTAGCGCAAGTACCACCTATGCGGCTGCTGACCATTGGCAGTATTGGCTTTATGGCCATTGATCTGCTGCCAGTGCGGTTGGGTGAATTTGTGCGGCCGGTCTTGCTACAGCGACGAGGCGGGGTACCCCTCGGTGCCGGGATGGCGACCATAGTCGCTGAGCGGATTATGGACCTGATTGCTGTGCAGTTGGCCCTGGTGCTCGCCCTTGGCTGGGCGGAACTGCCACCGATACAGGTGCCATTGTTTGAGCGGGAGGTTGATCTGGGTGTGGAGGGGCGTGCGGTTGCTCTCGCTGCTCTGGCTTTACTAGGGCTGCCTGCTTTTGCTCTGGTGCTTGGCGGGGAGCGCGGCTTATCGGTGTTGCGTTGGCTCGCGGGCCTGCTGCCTGGTCGGCTGGCTTCCTTTTGCATGTCGTTGGTCAGTACCTTTCAGGACGCCCTGCGCCGGATCGGCCGGCCAGCTGCACTGGCTCAGGCAGGGTTACTGACAGTGGCGGCCTGGACCCTTAACGTTTTGGTGTTGTGGGCGCTGCTGTTCGCTCTGAATATTGACTCCCTGGGCTTCCCAGAGGCCACTGTAGTGATGCTGGTGGTTGCGGTTTGCATCATGCTGCCGGCCCCGGCCGGTGGGCTGGGGGTCTTTGAGGCTGGTGGAGTCGCTGGCTTGATGCTCTATGGAATTGCTCAGGCCCAGGCGGGAGCCTTTGCGGTCTCGCTTCATGCGGTTCATGTGGGTGTGATTGTGGTCATCGGGGTCTTGATGCTGGCGGTGGAGGGCACCAGCTGGCGCGAGATGTGGCGGGCTGGGATTGAAGGCGCCGATGAAGTAGAGCCGACTAGCGAATCCTGAGGATGATGAAGTTCCCCGCATCCAGTACCAACAGACTGTTGCTCGGGCCGTGAAAGGCCAGATCTGCAGGGCGATCGAGTTGCGCCCACTGACCGCTTCCCAGAGCATGGGACCCTGGGCAGGTGGTGCAGCTGGTGCAGTTGACGTCGGTACAAGCCGGACAGGGTTGACCCACCAGGGTGCTGGCCTCGGGGCTGTCAAGGCGCGCTTGGCGGATCGTGTGCTGTTCCTCTTCGGCCCAGTAGATGCTGGTGCCATCGCTGGTCATCCCGGCCGGGCTGGGAAGCTGCGCGGCGCTGGCAGCACCATCGGCGTAGCAGGTGTCGCCGGTTCCCAGGACCGTTTCAAGCCGTCCCAGGGCCGGGTCCCAGCGCCGCAGCAGGCGGTTTCCCCGATCCGAAATCAGCAGGCTGCCGTCAGCGAGGAGGCTGAGTGAATGTGGTCCGTTGAGTCTGGCGCTGGTGCCCTCGCCGTCGATGTCTCCAGGCTGGTAGGGGAGGCCTGCGATGGTACTCACCTGCAGGCTCTGCAGGTCAACGCTACGCAGGGTTGAGCTGCCCTCGTCCACGGCCAAGATCTGTCCGGGCTGCCAGGCGATGCCACCGAGCTGGTCAAAGCCGGCGCTCGCGCCATAGCTATCTTGATGCTGGCCAGCCCCGCTTCCAGCAACTGTACTGACCGAGAAGCAGTGGCTTTCGCTGCAGGGGCCGAGGTCGATAGAGCGCAGACGACCATTGTGTCGATCGCTTACCCAAAGGGTTGCTCCATCGCTGGCCAGACCATTGATCGAGCCGAAGCGACTTTGGCTGCCGAGCGGGTGGTCGGCGTAGCCAGCTGTGCCGTCTCCAGCCACGGTCGTAACGGTCGCGCTGGGGATGTGGACACGGCGCACGCTGTGGTTCTCGGAATCCCCGTAGTAGAGGAAGTCATTAATGACGAGTAGTGCACCTCCTCCTCCGAGTCTTGCGGTCGAACTGGTGCCATCGACCAGGCCCTGCTGACCAGCAAGGCCAACCAATACGGTTGAGCGGTTTTCCAGGTTGCAGGTGGGATTGCAGTTGTCTCCGCCGAGCAGGTTGTTGTCGTCACACAGCTCGTCGGCTTGTTGAATGCCGTCCCCACAGTTGGAACCTATGGGCTCAGGCTGGCAGCTGGCGTCGCAGCCGTCGCCGTCCTGGAGGTTGCCGTCGTCGCAGAACTCACCCCACAGCAGGTCTACGACTCCGTTACCGCAGTACTCACCGGGGTCAGGGGGACAATGGTCCGGTCCTTGAGCTTCGTCACCATCGCAACCTTGACTGCTGTCGTCATCATCTGCGGTGTCGT
>DJIF01000070.1 GCA_002433485.1 Deltaproteobacteria bacterium UBA6601
AGGGCTTGTCGGCATTCTCAAAGCTGGGCTTTAAATGAAGCGTGCAGCGCCCCCGCCACAGGGGAAAACCTGCATCGGTCAAGGCCTGCACCGTACCTGCCCCCATGTCACTGACGTGACGACCGGTCAGGTAGTAGATCATCGCACCTCGCTCGTGACAGGCGCAGGCAAACTCGACCGCCCCTGGCGTTGGGTGATCAAGCACCACATAGGGACTGGTGAAGAAGCGTTTGCCCCAGAACTTTGACAGCGCGCTCTTGAATCCAGGTGGATTAAAGCCTCGCTCCAAGAAGGGCTCTGCGACGCCCCAACCCATGTCGCTCAGCTGGAGCCCTTCGATCAACTCCTGCAGACCCTCATATTCGGCCCCATGAGCAGCAGCAAACTCCTCAATAATGCGATAATTACGCGGCTCCGTAGAGAACAGCGTGGAGTCCAGATCAAAAACCACGACCGGCAGCTCTCCGGCCGCGCTGGTCTCAGCAATCCGATCCAATACCTGCTGAAGTTGTGCATGTCCCATAGGCCAAGGGAGTTAGCACGCGCGATCCGATCACTGCAACGCTGAACCGCTTTTCTTGGACAAGCACAAAGTCGATTGTATGGTACGCGCCGCTCTGGCAAGGTCCGGGAACTGGAGAAACTACGACATGGCATGGCTCAACGAACTCGCACCCATCCTGATCCTGCTCACGGTGGTCGCCATCGTACTGGCCCGGCTTCCCTCGGTTGAAGGAGTCGATCACACAGCAGCCTTCCGCAAGCGCAGGGTCCTTAACTGGCTACCACTGGGTCTGACCTACGCCTTCCTTTACATGGGCAGATACAACATCAAGGTCAGCCAGCACGCCTTTGGCGACCTCAACCTGCGCGGCACCGAGCTACCGCCCTCCTGCAAGGACTCAGCAGCCAGCATGGCGAGCGAGCTCTGTACCCCGCTGATGACCAACCCGGACTTCGCCTTCATCTTCATGGTGGGAACCTGGGTTTATGGCTGCTCGTTCATCATCAACGGCCCGCTTACTGACCGCATGGGAGGGCGCTTCTCGATCCTCGCTGGAGCCGGTGGTGCGGCGGTAATGAACCTGCTGATGGGCGTAATGACCATCAAGGCACTCGACGGCGGCGAAGCCAACCAGAGCATCCGCGATAACTTCCGCTACATCATGTCTGCCCTCTATGGGGTCAACATGTACTTCCAGAGCTTTGGCGCGGTGGCCATCGTCAAGTGCAACGCTCCATGGTTCCACCTTCGCGAGCGAGGGGTGTTCGGCGCCATTTTCGGCATCCTCATCAGCCTGGGCATCTTCTTTGCCTTCGATATCGGCTACATGATCATCAACAAGCTACCGCTGGAAATGGTCTTCCTTATCCCCACCGCGCTGCTGGTGATCTTCTGGATCCTGGACTACTTCATCGTTCGCAACACACCCGGCGAGGCTGGATTCGAAGACTTCGCCCTGGGCGACGCCTCGCAGGCCGCCGGTGAGGAGCGGCTTGGAGCCGCCGCAGTGTTCAAGCTGATGCTGAAGAACCCGGTCATCATCACCATTGCCTGCATCGAGTTCTGTAGCGGCTTCCTGCGACAAGCCATCATGCAGTGGTATCGAAGCTTCGCAAAACAGACCAATGAGGTCCTCAATCTCAAGGGCGACTTCGTCTATGAGAACTGGGGGATGTTGCTGTGCTGCGCCGGCATCCTCGGTGGAGTCTTTGCCGGCATCATCAGCGACCGTGTCTTTCAGTCTCGCCGTGGTCCAGTCGCTGGGATTCTGTACGCCGGGATGCTGGTCGGAGCCCTGATCATGACATTCGCCTACAAGACCCCGATGGTTGGAGGCATCGTCATCATCATGAGCATGATGGTGATCGGTGTTCACGGCATGCTGTCGGGTACCGCGAGCATGGACTTCGGCGGCAAGCAGAACGTCGGGACGGCAGTCGGAATCATCGACGGCTTCGTCTACGCCGGAACCGGCGTTATGTCGCTGGTCTACATGTTCATCCTGCCCGACGACAGCAACCCCGCTGTAGCCGGAGACCCCAACAACTGGATCTGGTGGCCGGTCTCCATGATCCCGGTGTCGCTACTTGGACTGGTGCTGGCCAGCCGGGTGTGGAACGCCAAGCCAAAGGCCATCAAGGCCACAGACAGTTGAGCGATGGTCGCCCTGATGCCGATGCCTGGGCATCTGCCGGGGCGAGCCTAGGCTCGCCCCGGCAGAGCTGATCAGATGACCTTCAGCTCATCAATGGCCGCCTCAGCGAACATGGTCCACTCCGAAGGATCTTTCTGATCCTTGCGGTTGCAGAAGCCCGAGTCGAACATCGCGGCAACGATCTCAGCGATCTCTTCGTGCTTTTTGACATCCTTAAGACGCTCCTCGAGAAGCTTAGCTGCCGAGGTGGTGTAGGTGATGAAGTCGTTGGGATTGTGCTTTTCCGGGTCGAGCATGCCGTTTTCGAGCATGGCCTGAACGATAGCTTTGGATCGCATTTCTATGCTGCCCCTGGCTTTGTGGCGTCGGAGGTCAGCGCCCCGCCGCGACACAGGTTGGTGAGTGGGGAAGTGCTGACTCGTGCCCCACGGTTCAATTGCTTAGTCAAAAGAGAAGCTCATGTCCACGCGAGAAAGCAGCTGAGGGGCAACTCCCTCGCCAAGGAACAGGCCACCAAGAATAGCGTCCAGGGCAAAGCCCTTGTGGCGAAAGCCCAGACCAAAACTGGCGTCCATATGAACCTCGGCCGGGGCGGCAGAGAGTTCCTGACTGGCCGAAAAATCAACGGAGGCGTCCGGCGCACCGACTCCTTGATTCAAAGAGCTCAAGCTGATCCCACCGACCACGGAAGACCGCATTCCGGCTCGGATCAGGAGCCAGGGAAGCAACTCGTACTCGGCACCCAGGGACAGCTCAGGCAGCCGCAGGTCCCAGGCCTGCCGGGCATTCCGCTGATAATCACCAAGTCCCAGATCAATAAGGTCAGTGAACTCAGTCAGAGCCAGGCGGGCGGCAAGGCTCCCTTGAACGAGCAGACCTTGGCGCCGATAGCTCACACCGACACCAAGCCGAGCATCATGGGCCCGCACCTGCCGCTCTGAATTCTCCGCACGCGATGAGGGCACCACCAGGTTGTCTTCAAAGCGGAAGTCACCGAGAGCCAGGTCGTAGCTGAAGGCAGGACTGACCAACAAGCCCTGGCCTCCATCACCCAGCTTAAGTCGGCCACCAAGGCCGAGGCGAAGGTTCCGATCCATAGTAAGGATCTGATCGAGCACCGAATCCACCACGCCCTCGCTGCTCTCAACAGTGCTGAGCGCATCTCTCCAAGAGCTCATGTTGCCGACCCGCAACCAAAGCTCACCCCTCCGGCGATCCGCCCGGGTCCCGCCCGACAAACCAAGGGTGACGTTAAACAGGTGAGTCTGCAGATCGACCCGATCCGACTGCTCCAGATCATCTTGATCTGAATCGTCGATGTCCCAGGACCGACTCCTGCCTCCTGCGTAATAAAAATTCAGGCCAAAACGGAGCTTGGATGATGAATCCCCAAAGCTCAGTAAGAGGTCAAGGGGAAAGCGCAACGGTGCGCTGCTGTCGGACGAGACCTCCGGCCCCTCAAGGGGGCCACCAGGGCCCTCTGGCATGTAAGCAAGCGTGACCGGCCAGATGGCAGCATCAAATCCATAAAGCAGCGGACTTCGGTTGAGCGCTACACCGAGGCTGACGACCTCCTTGATGCGCACTGCTCCACCACCATGAGGGTCAAGCCCTAAGGCTCCTTCACCCCCAGTAATGCCCAGCGAGAACCAAAGCCGATTGCCATGCTCACCCAGTTGAGCGGGATTGGTAAAGACAAACGACGGGTCTTCAGTGAACAGCCGAGCCCCACCCAGGCCCTGAACCCTGGCGGCATCTGCCTGAGCGAGACTCGGACAGAGTCCACCAAGCAGAACAACAAGGCCAAACACAACAAGAAGCTGGCTACTTTGCTGGTTGCGGTTCACACAATCCTCCCACGAGCATTCCGCATGCTACCACCGCGGTTGGCAGAAGCTCACCAGCCCAAGTCGATCTGAGACAGCACCGAAAGTTGACTCCCCAAGAAGGCCTTGGAAACCTTGGTTCAAGGCTCAACGCCTGCTACCGCGAAGAGACCTGACCGGGAGTCCTGTGATGGAGATCAGCGTCGAATCAAAGCCGTCCTATGCCATGGGCGTGATCCGACTCAATCGGGATGAAGCCATCATTGCGGAGGCTGGCTCGATGGTCGCGATGAGCGAAGACCTGGACGTTCAGACCCGCCTCGCTGGAGCCTCTGGCAGCGGGCTTATCGGCTGGCTTCGAGCCTTAATTACCAGTCTCCTTAGACGCTTGGTTGGCGGCGAATCGGTGTTTGTGAACCGCTTCACCGCTCAACGTGACGGCAGCGAGCTGATGCTGGCACCAGACATGGTCGGTGATGTGGAACAAATTGACCTAACTGGTGATCGTGTCATCACGGTTCAGAGCAGCTCTTTTCTGGCTTCAGGTGCCGAGGTGAAGCTTGGGCTGATCTGGGCTGGTCTACGCATGTTGCTGGCCCGGGAGGGTGCGTTCTTTCTCCGCTGCAGCGGGAAAGGCCCGCTGCTTATCAACTCGTACGGCGCCATCGAAAAGGTCCGGCTGGATGGCTCATACATCGTAGATACGGGTCACTTGGTGGCCTTCGAGGGAGATCTCGCCTGGACCATGGAGCGAGTCGGCGGATGGAGATCTACGCTCCTGTCGGGAGAGGGCCTGGTTACAAAATTCACCGGCCACGGAACCTTGTGGCTCCAAACCCGCAACCTGCGGGCATTGGTGTCCTGGATCACCCCACAACTGCCGAGCTGAAGAGATGGATATAGAAATTCGCCATGGCCCAGCCTATGCCCTGGCCATAGCCCACCTGGGCGAAGGAGAGCAGGTCATTGCTGAAAGCGGGGCAATGGTCTCCAAAGACAGCCACGTGGAGATCCAGACCAGCACCGGCGGAGGAGGTGGGGTCAGTGGACTGATGAAGGGCCTTCGGCGAGTAGTCGGGGGCGAATCATTCTTCCAAAATCGATACCTGGCAAGGGGTGCTGCAGGACATGTGACCTTCGCCCCAACCCTCCAGGGAGACATCACCGTCCACCGCCTAAACAGCAACCAGCTGTTTCTACAGTCGACCTCCTTTCTGTGCGCTGAGGAAGGAGTCGAGGTAAGCGCAACTTGGGGTGGAGCAAAGAGCTTCTTTGCTGGAGAAGGACTGATTCTGCTTAAAACCAGCGGCACAGGGCTGATGGCCTTCAACTCCTTCGGGGGTATCCGCAGCGTCGACGTCAAGGGTAGCTTCCTGGTCGACACCGGCCACATCGTCGCCTTCGAAGACAGCCTTCACTTTGAAGTGCAGAGCTTCGGACGAAATAAGGGCATCAACTGGAAGGCCTTATTGCTTGGCGGAGAAGGGCTGGTCTGTAAATTTCAGGGCGAAGGTCGACTCTGGCTGCAGACTCGCAATACCCAGGGATTTGGCAAACTGATCGGCACACAGTTACCCCCTCGAAGCAGCTAAGACGAGCATTGATCCATGGATCATAAAATCCACAGCAAACCGGACTTCGCCTACCTCTCAGTCCTACTGGAAGAAGGCGAGCAGCTCATCACCGAGAGCGGCGCCATGATGGGAATGAGTTCTGATCTGGGAGTCGAGACCAACATGCATGGAGGCCTCGGAGGTGCTCTTAAGAGAGCCCTCAGCGGGGAGTCGTTGTTCATGAACACCTACACGGCCAAAAGGCCCGATCAACGCCTTGATCTGGCCCCAGCAAGCCCTGGAGATATTGAGCACCTCCACCTAAGCCAAACTTCAGTACGGGTGCAGAGCGGCTCCTATATGGCCTCAACCAAAGAGGTAAAAGTCGATACCCGCTGGCAGGGAGCGCAGGGATTCTTCGCTGGAGAAGGCCTCTTTATGCTCCAGTGCAGTGGAACCGGCGACCTTTGGATCTCTTCCTATGGAGCGATCCATGCGGTAGATATAAGAGGCAGCTACGTTGTCGACACCGGTCACATCGTCGCCTTCGAAGAGAGCCTGGATTTCAACGTGAAATCAGTGGGCGGCATAAAGAGCCTGCTGTTCTCTGGTGAAGGTCTGGTATGTGAATTCACCGGTAGAGGCCGCCTTTGGTTACAAACCCGCTGCAGCCTCTCTCTGGTCAGCTTTCTTCACCCCTTCCGCGCCATTCAACCCCAAAACCACGCCAACTAAAACTTCGAAAGGCCCCCTGTCATGCTCAAGCTCACCTTCATCCCGCTCGTCTTCGCCAGCATCGTGCTGGTCGCTTGCGGCGAGGAGTCAACCAGCACCTCCAGCAGCTCAGCCGGCGAGAACTCGCCGGCTACCGAATCCGCGGGGAACCCGGTCGACGGTCCTGCCGCGGAAACCAGCAGCGGTCCGTCCACTAAGAAGAGCCGTAGCGATGCCGGACAGAGCAAAGAGCCAGGAGCAGGGCCAATGCCGGTTCGCTTCAAAGGAATCCAGGAGCTGCTGGCCGGAGCCAGCGACGACAAAGAACCTTCCAACATGGAGTTCAACGCGAACTCCGATCCAATCATCGCTCTACGCTGGTTTTCCCGGCACTCAAGCGAAGATAAGGAGCGCGTCTTTGCGCTCCGCGCGCTAGGGCTCTACCCGACCCCACAGAACTATGAACTGCTGCTGACCACCGCCACCAATGACAAAGAGAACCCGGCCATTCGAGCTGGGGCATTGCTCGGCCTCGGGCGCTACGATCTGGAAGCAGACCAGCACGTTAAGGCCAAGGAACTGATCTTCGCCCTGGTAAACGGCAAAGATCTACAACTCGCCACCGCCGCTGCAGAGGCAATGCACGGTATGCCTACGGCACAGACGGTGCTGACCGAGCTGAGCAGCAACAGCAACACTCCTCCAGCACTGAAGGCGGCAGCCAAGCGGGCACTACGGCCCCAGGTCGAATAAGACAGACCTGCTCAGGACCCATGATTGGGTCTAAGCTCAGACCATGCAAGGTGTAGATGCTCCGGAACGCCTCGGTCGCTACCGCATCCTCGGCGAGATCGGGAGAGGCGGAATGGCGACCGTCTACCACGCCGTACAGGAGGGTCCCCACGGCTTCGAGAACCACGTTGCACTGAAGCTGATCCACGAGCGTCTGCTAAAGGCCCACCCGCGGGTAGTAAAGATGCTCGTCGATGAGGCCCGTGTCGCCGCTCGGATCAACCACCCAAACGTGCTGCGCATCCTCGACCTGGTGGAAGAGGCGAACCACGTCTACATGGTCATGGACTTCGTCGATGGCATCTCTATGCGAGGGGTACTTGATCACGCCCGCCAGACCTCAACCCCTGCGGCCATCGGCCCGATCATCGAGGTTCTCTCCCACGCATGTGAAGGGATCCACGCTGCCCACCAGCTGAAAGCAGCCGATGGCAGCTCCCTTGGACTGGTGCACCGGGACATGAAGCCGGGCAACATCATGGTTTCCATCGAGGGACACGTAAAAGTTGGCGACTTCGGAATCGCTCTATTTGCTGACCGAGTGGCCGACTCAACCGCCCAGGGTCAACTCAAGGGAACGCCAGCCTACATGGCTCCTGAGCAGACCCTTGGAGGGCCCCTCGACGCACGTTCAGATGTCTTCTCAATGGGTCTCACCCTCTACACTCTGGCCACTAACAAGCTGGCCTTTCGCGCCCGCAAGGCAATGCAGATAGCCCTTAAGATCGCCAGAGAGTCCATGGCGCCCCATGCTATCGAGCTTGAGTCCATAGCCCCAGGTCTAGGGGATGTCTTCCGCAGAGCCTGTGCTCAGGATCCTGACGAGCGCTATCACAATGCTCTTGAGCTGGGAGCTGCGCTGCGAAAAGTACATGAGCAACTCACCAATCCGCAGAGCATCCCAGAGATGCTCACCATCGCCGGGTGGGGGGCTCCAGCGGAGGCTATCGTGAGCCCCGCACCAGAACCGCTATCTCTGGAAGACAGCGGACCCAGCCAACTGGGACCGCCGCAAGAACCCATTGAAGGCCCGGAAGAGCAAGAGCTGACACAAACTCTGGGCACCGAGCAGGACGCCGAGCTTGAGCTCAATCATCCAATCGATGAGGACGTCGACACCAACACCTACATCCCTGCGGTGACAGAGCTTGGCACCGACCTGGACAGCACGCCCATCAGCAACCCGGTCGGCAGCGGAACCGAACCCCTCCTGGAGCCGGTAGCTCTTCCGGAAGGCGGCCTTCCCCGCGCTAAACCGCCGCCAAGCCCAAATCCGCAAGTACCCATGCGAGCCCAACAAGCAGGCAGCTTCGACCCAGCCAGGGTGGCCGCCGCTGCCGGGCCCATGGGCGCAGCGCGGAGCGAAGGAGATACTGTAAACCTCCGTCATCAGAGGGACTTTCGTGGCCGAGCAGTACCACCTCCCGATCCTGAGCTGACCCAGGTCAGCTCAGGTGAGAAACTTGGCATCGCGATCACTGCAGTCTTCCTCCTCGCAACCGTGGCTGCTATCGGCGGCTACCAGCTCATCAGCCGAAGCAGCAAGGGCGAGGTTGACCCAATAACGACCGACCAATCCAACACTCAGGCCGCATCGAGGCTGAAAACCAACCCTCCCATCACCGAAGGCAAGGAATCCGGCGACCCAGCAAAATCAGCCCCGATGGCCCGACACACAACAGCCAATCAGCTACCTCCCGAATCGATGGAAAGCAGCGGCCTGAGCAGCATGGAGGACAGCCCTCAAGAAGAAGAACTGACCATTGAAACGGCAGAAGTCTTAAGGCCGCCAGCGCATCGAGAGGCCTCCAGTCCACTGCCAGTACTCGACCCTCCGACAAGCTCAGCAGCCCCCAAAACTTCAGCAAGCAGTCAAGATGCCAGCGAACCACCACCAGCTGGTTCGCCAGCGACCACCAGAGCGTCAAGAGCTGCAACAGCAGTCAAGCAGCAGCCTCAACTGCAACCGGCAGCTACCAAGCGCGACCCGACTACGGCCAACCAGGACCAGGTAATCAGCGAACCGGGCCTGATCACGGTGAGCAGCTACCCCTGGTCGGAAGTATGGATCGACGACCAGAAGATCGGCGTCATCCCGGTCACCGAACACAGCCTCCCTGCCGGCGTGCATGAAGTGCGGCTGGTCTTTCCTGGAGCGGGCAACAAAGAGCTCATCGAAAAGGTCGAAATCAGGCCCGGAAAGCACCTCCAGCTGGTACGCCAGCTAAACCCAGAAGCCGGCCAAACAGCTCCCTCTAAGACTCCTTGAGCAGCAAAGTGGGCAAGAGGTTTACAATGCACGTTGGAGGAGTAATGAGCGCAAGGGGGGCACATGGAGGCTGATACAGACAGCATCCCAGACGGGCCAGAGGCAACAGAGCCAGGGCAAGGCCGACACGAAGACTCGGCCAGGACCCAAGAATCTGAACCTCTGGCTGAGGGACTCTCCGATCCTGACCTCAGCCCAGAGCCCGTGCAGCACCCGACTGTGCGCAGCATCCGAACCAAGCCCCCGCGACCCAACACCGAGCCCTCCACCGATGGTGGAATCGCCGGAAGAACCCTACGTGAGCTGGAAGCAGTGGTCGGACAGCTCACCGATACCAGCGGTCGCTACACCGAGAACATGGAGCTGGGCCGTGGCGCAATGGGCGTGGTCAAGTTGGTCCTCGACGCCGACCTGCAGCGTGAGGTAGCCCTCAAGACCCTGACCCCAGAGCAGGCAGAGTTGGCCGGCGCGCGTGCCCGCCTGCTCCGCGAAGCTCGCCTCGCCGGAGGACTTGAACACCCCAACATCGTTCCGGTCTATGAGCTCGGACTGCTCGAAGATAGCCAGCCCTTCTTCACCATGCGTCGGCTGCAGGGCCACACCCTCTCCGACATCCTCAAGCGTCGCCGCTCAAGCAATGAACCAGCACCGGAAGGCTACGGGCGAATTCGACTGCTGACCATCTTCATCCAGGTCTGCATGGCTGTGGAATTCGCCCACTCGCGTGGGATCGTTCACCGAGACGTCAAGCCAGACAACATTATGCTGGGCGACTTCGGCGAGGTTCAGTTACTGGACTGGGGCATCGCCAGATCCACCAGCGAGACCGACGATCTCGACGATGAGGGGCTGTCCCTGACTGGTACTCCAGGCTACATGGCTCCTGAGCAGATCCTCGGTGGTAAGACACCCTGCTCTACCGTCTCCGACGTCTATTCACTGGGCGCAGTTCTATACGAGATCCTTACCCTACGCCGTCCCTTTGAGCACTCCGATCCCGAAGAGGTGATGGTGATGTCCTGTTCAAAGGAACCCCTGCCACCATCAACTGCGGCTCCGGAGCGACGCATACCCACTGAACTGGACGAAATCTGCCTGGCGGCGCTGCGACGAGATCCCAACGCTCGAACTCCTTCCGCTCGGGCAATTGCTCGCCAACTGGAACACTTCATGGAAGGTGTCCGCGAGACTGAACGGCTGGTCAAAGAAGCAGCAGAAAAGGTGCTTGAGGGACAATCGCTGACCGCCCGCTATGAGGCGCTTCGCCAGGAGCTCTCCTACACGCGCAAGCAGTCACGTGAGATTCGCGGCCAGATTCGGCCCTGGTCCGATGTGGAAAACAAGCGCCCCATGTGGGAACTTCAAGATCGGGTCCATAGGCTCCGTAATGAAGTGGCCGACGCCTTCACGGAAGCCAGCAAGTCCTTTGCAGGGGCGCTGGACAGGATTCCAGAACACAAACAGGCTCGAGAAGGTCTCGCGCATCTCTGGTGGTCCCGCTTTGTCGACGATGAGCGCAACGAAGACTCCATCAGCGCCCGCCAGAGCCGCAGCATGGTCGAGTTCTACGATGAAGGCGACTTCGCCGATCGTCTGCGCGGCGACGGACGCCTCACCCTGCTGACCGATCCGGCCGACGCAGAGGTCTGGCTCTATACCTATGAAGAGATTGACCGACGCCTCCAGCCCACCAGCGAAAGATTGCTCGGCTACACCCCATTGCGGGGAGTGCCGATTCCGATGGGCAGTCACCTCCTGATCCTACGCGACGAGAACCTCCCAGAGGTCCGCTACCCAGTCTCCATTCGGCGACTCCAGCACCACGAAGGATATGTACGATTTTACGCTGAATCAGAAATCGGCGAATCATTCGTCTACATTCCGGGTGGACCCTTCCTCGCAAGGGGGGGAACAACCGAGTACGGTGACACAGAGAACACCCGCGAAGTAATCCTTCCAGACTACGCAATCAGCCGTTTCCCGATCACATTTAGAGAGTACCTAGAATTCATCAATTATTTAGACAAGGAAAACGAGGAAGAAGCCCTCGCAAGGATGCCTAGAACAGCACTTGAAGGAGTGTTCTGCGAGCGCAATGACAGCGGTCTCTGGCGGCCTATTAGAGACATCGTTTTTGAAGGCAAAATTCGCGAGATCTACCCCGACCCCGATGCGGTACTGGATCTCCCAGCAGTAGGGCTCTCCTGGGGAGACGCCCAAGCTTGGTGCGAGTGGGCCAGTGAGCAGCGGGGTATCGAGCTCCGCCTACCCACGGAAAACGAATGGGAGAAGGCCGCAAGAGGGGTCGATGGTAGGCGCTTCCCGTGGGGCAACGCTTACGATCCCACCTTCGCCAACTGGTCTGGATCTCGCCCGATGTTCAGCCAACTGGAGCCGATCGGAACCTACCCCTTCGACACCAGCGTCTACCAAGTAAACGACATGTGTGGAGGAGCCTCCAACTGGTGCTCAAACTGGTTCAAGAAAGAACAGAACACCAGACCGCACCGAGGCAACAACTGGTCTACAGCCAGCGCCCGCAGCATGGCTGAGCGAGTCGGAAGTTTCCCAAAAATGTGCAGCGGAACCACCGGCTTCAGAGTGGCTCGATCGCTGAAGCGTTAGTAGCCTCACGAGATTCAACCTGAGGCAAAGGGATCGGTAGCTGGACTTGCCTTGCTCTGACGCCTGGTCGCGATCACCTTGTCGATTACCGCCAGCAATTGCGCCCCGCGAAACGGCTTGGCGATAAGCGCCCCGATATTGTGCTGAGCCAACTTGCTCTGCTCAATATCGGCAGCCCAACCGGTCATCAGAACGACCGGAGTTCGAGGCTGCAGTTCATGGACCTTGGCTGCCACATCCCAGCCTGAAGCGTCGGGCATGCCCAGATCCGTAATCACCACGCTGTACTTACTGGCCTGGGCGTAAGCGACGGCATCTTTAGCGCTCAACGCCGTGTCGACTGCGAAGCCGCGATTCTCAAGAATGGTCTGCACCACCTGGACCAGCTCGATCTCATCGTCAACCAACAGCACACTCCTACCGCCACGGGTCTTCGGCCGAATCCGCTCGGTAACCGTCGGCTCAAGCACCCGTGCTGCCACATTGGGACGGAGCATCGGTTCTTTCTGAGAGGACTGCAGCTTGCCCTTCGGGAAGAACAGTCGAAAACTCGACCCCTTCCTGGCCACTGAACTCAGCTCTAAGCGCCCACCGTGTCGGGCCATCGTGCTCTGTACAAGCAGCAAGCCCAATCCCATAGAGCGATCCGCCCGGGTCGTGAAGAAGGCATCACTGATCTCATCGAGGCTGGGCTCATCAATACCTTCACCGGTATCGCGAACCGTAATCACAATCTCATCGGAGTCACCGAATTCTGTCGACAGATCCACCCAACCGCCATCTGGCATCGCCTCAAAAGCATTGAACAGCAGCGCCACCAGAGCAGAGCGAATATCAGCGGCGCTGCCATCAATCGTAGGGACTGCCCCGGGATCCCAGTTGAGCTGGTAGCTAACTCCCTGGACTTCAGCTTCATCCTGCCAGCGCGCTCGCGTGAGATCGATAACGTCCTCAACCAGCGAATTAACAAAGAGGGGCTCAAAGTCCCCAGCAGGCTGCCAACCAGCGCCCATCTGGCGGATGTGCGTCACCTTACTGCTGCCCCTTTGCACTGCCGCGTTGATGGTGCGTAGCGCCTGAACAGCAGCCGGACTTTGGCGGGCCTCCTTAAGGGCCAGTTCCGTATTCGATTGAATGACCGCGAGTAAATTGTTGAGATCGTGAGCGATGCCAGAGGCCAGCTTGGAGACCACATTGTTGCGCTCCATGGTCTCAAGACGTTCTTCCATTTTGCGCCGGGCAGTGACGTCTCGAATCACCCCATGCAGAGCCTCTCGACCATCCATCTCCATCACACTGGTATGAACCTCGATGGGAAAACTCGAGCCATCAGCCCGCAACGCCAGATAAGAGTTGGCGCCCTGCAGCGAACCCTTGCGACGCAATGAAACGTTGCGCTGGGCGCGGTCACGGTCGCTAGGGTGGAGGATGTCCTCAAGACGAAGTTCGTTGCTTACTTCCCCATCCAGGCCAAACATCTGCAAGGCCGCATCGTTAAGGAAGGCAAATTCCCCCGAAGTCAGCAATACAAAGTGACCATCTGGTGAGTTCTCCACCAGAAAACGGAAGAAGCCATCCTCGGATCGTGGCCGCAGCACCTTGCTTGAGTCCATCACCCTCACCCCCGGCCTCCTATAGCCCATTGACCCCGGCTTGAAAAGGGCTTAGCCGCGGTCTAGTCTGCCGCTCCTTTCGCCACCAACAGCGGCTTACCGGCTCTACCTCCAACGGCCCCGAACCAAGATGCTTGCCTTACCTGACAGCGCATCGATCTTTGAAGTAGGCCCAAGGGATGGTCTGCAAAATGAACCCACTCCCATCGCAACCCAGCACAAAGTTGAGTTGGTGGAGAGACTCTCTGAGGCAGGGCTGCCCTACATCGAGGTGTCCTCTTTCGTCGACCCCCGCTGGATCCCTCAGTTGAGCGATGCTGAGCAGGTTTTCTCAGCGATAAAGCCTAAGTCAGGAGTGCGTTACGCAGCGCTGGTGCCCAACGAGCGCGGCCTGATCCGGGCCAAAGAGAGCAACCTGGATTCGATCGCAGTGTTCATCTCTGCCTCTGAGACCCACAACCGCAAGAATCTCAACCGCGCCATCGACGAGAGTCTCGACAACATCGCCGCAGTGATGGACAAAAAGGGTGAAGGTATCAGCTGGGTTCGTGGCTATATTTCAATGGTTTTTGGTTGTCCCTACGAAGGTGAAATCCCGCTTAAAGATGTCATCCGAGTCGCGCTGCGTTTAGAAGAGCTGGGAGTCGATCAGATCTCCCTTGGCGACACAGTCGGCTATGCCAACCCGCGCCAGGTTGGCGAGCGGCTGGCCTCCATCGGCTCCGAGTTAAGTCTCGACAAAATCGCCCTACACTTTCATGACACACGGGGAACAGCCCTCGCAAACATCGTCGCCGGACTCGACTCAGGGGTGCGCATCTTCGACTCTGCCATCGGCGGTCTAGGTGGCTGCCCCTATGCACCAGGCGCTGCTGGCAACGTAGCCACCGAAGACCTGGTCCATATGCTTGAAGGCATGGGAGTTCATACCGGAGTGAGCCTCGATGCTCTGGTGGAAACAGCAAGGTTCATCGAGAAGAGTCTGGAAAAGACCCTACCTGGTCGCTATCTACGAGCGACCCGTCACCAGTGCAGGAACTAGCTATGACTGAAATTCTTAAGGTTACTCAAGAAGGCAACTTTGAGATCTGGACCTTAAACCGTCCCCAGGCACTGAACGCCTTTAACAAAGACCTACTGCTCGCCATTTCCGCCCAGGTTGAACGGGTAGACAAAGACCTCTCCGTGCGCTGTGTAGTCATTAAGGGAGCCGGTGACCGGGCCTTTTCCGCAGGAGCAGATCTAAAAGAACGCAAGGCCATGCCTCCGCACCAGGTCCCAGCCTTCGTAAGTCTGATTGGTGGAACCTTCCAACAGATCGCTGAGTGCTCAGCGCCCTTCATCGCCGCCATCGACGGTTACGCCTTCGGTGGCGGTTTGGAGATTGCCCTGGCCTGCGACATCCGCGCAGTGGGTCCGCGAGCAAAGATGGGCCTCACAGAGACCCGTCTCGCCATCGTCCCGGGAGCCGGCGGGACTCAGCGACTGCCAAGACTTGTAGGAGCAGGGCGCGCCAAAGAACTCATCCTCAGTGGCCGACGAATTGATGCTGATGAGGCCCTCGACATCGGTCTGGCTGAACTCGACGGTCGGGATAGCAGCGCCCTCCATGTAGCCCTGGAATGCGCTGGCTCAATCGCTGCTTGCGGCCCCCTTGCAGTCCGCGCGGCTAAACAAGCCATTGACGGTGCTCTGGGCCAACCACTGCCTGCCGGACTGGCCCATGAACGTAGCTGCTACGACCGCACCCTCGATAGCAGCGATCGTCAGGAGGCACTTGTGGCCTTCGCCGAGAAGCGCACGCCAGTATTCACGGGAAGCTGATCGGACCGCGCTCAGAGATCACAACTGGGACAGATCCCCAGCACAGGTCAACAGTCTGCCGCTCGAGTTGGAAAGCCACGCTCCAGATAGTCAAGAGCGTCCAGACCCAACTCACACAGGTCCTCCTGGCAGTTGCCCTCAAACCAGAATGTCACTGTTGAGCGCACCACACCCATAATCGCTCCAGCCAGGACCCGAGCCCAGAGATCACTGGCCAGAGACGTTCCCGCGCGAGCCGCCAGAGCGCTGGCAAGCGCCTCCTGCCAATCCTCATCGATCTCACGTTCTCGATTCCGCAACTCGGACGACGAACCAATAAGGCTCTGTTGGACCAGATACCGACGCTTGTTCTCGTTGTACTGACCCCCAAAGAATCGGGTCGCTTCCCGCAGACTATCGAACGGGTTATCAACGTCCTGATGCTGCTCAAGAAAAGCGATGAAGCCGGCCAGTCGCTCGTCGCGATTGGGGAAAATAAGCGACTCCTTATCGCGGAAATAGCGAAAGAAAGTGCGCTTGCTGATCAGCGCCTCACTGCAGATCTGCTCGAGAGTGGTCGCATCAAAGCCCTGCTCATGAAACAAGCGATGGGCAACCGCCAGCACATTGGCACGTGCTGCGGCCTTCTTACGTTCACGAAGTCCGGGCTGAGGAATCTGTTGGGGCATGGATTCAATGTGACCGAAAGGTCTCGAAATGAAGAGATTTCGCTTGCCTTCTGGCCCTTTTCAATTTGACAGAGTATACCTTCGCGACTTTATGCCACCGAGTGGCACTTGCTCCTAAGTGGCTACGACAAAAACGCGAGGACTGCAAGGGATGTCTTCTCACTTTCACGGACAGGGCTGCTGGCAAAGCGCGATCAACAGCCCAGCCTTCAGCAACGAGGACATCTCCAGCGTTGCTGAGCGGGTCCGAGAGCCCGCGTACCTGGTACAAGACCCACAAACCAGAGCACTCGGCGTGGCGCTGGGCGGCGACACGATCCCGGCAGCCCGCAGCAACGGTGTCCCCAACTGGCCGCTACTGGCGGTGCTGCCCCCGCTCTATCCGGAATGGCTGGGAGACCGCAGCTTCAGCGAGGTCCATGGGACCCGCTTTCCCTATATATCAGGGGCTATGGCCAACGGCATCGCCACCACCGACATCGTAATCGCCATGGCTCGCGCCGGATTTCTTGGGTTCTTCGGCGCTGCAGGACTATCACTCCCTCGAGTAAAACAGGCAGTTGCCCGACTCAAGTCAGAGCTAGGCGATCAGCTTTCATGGGGCTGCAACCTAATCCACTCACCAGCCGAACCGGCCCTGGAAGAAGCAGTCGCGGACCTCTATATTCGGGAAGGGGTTCGGCGGGTGTCGGCAGCCGCGTACATGAGTCTCACTCCTGCCATTGTGCGCTTCGCACTCAGCGGAGTCCGGCAAGACTCAACCGGTCGTATTCATCGCAGCCGCCACGTCTTCGCCAAGATCTCCCGCCCGGAAGTTGCCCGACGCTTCATGGAGCCAGCACCGACCGAGTTGCTCAACAACCTGGTTAAGGCAGGCCAGTTGAGCGCAGAAGAGGCCCGAATCGGAGCATTGATCCCTATCGCTGAAGATCTCATCATCGAGTCCGACTCCGGTGGTCACACCGACAACCGAACCCTTAGCACCCTGTTCCCCAGCATTCTCGCCCTGCGCGACGAGATCGTCGCGGAACGACGCTATCAGCGGCCTATTCGCTGCGGAGCTGCCGGCGGCATCGGCACCCCGACAGCGGTGGCAGCAGCATTCTCCCTGGGAGCCGCCTTCGTCCTCACCGGCTCGGTGAACCAGAGCTGCTACGAATCCGGTCTCGACGAAGAGGGCCGGCGCATGCTGGCAGAGGCGGATATCGCTGACGTAATCATGGCGCCAGCGGCAGATATGTTTGAGCTCGGCGTCGAAGTCCAGGTATTACGCCGAGGCACGATGTTCGCTGTTCGGGCCCGCAAGCTCTACGAACTGTACCGAAACCATGGATCTCTGGACGAGATCCCCCAGGTCGAACGCCAAAAGGTCGAGCAGCAAATTCTCCGTGCCAGCTTCACCGAGGCCTGGGAGCGAACCCGGACATTCTGGAACGAGCGGGATCCCCGAGAGGTTGAAAAGGCTGAAGCCGACTCCAAGCACAAGATGGCCCTGGTGTTCCGTAGCTACCTGGGCCTAAGCAGCCGTTGGGCTATCGCCGGCGATCGGGAGCGTCGTAGCGACTATCAGATCTGGTGCGGCCCAGCGATGGGTGCCTTTAACCGCTGGACCCGCGGCAGCTTCCTTGCCGACCCCAAAGCCCGCAGCGTCGTACAGGTCGCCCGCAACCTGATGGAAGGGGCAGCCGTCGTTACTCGGAGTCAGCAACTTCGAAGCTACGGAGTCCCTGTACCCAGCGAAGCTTTTGACTATCGACCAAGACCCCTTACGTGAAGCTCTAGAGGCCAAACTCTCCAACACCACCAGCCGACGAGTTCCCAATGACCGAAAAGCTCCCTAAGCACCGCCCGCAGATCGCCGTTGTTGGCGTGTCTGCGCTGTTCCCAGGCTCCCAGAACTCCAGCGGATTCTGGAATGACATCCTGGCAGGCCGAGATCTGATTACTGAGGTTCCGGATACTCACTGGCTCCCCGAGGACTACTACGACGCGGACCCGACTGCTCCCGATAAGACCTACGCGCGACGCGGAGGCTTCCTCTCTGACATTAATTTTGATGCACTCAGCTGGGGCGTTCCCCCCTCAATCATTGAGGCAACAGATACCAGCCAACTGCTGGCTCTGATCGTCGCCGAGTCGGTGCTCCGAGACGCTGCAGGCAAGCAATTCGAGAGCATGGACCGCTCGCGCATGTCGGTCATCCTTGGCGTGACCTCTGCCCAGGAGCTGCTGGGCACCATGGTCTCCAGACTCCAGCGACCGATCTGGCAGAAATCACTTCGCGAAGCAGGAATCAACGAAGAAAAAGTGCAGGAAATCTGCCAGCGCATCGCCGACCACTATGTTCCCTGGCAGGAGAGCAGCTTCCCAGGACTGCTGGGCAACGTGGTCGCAGGCCGCATCGCCAACCGACTCGACCTCGGTGGCACCAATTGCGTCACCGATGCAGCTTGTGCATCCACCTTCTCAGCTCTGAGCATGGCGGTTCGAGAACTCTACCTGGGCGACTCAGACCTGGTCATCACTGGAGGAGTCGACACCCTAAACGACATCTTCATGTTCATGTGCTTCAGCAAGACCCCGGCCCTCAGCGCTAGTGGTGACTGCCGTCCCTTCTCCGACCAGGCCGACGGAACCATGCTGGGAGAAGGCCTCGGAATGGTCGCGCTCAAGCGCCTGGAAGACGCCAAGCGTGACGGCGATCGAATCTATGCCGTCCTGACTGGGGTCGGCTCTAGCTCCGACGGTCGCTCAAAGAGCGTCTACGCGCCAGTCCCAGCAGGACAGGCCAAGGCCCTGGCACGCGCCTACAAACTTGCCGGCTATGGCCCGGAAACCGTCGAGCTCATCGAAGCCCATGGCACCGGAACCCGGGCCGGAGATGCCGCAGAATTTGCCGGTCTATCGCTGGTCTTTGACCCAACCACTGTCAACCGGACGCAATGGTGCGCACTCGGCTCGGTCAAGTCCCAAATCGGTCACACCAAGGCAGCAGCAGGAGCCGCCGGCCTATTCAAAGCAGTCATGGCTCTTCACCACAAGGTCCTACCGCCAACCATCAAGGTGGATCGACCGAACCCGAATATCGACCTGCAGAACTCAGCCTTCCATATCAACACCCAAGCGAGACCCTGGATCCGCCCCTCTGACCACCCACGTCGGGCTAGCGTCAGCTCTTTTGGCTTCGGTGGGTCCAACTTCCACGTGGCCCTCGAGGAGTGGCCTCACACCAAGCAACAAGCACCGCGGCTGCGCGCCCTACCCAGCGAACTCATCGCTCTTAGCGCCGACAGCGGAGAAATGCTGGCACAAGAAGCCCGGCAGCTGGCACAACGAGCAGCTTCTGGTGATCTGCTGCAGCGAATTGCCTGGGAAAGCGCCCACAGCTACCAAGCCAGCGCCCCCGCCCGACTCGCCCTCATCGCCCATACCAGCGAAGAGCTGAACAAGCGGCTAAATGGGCTGGCTGATGCCATCGACAAGCAGCCCGAACAAGGCTTCGAGCGTCCCGACGGCAGCACCTATGCGGTCGCCGGCGAGCCTGCCCAGGTAGCCTTCATGTTTCCCGGGCAGGGTAGCCAATACCTGCACATGGGCTCAGCGCTCGCCATCCACTTCGACGCGGCCCGTAGCGCATGGGACAAGGCAGCAGACCTCTCACTCGACGCCAACCAGCGGCTTGATCAAGTGGTCTTCCCCATAGATCGCTTCGATGACGAAGCAAAGGCCGTGGATGAGGAACGGTTGCGGGCAACCCAGTGGGCCCAGCCCGCCATTGGCGCAAGCTCTCTGGCCCTGCTCAATCTTCTCGCTGAGCTCGGAGTTGCTGCCACCGCTGTCGCCGGACACAGCTTTGGCGAAGTCACTGCCCTACACGCGGCCGGTGTCCTCAGCGAAGCAGACCTGCTGAAGGTAGCCCGAAAGCGCGGCGAGTTGATGGCTCAAGCAAGCGAGCTCCCTGGTGCCATGAGCGCGATCTCCTGCTCCATTGAGGCGGTCCAGAAGGCCCTGGACGAGCTCGATCGAAATGACGTCGTGGTAGCCAACCACAACGCCCCCAACCAAGTCGTCATCTCAGGCAGCCAAGAGGGCGTTGAGCTGGCCGAGCAGATGTTGAGCTCTGCCGGTCATCGAAGCCGCAGGCTACCGGTAAGTACCGCCTTCCATTCACCCATTGTAGCGGCCAGCTCCGAGCCCTTTGCAGGCTTCCTCAAAGCACTGCCATTCCAGCAGGCACAGCTTCCCTGCTGGTCCGGAGAGTCTGCCGCCATCTACGAAGCCGAAGCCGCGCCTAGCAAAGCGCGGCTGGCCCGCCAGATCAGCAGACCAGTACGCTTCGTTGACCTCGTCCAGGGAATGGCAGACAGCGGCATCAACACCTTCATCGAGGTAGGCCCCGGCGCGGTACTGACCGGACTCATTAGCAACTGCCTCAAAGAACAACCTCACCGTGCAATTGCCCTGGACCGCCGTGGGCGAGATGGCATTGAGTCGTTCTTCCGGGGACTAGCACAGCTGGTCGCCGCAGGTACGCCACTGCAATTACCAGCTCTTTGGACGGGTTACAGCGAACCGGTCGATCCATCGACCAAAAGCCAGCCCAAACTGGCGATCGCCATCTCGGGAAGCAACTACGGAAAGCTGTATCCACCTGCTGGTGGTGCAGCAGAGCTACCCCCACCAAACCAAGCGGAACAACAGCAGCGTCGGACGGACTTTCCCGCTGACAAACAAGCGAAAGACCTCGCTACTGCCGCCCCAAGCTCGCCACTGGTAACCACCGGAACTCAGCTTGCTTCACTCCCGCAGAGCTCGCCACCACCGACCCGGCCCAAGGCCGGCCCACACAGCCCCACATCCGTGCCCACGGAGATCCCGATGACTGCACCGTCCAACTCCACCCAACTGCCAGCCGGCTGGCTCGAAGCCTGGCAGGAAGCGCAACGGCAGAATGCCGCTGCCCATGCCGCCTTTCAGACCGCCATGGCTGAGAGCCACTCGGCCTACCTGCGCTCGATGGAAACCAGCATCGCAACTCTGGCAGGCCTGTCAGGACTGAGTCCAAGCGCCGTGCCGGCCCCAACGACCAAACAGAATGTACTGTCTACCGCACAGATCGCCATTTCGACCCCGGCAATGGACAAAGCTGATGAGCTACCAGCCACCGCAATGGGGACCGCACCGAGCTCAGACTACCTCGGCCTTTCTCCATCAAATCCTGCCCCGCACCTGGCATCCGCGGCAGGCACTGCTGCTGCAGCGACAACCTCAGCCCCGCAGCCTCCAGCACCCGCCGCTCCTGCAGTGGATCTGCAGGCCCTGATGCTCGCGGTAGTGGCCGACAAGACCGGCTACCCCGCAGAGATGCTTGAGCTGGACATGGATCTCGAAGGTGATCTCGGCATCGACTCCATCAAGCGGGTCGAGATCCTCGCCGCAGTACAGGACCAGGCCCCGGGAATGCCCGATGTCGACGCAGCCCACATGGGCACCCTGCGCAGCCTGGGCCAGATCGTCGACTACATGCAGAATCTGATGGGAGCCAGCGCTGCAACCACGCCGGTCGGCCCCCCGACAGCAGTTGCAGCTAGCGCTGCAACGACAAGCTCTGCACAGCTCGGTCGCTTCGCGCTGGAGATGACCAAAGCACCGGCTGTCGGCCTGGCTCAAAAGGGCCTACTCGGAGCCAAACAGGTACTCATTACCAGCGACGGCACAGACCTCAATGAGGTGCTCGCAGCACAGCTCCAACTGCGGGGCGTACAGGCCCTTGCCAGCGACGAGGTGAACCAAAACAGCGAGGCTGTGATCTTCCTAGGTGGCTTGCGCGCTGTCGCCGACACTGATGAAGCCATAGCTACCCAAAGGGAAGCCTACTCAATCGCCCGCACCATTGCGCCTCGCTACACCCGATCCGGCGGCCTGCTGGTGACCGTCCAAGACACCGGCGGCGCCTTCGGCACCAGCGAACACGACCATCAACGCGCCTGGCTCGCCGGCATCCCGGCCCTGATCAAAACAGCCAGCCAGGAGTGGCCAACTGCATCCCTAAAGGCCATTGACATCGATAGAGCAGGACGAAGCTCCAGCTCGCTGGCGGCAGCGCTCGCCGATGAGTTACTGCTCGGCGGCGGCGAGCTTGAAGTTGGACTCAGCGCCAAAGGCGTGAGAACCAGTCCCCGCTCCGTCGCCAGCGCCGTTAAGCAGGGCAGCCCAGCCATCGGCCGCGGCGATGTCGTGGTGGTCTCCGGCGGCGCCCGAGGGGTAACGGCCGCCTGCATCAGCCGCTGGGCTGCTGACTGCCAGGCCCGGTTTGTCCTGCTGGGCCGTAGCCGCCTCAGCGATGAGCCCTCCTGCTGTGTCGGAATCGAAGACGACGCCGGCCTCAAGCGAGCCCTGCTGACCCGCGCCCAACAAGACGGTCAAAAGCTCTCTCCTGCTGAGCTGGGAGCGCAGGTCCGCTCCGTTGTTGCCAATCGAGAGATCCGCGCCACCCTGGCGGCTATCGAGGCCGCCGGCGGAGAAGCAAGATATCGCTCTGTAGACGTCACCGATCCGCAAGCGGTGGCGACAATGCTGGACGAAACACGCACCAGTTGGGGTCCAATCAAGGGAGTAGTGCATGGTGCCGGCGTGCTGGCTGACCGCCTCATAGCCGACCAAACCGACGAACAGTTCGACCGCGTCTTCAACACTAAGATCGAAGGACTCAAGGCTCTACTCAGCGGGCTTGAAGCAGAACCTCTGGAGCTGATCTGCCTGTTCAGTTCGGTCTCTGCTCGGTGTGGAAACAACGGCCAGAGCACCTACGCCATGGCCAACGAGATCCTCAACAAGATTGCCTGGAGCGAATCCCGCCGTAGGCAAGGCAAGACCCTGGTGAAATCGCTCGGTTGGGGGCCCTGGGAGGGCGGGATGGTAAGCCCACAACTCCGCGAGCACTTCGCGCTCCTGGGCGTGCCGATGATTCCCCTCGAGGTCGGGGCTACCATGTTCGCCACAGAGATGAGCAGCGCCCAGAGAGACCAGGTAGAGCTGGTCCTCGGCGGTGAACCCCGACCAGAGGCCCTGCTGGTGGTCGGCTCTGACCAACGTGAACTGAGTCTCGAGGTCCAGGTTAACCGAGCTAACCACGGCTACCTCGATGGCCACGCTATCGACGGCGAGGTGGTGGTCCCGGTGGTGCTCGCTTTAGAATGGTTCTCGCGACTTGCAAGGGCCTTCCGTCCAGACCTCCAGCTGCAATCCATTGATGACCTGAAAGTTCTCAAGGGAATCCTTGTCGATGACTTCGACCAGCAGGGTCAACGCTTCGTGCTCTCCTGTCGCCAGCTGAGCAACGGCCACGGAGCAGTGGTCGGCATGGACATCTCAGCCGCTGACGGCACCCTCCACTATCGAGCCCAGGCCCAGATGGTTCCGGCCCGTAGCCCGGCACAGCGGAGACCTCAGCCACAACCAGAGCTGGATGACTGGGGTGGTGCTCCGGTCTACGGTGATGTGCTTTTCCACACCGAGCGTTTTCAGGTTATCGAAGATGTGAGCGGGGTCAGCGGAGATGGCATTTCCGGACGACTCAATGGAGTAGAGAGCGCTAGCTGGAGCTGGGAACACTGGAGTACCGACGTCGCAGCCCTGGACGGTGGCCTGCAGATGCTGCTGCTGTGGGCTCGAGAGCACATGGGAGGAGCTGCGCTGCCCATGGGCATCGGCCGAGCCCTGGTTCACTCCGAAGCCCCCCCGGCAGGCAAGGTGACCTGTGTCGCTCGCTGCCGCCCGTCGGGAAAGAGCAGAGGAATCGCTGACATTCGCTTCGAAGATGAGCACGGCGAGCTGTTCACAGAGCTGCACGATGTGGAGTTGATCCTGCGTCCCAGCGACAAACGAGCCTGAACTGCTGGAGCTAGATTATGGGCTTCGACCCCATCGCCATTGTCGGCAGGTCCTGCCTCCTCCCGGGGGCCCATGGACCCGAGCAACTGTGGGAAGCGGTCGCTTCTGGTCGCGACCTGATCTCCTCGGCACCTGAAGGCCGCTGGAGAGCCCCTGCTGAGGATGTGCTGGCTGCCCCGTCAGCCGACTGTGCCAATCGCAGCTGGTCGGACCGAGGAGGCTACGTAACCGGCTTCGAGGAGCTCTGGAATCCGCAAGGTTTTGCGGTTCCACCCGCCCACTTCGAAGGTCTTGATCCGCTGTTCCTCTGGGCCCTGCACTGCGCCCGAGCCGCACTAAAGGATGCTGGAGATCAACGCCAGGGTAGCGTCGATCGAAGCCGAGTCAGTGCCTGCTTTGGTAACCTTGGTTTCCCTTCGGCCGGAATGAGTCGCTACGCTGAAGCGCTGTGGACCGGACGGCCCGACTCGGCAGATCCACGCAATCGCTTCATGGCCTCGGGGGCTGCTCAACTTCTACGGCAAGCCCTTGGCCTGGGACCGAAGGTGATGTGCCTCGATACCGCCTGCGCGAGCTCCCTGTATGCGATCAAGATTGCCTGCAACCAGCTTCAGGACGGCGAAGTGGATCTTGCCCTCGCTGGGGCGGTCAACTGCGCAGACGACCTCTTTATTCATGTCGGCTTCACCGCGCTCTCCGCCTTGAGCAGGAGCGGCCAGTCCCGCCCCTTCCATGCCGAGGCTGACGGGCTCGTTCCCGCTGAAGGGGCTGCCTTCCTGGCCCTCAAGCGACTTGCTGATGCCCGCGCAGACGGCGATCACATTCATGGTGTCATTCGTGGGATTGGGCTCTCCAACGATGGTCGGGGGAGAGGCTTTCTGGCACCTGCCGAAGAGGGACAGCAGAGAGCCTTGGAGCAGGCCTACGAGGTTGCAGGGATTGAACCGGCTGAGGTCTCTCTGCTTGAATGCCATGCCACCGGAACTTCTGTAGGAGACGCTACGGAAATCCGCAGCACCTCGGCGGTCTTTGATAACTGCGAGAGCCTGCCAATAGGCTCGCTTAAGTCCAACATGGGACATTTGATCACCGCCGCTGGCGCGGCAGGCCTGATCAAGGTTCTTGAGGCCATGCGCCATCAGGTCCGGCCACCAAGTCTGCACGCTGAACAACCCAACCAGGTGCTCGCAGAAAGCCCCCTGCGAATCCTTGAGAAAGCCGAGCCATGGCCCAGCGAAGGACCACGAATAGCTGGAATCAGCGCCTTTGGCTTTGGCGGTAACAACGCCCACCTCCTGGTCAGCGAAGAACACGAGAGCATCAAGCCGAGCATCAAGCCGAGCAGGCCAAACAGGCAAGCCCTCGCTATTGTCGCGACCGGTGCCATAGTCGGCACCGCAAGCAACAGCGATCAGTTCATCGATCTGCTGCTGAGCACCGATCAGCCCAATCGATTCCAGAGCAGTTCTGTCGAACTGCCGATAAAGGGACTCCGCTTCCCCCCCCGGGACCTCGAGGAGGCCCTCCCTCAGCAGCTCTGCCTGCTAGCAGCAGCCTGTGAAGCAAGCGGCAACAGCTTAGAGCTGGAAGGCCCGCGAAGCGGTGTCTTTGTCGGCATGGAACCAGATCCTGAAGTCTGCCGCTATGGGCTGCGCTGGCGGCTCGCCGAGCTACTCCGCCAGAGCAAGCTGAAGGTCGATGACAACCTCGAATGGCTCAAGCAGCAGGGCGAACAGATCATTCCGACCCTGAGCTCAGCAGGAGTGGTCGGGACCATGCCCAATATCCCTGCCAACCGCATCAACAGTCAGCTCGATCTGGGCGGCGCCAGCTACTCGGTCTCGGCAGGAGAAGACTCTGGACTACGGGCCCTGGAGCTGGCGATCCGCGCGCTGCGCAGCCAAGAACTCGACTCGGCAATGGTCGCCGCCGTCGACCTGAGCTGCAACGAAGTTCATCGCGCCGCCCGGGCAGCAGCCGAAGACCATCGCGAACCCGGCGATGCCGCGGTGGCGCTGGTCTTGCGGCGACTTGAGGACGCTGAGGCGGCCGGAGAGAACATCATCGCCCTTCTCGAGGAGGAACCAGAGGGCCAACTGCAGGACATCGATCTCAGCGCTACCCTTGGCGCAAGTTGGGCGGCTGGCAAGCTCCGCGACCTGATCGCTGCAAGCCTGTGTGTCCAGCGCCGCTGTGATCTCGACGGCAGCCCCATAGCTATCGAGTCACAAGAGCTCGCCATCAGGCTTGGGCAGGGCTTCAGCTACCGCCTGAGGGCGGCGTCATCGCCTCGAGCTACGAGTCTCAGTCCGCGCATCTTCCGCTTCGCCGCAGCAACTAAAGACGAGCTACTGGAAGCCCTGTCGAAGAACCAGGAGAGTCTCACCGGTCAGTGGCGCTGTGCAATCCTTGCAAGCACCCCCGAGCAATTGGAAGAGCGCCGCGAGAAAGCACGCCGTCACATCGAGAACGGCAGCCCAGCAGGGCCCGGCATTACCCACCACCAGCAAGCCATAGAAGGCGAACTGGCCTTCGTCTTTGGCGGCGCAGGCTCCGCCTACCCTGAGATGGGACGAGCTCTGCTCCAGGCCATGCCTGAGCTCGCCGATCAACTAAAGAAGACCTCCAAGTTGGCCTACCAGCGCCTGCTCGAGCCCCCACCCGAGGAACCTGACCCTCTACACCTGCTGTGGTCATCCTCAGCCCTCTGTCAACTCCATGCCCAGCTCAGCCAAGACCTGCTCAAGCTGCATCCAAACGCCGTCATCGGCTACTCCTCGGGAGAGAGCAATTCCCTGTTTGCCAGCGGGCTGTGGACCGACATGGACAAAATGATCGAGGACGCCGCCCGCAGCGAGCTTTTCACCAGGCTTGTCGGTGGCCCCATGGAGGTTGTTGAAACTGCCTTGGGTCGACCCCTAACCTGGGAGACTTGGACCGTCCTCGCTCCGGTTGATCAGGTGAGGGAGCTGACAACTGGTCGGGACGATCTCTTCCTCAGCGTGATCCATAGCGACCGGGATTGCATCGTTTCAGGCTCAGCGGCAGCTTGCGCAGAGCTGATTTCAAGCATCGGAGCCGGTCGCTGCCTGCGGCTCCACTACGACCTGGCGGTTCATGTCCCATTGCTGAATCAAGTCGCCGATGCCTGGCTCGATCTGCATCGACGACCAATCACGGCCCAGCCAGGAATCCGAGTCTACTCGGGCGGGCCCGGAGGCAGCTACCTGCCAACCAGCGAGTCCTGCGCACAGGCCATTCTCGACCAAAGCAATCGCTGCCTCGACTTCCGCCAGGTGATCGAAGCAGCCTGGCGGGATGGAGTCCGCATCTTCGTCGAGCACGGACCCCAGGGCAGCTGCTCACGCTGGATTGGTGACATCCTCGCTGACAGAGAGGCCCTTATCGTCTCTCTAGACCGCAAGGGAAACGGCGTAGAGGCGCTGCTGGAGGCTGGCGCCGCTCTCTGGTCTGCGGGGCTGGACCTTGATCTTGACAGCCTCATTGCTCGCCTCTGCCCCAATTCTATCGAACTCCAAAACGTCCTCAGCTACCCGGCCCACCGCCAGCCAATCGGCCGCCTGACCCTTCCCACCGCACGCTCGAGCCAAAGTGAACCCACCATGCAGACCATGCCGCCGGCCCCGAACCTGCCCCCAGTAACCGAAAGCCAACTCATAACAACAACAGCAGCGCTACCCGGCCCGCAGCCAAGCCACAACAAGGCAGCCACCTCGAGCTCCAACCAAAAGTTCCCTCAACACTTGGCCGCGACCCCAGCTTCACAGCCTGCGCAGCCTCTGACCGCACCTTCAAGCAGCACCCCGTCTACCGCTACTACCAACTCCCTCAACCAGGTCCCGACAACTTCCGACCCCTGCCTCGATGCCCTACGCCAACAGCTTGTGTTGATGGGGCAAAGCGAGCAACAGCACCTGGCTCAACAAAAGGCCCTGCACCAGCGCTTCCTCGCTACCCAAGAGCGCAGCATGAAGCTGTTACTACAAGCCGCTGGAGCACAGCTCAACGGACCGTCTCAAGTCGCACCCCAGCAGCCAAATCCAAATGCAGCAAATTCCATTTTGCTGGAGTCACTCTCTGCTGCTCCTGAACAACAGCTACCCGCACCGAGCTCCTTGCCCCCAAAGCAACCGGAGCCGGACTTGCCTGCTCAGACATCCCCACAGCGCCACAACAGGCTGGAAGATCGCCTGATCAGCTCTACAGCCGAACAACAAGCGGCTGACAATGCAGGTCCTACACCCCAGGGTCCTTGTTTTGACTTCGAGCAGCTGAAGATCCACGCCAGCGGTCGAATCAGCGAGATCTACGGCGCCATGTTCAAGGTTCAGGACGACTACGTCCGCCAGGTTCGGATGCCCGAGCCCCCGCTATTGCTGGCCGATCGGATCACCGGGCTGGACGCGGTAGCCGGATCTATGGGCAAAGGAACCATCTGGAGCGAATCAGAAGTCGAAGCCGACCGCTGGTTCATGCATCAGGGACACATGCCCGCCGGCATCATGATCGAGAGCGGCCAGGCTGATCTCATGTTGATCTCCTACCTGGGGGTGGACTTCACCAACCAGGGCGAGCGGGTCTATCGACTGCTGGGCTGCGAGTTGACCTACCACGGCGGCCTTCCCAAAGACGGTGAGACCCTCAAATACGACATCCACATGGACGGCCACGCCACTCAAGGCGATGTCCGCTTGATGTTCTTCCACTCCGACTGCCGCAGCGACGGCAAGCTCCGACTGTCAGTCCGCAAGGGTCAAGCCGGCTTCTTTACTGACCAAGAGCTGGCCGAATCCGACGGCTGCCTGTGGACCCCAGAAGAGCAGAAGCTCGCTGCCAATCCCCGCCTCGACCCACCAGAGCAGCTGACCACTCAAACCGAGTTCAGCTCCCAGCAGGTACGAGCCTTCGCCGATGGCAGGCCCTGGCAGTGCTTTGGTGAGGGCTTCGAGCTGTGCAAACCACACACCCGAACTCCACGTATTCAGAATGGACCGATGCTGCTGCTCGGTGACGTAAGCGGCCTCAATCCACAAGGCGGTCCCTGGGGCCGCGGCTACGCCAAATCTACCCTGCAGATCGAGCCTGAATTGTGGTTCTTCGACGGCCACTTCAAGAACGACCCCTGCATGCCAGGGACCCTGATGTTCGAAGGTTGCCTGCAGCTTATGGGCTTCTACATGGCAGCCCTTGGCTACACCATCAGCCGAGATGGTTGGCGCTTTGAGCCGGTCCCTGAAGAGAGCTTTGCGCTGAGCTGCCGTGGCCAGGTCACTCCCCAATCAAAGTCCCTCACCTACGAGCTCTTCGTCGAAGAGGTCCATGATGGACCGATTCCAAAGCTATATGCCGATCTGCTGTGCACCGTCGACGGGCTCAAGTCGTTCCACGCTCGCCGGGTCGCCCTTCAGCTGATTCCCGGCTGGCCCCTGGATGAAGGAACTGAGCTGTTGGACGGCTACCTTGAGACCCGCGCGGTAGCCAAGGCCGATGACTTTCCCTTCGACTACCGCTCCCTGCTGGCCTGCGCAAACGGCAGGCCCTCTGCTGCCTTCGGCCCGATCTACCAGCGCTTCGACAGCCCTGGCCGGGTCGCTCGCCTGCCGAACCCTCCCTATCACTTTCTCTCCCGGGTCACCCGCACCAAGGGCTTGATTGGCTCCATGGAGCAAGGGATGGAGGTCGATGTGGAATTCGATATCGACGCCAACGCCTGGTACTTCGAAGAGAACGGCTGCAGGGCTATGCCCTTCGCTGTTCTGCTCGAGGCTGCGCTGCAGCCATGCGGCTGGCTGGCCTCCTACATGGGCTGCGCACTGACCACCGAGTCCGAACTCTGCTTCCGCAACCTGGACGGCACCGGACGTCTGCTGGTCGACATCCTGCCCGACTCCGGGACTCTGCTTACCAGAGTTCGCAGCACCAGCACCTCACGCACAGCCTCCATGATCATCGTGAGCTTTGAGGTCGAGTGCTCCATCAACGGTAAACCTGTCTACGAAATGGACACAGTGTTCGGGTTCTTCCCCCAGGAAGCCCTCGACAACCAGGTAGGCTTGCCCACCACTGAAGTGCAGCGCGAGTTGCTGGAGTCGCCAACGCCAAAGGTCATCGACTTAAGCGCTCGCCCACCAGGCTATTGGAGCGCGCACCGACCTCGACTCGCCGAGCCCATGTTGTTGATGCTGGACAGGGTGATGCTGGTCGACCCCACCGGCGGGGAAGCCGGCCTGGGCACTGCTCGAGGTGAAAAGGACGTCGATCCCGGCGAGTGGTTCTTCAAGGCCCACTTCTTCCAGGACCCAGTACAGCCGGGTTCCCTTGGCATCGAGGCCATGATTCAGTTGCTGCAGTGGATGATGCTGGAGAAGGGCTTGGATGAGGGCATCAGTGAGCCCCGTTTTGAGACCCTCGGACTCGATCAGCCAATGACCTGGAAGTACCGGGGCCAGGTCATCCCCACCAACAAGCTCATCAGCTCAACCCTTGAGCTCACCGAGGTGGTCCGTGAAGTCGGCAGCGTCAAGGCAGTGGCCAGGGCCTCTTTGTGGGTAGACGGCAAGCGCATCTACGAAGCCAGCGGACTCGGCATGCGCATCGTCTCTGGGGGCACTCCTGAGCCCCCCCTGCGAAAGCTCGATCCCCAGCGAGACACCTGGCTAAATGACCACTGTCCTACCTGGACCAAGCCGGCTCTACCCTTGATGTCCATGGTTGATCTGCTGGCCCAGGGGGCCTGCCAGGCCGATCCGATAACGGAGATGCGAGACGTTCGCATCACTGGCTGGCTGGATCTCCCCGAGGCTCGCTACCTACGTACCCGTCGTGACGGCGAGACAGTTCGCCTGCTGTCGGTGAACCCGGCCGGGACTGAGCTGGAAGTGGCATCAGCACGGGTGATAACCGGAGAATACAAAGACCGCCCAGAGCCCCTCGAGCCCCTCACTGGAAGTGCGATTGAGCTTCCCTACGAGCGCGGCGAGCTGTTCCACGGACCAGCATTCCAGGTAATGCTGGAGTTGATCCGCACCCGCCAGGGCAGCTCCAGCCGCCTACGGGCACAATCAGGGGTACCCCTGGGGCGCCTCAACCCCGCCCTGCTTGATGGTGCCACCCACGCAATTCCCCACGACCACCTAGAACTCTGGGACGACAAGATGAACCCGAACAAGGTGGCATATCCCGCCTTGATCACCGAGCTGCATCTGTTCGGCTCAACACCCAAGCATGGTGCGCTGCGCTGCGAAGTCCGTCCCGATGGCTTCCTCGGCTCGCGTGACTTCCCCGCTTTCAAGGTCCAAATCATTGGTGCACAGGGAGTCTGGTGCCAGTTCCGCCTGATCGAATCCTGTTTTGAAAAAGGTAGCCTGGGCAGTGCCCCAGCTGAGCAAAGACTCAACTTCCTCAAAGACCGGCAATACGTAGCCGGGCTTCGCCTGAGCAAAGTCGAAAATGAAGCAAGCGTGCTCACTGATACGGAGGTCGCTGCTGTTGACTGGATGCCAGGCACCCTTGAAGAACTCTACGGCAGCAAAGACAGCCTCTCCATCGCCCGCAAAGAACACATCGCCGAAGCCCACCAGCTGCACCCCTCGCTCATCCCCGACAGTCTGCCGCTACAGCGCTTCGAGCTGGAGCAAGGCCGCAGCGGTGAGCTGGCAACGGTCAGCGGAGACGGCTTCGGTAAATTAAACGTCGAGCCCATCCGCAGCTTCTGGAGCCGCTGGTTTGCTCGGGATCCATGGCCGGTGGAAGACCTCTACTACGGCCTTATCCAACGCTTTGTTAGGCGGGTGGTGATCACTGATCCCCAGGCCTACGGGGTACTGCGCGGCAAGAGCCTGCTCTATCTGGGCAACCACCAGGTAGGGGTCGAATCGCTGCTGTTTTCCATCATCGCCTCGGCACTCGGCGAGGTTCCCACCGTCACCCTGGCCAAAGACGAACATCGCACCACCTGGCTGGGCCAACTGATCAAGCACTGCTTTCAGTATCCCGGGGTGCAGGACCCAGGGGTAATCAGCTTCTTCGATCGACAAGACAAGGCAAGCCTGCCGCGAATCCTCGGCGAGTTGGCCGCAGAAATGACCGGACCAGGGCGTTCGGTGATGGTTCACGTAGAAGGCACCCGCTCGCTGGACTGCCGTAAACCAGTAGAGAAGATGAGCGGAGCCTTTATCGACATGGCTCTGGCTACCGATGCGCCCATCGTGCCGGTACGTTTTGTCGGCGCCCTGCCCACCAAGCCCCTGCAAAAACGACTGGAATTCCCCCTGAACATGGGACGCCAGGACCTGTGGATCGGTAGACCCCTGCTCCCTGAAGAGTTAGAGCCCCTGCACTACGGCGCTCGCAAGGAGCTGGTGATCAACGCCATCAACGAGCTCGGACCAAGTAACACCGTGGAACAACCGCTGCCCGGAGATCCAGAGTTCGCCGCTCGGGTTGAGCTGTGGCGCAAGAAACATCAGGTCAGCGAAGAGCACGCAGTGCTCCGCGAAGTTCTAGCTGAAGTCGCTGAACCCACCGCAGAGGTGCGCGCCCTGCTCGAAGCCAGCTCAGCAGAGCAGCTGAACTCAGCGCCAAGCGGCGCCTGGCTGGCTGAGCTTGGCAAGCGCCTGATCGGAAGCTAGTCCATCAGGGCCAAGCTGCCTAACGGAAGCTGAGCTAGAGTCGCCTTCGCCGTAGGACTCCCAGGACTGCAACCAGCAACAGGACCAATCCCCTTGGAGCGACCGGTCCTGCCTGAGCACAAGCCTGCTCTGAACCGTCCTCTTGAGGACCTGATTGGAGTGGCACCGGATGGTGATAATTGCCCGTTCTCTGAGCATCGTGGCCGGTCATCAACCACTCCCCGGAAAAGGCCGCACTGCCGGCTGTTCGAAAGGCAAAAAGATTGCCCTCCCGGCTGGCAAAGACCACCTCACGGTAGCCATCCCCATCCACATCACCCACCGCTGTTCCTCCCAGCACCCAGCCCCCATGAAACATTGGAAAGCCCTCCATCGGCTCGCCATCGCCGTTCCAGGCCCGAGTCACAAAGGTAGAGGCATGGATGGCCTCAGCCATACCGTCACCATCAAGATCTGCAGCGGAAGTCGCAGAAAACAACGGCAGGTCTTCCAACTGCCGCGGGTAGCCGGCCAGGGGCTTACCACGACCCTCTTCATCGGCCCTCCCGGAGTAGCCAACCAGGGCATGATCGTGATCAAAAAGGCTGGTCCAGGCCAGAATGTTGGCACCGTAGCCTAGTGAGCTGGCCCCAGCGAAGTAGTCGGGACTACCGTCACCATCAGCATCGCCAAATGCACCAGAAGAGAGCATCAGCAACATGGCCTGCTCTTCGGTCGTCGCGTAAGGCCCATAGTCCTGCCGGGTCGCGGCAAAATCAACCGCAACTGAACCGTCATGATGGTAGAGCCCACCCTGGTCTGCGGTAGCATTCGCGCCAATCTCCAGATCCCCATCACCGTCCACATCAGCAAGGGCCGGCTGAACGACGATTCCCTCGCCAATCACTGGCAGCGCCCCAGCAAAGCCAGCAAACAAGGTTATTGGCCAGCCCTCAAGCAGTGATCCATCCTCATCGAGAGCATAGAGCACCCCATAACCGCCAAAGTCGGAGCCCGCGGTCTGACCGGTGCCAATGACGATTTCCATACCGCCATCACCATCGATATCACCGACGGCCGGACTGGACAGAATTCGTCCTTCTCGATTCGCAATCGCCTCGAAGCTCGGATCCTGCACCTTTACCGGCCAGCCAGGAACAGGCTGACCCTGGTGATCCCAGAGATATAACCATTGATCCATGCCAGGCTGCAGAATCTCCAAATCACCGTCTCCGTCCATGTCCACCAGCGTCGGAGCCGCGCCGAATCCGCAGTCATAGCGGTGCTCCTCATCGCGCAACTCAACGGCACAGTTCTCATAATTCATGTGCACCGGAAAGCCCTCCCGCAAGGAGCCATCAGCCCGCCAGGCATACAGCTCGCCGTCCACAGTCGCGGCCACTACGTCAGCAAGGCCTTGCCCCTCCAGGGCGCCGGCCGCAGGGCCGGCAAGGAGAGCCTGGCGCGCCTCTCGGCTAAGCTCACCCATCATTCCAACTGAACCCAGGTGATTATCATCACGCGAGGGGTCTGCTCCGGGATGAAGACCAACCTGTACCGGCCATCCCGGCAAGGGTTCACCATGACCATCCATGGCATGAACGGTACCGTCGCCTGTTGCGAGAACAATCTCCCAATTACCATCGCCAGTGAGGTCGACCAGTACCGGTGAGGACTCTACAGAGCCCGGCAAAGAGACTGGAAAGCCAGGTAAAAGGCCGGGGTCTTCACGTACATAGACATGACGGCGCAGCTCACTGCTGCGCCCCTGCTCGTCGGTCAAGCTCAAACGAAACGTGATTCCATAGGGATCAAACTTGGCGACCCGGCCGAGAATGCCATCGTCCGCAGCCAGTTCTGGCGCCCGATAGCTGGGATCAAAACCGCTCTCCTGAAGCGGATCGAACGGCTCTGGAAAGGTCGCTCCGGTGCAACCGGAGGAGAACTCGTCAGAGACCGGAACCTCGCCCACAGCCAGGCTGCCCAGATCACCAGAAAAGGCTCCTTCACCCTGAACCTCGGCCAGCAACCGCCAGTCCTCCTCGGCCACATCAGAGCCCACTCCCCACTCCAGACGATAGTTCCAAGATTGATCTGGAGCTGCCTCTATCTCCCCACTGACAACGACCCGGTCGACAGAGCCAGAAGCGCGACCTTGCTCGTCGTAGGCTCGACGAACCAAGAACTCAAACCAGCCCGGCGCGGTGATCCTCGCCGCAGGAGGCTGCTGGGAAGCCATCGCCACGACCTCTTCTACAGCAGCCCCAACATCAACGCGGCCGAAGCCAAAGTTCTGATCCCAGCCCGGATAGGAGGGGAAGAGTTCGGGGTCGGCCTGCTCGCCACGACTCTCCGCAACGTCCACATCGGTCGCGGTCTGGGTGAGGACCCGATACAACTGGGCACTGCTCAGGCGTGACCCTAGGTGTTCGACAGCCACCGACTGAACCAGAGCGGCGGCTCCGGCGATAAAAGCAACAGAGCCAGTCGCACAGGTGTTCTTGGTCACCGAGACCAGGTCCATTCGCGGTCCGAAGTTGTTGCAATTGACGAATCTCAAAAAGCTCTGGCCATCCTCCCAATCATCACTATCCACGCCAATGCTGTGAACGAAGAGAGCATGCGGATCCACCGCCGGAAAGTTGCGGTGATAGCTGGTCTCATCGCCAGCGGCCGCGACGATCATCAGCTCACTATCCCAGGCCTGAGCGAAGATCTCCCCCAACCAGTCAGGAGTCAGGATTCCACCGACTGCAAGGGTCATTGAGGCCGCCTGGTGGGCGATGGCAAAAGCAGCAGCTTCGGCAAGGATGTCACCGGTGGCGATAAAGGCATCCCCGATGCGAACCGGCAGGATCGCACAGTTGGGACAGACTCCTACCCGCCCACCATTGTTTGCCTCAGCTGCTGCGATACGGGCGACCCCATTGCCGTGGTCTCCGTAGTTGTCCTCGTTGGTCGCGCCTGGATCATTGTCGCGCTCAAAAAAATCCCAGCCGGCAATGTCATCCACGTAGCCGTTGCCGTCATCATCGACCCCGTCGCTGAACACAGCGATGAGATCGCTGGGATCAAGGACTCCATCAGCTCGATCGTCTCCAGCATCCACCGAGACCCTCGGATCGACAGCGTAATCAACCACATTGACCAAGCCGTTACCGTCCCGATCATGGACCAGGGCCTCAACCCCAGCTTGATCTCGCGGCAAGGGCAGCTCAGCAACGTTGAGCATCACCTTGTTGATGAGATCCTCAGTACGCCAGACGATGCCACCGTCAGCCACCACGATGACCTGGTCCCATCGTCCACTCCCATGACGCCAGGCTCCTGTGGCGTTGTTACCGATGCCGAGCTCAACCTCTTGGGGACGCAAGGTATCGAGCACCTGATCAGGCGTATGCCCCCAGAGCTTCCAGTCCCCAGCCGCTTCATTCGGACAACCCTGCAAGTCTCCGCCAAGACCACATTCGGGAAAGGCCGGGACTGGCAACTCGGCGCCAGCGGGCTCAGCCAACAGCAGCGCAACCCCCATCAACAGGAAGACTCGAGTCAAAACCAGGGCGCCAGGGCACCATGAATCCAGGAACTTCAAACCTGACCTTACGCTTGATTTCATGACCTTCAACAGCTCCAGGGAGGGGCAGGGCGAGGCATTATAGAGGCCCTTGCGAACACTGCTGACCAGAGATTGGAGCGGGATCCTCCTCGCTGCCACCGCCTACGCAGCCCTCAGCCTCGCCCACAACGGCTACGTATTCGGCCTGGCTGACCACGCAATCCACCTGCCCTTCCTGCAACAGGCCGCTGGTCTGAGCACTGCTAAGGACGACCCGCTGCTGGCGGCTGCCCATCACCATCACAGCCTGTTCTGGATCCTCCAGGGCCCCGGAGCCCGCCTCTTCGGCCTTAGCCACTGGACTGCGATCGCCCATGCCATAACCCTGGTGGCCACCGGTGCCTCCATCTACCTGCTAAGCCTGCAAGTAACCGGCAACAAAGTCGCAGCCTGCCTGAGTCTGGCGCTCCTCGCACCCAGCCAGTTCGCCCTGGGTGGCGCAAGAACCCTCGACCCCTTGCTTCTCAACCGAGGAGCCGCCCTGCCCATCGAGCTGCTGGCCATCAGCGCGCTGGCCACGGGGCGCACGCGAAGCTGCTTTCTGTTACTCGGCTTTGCCGCCAACATCCACGTGCCCTCAGCAGCGGCCCTGAGCGCGGCCCTGTTCTCGCTCCACTGGTTAAGCATTCCCTCCTACAATGGTGCCCAAAGTCGGCGAAAGGCTCTGCTAGCGCCCCTGTTCTGCCCCCTGGCCGCTGCTCCGGTGCTGCTCATGTGGCTCATGAACGGAGGCCTTCATCCAGAACAGCTATTTGTTGATTCAGCCTGGCGCGCTGTCCTTGAGGCTCGCCTCTCTCACCACCTGTTCGCCAGCTCCTGGCCTATCCATCACTGGTTACAGATGGCCGCCTGGCTGCTGCCTGCTGGAGCCTGCCTGCTGCTGCTGCGCAACCGCTCTAACCGAAGCTTCATCCCCTTATGCATCGCTGCACTGATGGCTTGGGCTCTAATCTGTGGCGAGCTGTTGGGCGAGCGGCTCAACTTCGCGTTGGCATTACAGCTGGAGGCATGGCAGGCGTTTCGCTTCATCACCATGTTGTGCGCGATCCTCATCAGCGCCGGCCTCGCAGAGCTCATTCGTGACAAGGCTTTCAGCAGGAGCCTGGCCTTGCTGGCTGCGGTCGCAACTATAGGCCTGACATGGCATGCAGGCGGACCGGAGCGACGACACTTCCTGCCCCTGGGCGATCAGGGAGAACCGCAACAGCTGGCTGCTGCGGTGACCGCCCATGTGCCTAAGGCAGCACGCATCTTTCGTCCGCCAACGGGCCTGGAGGACCTACGCTGGCGGACCGGAAGGAGCCAGAGCCTGACCTGGAAAGATGGTGGGGAGGCGCTGTTCAACCGCTCCTTTGCCCTGCACTGGAAGCAAGTGATGGAGACCAACTGCAACTGCCAACCCTTTACGACAGAAACCCTGGTCAGCGACTCCGACCAGCGCTTGGCATCACTCCGACGCACGCTGCGCTCTGGCAACGCCCAGCTATCGCTAGCGGAACTGATCCTACGTGCCCGCAGCGAAGAAGCAGGCTACCTCATCGCTGCCGCCGAAATAAGCACCGGCGCGGCTGAGGTCAAGGCGCTCTATCAGAACGGAAGATTTGCCCTCTACTCGCTGAGTTCTGCTGCAGACTCGCTGCCAGGCTCGCCAACGACAGCGCCTTCCGTCTCTCCGGTGGGCAGAACACCAGACTCCTCGATCCCACCTCCCCCCAGCACTGCACTGGAGTCCCGCTGACTCCAGCTCAAGAGGGTATACAGACCCGCTGCGATAAACAGACCGACGAACCAAGCATAGGTGTACAGCTCATCAAAGAAGCTCGGCACAAAGCCCTCAACTTTGTTGGCCCCAGTGGCAGCGTTGATGAAGCCTGGGACATTGGGCAGGACAGCCAGCACCAGGGCAATCAGTGCAACAGGATTCCAGCCGCCACGGAATCTATAGCGTCCATCGGTACGAAAGAGGTCCGCAACATCAAGCTCAGTGCGCCGAATGATGAAGTAATCAGCAATAAGAATTCCAGCGATCGGTCCCAGCAGGGCGGAGTAGCCGATCAGCCAGGTAAAGATGTAGCCCTGGGTGCTCTCCATCAGCTTCCAGGGAAAGATCAACAGGCCAATGGCAGCGGTAATGTAGCCGCCCATTTTGAAGCTGATCTTCTCAGGATTGATGTTGCTGAAGCCATTGGCAGGGGCCACCACGTTGGCAGCCAGATTGGTGGTCAAGGTCGCCACAGCGAGAACAAACAGGGCGATGATCACGCTAACCCCACCCATGCGCCCCAACAGGGCAACGGGATCCCAGATGGCCTCACCAAAGATGACCACTGTCGCAGAGGTGACAGCCACACCGATGAAGGCAAACAGGGCCATCGTCGGTGGCAGACCGATTGCTTGACCCAGGGCCTGATCACGCTGCGTCGCGCAATAGCGGGTGAAGTCAGGAATGTTGAGGGCCAAGGTGGCCCAGAAACCCACCATGGCAGTCAGGTTGGGGAAGAACACCCCAGCAAAGCCGCCCTCCTCAATGGTGGATGGAGCCGAGAGCATCTCGCCAAACCCCCCAGCCTGACTCCAAGCCCAGTACAGCAAAGCAAGCCCCATCGCGATCAAGAACGGCGCTGCATAGGTCTCCAACCAGCGAATGGACTCCGTACCCTTAGCGATAAACCAGACATGAATCGCCCAGAAGCCGAGGAAGCAGACCAGCTGAGCGAGGTTGATGCCGAGAATAGGCAGGGGATCGGCTTCAAGAGCGCCTCCGGCGAGGGTGTTCAACAGGGTATAGAGGGCAAAGCCGCCCACCCAGGTCTGAATGCCAAACCAGCCGCAGGCGACCAGTCCGCGAAGAATGGCTGGGACATTGGCACCAGCGGTGCCAAAGGAAGAGCGCAGCAACACTGGAAAGGGAATTCCGTGCTTGGTTCCAGCGTGTCCCACCAACATCATGGGTAGGAGCACGATGAGTTGACCAGCAAGCACGGTGAAGACCGCCTGCTTCCAGCTCATCCCCTGCTGGATCATCCCGGCAGCCAGCATGTAGGTAGGAACACAAACCACCATGCCAACCCAAAGAGCGGCAATAGACGTCCATCTCCAGGTACGACCTTCAGGGGCGGTGGGGGCCAGGTCCTCGTTGTATAGACGAGGCGCAGCTCCCTCAATGACAACTGCAGCAGCGTGCGATGAACTCATTATTTGATTCCTCCCTTGCGGAGTTTACTGTGCACCAAATCCGCTATCAACGGCCGACTGCTCCCCTGCAGTTGGATGATCAGTGGACGGGTTTTCAGATCGATTCATGATCAAATCCACCCCCTTGCGAAGCACGAAATAGATCGCCGCTGCCAGGAGCAGAGAGAGAATTGGGCTGAAGGGATAGAGCATCTCAAGACGCTGAGGAACCACATCGGAGCCCAGTATCCCTAGACCCATCAACAAGCCCGGAACCACCGGCGCAACCCCAATCAAGGTAGCCAATAAGGCGCAAAGACCCAGGCCACCAGTCCCTGAGTAAGGCCCCTGGGGTTCGACCAGAGCAGCGACATCGATTGGACCAACGCGAAAGAGCAGCCCATCGACCAACAAAATCCCGACCACCGGGCTGAGCAGAGCGCCCAGGCCAGTCAGCCAGGTAAACACACCGCCCCCGGTACTCTCAAGCAGCATAAAGGGCATCAACAATAAGCCGGTCAGACCCAGCCACTTGGATGCACTGCCCAGATCCAGTCGATAGGAACTGAAAGAGACAAGTCCAATGCTGGCTGGCAAAAGATGGGCAAAGATGTTTGTCGTCAGCGCAGCAAGCCCCAACAGCAGCAGTCCAAGAAACTGGAAAAACCCACCCATCCGCTGAACAACGGCCAAAGGATCTCGAAGTTCAGCATTGAAAATGTCCACCGTTGCAAAGGACACGGTGACCCCAACCAGAGAGAACAAAGTCAGTCCAATGGGTAGGCCCAGCAATTGCCCTAAGGCCTGCTGCCTACCAGTAGCTGAGAACCGCGTGTAGTCAGAGATGTTGACCGCCATAAACAGCCACAAAGCGGCCATCTCGCCCAGATACTGAGGAAAGACAGCCATTTCCTGCCCGGACATAGGTTGCCCCTCGGCAAAGCGCGAAGTCGTCGACAGCATGGAAGTGAAGCCATCAGCCTGAACCCAGGCCCACAACACAAACAGCGCACCGGCTCCGGCCAACACCGGCGCCGCAAGTCGTGCAAAGCGCCGTAAACCCTCCATACCAGCGCGCCGAACCAGTTCGATCTGAGCCAGACCAAAACCGACAAAGCAAAGCAATTGCCAGATATTAATCCCCAACAAGGGCAGTGGATCCTGCTTGAGCATGCCAAAGGTCAGCTCATTGAGGAGCACATAGATCACCTGAGCCCCGACCCAGGTCTGTAGAGAAAACCACCCAAGACCGAGCACCATCCGCAAGGCTACCGGCAAGCGCGCACCGAGCGGCCCGAAGCTGAGCTGCAGCATGATGGGATGGGCGAGCCCCAGTCGCGCACCGACACTACCGACCAAAACCATGGGCAGCACAACAACGAGATTGCCAAGGAACACCACTGACACCGCCTGCCACCAGGCCATGCCATGATCCAACATTCCGCAAGCCAACAGGTAGCTGGGCACACAGGCGACCGTTCCCAACCAGATGGAAGCAAAGTCGCGCCACTCCCAGCTCCGATCGGAGGGGGCAGTGGGGCGCAAGTCGGAGCCCAGCAATCCCTGTTGAGCGACAGAGTCACTCATGGCCGAGGCCGTCCTCCTAGGGAAGTTGCTTGACCATGTCGTCGTAGGTGTCGGGCCGGCGGTCCCGATAGAACTGCCAGGTCTGCCGGACCTCCTCGATCAGCTCGAGATCACAGTCAGCAACCACCAACTCATCATCAGTCTCCGAGCCCTTCGCCAGGAACTGACCACGAGGGTCGCAGATATAGCTGGTTCCGTAGAACTGGCCTATGTTCCATGGAGCCTCGGTGCCAACCCGATTACTGGCTGCAACAAAGTAGCCATTAGCAACTGCATGGGCTGGCTGCTCAAGCTCCCAGAGATACTGACTAAGGCCGGCCACTGTAGCGCTCGGATTGAAGACTATCTCGGCTCCATTAAGACCGAGCAAGCGCGCTCCTTCAGGGAAGTGACGGTCGTAACAGATATAGACCCCAACTCGACCGTAGCGGGTCTGAAAGGTCGGATATCCCAGGTTTCCGGGCTTAAAGAAGTACTTCTCCCAGAATCCTGAAGTCTGGGGGATGTGATTCTTTCGATACAGGCCAACGGTCGAACCGTCCGCATCCAATACCACCGCCGAGTTGTAGTAGACGCCAGCCATCGCCCGCTCGTAGATGGGCACAACCATCGCCATATCGTACTTCTTGCAATAGGGACGCAAACGCTCAACAGTAGGGCCATCGGCAGGCTCCGCTGCCGCATACCAACGCTTATCCTGCCCGGGACAGAAATAAGGTCCGTTAAAGATCTCCTGCAGACCAAGTATCTGGACTCCTGCTTCGCCGGCCTGATCAATCAAGGGCAGATGCTTATCGAACATCGCCTCCTGAATCTCGGCAACGGGTACCGACTCATCGTTGACCGGATTGGAGGCCTGAATGAGGCCGACCTTTACATTGCGGGACATGAACAACTCCTGATTGATGCATTCTCGAACCGGCTGACTGAGCACAGTAGCGGGCCACGCTAGCCCGGGTCCCGTCGGCGGTCAATCGGATGCAAAGCGCGCCCTTCGACCACTTAATAGAGGTTCCCTCCGCGGAAACCTCCGGTGTAGTCGATATAGACCGTCTTCCACTCACTGAAGAACTCGATCGCTGTTGGACCCTGCTCACGCGGCCCAATGCCGGTCTTCTTCATTCCACCAAAGGGTAGCTGAGCCTCTCCGCCGATGGTCGGCGAGTTCACATGGAGCATGCCGGTCTCAATGTCCTCGATGTAGCGGAACACCTTGGTCAAGTCCTGGGTGTAGAGACTGGAGGTAAGGCCGTACTCCACGTTGTTGGCAACGGCCATCGCCTGTTCGAAGTCGTCAACTGCAATGACGCTCAACACCGGACCAAAGATTTCCTCACGAGCCACCCGCATCTCCTGAGTAACCCCGGTCCATACCGTAGGCTCGGTAAACAAACCAAAGGAAAGCTCCCCGGTGCTGGCCCGACCACCCCCGCAGCGCAACTCAACGCCCTCAGACCTACCGATCTCGAGATACTCATGAACCTTGTCAAACTGATCCTGGTCAACACTCGGACCCATCGTGGTCGACGGACTCAAGCCATTACCGGGAACAACTCGCGCAGCATGCTCAAGAAGCAGCTCCACAAACTGATCGTGAACGCCCTTCTGAACAACGGCTCTAGAGGTCGCTGTACAACGCTGACCGGTCGAGCCGAAGGCACCCTTTGCGGTAGCGGCCACGGCCATCTGTAAATCCGCATCATCAAGCACGATGATCGGGTTCTTGCCACCAAGCTCACATTGAACCGGCTTACCCAAAGCCGCACCACGCGCGTAAATGGCATGGCCCACCTCCGTCGAACCGGTAAAAGAGATAGCTGCGACGTCCTCATGATCCACGAGCGAGGAGCCAGCGGGAACACCGCGACCCTGCACCATGTTGAGGACCCCTGGCGGCACCCCAGCATCGACAAAGGCTTGAACCACCAACTCAGTGACCCAAGGCGTCTGCTCGGCGCCCTTCAGCACGATGGTGTTGCCGGTTACCAGAGCCGGAGCAATCTTCCAGGCTGGAATCGCCATCGGAAAATTCCATGGCGTTATCAAGCCCACCACCCCATGAGGAACACGTACGGTGTAAGCGAAGTTGTCGGTCAACTCACTGGGAATGGTCTGACCGTTCAGGCGCCTCGCCTCGCCAGCAATGAACTCAACGATATTGGCTCCCTTGCGCACCTCTCCGCTAGCTTCAGCGAGGATCTTGCCTTCCTCACGACACAGCACCTCACCGATCTCGGCGGCCCGCTCCTCAAACAAGGCCGCAGCCTTCGCGACCACTCGGCCCCGAACCGGAGCTGGGGTTCTTCTCCAGCTCTCAAAGGCATGCTTGGCCGCGGCGACCGCATCATTAACATCCGACTCGGTGGAGTCGGTCGCATAACCAAGAATCTCCCGGGTATCGGCGGGATTCACATCAGGAATCGGCTGGGGGCCCGATCCGGCCACCCACTCCCCATTGATGTAATTCAGAAAGACTCTGTCACTCATCGGATCACCTCCAAGGGCGAGGATTATATTATCCTTTGCCCTCCCTCGCGAAGAGAGCTGCCCTAACAGGCCGCTCGACCCTCCAATCCACTTAGGGGATCCCAAATGGCTGACCTCTCGCTCAACGTAAATGGCATGAAATTCGCCAACCCCTTCGTGATCGGCTCCGGTCCTCCGGGAACCAACTACCGCACGATCGCCAAGTCATTTGCCTGCGGCTGGGGCGGGGTAGTAGCCAAGACCGTCGCTCTCGACGACACCCCGGTGTGCAACGTGGCACCACGCTACGGCAAGTGGCGAATGAAAGCCTGGGAACAACGCAAAGGAAACGCCAACGTCATCGGCTTCCAGAATATCGAGCTGATCAGCGATCGCGGACTTTCCGATTGGATCCCCGACTTTCAGCGATCCAAAGATGACTATCCCGACGGAGTCCTGATCGCATCCCTCATGGAGAGCTACCATAAGGACCGCTGGCAGGAGCTTGTACAACGATCCGATGAAGCCGGCGTGGATGCCTTTGAGTTGAACTTTTCCTGTCCCCATGGACACCCCGAGACCAACATGGGTGCGGCCATGGGCCAGAATCCGGCGATGGTCGAAGAAGTGACCCGCTGGTGCGTCGAGGCAACCGACAAGCCGGTGTGGTCGAAGATGACCCCGAACGTCACTGACATCACCCTCCCGGCACGCGCAGCAATTGCCGGGGGGGCCCATGGGGTCTCTGCGATCAACACCATTTTGGCGGTAATCGGAGTAAATCTGGACACCCTCCGCCCCATGCCGACCGTTCAGGGCTACAGCACCCCAGGGGGCTACAGCTATTACGCTGTGAAGCCCATCGCGCTGCGCATGGTTGCCGAAATGATCCTCGACAACCCTGAACTGACAGTCTCCGGAATCGGCGGGGTAGGAGATGCAGATGACGCTATTGAGTTCATGCTGCTCGGGGCCAGGACCGTCCAAGTCTGCACTGGGGTGATGCTACAGGGACACAAAATGGTCCAGAAGCTCATCGACGGCACTGCCGAATTTATGGACCGCCACGGCTTCAACTCCGTCGATGAGTTCATTGGCACATCGTTACCCTACTTCACGACCCACCACGATCTGGTGGATCGACAGATCGCGGCCAAGGCCGAAAAGGCCGGGCAGAAGAAGCGCGATATGGAATGGAGCGAGAACATCTCCCAAGAGACAGACAACCTGACCACCAACTGAGCAGATGTCCACAATCAGCCTGAGTAAGGGCCTGAGCGCTCCAGCTGAATAGTGGCCGGCTTACTGCCCGCCGATCACAGCAAACTCGATGCGCTCGTTAAGCCTACGGCCAGACTTGGTCCGGTTGGTCGTCTTCGGTTGCGTGCCACCAAGACCTAAATGAAGCACACGAGCCTCTGCAAGACCCTGTTCAATGAGAAAGTCCGCCACTGACTTGGCTCTAGCTTTACTTCGAGCTAGCAGCTCTTCGCTGCTGCCTCGATTTGAAGTGTGTCCCTCGACCCGGATGATCAAACTTGGTCTGGTCAGCAGTTGAGCAGCAAGCCCCTCTAGCATCGGCAGTGAAGCCGCCAACAACTCGGAGCCCTGCTCATCGACAAACTGCACAGCAGCGTCAAGCTCGATATAGCCAGCAACGATATCGAGTCGCTTCGGCAATATATCGGCGCAGCCATCATCATCCTCAAAACCATTCAAAGTCTCGGCTTCATCAGCGCACAAGTCGTCCACATCGAGTACCCCGTCGCCGTCATTATCCGGCTCAGGGCAGCCATCCTCGTCTTCGAAGCCATCGAGATCCTCGTGCTCAAGAGCACACTGATCTTCGGCATCGAGCACCCCGTCACCGTCATTGTCCGGATCGGGGCAGCCATCCTCGTCCTCGAAGTCATCAAGGTCCTCCAAGGCATAAGGACAGGCATCTGCAAAAGTCGCAATACCGTCGCCATCTGAATCTGCCCCAGGGTCCATCTTTTGGTTCTCGACCAGCACTCCTCGAACCGGGCAGTCCTTGGAAGACTCAAGGATCTCTGCACTAAAACGAAGCCCCTCCTCAACGTGCTCCCACGCTCGAACCCGATTTCCCTGATTGCGCTCCAAGGTCGCAAATCGATAAGCCGCATGAACCTGGGCAAAGACCTTCGGAGCACAGGCCATGGCACCCAGTGATCCTGCCGCATGCAAATGAGAACGCAGGGTGTCCAGCTGAGCATCAAGACTTGGACCCTTATCAAGACCCTTGAGACTTCCTCCGCAGCCAAGCATGGAGAGAGTCAGAAGCAAAGCTGCCCACCTCATGGCTGAGCCTCACCCTCTGCAGCAGAGTCATCGTCGTCGCCAG
>DJIF01000019.1 GCA_002433485.1 Deltaproteobacteria bacterium UBA6601
GAGTCGTCGTCATCGCCAGCAGCCGAGTCGTCGTCGTCGGACTCAACCTGGCAGGCCATGTTCAAGCTGAGAGTCATTAGCATGGCCATCAACAGCAGCAATCGCAGGTTCATGTTCGTTCCTTTCGAAGGGCCTGTCTGGACAGGCTTGGGATGCTGTTATCGAAGCTCAATTCAGCGTCGTTCTCCCGGGCTAACTTGGTCCCGTGTACGCCTCATCACGGGCGTGCAGTTGCGCACCCGGGCGGGCTGCTGCCCGCGCAGTTCCCCAACACCTTGATGGATCGTCGATCTTGGCTCCAGGGTGAGGAGGGAGTATAGGTCCAGCATGCCCCGGCACAGCCAGGGCAGCCTGGAGCCACCCATGAGAGTCCTGATCACTGGCGGCGCTGGATTTATCGGTTCCGCCTGCTGTCGCCACTTTGTCGCCCAGGGCTACGAGGTCCTTAACCTCGACAAGCTCACTTATGCGGGGGATCTGCGGAGCGTCGAGTCCTGCTCTAGCGCCATCAACTATCGCTTTGTACAGGCGGACGTCGCGGACCGAAGTGCCCTGGATCCGGTCCTGGCGGATTTTCAGCCCGATGCGATTTTGCACCTTGCCGCAGAGAGTCATGTTGATCGTTCCATTGATGGTCCAGCGGCCTTTGTGCAGACCAACCTGGTGGGCACCTTTGTGCTGCTGGAGGCAGCTCTTAGCTACTGGCGTCAGCAGGCGCCCCGGAGGCAGGATTGCTTCCGCTTCCTGCAGGTCTCAACCGATGAGGTCTATGGTTCCCTTGGTCCGGAGGGGAGCTTTGTTGAGACCACTGCCTATCAGCCCAACTCACCCTATTCGGCCAGTAAGGCGGGCGCCGATCATCTGGCTCGAGCCTGGCACCGTACCTACGGACTGCCGGTTCTGATCTCGAACTGCTCCAACAACTACGGTCCATTTCAACACCCGGAAAAGCTGATTCCAACGGTAATTCGCTCCGCTCTGAATCAGCAGGACATCCCCATTTATGGGACCGGGCGGAACGTCAGGGACTGGTTGTTCGTCGATGACCACGTGCGTGCTCTCGAGGCGATCCTGCTGCGTGGGCGCGTGGGTGAGAAATACAATATCGGAGGGGGAGATGAGGCTCAGAACATAGACCGGGTTCGTCAGATCTGCGCCCTTCTTGACGACCACCAACCCCGTCAGGATGGAACTCCTTACGCTGATCAGATTCGCCTGGTTCAGGATCGTCCCGGGCACGATCTGCGCAACGCCATTTCAGCTGACAAGTTGCGTCGGCAGACCAACTGGACGCCTCTAGAGAGTGGCCCGACAGGTTTGCTGAGGACTGTGCGTTGGTATCTGGAGCATCGGGACTGGCTCGACAATCATTCTGCTGGACGCCTGGGTCTGGGCCGCAGCTGATGGCAACAGAACTGATGCGCCGCAAAGGTATTATTCTGGCCGGAGGGAGCGGTCAGCGCCTGGACCCTGTTACCCGAGCGGTCAACAAGCACCTCCTGCCGGTCTACGATACGCCGATGATTTACTTTCCCATCTGTACCTTGATGGGAGCTGGGGTCCGCGAGATTGTGGTGGTTACCGGGCCTCGGGATATGGAGCGCTTTGTAGAGCTTCTGGGTGATGGCAGCCAGTGGGGCATTGCGCTGGAGTACGCGATTCAGGAGCAGCCGCGCGGAATAGCAGAGGCCTTTTTGGTAGCTCGTGACCAGATTGAGGGTCGCCAGGTCGCCCTTTGTCTTGGAGACAACCTATTTTGGGGCGCCGGGCTGACGAGTCGCTTGCAACGGGTCAGTCAGCGCAGCGAAGGTGCACTGATCTTTGCGCGGCAGGTGCACGATCCCAGCGCTTTTGGTGTCGTTGAGCTCGACTCCGATGGTCGGGTGCTGGCCATCGCGGAAAAGCCCCTTGAGCCTCGCTCGAAGTTGGCGGTTCCCGGGCTCTATTTTTACGATCAAGATGTTGGCGAGCTGGCTTCGAGTTTGTCGCTTTCGCCCAGGGGAGAGCTTGAGATTACTGAGTTGAATCGCTGCTACCTGCAGCGAGGGATGCTGTGTGTAGAGCAACTGGGACCTGAGGTCAGTTGGTTTGACTGCGGTACTGCCGCTTCCCTTCATGAGGCCTCGACCCGGGTTCGGGAAGATCTTGAGCGGCACTGTATTCAGCGGGGTTGTCCCGAGGAACTTGCCTTAAGGCTAAACCTTATCGAGCCGGCCGAAATCCGCGCGCCACAGAATCTCGGTAACAGTTCCTACTCGACCTATCTGCTCAATCTGCTAGAGAGAGTCAGCGGGTCCCATAGAGACTGCTGAGAGAGAGCCTTGATGATGACCAACAAGTCCAGCTCATACCCAGATGCTCAAGCAGCAATGGGGCCCTATGCTATGGCCTATCTTGGCTGGTTAGACTCCAACAGCGAGATCACACCATGATTCGCGACCGCCTGCGCCGCTGGGCCCATGACGCTCGTCGCGGGGCCATAGAAGAGCAGGATTCCTCTCAGGTACGGATGTATAGCGCGCCCTGGTTGCTGCCTGGAGATGCTGCGCCCATTCGCGATGGTGCGGTGGTCTTTGACACCATGGGTAGGGTGCTAGCTTGCGGGACCCGTCTAGAGGTGGAGAAGGACTTCGCCTGGGCTAAGCCAGCAGAGCTACCGGGTTTGTTGATGCCGGGCCTGGTAAATGCTCACAGTCAATTTGAGCTGGGTGCAATTTCACCGCACGCCGGGGTGATCGGCCTGCGCAAGTGGCTGCGTAAGCTTCGCGAAGTTCGTAGGGAGACGGATCGACTTGATCCTGCATCCCGCGAAGCTCTGGTGCGGGCTGGCGTTCAGCAATCTGTTCAAGCTGGCACGGCTGCGGTCGGTGATGTGACCAATAGCTTGCGGGCAGTGCCAGCGATGGCTAGGGCAGGTTTGTATGGAGTGGTCTTTCACGAGATCACCGGATTTTCTCCTCGGCGTGCCGCCAAGGCGCTTGCCGCTGCGGCAGTGGCCAAGGCACGGATCGTTCCGTGGCCGGATGGGATCCGCTACCTGCTCGCGCCTCATGCCCCTTACTCGACCGCTGGTGGCACCATTCGGGAGCTTTGTCATAAGGCCATTGAGATGGGTGCGGTTACCAGCATCCGCCTGGCGGAAGGCGATGAAGAGTGGGATTTGCTGGAGTCCGGCAAGGATGCCGCCCGTTCTCTGGTAGAGAGTGCTGAGCTGTGGTGGGACGAGTTCAGCCCCAGTGGCAGGGACCCCATGGGCTATCTCGAAGACCTCGGCGCAATTCACGAACAGGTGATGCTGGTTCATATGACTTCGGCTACCAGGGAAATGGCGCAGCGCGCCAGTGCCGCCAAGGCTCCCCTGGTGCTCTGTCCGCGTACCAGCCGAAAAGTGAGTGGCAAGATGCCGCCTTTGGTGTCCTTCCTGGAAGAGGGCTGCCGGGTCGCGTTGGGAACGGCAGCCGCAGCAGACAATCCAGATCAGTCGATTCTTCGCGAAGCCGCTGAACTCCATGCTGCCTTCCCCGAGGTGCCCTCTTTGGTGCTGCTGCAGGCGGCCACTGCCGGTGGGGCCGACGCCCTGGGCCTGGAAGGTATGGGCACTTTGAGCCCTGGAGCTTCCCCAGGCCTGTTGCACATTCCTACGCCAGGCCTTAGCCCAGATGATCCCTGCGGGTGGTTGCTGAGGGCTGGCACGCCCGACCTCTCTTGGTTGGAGCGTGCTGCTCCGCCGGGAATGCCCCTTTCCGCCTGAACCTCGAGGCGTTCGGTAGCAGTTTATGCCTGCACCCGCGCACTTGCGCATCAGGCTGTCCCCGGATGCCTTGCAGCAGCGAGTGGTGCGGATCCCGCAGCAAGACGCCTTGTTTCCTGAACCGGGCATTTTGTTTGATCTCTGGCATGCGGGTATGCCTTGGGCGGCCAAGATTCGCTCTGAGTCTTGCAGCTGTAAACGCTGGCGCGGTACTCATCGCCATAGCTACATCGAGTGCGCTGAGCTTTATGCCGGCCTTAGCTGGTCAGTGGGCGCCGAGCTACACTTTTTTGTTGATGCACAGCAGCGCATTCAAGTGAGCGGTGATCTGAGCCCTTGAGTGGAGTTATTCCGCCACCTTCAGGCGGGTTCGACAACGTTCGACGACGACTTTGCGCAGTTCCTCTTGTTGGGGTGTGCTCAAGTTCAACAGTGCCCCAACCTGTCGATCCAGCTCTTCCTGGGCCTGCCACCAGAGGTCTTCCTCGGGCTTTCTGGCTTGGCTCACTGCGGGTACTGGTTGGCGCGGAAAGTCCAGCAGTGCCTGAACCAGCTGTTGTTCGGCAGAGGGGCTCAGCGCCCGCAGGTCAGGCACCATGATCTTGTCGCGGGCGTCGCCTAGTGAAAGCCACAGGACGCCGTCACCAAAGTTAACTCTGCCAGCCATTTCCAGGCTGAGTCGACCCCAGCTACTGTTCAGTAGAGCGCACAGCGCCTCTTCCCGTAAAGGTGGACTGGGGTGGACCAGGTAGAGCTGCTGATCGGCAAAGACCGGTCTATCGAATAGTGGCTGGCGGTGTCGATCGGCAACCCCCTTGACCAGAAACAGCCTTGCCGCTCGTTGGTCGGGCAGCCGCCAGGAGGATGAACTCAGCTCCGGTCGATGCTGATCGAGCCACGACAACATCCCCTTGTGCCCTCGATGCTTCAGTTCTTGGCGTGAGAATGGACAGACCAGTACCTGCTCTGGGAGATCAGAGCTGTGTGAAAGCAGGCCTGGAGAACGGCGTGGGCTCTTGAACAGTGGTCGTAGATAGTGCTGCTCAATGCCGGAGTCTGCCGGTGGATAGAAGAATCGGTTGTCATTGGTGGTGAAACCCCGACGAATCTCTGCCAGAGCCCCCAGGGGAACCAGTGGAACAGCACGCTCCGCTTCTAATACGGAGAAATAGAGTTCGGGGGCCCTTAGATAGGGCCCCCAGCTGATCTCAGCACGTAAGGACTCTTGAGCTACTTCACGAACCACCACCGGATCCGCCGGAAGTGGATCTTTGACCTGCGCGAAGCGGACGCTCTGGGCAGCCCTCTGCGCCGGGTCATCACAGCGTCGAGCAATGAGGATCATGGTGTTGACTCGAGCTTCCCGAAACCACCGCTCGGCGCTGGATTCGATCAGCCACTCCAGCGCGCAGTTCTCCAGTAGTCGAGCACGCAGCCGCCGACCGAAGTCAACATCCAACCAGGAGTTGGAGAGTACTAGCGCCAGTCTCCCGCCTTCGCCGAGGTGATCGATGGCGCGCTCGACAAAGTCGGCGTAGAGATCTCGGCCCCGGCCCCGATTACGGATATAGGGAGGATTTCCAACAACTCGTGCAAAGCCGCCGTTTGGCCGCAGGCTGAGGAAGTCCTGGGGGAGGATCTGGACCTCTGGCAATTGCTGTTCTGCAGCGTGCCGGGCCACTGGGTCGGTCTCGCAGCCGCACAGCTGCTCAGGGCAGAGATTCCATAGCTTCTGGGCTGCGAGCAGGAAGCGACCGGAGCCACAGGCGGGCTCCAGAACTTTGCCGTCGGCCTCGTCTGGAGGACCCACTAGAGATAGAACCAACTCCACCAGTGCTGGAGGCGTGAAGTACTGCCCTATGCTGTGCCGGGCGGAAGCGGCGACCTTGGCCTCGATGGTCTGACCGAGGAGGTCTTCGGCCACAGCAAGCTCAGCGACAGGCTCTAAGGACGGCTTCATGGGCTGACTCTACTCCTCTCGCATGAGCGGCGACAGCAGTAGCGTTTCGCGACGATCTGTAAGCGAGTGGGATGGGTTGTCGCTGGGCGGCTCCCGTCGGATTCGACCGGGGTGTCGATCCTTCTCGGCAGTAGCTGACGTAGGATCGATCCAGGATGCCGTTTTCATCGTTCGCCCTGCCTTTCTTTCATCCGCGTCGTTGGGACATGGCGCTTTGGCTGGTGCTTTTACCTGTGTTGGCTTGGATGCAGAGCCATCCGGGAAGTCTGCTATTGACCTACGGTGAGCTGAGGGCTGGTCTCGCATTGAGTGAGCCCTGGCGTCTGCTTACTTTTGCGCTCCTGCACCCTGAGTGGATGGTGGCGACAGCCAACGCCGCAGGCCTGGTCGTTGGAATGACGATGGCTGCGCGTTGCATTGGTCCCGGCCTTGCCTGGCTGGGGATCTTCGGCTCGGCCCTGCTGCCGGGACTCTGGCTTGGCTTCGGCCTTGAAGGGTCCGAGCGTATGGTCGGAGCGTCAACCTTGCTCTATGGCTGCCTCGGGATGGCGCTGGTGTCCTGGCTCAGGATGCGTCATGAGCTAACCTACGCAGAGCGACGAGATCTCATGGTCGGCTTCGCTACCTGGCTGCTTGTAGCTTTTGCCTTGAGCGTCCCGTTGCTGTTGCAGAGTCCGGTGCGAGGCGTTCATGCGGTTGGCTTTTTGTGGGGGGCTTTGCTGGTTGCTATCAGCCGCCGGCACTGGGCCGTTCAGCAGGAGGTTACGGAAACAGGTTTCCCGGTGCCAGCAGTTCGGCAGGATCGAGCAGCTTCTTGAGCGCCTGCATTGCGGCCAGCTCAAGTTCAGAGAACCGGTACCTGGCGTAGGCTCGCTTGACCTTGCCGACTCCATGCTCTGCGCTGATGGTGCCGCCAAGCTCGCAGGCGCGCTCGCACATGCGTCGTACTACTCGTTCGCCGCGTTCTACCTCAGCGCCATCTTTCAGCATCAGGTTGTAGTGGGGGTGACCGTTGCCTACGTGACCGAAGCGTGCCACCCGATGGATTCCGGCCTCTTCCAACCAACCGTCGGCATCGACCATGAAGCGTGCCAGGTGCTCAAAGGGAACCGCCCAATCGGTGCTGAGCTTCTTGCCTCCATGCTCCATGAACCGTGCGCCCTCCTCGTTGAGGTGGGCCGGCACCGCATGGCGTAGGCTCCGCAGTTCTTCTTTGCGGGCTCGGTCCGTTGCAACCACGGTGTCGGCCGCATAGCTTCCCGCAAAGGACTCCAGCAGACTCCACCAAGCCGCTAAGACCCGGTCTTCTTCTCCAGCGAGGTGTTCTTCTTCAAAGAAAATCGCCGCACCGGCACCGTTGGGAATGATGACTCCGCTGTCCTGCTGGCGCATGATTTCCAGGCAGGTGGCGTCCAATAGCTCTAGGCAGCGCGGTTGGATCGAAGTACCGCGACGCTGCTCCTGCCGGGCCTGTCCCACAAAGTGCAGCGCACTGGCGACTGAATCGAAGAACGCGAGAGCTCCAAGGAAGGCTTCGGGCTTGGGCAGAAGATCTACCTCTACCCGAGTGATGACCCCGAGCGTTCCCTCAGAACCACAGAACAGGTCCACCAGATCTCGAAGGCAGGCGTAACCTGAGGCGTCCTTTTCTACCAGTCGTCGTCGGAACCAGCGGACACTGCCGTCCATCAAGGCCACCTCCAGGCCGCGGAGCCAGCGATGCGTGGGTCCGTAGCGGTAGCTGCGTGCACCGCTAGCATCGCAAGCGACGGTTCCTCCCATCGAACACTCTCGTTCTGAGGTTGGATCTGGAGGATAGAACCACCCATGGGATTCAAGCTCATCTTTGAAGTCCCTCAACACCACGCCTGCCCCAACGGTCGCGATGGAGCGCTCGGAATCCAGCTCAAGGGGGGACTGAAGGCGCTCACAGGAAAGGGCCCACCCTGAGCTCGCCAGCCCAGATCCGGTGGTTGAACTGCGCAGACCACAGGGTGTTACAGGGACGCCCCTGGCAACTGCCTCCCGCAGCCAGAAGGCCACCTCTTGTGCTGAATCCGGGCGCAGCAAGCCTTCGGGGCTGCCAATTAGAGGGGAGGCGTCTCTACAGTAGCCGGCGAGGACCTCCGGGTCGGTAACCAGTAAGTGGTCCTTGTTTGGTGACTGGACAGGATCAGGGGATTCACCGACCATATTGTTCCGGGCGTGTCGTCGGGAGCAGGACGCTCTCGTACTGGGCATGCCCAGTTTAGATTCCCGACGGATCCAGTCCAGCGTGCCTCATCGATTGCTCCATCTCAGCCCTTCTCGTCCTGGCGCTCCTGCCGCCCTGCCCGGTCTGAGACCCGGGGTGGTGATGATTCGCCACGAAGATGAAGTGGAGCTGCGGGACAACGTCCTAGGGCAGGTGGTCCGCCTGGGCGACGCGGCCGCCGTTATTGTTGGACTCCTGGACGGAGTTCGCGACGCTGCTGCAGTTCTCATGCGGGCAGGGCAGGAACTTGGTGGTGCGTTGGATCCCATGGGCCTGGTTGATCTTCTTCAGGCATTGGACAAGCGCGCTCTGCTCGACACCCCCAGGGCCCGGGCCATTGTCAGTCAAGGTTTGGTTCGTGCCGATGTCGCGGCATTGCGGCGCATCAGTCAGCGCAACAAACCTTTGGTTCAGCTGGCAGCCAACCCCACCTCGACGCCTGCCGGGCTGCGGATGGCGGAAGGGAGTCGTTTCTCCTGTAACTCTTGCACCCGATGCTGTACCGGCAAACACCTGTTGGGTCCAGTGAGTGCCGCTGAGGTTCGCACCATTGTTAATGGCTTCAAGGACATCGGCCTCTCCGGTGAGGTGGGTGTCAATGATTTCCTGCCTCTGGGTAATACCAACGGGCCCCCCGAATCATTCTTGCTGCGGACTAACAATGATCGCTGCATTTTTCTTCAGGACGACAACCTGTGCCGGATTCACGCGGCGCTTGGCGGGGACTTCAAGCCCGCTGCTTGCCGGCTCTTCCCCTTTCGCCCGGTGCGAACGCCAGAAGGTTGGAACGTTGGCCTCAGCCTCTCCTGCCCGACCGTTGTTCATGGTGAGGGCCAGGATCCCCGCGCCGAAGCTTTAGAGACGATCACTTCAGTGGCGAGGTCTTCATCTTTGCTCCAGGTCATAAGCGAGCCGGTTGCTCTCTCGAGCGGTTGCAAGGTGCCCTGGGCGAGCTATATGGGCTGGGAGAACGGGGCGCTTGAGCAACTCCAAGACCAAGCGCAGGATCCGGCTGTCGCCTGGTTGGGCGCGATAGAGTCGTTTGAAGACCTGCTTCGTGAAGATTCGGGGGATGCTAGTGATCCCTGGTTGACCCTCGCCGACACCGACGAATGTGCAACTGTAGAAATGCCCGAGGCGAGCAACTCCAATGGCTCAGGGGGGGGCATCAGCAACCCGCTCCGCGGTCAGGGACAGCTGAGCGCTGACATGAACCGGGCGGCGGATGTTCTGCTTCGCGACCTTGCGGTTTGGTTGGAGCTTTTGATTGGTCTGGAGGCTGCCGATCCGATGGCTATCCGGAGGTTGCGCAAGGGGATGGTCCAGCTTCGATCAAGGCTGGACTTCGAGCCGCTGGCTGCACCGGTATTGGCGGAAGAAGCTCGGCTTGAGGGTTTGATGGACGGTCCTGATGGGAGCCAGGCCGAAGATACTCTGCCCCGTTCTATGACGCAGACGCATCCGGCTATTCGCCGCCCGAAACTGCGCGGCAATGACCAGGCGAGTGTGCTCCGTCGGTTCTTGCTGCAAGCTCTCATGGGTAAAGCGGTGTTTCGATTCAGTACGGTTCGAAGAGGTCTGGTCGCGGTTACCCTGCATCTGGCTTTGCTGAGCCTGAACGGTTTCAGCAGGGACCCGTATGCGCTGGGGACCGAAGATGTCAGCTACCTTTTCCAGCATCCTCAGTTCACCGACATCATTGACTCTCGGGCAGTAACTCAGCATCACACTGCCGACGGCCAGCTTCATCGCTTGCTGCTGGGACTGTGAGGCCACCGGGCCGCAACTCGTCTGAGTCTTTCTGCTGAACTCCTCGCCGGGGCCGGGTTGAGCCGGATCGAAAGGAGCCAGGGCTTCGGGACGGTCACTTTGCAGAGCTTGTTTGATGCTTGCTATGGGCTTTTTGGCGTAGGGTCTTCGTGTGAATGGTCTATTGGGATAGCTCCGCCTGGAGCTTGATTCCGCATTGTTTGGCAGCCGCCGAAGGTCTTCTTCCTGTTGCAGTTGCTCGCGTGTCCCGAGCATGGCAGGCGGGATGTAAGGGGATCTGGGGCGCAACAAAGAATTTGGGGAGGCTACTTTAACAACGACCTCCTCGTAGACCTTTGACTGACATGAGAGTCGCCCGCCAGTGAGGTAAAAGCAGCCGCCCATTTGGGCGGCCTCGGCTCACTTCATTGGTGATAACAGTTCAGCTCCGGCACGAATGCGGACTCTGCACAGTGCGCAGGCGCAATCCCCCCCAATGGACTGGTCATGGTTACTACAGCAGCGTTGGCGGTCGCAAAGATCGTGGTGCCGTCGCGGCCTTCGGTTTTAACGCCTGCTGGCTTGACGCGAATTTTCACCATGAGGTGAGCTTATCGGCTCACTGGAGCAATGGGCAGTGCAGGTAGGGCTGAGGCGTTCATGGCTCGTTCTAGAAATACCGGGTGTCCGCTCGATAGCAGGGGTAGCTCCTGCCTGGCTGGAAGAAGTCCCCAACGAGCCTCTAGAGGACCTTGCGCAGCAGGCAACCAGCGCGGTTCAAGCAGCGCTGATGAGCTGCTTTTGAGGCTTCCCTCCTGGAGCAGTGCGCTGGCCGTCGATTCGACCGCTTGTTCTCCCCAGGCCCGTGTCAAGCGCCCCATTGCATCAACGAACAGTAAGCGTCCGCGCCCGTCAATGACCGCAACCGAGCCTGATGGCAGAAGGATTCGCCACTGCTCCCGACTGCTGTATCCCGGAACCCGATTGCCCTCACCTCTTAGCGGTTGGGCTGTGGCTTGCAAGAGCAGTAGGACCCGCTCGTCGTCGAGTCGGCTTCCGGCTGTGGCGGTAGGGCTCAAGGGATCCAGGGATAGGGCCTCCAGAGCGCTTGAGCGTCCATCTGAAGGCAGTGATGCACTGCCCTGCACATCGGCATGGGTTGGGCCGGGTAACAGATCTCTGGTTGCAGGGGGCAGTCCAGATAGGACCGGTAGGATCGCCCAGGCCTGCTCCAGATTTCGCCGGGTGCCCGCACGGGTCGCAAATCCCGACAACAGGGCCGAGGTTCCGGCCACTTCTGAGCGATGCCACTGAACAGGCGTGGATGGCGCTGAACGTTGTCGTGCTAGAGCCAGGAGTGCCTCTACACCTGGAAAATCGATGTTCCAGATTGGTTGTGGACCGGGACTCCAGGCCTCGTGTTCATCGGCCGCCAGGGGGAGGTCGCCAGCAAGGATTAGTGCGGTTAAAGGACTTATCTGTTGAAACCCGGCTCGGCCTGGTGCCAATCGTTGTGCACCGGGCAGGGGGGGTAAGCCGATTCCAGCGCCACTCTGTGCATGTTCAGAGTGCAAACCTAAAGAGTCTGCAAACAGAGCTTCATAAGGGCGGAGCCAGGGGGCCATAGAGACCGGAATGTCTGCGTCAGAGGCCAGTACCCGGTCACCTGCCAGCCCTAGTCCTGCCCACCAGCGCAGAGCGGCACGTCCGGTGCCCCTTAGAATGGGTGGAACAGGCTTTCCGAACTCGCTTGGATCTGGGAATTCGCTGGGTGACCAGCCTGGAGGTGAGCGCAACGCTCCGTCTGACCCGGGAATGGCAAGTCCCTCCAGGGTGGCGCCTGAACCTAACCAGCTGATGGTCTGGCCCTCACTGGCAAGGCGAAACCGAAGGTCACCACGTATTTGCATACCACTGCCGTCCAGCGCTGGGGCTCCGGGCTGTCCGGCGACAAGGAGAGGGGCAGCGCCCCACAGCAGGGTCGGCTCAGAAGCACTCTGCTTCGATTCGCTGTGCTTGTCTTTGCGACTCAGGGAGTCCCCTTCGCCGGTCGCCAGTTGTGCGCCGATGGGGTCTTCAGTGTGCTCCCAGGCGCCCAGGGCACTCTCCCAGAGGTTGGTTGTGGCTTGTAGGGCGCCCAGGGAATCGCGGACTTCATCGAAGCGGAGAACGTCCAGACCAGGACCCAGGCTTACCTCGACTCTGCGAGAACCCGACAGCTTGTTGCTCTCCGCTTTGCGATCAAGCTCCAGGTTGAGTTCTAGGGCCAGACTCTCTACTTGGGCGGGAAGGCTTCCATCCAGTGGACGAATCCGCACCTCAAAGGGTTCTTTAATCCCAATCAGGCGCCAACTGCGAGCCCGAGAGAGCAGATCTCGCTGCAAGCGCAGCTCAATTCCGTCAGTGAGCTCTAGGACAGTGGCCCTTGCCGCTGCATCTCGCCGGACTCGGGCTGCGAATTCCCCTTGCTCACCATTGCGAATCAGCAACCGTTCGACGTCTCCCCATGGGTCATGACTGACCTCAACCGAGACGTCATCAGCTCTTTCGAGTCGCTGTACTCGGCCGAGTGAGTCTCGATCGACCCGGAGCAAGGGAGTCTTTTCAGTCGTGGTTTGAAGCTCAGTAATGCGGCCCTCTTGCCACTTGAGTCGCCAGGCGCCAATCTGAGTGGGGCGTCCTAGCGGGTTACGAGCCAGCCGAGCTTGCCAGAGGACTTCCCTGGGCCCGCCTTTTGGGTGGTCCTCAAGGGAGATCGTCAGTACTGCTCCCAGGGGGTCACGGTCTAGCTTCCAGCTGCGGTTGGGAGTCGAGTCCATCCAGCTCATCAGCTCGCCGGTTTGGCTGTAGAAGCGTCGCTGATCTCCGACCCGGGTTGGGCCTAACTCGCTGTATGCCGCTTCCAATAGTTCACCCCTGGCTTCAATGCGTCGCCATCGACCGGCCGAATCCCAATCAATGCGCGCTTCGCGACCGCGGGGGTCGACCAGAACCTGGGGCAGGCCAAGCTTCCCGTAGCGGAGGCTCCAAACCTGAGAACCATCGCGCAGCTCGATGAGTCGCCCCAGGCTGTCGTGCTGCAAAGCCCAGGTGAGTTGGTCAGGGCCAGCCAGCTGTTGGACCTTGCCGCTGGGCGCGAGGCTCAAGCGCGTGACGGCGGTGAGCGGATCTTCGATACTGAGGACCTGGCCGGCCCGATCCCGCTCTAGTTTCCAAGTCCCGTTGCCCCGATAAAGTTCAATGGCGCGGCCCCATGGGTCCAACTTCAGCTTGAGATCACCGAGCAGGGGATCCGTTATGCTCTGTAGTCGACCGCGTCGATCCCGAAGCAGTTCGATGCGCCCGCCAGCTGCTCTTTCCCAGGCCACTGGAACACCATCTGGGTCCTTTTTCAGTTCCTGCTCAAGACCACCCTGAAAGATGACCCCGAGCGGTTCTCCGTTTTCCAGGCTCAGGCTCCAAAGTGACTTTTGATCACGACTCAAGGCTTGCACCTGACCGTTGGCGGCCCGCTCTACGTCCATCATCGAGCGTCCGTCGCCCCAACCGGCCAGCCGGCCGTCGGCGGCGTAGCGGATCCCGGCACTCGCTGAACCATCGGCAATGGAGCTGAGTCTGCCTGAACGGTCCCAGCCAAGCGTTAAGCGCAGGCCTCCAGGCGCCTCAAAACCAGTCACTCGGCCTAGCGCGTCACGGCGGAACACAGCTCCCCCTCCAGTGGCCGCGCCCAGGGTTCGGAGAAAGCCACGGCCGTCTCTGCGAAACACCAGGTCACTCTGGTCATCAACCTCAAGCTTGCGTAGGGCGCCGCTGCGGGTTCGATGGAGCTGTACGAGACCGCCGCCTGGGGTGTTCAGGCGAATGGGCAGTTGCTGAGCATTCAGCTCAATGCGGGTTCGACGGCCCGCAGGGTCAAGCCAGCCGAGCAGGGAGCCCTGTTCGCCCCGAACCATCCTTGCCCGAGCTCCTCCTGCATCGATCAGTGCGGTGATAAGATCATCTGCTGATCGCTCAAACCTGACTTGCTCCGCTCCATTTCGAGCTGACAGCAGTAGGCCGGACTGACTCCATTCCAAGAACAACCGGGAGGTCCGGGAAGACCACTCGATGGGCAAGGGTCGATCTTTCTCGAAGCGCACTGCAAGGACCTCACTGTCACCTTGCAGACGGCGCTCTCGAGCAACCGGGTTCCAGGCCGCCTGCCATTTGCCACAAGCGGATCCCGATAAAGCCACGGTAACCTGTGAATTATCGCCGGCCAGGTCGCCTAGAACCAGGTCACCGTAGGGCCCTCGAGCCCTGGCCACCCGCCCTGATCGGTCCGAGTATTCGATCGCCAAGCTACCCTCCGGTCCCTGGAGGGAGACCAGACGCCCTTGAGTGTCATAGGTCATCTCATACTGCCCTGCAGCGGTAATGAGACGGTGGAGCAGGCGATCTGCGTACTGGAGTTCCGCGTCGTCCCGTTGTGAGCGGATCCGGACGACTCGACCGTAGCTGTCTGAATCGATATGAAAGCGGGTGCTTCCGTCTACTTGAACTTCGCGGAGTTTAAGGCCTTCGCGAATCAGGGTTAGGGCAGCACCGGATCGGGGTCTTACTTCGAGCAACTCACCGCTTTCTCCGTAGAGTTCGGTGCCCCCGTCGTGCCGGGTCAGGACCACATGTTCGTCGCGGTCGTCAAGCAATAGGCTGCGCTGCCCTCGGCGGTTGGATTGATAGCGTGCTCGGCGGTCAGAGGGCGGCCGACCCAGATAGCGCAGGCGCATTTCAGCGAAGAAGATCGGATCTCCGGCGATCATTTGTCGAAAGCCTTGTTCTCCTCCAGCGGCACGGCGCTGGGCTAATGGAGTCTGTTGCCGCCAGCTGCGGACCAGATCATCGGCCAGCTGCAGGGCTTCCTGGCGGCTGGGCAGTGGGGCTGCAAGAAAAGAGTCATGGAAGCCGTCGCCGTCGACCAGGACCCGGTCTCCCCAGGCACCAGGGCTCCAGCTTCGGCCAAGGTCGTAGCGCCATCCTGAGACGAGCTCTGCTGAGCCTTCAGCATCCAAGTGATTGTAGGTAAGCGCCATCTGACTGTCGGCAAGGGCGTCGCCGCGGATCAGTGGTCGCAGGCTAAGGACCAGATTGCCGGAGAACACCGAAACTTTGGCACCGGCACCGAGCTCGACGAAGAGGTCTTCCGCGGTTCCATGGCCAAGATGATCAAGGGGCCCCCGGTCCACTGAGACGCGTTCTTCAGCCAGGTTCAGGTCTGCAGGAGCCGAAGATTGAGCCTGGGCGTAGCTAGCTGCTGTGAGCAGCAGCATAAGGCCCACAAAAAGGGCAGTTAGAGGAGGCAGAAACAGCTCTAGACGTACCGGCACGCCGCTGATCTTAACGCCCCCAGCCCGGCGGCGCGGTAATCGCTGCTGAAGCTGCGTCTTAGGTCGAGGTTTTGAGTTCAGCTAAGCCCATTGGGATCCCAGCGCCTTGGATATGAAAACTCGCCAACGGAGAGCATCTTAAAGGGGCGTGGTCCGCGCTTGGGGACGCGAGTGGTGTAGCCGCGAATCTTACGGCTCCGGTCGTCAAATTCGATGAACAGATAGCTGTCGTCTGGCAGGTGCGCCTGGTAATCCAACAGAATGTTTCGAAAGCCCTTGATAAAGAGCCCATCGAGCCCGGCTTGAAGCGGATAGCTCCAGGTGGTGTAGACCATTACCTTGGTGCTTGATCTGGCATCGAGCAGTTTGTAGAAGTCGCGAAAGACCTCTTCCATATTTTGGCGAAAGACCTGGGTGTGAGGCCGCTGTCCCTGGCGACCCCACTCAACCTCAGCGGTCAGCGCCAGCTTACGGTATGCACCCACGGGAAACTGCAGTCCGTCGATGCCAGCTCCTCCTGGCAACTGACCTCGCTTGATTCGGTCCTCGATGCACCAGGCTACATCCCAGAGATAAGCTGCGCTCTTGCGACGGTCGTCAGTGGCGAAGGGCGTATAGCCACGCCGCTTGCCGAGTCGCACCAGACGAGACTTGACCGCCTTGCTCCAGCTGCTCAAGCGCTCATCCGTCTGAATGCTGCGTTCGCGCACCATGCTTGCCGCGAACTCATCAAAGAGCAACTTCAGATCCAAGGGGAACTCCTAGAGGGTGCGTTGGGGTCGGGGAAGCTACATGGGAGTCGAGGATCCAGCAAGCGTTGAAGCTGATGAGTCAGTGTCTCAAGCTCGAAACCGCAGGGTGGCGGCGCTATATCTAGAGGATGCGTTGGTTGGCATCGGCGATGATTGTGGCGCTTACCCCTGTATTGTTTGGGCCCGGTTTGGCTGGAGCCGATGCTCCCAGAGTTAAGTGGGAGCCTGAGCAGCCGGTCCTTGAAGCCGAGCAGCCGGGCCGGATTCTAGGTGTCCTGCAAGCTCCTGCTGCGGGGCCATCGATCCAGGGCGTGACGTTGGAGTTGCTCAAGCCATCCAGTCGTGCTGAGCGGCTGCTGCCAGAGCCGTGGGTACGCTCGGCCAGCCAAGGCAGGGCATCGGTCCTGGCACATCTAACGACTGGAGCGAAGGGTAGCTTTCAGGTCGACGGTTTGGCTCCCGGTCGATACCTGCTGCGGTGTGCGGAGCAGGCATGGGGAAGCTGCAGCGCTGAGTTGTTCATCAGCCTTGAGCAGCCGGTGCACAGGCTGGAACTGGAGATCCGACCTCGCCGGGAGGTCAGTGGCAGGGTGCTCAATGAACAGGGCCAGCCGCTTAGCCAAATTTTTGTTTATGTGGCTGGGCTGGATCAAGGGGACGGTTTGAATGCGATTCATTCCTTTGAAGAGCCAGCCTGGGCGCGGACCGATGCCGAGGGCCGCTTCTCGCTTCGAGATCTACCGGAAGGCCGGCTCTACCTGCAGGCGGCGCGGGAAGAACTTGGGTTCTCCGAGCTCCTTGCGTGGGAAACTGGTGAGAGTGCAGAGCTTGAGTTTCGGGTGGCCTCAAACCGCCAACGTTTTTCGATCGCAGCCAATACCGGTCGGATTGGGGTGTCGCTGGAGTTTTCCCCCCTTGGTCCCCGCATCGCTCGGCTCGTTGATGGCCTTCCAGCGCAGAGGGGTGGTCTGCAGGTCGGGGACCTTATTACTGCGATCAATGGTCGCCCGACTCGCTTCATGAGTGCCGTGGAATTCATTGCTCGTTGTCGTGGTCCGGTAGGCGCTTCAGTTCAGCTTGATGTGCTGCGTGGCGGTAGAGCATCGAGGCTTGAGCTGGTCCGCGAGACCTTCAATCGCTGAGCCGCTCCGCACAGCGATTGAAGCAGCGCTATCATGGTTCGCTGATGAAGCCGATAAGCGCCTCCAGGCTGGGCTTGCTGCTGCTTGCTGCGGCAGCACTGCTACTGCCCTTAAACGCACTGGATAGTCCCCGGCCGCCGCCCCATGGTCTCTCTTTTGCAGCGGCGCTGCGTCTGTTCGTAGGACTTCCAGTCCTGCTATTTGTTCCTTCTTTCTTCCTCGCGCCCCTGCTGTTTCGCACCGATCTGTTCTGTGGCCGGAGCGAGGCTGATGGCGCCGACCCCAGCTGGTGGGCCTTGAGCGCAGCAGGGCTCGCTCTGGTCGTTCATTTCGTCAACTTCAACCTACTGCGGCTTTGCGGTCTCGAAATTAATAGCCTGAGCCTCAACCTCCTACTCCTGATGGAGGGGCTGCTGTGCTTTGCGTTGCTGCGCCGTCGGCACCCGGGGCTGCGGGTCGGCGCCGAGCGCCGGAGTACCCGCGCTGCTCTCTGGATTGCGGCTCTCGGCAGTCTCGCCTTCGCCATCTGGCAACATCCACATCTGCTCCAGGATTCTTCTTGGTACTTCGATGATGAGAGCTTGAACCAGGGCCTTGAGCCTTCGCATCACCCTGGCGCGATTCGCTATCACCTTCGGGGTGGGCAGCGACTCGAGCAGGCCAGGGCCTTTACCCCGAGTGGCCAGGTCGAGACGGTCATTGTCAGTAATGAGGCTGATGGTCCCCAGTTGGTCCCTTTGTATTTCCTTGTCCACTCCCAGGTGGGTGCCAGCGCGCAGCTGGTTGTTCACCACAGTTCGGCCAAAACCCCTGGTATCTCTCCTCCCAGTGCTTTTGGCGCCATGTCGACCATTGAACAGGCCGGGAGGTGGGGCGATCATCTGGTTGAGCGCTACTGGAAGTGGGGTGCCCTGGTCCTCAGTCAACAGGTCGAGGTGCCAGCGCGCGGCAGCACAGCGGTCGATTTGCGCCTGATTCCCCCGGCTCATGGTGGTACAGAATTTGTTGCTGCTGAGTTCCAGGTCATTGTTCTGGCCAATCTCACAGGGGCTGAGGTCCGTGGCGAACTGCAGGAGCTGGGCATTCACTCCATGCACCCTTTTCAGATGCTTAATGTCACCGAGAACGTGCGATGGGCTGCCGAGGTAGCCAGCACTCACATTCTTCCCGGTCACTCTCCACCGTGGGTGCAGCCGGCAAGTACCCTGCATCAGCCACCAGCATGGACCTATCTGTACGCTCCAGCTCGAGAGCTTCTTACTGAACAGCTGGTCTCTGCTTCAGCTTTGCTGGTCCTGATCCTGCTGGCCATCGTTGTCACCGGTATCAAGGGTCTTGAGGGCAGCCCTGGAATGTCTGATCTGCGGGTGGCGCTCGCCCTTGCCACAGTTCTCAGCTTGGGGGCTGCCCAACATGGACGCTTGATGGTCTCGGATGGCTCCATGAATTTTCCCGACAGCCTGTTTGCCTGTGCACTGCTGATTGCCGTGGTTTCGCTGGTAGCTGGGCGGCTGCAGATCTTTGTGCTGTGGGCGATGCTGGCTGCCCTGCTCCGCTACCCGGGCGCGGTCGTAGTGCTGCTGGCAGGTCTTTCCCTGCTGGCGGTCGACCGGCAGCGTCGTCAGCAGGTCATCGCCGGTCTGATGCGCTTTGGCTTGGGCATTGCGATCTTTTGTGGGGCAATGCTCGCTACCGGGGTGCTCACCGGTATTCTGCCGACATGGCTCTATGCGCTCTATTTTGAGACCATTCCGGAGCACTTTCACAACCCTCCAGAGGACGCCCCCCGGTTGTTGCAGCGGCCGCTTTATTTCGCACGGACCTGGATGCTGGTGGGCGGTGGAGTTGTTGCTCTGGCGATTCCATTCCGTGGCAGGTTGGCTCGAGTCAGCGCGATTACAGCTCTCCTATACTTCCCTTTCCTCGGCTTTATTCATCACCATAGTCACCATTATTTCCTGCCCTTGATCGCGTTCTGCGGAGTTGCGTGCTGCGCCTCTATTGCTGCAGATCCCAAGGACAGCAGAAGGCGCCTGTGCTCGGTACTGGCTGTAGTGTTAGCCGCTGGGTTGTTGTTCTACGCCACCGCCCACTCGCTATAGGGGGCAATGGGTCGTCTGGCAGCGGCTCAGGGAGTCAGTAAGCGAGCTTAACCCCTGCTATCAGCGACCATCCGGAGAAGGACAGTCCGTCCCTGCTCCACTCACCGTCCTGAAGCTGTCGGTCGACGGTTGAGTAGCGTCCCTCAACGGTCAGATACGAGTCATTGATACCGGCCTTTGCGTCGACTCGCGCCGCTCGATCCGGCTCCAGTCGATCGAGCAAGAAGCCGAGTCCGAAGAAGCCGCTCCAGCCCATCCGGTCGCCGTACCACTTTTCACCGTCGCCGCTCTCGTTTTCCCGCCACAGGGTCCAGGCGAGGCCGATCCCGCCGTAAGGAACCACCGGCTGCTCGTGGGCGATGTCGATGCCGATCAACAGGTCAATGGAAAGGGGCAGCAGGGTCAGCATCATGCTGTCCGCCGAAGCACCGCTACCATCGGCAAACTGAGCTTTGCCGGGGAACTGCAGGAAGCCCAGACCCATGTCAATCTCTACATGGATGTAGCGACTCCATGGGATGAAACCCATGGTCAGCTTGCTCATGAACTTGCCGTTGTCTTCATAGACCGCAGCGATATCTGGGTCTTCAAGCCAAAGGGAGCCGAATCCAAGGGAGCTACTGAACCACTTTGGCGATTCTTCTTGAGCAGTTACCGTGTCGGTTGATGCCGCCTGAGCAGGCAGCGAACTCGCAGTAAGAAAGCCAGCAAGGGTAATGGCGACGAAACCGCGCAGACCGCGGACAATGTGCATCATGAAAGCTCCTATTTTCGGTCCTCGCGCCTGACCAGGCCGAGCAGAAAGAGTGCGCAGACTAGCAGGAGCGGCCGGTGGGCTGCTGCTGCGGCTAGTGAGCTCTCGCAACCACATCCGCCGACCTCGCCGGAGAGGGCGGCAGCGCCCCCAGTTACCGATGGGACCGCCGATAGGACTGCGGTTCTGGGTCCTATATTTCCTTCCCCATCCACTGCAGCGAGAGCGAAGTAGAAGGTCTGGCCGTTAGCGAGTTGCTCAATGGCTACTGAGAAGGGCAGGCCGAAGGGGATGGCGCTGTCGTCGTCGTCTCCAGCGGCGCTTCCATCGAGGACCGACAGGGGTTGGTCTATTCGCAATGGTGAGCACTGTGAGCGATTTGCATTACAGGCCTCGGGCAGGCTTAGTTCATCGAAGCTAGTCGTATCGAAATAGACCAGATAGTGGGACACATCTTCACTGGCGATAGTGTCCCAGCGTACGACGATCTGAGCGTTACCCGGAGTCACGCTGAAGTTGGTCGGAGCGTCTAGGTATCCCTTGCTGTAGGTGAATGAGGCGCGACCTACATCTCCTTCAGCGTCGGTACAGAATACAAATACTCGCCGCGAGCCCGGGAGCAGGTCGGCGCCATTGAGTAGCTGGCGTACTGGCTCCCCCAGCGAGGCGGTACCCTGGGCGGTTGCGATGCTGCTGCCGTCGCCCGAGATGTCGCCCTCTAGAACAAAGCTGTAGTCGCAAGCTCCTGCTAGTTCCCCACCGAGTTCGATGTCAAAGGTCACCTCAATGGATTCCAGATCCGAGGAGATGTGCGCAGGACTCACTTCCTGGATCTCAATCCAAGGCCCAGGACTCAGGACTGCGAGCGCGCCACCGGCGTCCCCACCTGTTACAGCCGCATAGGCATAGCCGTCAGCGCCACTGGCAGCAGCGAGCCCGGCCGCGGAAGAGGACAGAATCAAGGAATCAATTTGTGCCCCAGCGGCTGTATAGAGGCTGGCAAGGTTGTTACCCAGGGCATACAGAAACAGGCTGCTGGCTTCGTCATCATCATCGTCGCCGTCTACGCTGTTTGAAGGAACCCTGCTCAACAGCAGTTCGGTGGCCGGACTTGGAGCTGTGCTGATGAGCAGTTCAAGACCAAAGGCACTGGGGTCGATGTCTCGAGGAGCTACATCGCGGGCTACACTTCCCGGCTGGGCGCTGTCGTCGTCATCACCGGCGCTGTCGTCGTCATCACCGGCGCTGTCGTCGTCATCACCGGCGCTGTCATCGTCGTCATCACCGACATCGTCGTCATCACCGACATCGTCGTCATCACCGACATCGTCGTCGTCATCACCGACATCGTCGTCGTCACCAGGGGCCTCTTCCAACTCAGTAAGGACCCAGATCTGCCCGTTGCTCAGCAACAACCAGGCTCTGTTTTGACCATCGGACACAACCGACACCACCGGGGCCGGCAGACTGGCGACGAGCTGAGAATCCAAGGCTACCAATTGGGCCGAGGTGATCACATTGAGGTCAACCAGTGCTACTGCTGCTTGTCCTCCAGCGTGGCCAACAGCAATCAGGGTGTCAGGATCAAGTAAGGCCACATCGGCCGGAACAAAGCCCAGGTTGATCGGCCAGGAGCCCCCTATGAAGTCTGCTGCCACACCGCTGCCGTCCAGGTTGATGTGGCGAATGCTGTTGTTGATGACATCGGCGCCATAGGCACAGGTTCGTGGTGCGTCCACCGCGATGCTCCTGATATCGCCGCCGCTGGTGCCGAGGCCGATGGGGGTCTGAACTTCTGGAGCGCCGCTGGGGATCTCGCTCATATCAAAGCTCAATACATCTACTTGAGAACCGCCGACCAGCAGGGTCGGGTTCCCATCCAGTACGGCCTCGCTCAGGGTCGAAATCTGGTCTGCTGCCAGTTCGTAGGTCTGGCTTGGAGCGTCAAAGTCAGCACTATCAAACCAGGTGATGCGTGCTGGCTCGCCATTACTGGCCAGCGCAACTACCCGGTCCGCGAGCACCGCGACATCGATCGGGTTTTCCGTGATGGGCAGCTCCCTGGCCAGATGCTCGGGGACCCCGGCCTGGGTTTGGGCGGTCAAGACCGCGGAGGCGAAGGTAAGTAAGACCAGCAGGGCTCGCATGATGCTTCAATTCTAAAGCAAGAACCCTGCCAGTACGGACATCGAGCCATGACTTCTCGGCCGGGCAGCTTTGTATTCGCGTGCTTGGGGCTCCTGGCACTCCTGTCCAAGTGCTCTGGGTTTAGTATTAGTAGCTGCCGATCGCTGGCTACGGTGTTGACAGTTTGTCAGCGGGGGCCAACAGCTACCCTCTTCACTGACAAAGTGACACGGCGCCTGTGCGCTGCTGGGCCGGTCAGGCAAGTGGCCCGCTCAGAGTTGAGTCAGTAATTTGATGGTTTGTCAGCTGAGGCGCCGTTGAGGTCGTCCCATAGCAACTCAATAAGTTCGTCGACCGCCTGCCCAGGTAGGGCTCCCGCGCCTCTCAGCCCGGTATAGGAGAAGTCTTTCCCAAACTGACCAAAGGTGGTGCTGATGTGGTGCCATAGGCGTGCGTCTTGGCGAGGAAGGACGACCCAGGCCTTGGTGAAGCCTGCCTCGACTCGCTCCACCAGCGCCGCTGGTGCCTGTCGGTTGTAGCTCTGGGTTGCGATCGCCTTACCGTGCACCCCACGAGCAATGGAGCCTGTCTCTACCACCCACAGCGCTGGGCCGAAACGACCGCCGCGGCTGGGCATGCGCTCCATCAGCAGCGTGCGCCCGGCTCGGATCAAGCGGTCGCCCTCATTGCAGAGAGTTTGCAAGGTGGCATCCTGCTGCCAGCAACTGGGGGAAGTTTTGGCCAGGCTTCGAACCAGTCCAGCGCCCAGATGCTCGTTGTTGCGCACTGCAACCGCAGCACCATGCAAGGTGTTGACCAGCGCCAATTCCGGATCGCTTGGTCGTACTCCAGGGCTGCGCCCAAGCAGCAGGCCAAGGCGCTCGTAGAGATAGTCGTCCGGCTCCCAAGAGCCTTGCAGGTGACGCTGAACCAGCAGCACCAACGAGCCGCCCGGCATGCTCTCAAAGCATAGGCCAGGAACCTCCTGAGCGGCCAGTGAGAGTCGCCCGGTGGTGGTTGACAGCCAGTGCACCGGGCGGTGGCTGACATGAGCCTGCAGGGCTGCGGGTAAGAGGTCGTCACCGGTGCCGGCATAGCCCAGGCACCAGATTTCTCGAGCCGTTTCGGCGACCGGACGCTCCAGCAGCACTGGCAGGCGATGCTCTCGCGCGATCATCACCCAGGTTGCATAGGGCACCCGGTCGGTGAGCAGAGCCGCGCCAACCAGGGCGTCGGCCGAACCGGCCAGAAAGACCTGTGCGGCCCCTACCGCCGGGTGATCAACATTGATATCGCGAGTCATCCTCTCCTTTATAGGACAGGACGACTACTCAAGGCTGTCGACCCAACTCGGAGCGAACCACTTCATTGCGGTGAGAGCACTTGGTCCCACGAAGGGCCGCTCTGCAACCTCGACCAGGCTTTGGTATGGGCGGCCATAGGTCAGTGAACGGGCAGCGCGGATGTCCAGCCCTGCTTCTACATCGAGCACATCCAGCGACGCGCCATTGGCGAACAGCAGGGTGTCCTGTACCTCATCCTCGGTAAAGGGGACCCCTTCCAGCTCCAGTACCGGTACCAGTCCGAGGCGTTCCGCGGCTTCGGCGAGTAGGTTCAAGGTCTGCTCGCCGACCAGCCCTACTTCATCCAACTCAGTGATGGTGTCAAACGGGTCATCGTCAGCAGTTCCGTCGAGACTGTCTGGACCTTGACGGTGGGCGACGATTCGCTCGGCAGCGCCGGAGCCAATCATGCACTCTCCGGTCAGGAAGGGAACATCCGTCAGCTGGTCATTGACCAGAGCCAAGACGCCACGGCTCACATCGTGGCCCAGCAGGACTAAGGACTCAGGCTCTTCCGGCCAGAAGTTCGCCGGTTCTACGGACGAAGGACCCAGGGGCGCATCACAGCCAGTGATAGGCAATAGAAGAGCAAAGGATAAGGTCGCCTTCAGCAGAAGACGAGTGACAGAATAAGTCATCGAATCAGCCTTCAGCACGTTGCATCACAGCCCCTGACTAGGGGCAGGAGGCTCACCACCACATGTGGTCTGCGTCCCGGGCGACACCTTCGCGCTCAATGGTGTCGCTGTGCCTGGGCTCAGGGCCACCCGCTTGATTGGGCAGCGGGACCGAAGAGGCGCAACCCATTCCGGTAACCGAGCGGCGCGAACCCTACCGAATCGGCCGACAAGATCCAGCTTTTCCTTTCAAAAACAACAATTAGATTCTAAGTACTTGAAATACATGCCTCTTTGATCAGTTGATCTGCCGTAAACTTGGCGCGAATAATTCAACCGCCTGTGATATATAGGCGCGCCTCGCCCAATCTGCCGGGCGGAGCCCGCCCCCGACGCCCCAACTTTTTTGTGCTGGAGTTCCCATGTCCTCGCCCGCCCCTGCCCTGACCATGTTGAGTGATGAAGAAACGGCCTTTGCTGAAGCACTTGCTTCTTTCTTTGAAGAGCAGGTCGGTCCCCATGTCGCCAGGATGGACGAGGCTCAGCAAATGGAGGCTTCGCTACTGCCAATGTTCTTTGAGATGGGTCTGATGGGCATTGAGGTGCCGGAATCCATGGGTGGTGCTGGCGGTAATTTCTTTCTCTCGATCCTTGTCATCGAGGCTGCTGCGGTAGTCGATCCCGCTGTGTCGGTCCTGATCGATGTACAGAACACTTTGGTGATCAATGCCCTCAAGCGATGGGGCAGCGATGAGCAGCAGGCTCGCCTGCTACCGAAGCTGGCCCGGGATGTGGTGGGAGCCTACGCTCTAAGTGAATCGTCTTCCGGTTCGGATGCCTTTGCCCTGCGCTGTCGCGCGGAGGCTGATGGTGACGATTGGCTCATCAGCGGCAATAAGCTCTGGATTACCAACGCCAACGAGGCGGATCTGTTTCTGGTGTTCGCGAATATGGATCCGAGCCAGGGCTACAAGGGCATCACAGCGTTTATCGTCGAGCGAGGCATGGAGGGCTTTGTCGTTGGTAAGAAGGAGGACAAGCTTGGGATTCGAGCTTCCTCAACCTGTGAGCTGATCTTCGACAAGGTACGTGTCCCAGCAGCTAATGTGCTGGGACCGGTAGGTAAGGGCTACAAGGTTGCTATCGAGACGCTGAATGAGGGTCGCATTGGCATCGGCGCACAGATGGTCGGCTTGGCTCAAGGGGCGCTTAACGCATCGATCAAGTACGCCAAGGTACGTGAGCAGTTTGGTCAGCCGATCGCCAAGTTTCAGGCCATCGAGCATCAGATCGCCCAGGCTGCTACCGATATCGAAGCTGCACGTTTGATGGTCTACAACGCTGCGCGGCTGAAGGACGCTGGACAGCCCTTTATTCATCAAGCAGCGATGGCCAAGCTGTTTGCGAGCCAGGTCGCAGAGCGGGTGGCCAGCGTCGCCGTCGATATCCATGGAGGTAATGGCTTTACTCGGGAGTACCCGGTGGAGAAGTTCTACCGGGACAGCAAGATCGGCAAGATCTACGAAGGCACCTCGAACATGCAGTTGAGCACGATCGCTAAGGCTCTGCTGCGGTAAACTGAGCGTTCATGTCGCACGAACGCCGCCAAGAACCAGTACTAAAACCAGTCCCAAGGCCGTTTAGAGTGGCGCATAGCCTGGCGCTTGTTCTGGTCTTGCTGGGGGGCTGCGAGGAGACCGAGGCGCCTATAACCCAGCTAGACGCAGCCCATGCCAAGCTGGCGACAACCGAACTGTTGCGCCTCAGCGGTCTCGGGATCGAGCTGGTTACCGCTCTGCATGAAGGAGATTCGGGGTCCCAGTGCCCGGTCGTTGAGCGAGATGGTGATCGGGTGGAGCTCGACTATGGTGGCGGCTGTCCGCCCGAATCAGGCACTACTTTGGAGGGCCTTTCCGGGCAGATCTCGTTTACCGTTGCGCCGGCAACGGGCTGGTTCGTTGGCAGTTTTGAGGGGGTCGGTTACTCCGGGCACGCGGTGCGCGGTGCGCTCAGTGGTAACCATTTTTATGAAGCTGGCCTGGCGCGTTTCGATGTTCAGATGAGCGAGATTCAGAGGATGGATCGGGATGACCTGCGGCTGGACGCATTGCTCCAGATTCAGGAGCTGGAAGACAGCTACATCATCAACATAGAGGGGGGCAGCCTGGCCGGGCCGGAGTTGCCCGATACGGACATCAGCTTTATCGCAGTCACCGTGCAAAAGGGGTCCCTCGACAGTTGCATTCTGCCGAACGCAGGATCGGTTGAGCTGCGGCGCTCAGCTCAGTTCGGCGTGCTCGGACTGAGCGCAGATACTGTTGCAGCTGGTCGCGCATCCTTTGCCATCGGTGAGGAAGAATTTCCGCCACTTGTTTTGTGTCCCTAGTTGTTCCACGACTCCATGAGGTCAACATCATGAACGCAATCCGCTCTCTTTCCTCAGCCTGTTTCCTGCTGAGCGCAGTGCTTCTAAATTCAGGCCTGGCTGTTGCGCAGTCCAGCGGTGGTCCGAACACTTATGGATACACTTGGGACGCAATCGCCCTGGACCAGGTCTCTGTTCCCAGCGGAGTGCAATCCCTGCCTGGGGTTATGACCGATGACGGCGAAGAGATCGTCGACCTTCCGTCCAGTTGGGCGAACGGTTTCTCTTTTTACGGAGTCAATTACAGCCAGTTGACGGTGAGCTCTAACGGGGCGATTGCCTTTAACTCGTCAGCCGTGGGCTACTCCAATACCTGTCTACCGGCCACCAGTACGACAGCTCCCCAGATTATGCCTCACTGGGATGACCTGAACCCGACCAACAATGCGTCCAGCGCCATCTATGGCTGGCACGACACGGTGGCCGGAGCCGATCGCTTTGTCGTGTCCTGGGAGGATGTGCCCCACTATGGCTTCGGCAACACCGATGGCGCTACCTTCCAGGTGCACCTGTATCCCAGCGGCGCCATTGAGATGCACTATGTAGACTTGGCGCTAGGAGACGCCTTGTTCGACCATCTGGCCGACGCCACGGTCGGTATTCAGGATGTTCCCGGCGCGGCTGTTCAGGACCCGCTTGAGTACTCCTGCAATACGGTCCAGGCCAATCTGGCAGGCAGTGCCCTGCGCTTTTCTACCTGTGATGATCTTGACGGCGACGGCTACGGCGACGTGGCCTGTGGCGGTAGCGATTGCAATGATGGCGACGCTCAGATCAACCCGGGTGCGGCAGAGATCTGTGACGCTGGTGTTGATAATGACTGCGATTCCTCCACCGATGAGAGCGTCGACGGTGATGGTGATAACCAGACTATCTGCGGCATTAGCGGGGACGGCAGTGATGGGGATTGTGATGACGCTGATCCGGCCAACTCGACCGGTAACGCGGAGCTCTGTGATGGCCAGGACAACGACTGCAACGGTCTCGACGACTTCGCCAATGCTGGGGTCGCTGGCCAGGAAGTCGATGCTGATGCGGATGGCGCGCTGTCCTGTGAGGACTGTAATGATGCTGATGACACGGCTTTTCCTGGCAACAGTGAAATCTGCGATGGGACTCCGGGCGCTGGGGTTGATAACGACTGTGACGGCGATGCGAGTGATGAGCTGACCGACGGTGATGGTGATGGCTTTGCCCCCTGCGATACCGAGTTCAACGGTGCCCTGAACGACTGTGATGACACCGCTGTGGATCACGACGGCGACAGCGTCCTAGATGGCTTTGTCACTTACCCCGGCGCCACCGAACTGTGCGATGGCATCGACAACAACTGCGATAACGTGCTCGGTGAACTGGATGTGGATGGCGACGGCTTCCTTGCCTGCGAGGATTGCGATGATAATGATGCCGACATCTATCCGGCCGCAGATCTTGATGCGGATGGCTTCAGCTCCTGCCCCGACAGCACCACCGCCCCTGAGACCGACTGCGACGATAACGAAGCCCTCGCCTTCCCCGGCAATCCGGAGGTCTGCGATGGTCTCGACAGCGACTGCAACGGCACCGTTGACGATCGTGACATTGATGGCGATGGCGACTACCCGGTGGAGTGTGGTGGCGGGGACTGTGACGACACCGACCCCAATGTTGGCGCCGGTACTGATGACGATCAGGACGGCTTTGATGCCTGCGACGACTGCAACGACGGCGATGCGACCATCTATCCGGGTGCACCAGAGACCTGCGACGGTGCAAATGTAGACTCTGATTGCGATGGCCTGGATGACAATGTCGACTTTGATGTGGGTTCAAGTGCCGCCTTCTCGTCCAGCTTTGACGGCAGTGATGGAGGGCTGATCGCGTCGGCGCCGGCCGGTAGCACCAGCGTTTGGGAGCACGGCGTGCCCACTTCGGGACCCGGCGCTTCGCTCTCGGGAACAGAGCTGTGGGCGACGGTTCTCGGCGGCGATTATGCGGCGGTCAACAATGAGGCCTACCTGGACACCGCGCCGATCACTATTCCCACGGGGGCGGCGGTGTTGAGCTTCTCTTATTGGCAGGACAACGAGAGCAGTTGCCTGTTCGACTACACCGTTGTGCAGATTGATGATGGCAGCGGTGTGTTTGCAGATCTCGCCGATGGGGACAGCTGCAGCAACGGTCTGGCCGACACCGAAGGGCTGTGGGTCGATGTGGATATTGACCTGAGCAGCTACTCCGGCAACACCATCACCCTTCGCTTCAAGCACACCACTGACGGCAGCGTCTCCAATTACCCGGGTACCTACATTGACGATCTGTTCATCGGCATCCTGGATGACAGTGATGGGGATGGCTATGTCGACAGTTGTGGTGACTGCGACAGCTCCGATCCAAGCGTCTATCCCGGCGCTCCGGAGACCTGTGGTGACGGCACCGATCAGGATTGTGACACCTTTGATCTGGACCTGAGCAACGGCGGTGATGTGGATGGAGATCAGCATTACAGCGAGGTGAACTGTCTCAATGGCGACGACTGTGACGACAATGACGCCAGCCTCAACCCCAGTCAGGACGCTGATGCCGATGGTAGCCACGCCTGTGAAGACTGTGATGACAGCGACGGCAGCAACTTCCCTGGCAACTCGGAGATCTGCGGCGACGGTCTCGACCAGAACTGCGACACGGTGGACGCCTTGACCGACTCCGATGGTGATGGCTACCACAGCGACGAGTGCGTGCTGTTCGAGTGCAGCGACCCGGCATTCTCCGATCAGTCCAGCTGTGAAGCTGCCGGTAGCTGTTCAGACTCCGCCATTGCCGATGAAGCGAGCTGCCTGGCCGCAGCAGAGACATGGACCTCGGCCAACAACAGCTGGAGCCTCAGCGGGCAGACCGGCGACGACTGTGACGACAGCAATGCCGCGATCAACCCAGGTGTAGATGCCGACGGTGACGGCGCCCATGTCTGCGAAGACTGCAACGACAACCAGGAGCTTCAGTTCCCCGGCAACCCTGAGGTCTGCGGTGACTTCATTGATAACGACTGTGATGATGCTCTCGATAATGTCGATGCTGACCTGGATGGCTATATCGATGAAGCCTGCAGCGGCGGTGATGACTGCGATGACAGCGACGCCACCATCAACCCTGAGCTCGACGCTGATGCTGACGGAGCCCACGCTTGTGTGGACTGTGATGACAGCGACGCTACATCCCTTCCCGGTGGCACAGAGGTCTGCGACGATGGCATCGATCAGGACTGCAGTGGAGCAGACCTGCTCTCGGACGGTGACGGGGACGGCAGCATCGGATCGTTGTGCGGCGGGGACGACTGTGATGATGACAATGCCGCCATTCACCCTGGTGCCGAGGATCTCTGCGACGGCGTCGACATGAACTGCGATGGCGAGACCTATGAGGTTGATGCCGATGGGGACACCTTCTTTGACGAAGCATGTGGCGGCACCGATTGCGATGACGATGCCCAGGGGATCCATCCCGCCGCTCCTGAGATCTGCGACGGCATTGACAACAACTGTGATGAGGTCCTGTTTGAGGGCGGTGAAGACGATCTGGACGAAGACGGTGTACCGATCTGTGACGATGACTGCGACGACAACGATCCCGATATCTTCCCCGGCGCCCAGGAACTCTGTGATGGCATTGATAACGACTGTGACGACACCATCGATGATGGAGTTATCCGTGACTCGGATCAGGACGGCGCCGAGCGCCTTGCTTGCGGCGGGGACGACTGCGACGACGGCAACTCTTCCATCGGGCCCGGTCAGGCCGAGGATTGCGCCGATGGTCTGGACAACGACTGTGATGAGCTGGTGGACAGCGCTGATGAGAGCTGTGCTTCTCAGCCCAGTGGCTGTAGCTGTGAGGGCAATGTGGTGACCGGTGAAGGTAGCTCTGTACTGGCGCTGCTGGCTGTGCTCGGGGTCCTGGGCAGCTTGCGTCGTCGCCGCGGCGGATTGAGTCTCTGAATGTCAAGAGCAGGGGTGCTGGGGGGCGCCGTTGTTGCGCTTTCCTTGACCATAGGAAGCGCTCAGGCACAGACCTGCCCCGATGCGGACGGCGATGGTCACACTGTGTGCGGTGCCGATGGTGTGCTTGCCACTAGCGCAGATAATGATTGCAATGATGATCCGGCCCAGGGAGGAGCCGAGATCTTTCCGGGCGCGGCAGAGCTTTGCGATGGCGTGGATAGTGACTGCGATGGGCTCTCTGACGGGCAGGACTATGACATCGGTGGTCAGTCAGGTTCTCAGCTGGCGCCTGAGACGGCCAGCCACGTGCCTGGAGGTGTGGTCATTGCTGATGCCGACTGGGGAGGGCCCGCTTCAGAAACCTTCGATACGCTGGCGGTCCAGGGACTGATTGGCAGCATTTCTGATTTGGATGTAACCCTGCAGATCAGTCATTCCTTTCGCCAAGATCTGACCTTGGAGCTGACCTCACCGGCTGGCACCACCATCACCCTGGTAAGCAACCTTAGTTCGGGTCTCAACCTGAGCTCTACCGTGCTCGACGATGAGGCTGCTCAGCCGGTCAACATGGCGAGTCCTCCTGCCGGGCTGACCGGGAGCTTCAGTCCAGTTCAGCCGCTGTCCAGTTTCGATGGTGAGCCACCTTCGGGAGCTTGGACTCTGGTCATTCGCGACGAGGTATCGCAACTGACCAGCGCTGGCACTTTGTTCAGCTGGAGTCTGCATTTCACTTTGATTGAGCCCGATGATGATGACGGCGATGGTTGGATTGGCGACTGTCTTCCCTACGGAGACTGTGACGACAACGATGCTGGCATCAGCCCTGATGCCATTGATTGCCCCGCCGATGGGGTTGATAGCGACTGTGACGGGCAGCTGGACGAAGGTGGCGACGAGGACAACGACGGCTACGTGGACAGTTCCTGCCCTGGTGGTGACGACTGCAACGATGCCAATCCCTCGGTTCATCCCGGAGTCGATTTTGACGGTGACAGCTTCCACGCCTGTGAAGACTGCAACGATTCTCTGGATAGCGTCTACCCGGGGGCAGCGGTCGTCTGTGGAGATGCCCTGGATCAAGACTGTG
>DJIF01000061.1 GCA_002433485.1 Deltaproteobacteria bacterium UBA6601
GAGCTATGAAGCTGGTCTCGATCAAGTAGGGATTGGCCAGTACTACTGGGCTGCCGCTCAGTTGGGTCCAGACGGTGGTAGCGATGCTACCGTCAAGGTCAGCAGCCTGGCCCGAGAGCATCACCAGAGTGTCGCCTGAGACCACCTGATCGGGACCAGCAGCGACCAGCGGCGGCTGGTTGACGTTGAGTACCAAGATGTCCAGCTCATCTGTGCTGCTGCGTCCTTCCTGATCAACGGCCAGCACCTGGAAGCTGAGCAGGCTGTCACCGGTCACTTCGGGGGCCGTGAATTCGGCCATTAGAGCTGAGGCTGAGGACAGTCCGACCGGAGGACCGCTTTGCTGCACCCAGCTCAGGTCTACGTTCTCCTCATCGGCGGCTGACAGCGAAGCGGATAGGAACACCGAGTCTCCTTCGTTGACTTGGCGGTCGTCGCCTGCGTGGACTACTGGAGCTGAGTCTGTCGGGTCCACCGCTGAGTCCGAACGGATCCGCACCTGCAGCTCATCACGGGCCGTGGCCCCCTCGTTGTCGGTGGCCTGCAGCTCGAGGGTCAGTGCAAGCTCGGTGCCGTCATCAGGAGCTTCGAACTGCATTACCAACGGCTGAACCTCAACCAGCTCCAGCTGGGCTCCTTCGACCACCGACCAGGACCACTCGGCGATGGCTCCGTCGGCGTCTTCCGCGGTGCCCTCGATGACCACCATCTGTCCCGGGGTGACCTGTTGGTCGGGGCCTGCACGCACCTGTGGGACTTCATTGACCGGCAGGATGGCCACGGACAGCTGTCCCTCGGCGCTGAGCCCATGGGAGTCGGTCACCGTAACGGAGAACTCAAGGTCGAGGCCGACGCTCGTCGTCGGCGCGAGGAACAGTGCCCGTGGCCTGTCGTCGACCAGCAGCGGTACCTCCTGACCCTCAAGCTGCTGCCATTGCCAGATCAGCTGCGCCGGTCCATCTGCGTCCCGTGCGCTTGCTTCGAGGGACACAAGCGTGCCTTCCTCCACCTCCATCGAATCAGTCAGATTCAGCAGTGGAGCTGTCGGCGTTATGTCTGGAGCCTGCACTCCAACAGGCTCGCAAGCGGCGGTGCAGATGGCGGCAATAAGCACAAGGGCTGGGGTGAACGAACAATTGGATTGGTGGCGGCGCCGGCGCAAGCCCCCCGCCAGCAGCAGCATCGCCAGCAGGGAGACTGCATTGCCGGGCTGCGGCCCGGCCAGGGATGAAATGCAGCCGCCTTCTGCGGCTACCAGTTCCGCTGCAATCGCCCCTCCCAGCGGGTCGCTACCGGCCGCCAGCTCATCGCCATCTGGTATCCCGTCACCATCTGAGTCGCCGTTGATGGGCGAGGTGCCGGCGGCCAGCTCTTCGGCGTCAGAGAGACCGTCGTTATCGCTGTCCAGATCGCGGAAGTCGTAGATTCCATCGCCGTCGCTGTCGGGCGGATTGTTGGGGTCAAGGGGGGCCTCCGCAGCATCGGGCCAGCCATCCCCATCACTGTCTTCATCGAGGGCATCGATGATGCCATCCCCATCGGTGTCTGCTGGCTCGCCCTCGTCGCGCGCAGTGGTCGACGAGCCGAACTCCAGTCCGTCGGAGATCCCATCGCCGTCGCTGTCCGGGTTCAGTGGATTCAGGCCGAACAGTTCCTCGATGACGGTGCGCAGACCATCCTCGTCTGGGTCGGACTCGTCCCCATCGCTGTTATCCGGGTCCAGGTAGTTTGGCTGTCCGTCACCATCGTCATCGGCAGTTCCTTCCACGGCATCAGGGACGCCATCGCCGTCGGAGTCGAGGTCAAGGATGTTGAGCAGCCCGTCTCCGTCAAAGTCGACCAGTTGCTCTTCGGTGTTGCTGAGGCCATCGCCGTCCGAGTCGGAGTCGAGGTGATTGGCGATGCCATCATTGTCCAGATCCGGCGGGATCAGTTCGAGGTTGGTGGTGATACCGCCATACATGCTGTCCGGCACTCCGTCGCCGTCGCAGTCGGGGTCGAGATAGTTCGGGGTCCCGTCTCCGTCGAGGTCCGCGATGCCTTCCAGCTCATCGGGCATATAGTCCCCATCCGAGTCGTCGTCGAACAGGTTGGAGACGTTGTCTTCGTCGGGGTCATCGGTGCCTTCGACCAGATTGGCAATGCCATCGTTATCCACGTCGGGATCCAGGAAGTTGGGTAGTCCGTCGCCGTCCAGATCTCCAGGACCCAGCAACTGGTCAGCCAGCCCATCGTCGTTGGAGTCCGGGTCGACGAAGTTGCCCAGCCCATCTTGATCTTTGTCGTTGGTCCCTTCAATAAGGTCAGGGATGCCATCGTCGTCGCTGTCGGTGTCGACGAAGTTGGCGAAGCCATCGCCATCGGAATCGCCGACCCCTTCTTCGCTATCCTCGATGCCATCGCCATCGCTGTCGGTGTCGATGAAGTTGGGTCGGCCGTCGCTGTCCAGATCCATCAGGCCGTCGCTACCGTCTTCTATGCCATCGCCGTCGCTGTCGGTATCTCTGAAGTTGAGCAGGCCATCGCCGTCGCTGTCGTGGCTTGGGTCCTGCTCAAAGCCCTCGATGATGCGGTTGCCGTTGAGGTCGTAACCGAACTCGTCACCATCTGCGATGCCATCACCGTCGCTGTCGAGGTCGAGAAAGTCAGGTAGCCCGTCGCCGTCACTATCCAGCTGTGTTTCGAGCTGGTCCAGGATGCCGTCGCCGTCACTATCGGGGTCGGCTTCGTTACTGGCTCCGTCGCCATCCGGATCGGCTGCGCCCTCAACATTGTTGGGGATGCCGTCGCCGTCCACATCCAGGTCGGCGCTGTTGGGAATCCCGTCACCGTCCAGGTCACCGCTGATCTCGGCTGAGTCCAGCAGGCCGTCGCCATCGGAGTCGGTGTCGAGGAAGTTGCCGAGCCCATCCCCGTCCGGGTCAGCGAACCCTTCCACACCATCAGGGATGCCATCGCCATCGGAGTCCAGATCGCGGAAGTTCGGCACCCCGTCGCCATCGGCGTCCTCGGCGGGGGTAGCAATGTAGCGGTCGCCGGCTTCGAGGCAATCGGGGATGCCGTCGTTGTCGCTGTCGGAATCTTGAAAGTCGGGCACGCCCCCAGCGTCGGAGTCGGTGGGAGTGGTGTTCTGGGCGCCTTCAATCAGGTCGGACAGCAGGTCATTGTCGGTGTCGACGTCGTAGCCGACCGGATGGGGCGGCGGCAGGGGTGGGGCCATTGGCCCGCCATCGCTATCCTCGGGCGCGGTCGGAATCGAAGGGTCGGGGGTGAAACCACAGACCGAACCGCAGTCTCTTACTACGATGGAATCGGCCCCTGCTTCAACCGCAAGGACGCAGCTCAGGTTCGGTCCCAGGTCAAGCCACTCAGGGGTCTCAATGACGGTTCCTGCAGCCTGCGTCAGCTGGCCAAGATCGTTTCGCCCCCAGCCCCATAGACGACCATATTCATCCACAGCAACCGAGAACTTTGAGCCAGCCGCGATGGCGATGATTCCCGGCAAGTCCTCGATCACCGTCGGCGTGCCCTGCTCGATGCCGGATAGGGTGATCCGGCCCAGCTGACCCTGGTCGTTGTTGCCCCAACTGTAGACCTCGCCGCTGACCTCATCCAGGGCCAGCGCATGGTCTTCTCCGGCAGCGAGTACCACGTGTCTGGGCAGTGTCGGCAGCTGCACCGCGGCCAGACCGCTGTGGCCGTTTATGTCTCCCTGTCCTAATTGTCCATGGCTGTCGTCGCCCCAGGCCCAGACCATGCCGTCTTGCCCGATCTCGGCAACGCTGAGTTGTGCTTGGAGTTGTTGGCAGAGGTTGAAGCTAGGGAAGTCACCGCCGTTAAAATCATTACCAATGATGCTGTCTTCGCCACCGATTCCTCCCCCAAAATCGAAGCCGGTATTACTGAGGCAGAGTTGGCTTGCCTGGGTGGCCAGGTTAAAGCTTCCTCCTGCGGCTACTGAGGAGAAGGCGATGCGCTGTGGTCCGGCGAAGAACGGTGAGAAGTCAGCGGGAACAAACAGCGGTGCCTCCACTGGTGAGGTGACGTTGTAGAGCCCCGAGACCGCCAATTGACCAGACTGATTATCGCCCCAGCCGAACAGCCGCCCATCATTCATCAAGACGAGCGAGTGAGCAGCGCCGGCTGCGACCTGAGTTGGTCCGGCTCCAAGCGACAGTGAGAGAAAGGGCAGTGTTACTTCGACAGGAGTGCTTGAGTCATCGAAGTTATGTTGTCCGAGCTGGCCCAGTGAGCCGTCGCCCCAGGCCCATAAGGAGGTTGGCACAAATAGACCTCCTGGTTCGAGGACCAGGCTGTGCCCGCTGCCTACTGCGATGCGGCTCTCTGCCAGTTCTGAGGACTGGTTGCCAACGTCCAGAGGCTCGGCTTCACCCAGGTGGACTCCGGGCAGTTGTATGGGCACTTCGACCGGGCTCAGAGTGCCGTCCCCGACCTCGCCATAGAGGTTCTCTCCCCATGCCCAGAGGCTGCCATCGCAGGCTCTGGCCAGGCCATGTCCTTCGCCCAGCGCGAATTCGCGAAGCTCTTGGAAGGGGCCGGCTGCAAACGGGATGATGTCCCCCGGACTTGCACTGAGGTGGTCGATCTCCAGGGACCACTCTGTTACGCACAGGGGGTCGCCAGCACCGAGGTCGGTGGCGAGGAGCTTCCAGAGTCCATCGACTGGACCGGTCAGTAGATCGTTCAGGCTGCCCCCGGCCGGCAGGAAGTTGCCGGACACGGGCCGGCCTCCTAGGGGTGTGATCAGGGCAAGATCATCAAAGGTAGTAACTACCGGTCCGATGTCATCGTTGCCTGCATAGGTACCTGGAGCCAGGAGCGCCAGTGTCGTGCCATCTGGTCGTCGCAGGGTGAAGCCCAGCTCTTCGTGGTAGGCATCGCCTGCACCTGGGATCTCGCAGCTGCCGTCGGTCTTGGTCCAGGTGATGGAGACCCGTAGATCTGAGGGACTGTGTCCATCGAGGCCATAGATGGCCAGTCCTTCCCCGACCGGGCGCTCCAGGACTCCGTCAATGGTCTGTAGCCCAGCCCATTCAGCTTGGCCCTGAGGCGCCAGAGCAGGTGGAGAGTTGCCCCAGCTTGCATGCTCGGCGCCAGAACGGAACTCCAGGGACCAACCGTAGATACACAGCTCGGCTCCTGTCGCAGTGTCGGTGGCAAGCAGGTCCCAGGTACCACTTCCTGACTGCGCCAACAGGTCTTCCAGTGAGCCTCCGCTGGGCACATAGGTAGATGCAGCGGGTAGGGGGTTGAATGAAACCAGTGTCCCAGCATCGTCTCTGAAGCTTGTCTCAAAGGGGACAACCTGCGCCGAGTCGCTGCCGGTCCAATCGCCTGGCGCAACCAGCGTCAGGAGCTGGCCTTGGGGGGTGCGCAGAGCGAAGCCCACCTCGCTGAACTGCTCCGAACCGGTCGCGCTTGGTGCGGCGCAGGTCCCCGCTGACTTGAACCACTCAATGGTTACTTTTAGGTCGCTGGTGTTGCCTGAACGGGGTGCTTCAATCAGCAGTCCCTCGCCAATCACCACATTGGCCTGCCCGTCCACCACCTCGTTGACCACGGTGCTGCCCACTCCCTGGGCAATGACTGGTTCGGGCAGGAACTCTGCCGGCGGACAGATCTGAGCCATTGCCGGTGCTGCCAGCGCGAGCAACAGTGCTCCCGTTGATGGAAGACCTAAGGACAGCCGACTCATAGCGTTGCTCCTCCCCCGATACAGGCTTTACCTTCCACTGAGGCAGCAGCTCCCGCACCCAGGTCGACCTTGCTGTTAGTGATTTCGCCTTTGCTCTTGGATTTCTTCACGGAGTTGGGAATTCCCGGCCCCTTCAGTCGACCCTTAAGGCCGTCTTTGCTGGCCGAGATGCCGCCCTCAAAAGGGCCGCACTTGGCGCTCAGGTCCAGTTTGCTGTCCGAGGTCGGGCCACAGGTGCTGCCCAGTTTGCGCTTCTGGCTGATCTCAGCCTTGCCCCCCACTTTGCAGGGCCCCAGGCTTGCCGACGCCTCTGCTTTGGCTGAGACCGATGCGCTGGCTTCGGTGGAGACCTCACCAGCGCCGACCTGACCTGAGATCCTGCCTTTGGCGCCGATTCCAAAGCCAGCTGTACCGCACAGGTCGAAGCGAATGTTGCCGTTGGAATCAATCTGCAGGGAAATGTCGAGTCCCAGACAGACACCGAAACAGAGGGTCCCGCCAGCTCCAGCTCCTGCTTTGGCTGAGCCGCCAAAGGGTAGTGAGAAATCGCCGAAGGGATCGATGAAGCGAAAGGGGTCGTTGAAGGCAAAGACATAGGGGTTCATGCCCAGCGCATTGGAGATCCGCCCGCCAAAGGCATCTTCGCAAATGAAGCGACCCACTACTGGTGAGTAATAGCGTCGTCGGAAGTTATAGAGGCCGGTTTCTGGATCCAGGGGCCGGGCGTGCAGTCCCAGGGGCTGATTCAGCGCTGCGCCGAGTAACTCGGTGCGGTTGCCGAAGGCGTCGTAGCTGTAGCGCTCCAGCAGGTTGCCTTCCTCATCGAGGATTGCTGCCACGTTGCCGTTGCCCTCAAGCACGAAGAACGAAACATTACCCTGCAGGTCCCGCTTCCATAGGGGTTGGTCAAGCCCGCCGTACACATACTGTTGGGTTGCCAGTCCGTCGCTGGTGTATTCCTGCAGGACATTCTTGCCAGCGTAGACGCTGAAGAAGGCCTGACCGTCTACGGTACGAGCGATGCGTCGTCCCAGCGGGTCGTAGCGATAGCTGGCTGTGGAGAGCAAAACACCTAAAGCCGAGGTGCGGTTTACTGCGATGAGGCGAGACTCTGAGTCCCAGCTGTAGCTCACCGCCTCACCGGTCAGCTTGTCCGTTCGACTTAACAACTCTCCGGTGTCGGCCCAGCTGTAGAGGTAGCTGTCGTCTTCCAGTAGGCGATGGCCTGCGTCGTAGCTGTATGCGGTCGTTGCATGATCGGCACTGCGGTTACCCATGCTGTCATAGCTGTAGCTCTCGTCGTCGCTGGTTCCCGGGCGGTCGACCGAGGTGATCGAACCCAGGTCGTCGTAGTCGTATGTGCGCAGATTGCCTGCTTCATCGGTTCTACTGGCGCGTAAGCCGGCGCCGTCATAGGTGTAGGTCCAGCCCAGCGCTACCTCCGAGCCAACCGAGTACTCAGCGTCTTCCAGACGTCCGCCTGGTGACCATTGCAGAGTTCCGCTGATGTCAGCGCCGTAGTCCGTGCCGATCACCCGCCCCTCTTCATCGTACTCAAAGCTGACGGTGGTGCCGCCTTCGCTGATTTCGGTGACCTGATTCAGAGCGTTCCAGACATAGGCGACCGAGCGCTCGCCGTCGGCCGTACTCATGCCGGTGCGACGGCCTTTGATGTCATAGCTGTACTGGATGTCACTTGTGGGGATGCCTGAGCCCGGTGCGCCGGTCATGGTCTCGCGCAGCAGGTGACCGGGTGCGTCGTATTCAAAGGTGAGGGTGACGTGTTGGTTGCTGGTCTCGATCAGTCGACCGGCCAGGTCGTATGCGTAGCTGGTCTCTTCCCCATCGGCGAGGACCTTGCGAATCGGTCGGTCGTAAGCATCCAGTTCAACCTGGTTGCGCTCGCCGTTGCGACGAACATAAGCGGTCATCTGGTTGTTGGAGCTCCATTCGTAGCGTTCGGTGCCGATGGGGTCGGTGCGCGCGATCAGGCGATCGCGCTGGTCGTATTCGTACTGGATCTGGCGCCCGCTGGGGTCGGTGATTGAGGTCCGCCTGCGGTCAGCGTCGTAGCCGAATTCGGTGACATCTCCGAGCCCATCGGTGACCGAGGCCAGTGTGTTGTTTTCGTTCCATGCAAAGCTGCGGGTGCTGCCTGCAGCATCGATGATTTCGCTCAGCCGGCCGAGCGAATCGTAGCTGCGCGAGACGCTGTGCCCGTCAGGGTCAATGCGCTCGGTCACTCGTCCAAATGAGTCGCGCAGCCACTGGGTGGTTGCCCCCATTGGGCTGGTCAATGAGGTCATGTTGCCCGAGCCATCAAAGGCGAAGGTGGTGACACCACCGGCAGCGTTGGTCGCGGAGATGGGTAGTCCGTCGGCATCCCACTCAACGGAAGTAGTGGTCCCATCTGGGTAGGTAACTTGACTCGGCTGCCCCGAGCTTGGGTCGTATTCCAGGGCAATGGATCGGAGCTGACCGGTTATGCTGTCGAGTCCGGTGATCTCAGTGACGTATTCCCCTTCGGTGTCGTACTGATAAGAGACCACCAGTCCATCGGGGCCGCTGCTTGAGGCGAGGTTTCCCAGGTCGTCATATTCCGAGGTGAAGGTTGCACCGTCCGGGCCAGTGCGCCGAATGGGACGTCCGGCTCGGTCGGTCTCGAACTCGAAGCGATTGCCGTCGCCGTCGATGAAGGCTCCGTCATTACGTTGCATTCGTTCGCCGGGGACTGCGATGCCGCTGGAGTTATCGGCCAGAGTCTCTACCTGCAGGCCCTGTTCAGCAGCGTCAATGCGGTTCGGCGAGAGGCTGCGAAGGGTGCCGTCGGGAAGCTCTATGCTCGCTATCGAGTTGAGGGCCTCATTGAAGGTGTAACGGGTGCTGTGGCCCAATGGGGTCTGTTGGGCAGTCATTCGTCCCGCTGCATCGTAGCTGAAGCTGCGGGTCGTCCCATCTGGGTCGGTGATGGCGACCAGGTGGCCCTGGGCATCGTGGTCAAATTGTGTAACCCGGCCCTGGTGGTCGGTGACGGTGGCCAGCCAGGCGCCCTGATAGCTCAGTTGGGTGGTCAGCCCGTGGGCATCGGTGACTTCCACCAGGCGGAAGGAATTGTCGTAGCTAAAGTTGGTGCTCGCGCCGAGGCTATCGACGCGCTCGAGCAGCAGGCCTTCTGGACCATAGCGGTCGACGACTCCCGAGGCGCTGTGGTGCTCATAACTGCCATCGGCAAGAAAATCGAGGCTTGCGGAGTCGCCGCTTGGTGCGGCCGCGGTGCCGACTCCGCCGGCCGGGACCTGGTACGACTGCATCGAGCCCGTTCCTGTAGCCAGGAGCACCGAGCCTTCGCTACCTCGCCGATAGATGCGGGTGAGCTCGGCAATCCCCCAGCCCACACCCAGCGGACTCTGGCGGGCATTCCAGACCGAGATCTGCTGGGGCTCTTCTGCTAGGCGAATGGAGACGTCGAACCTGCCGCGTCGGCCATAGACGCTGGTGGTTGCCGGGTAGTTTCCGGTTGGGTAGTCGGCCACCGGTATGTAGGTTTCGATGACCCCGATTTCGCCCGGAAAGAGTCGATCTGACCAGCCTCCCGAAATGAGTTCATCGTAGACCTGCTCGCCATCGATGGAGACCAGAACCCGGCTGCCGGCGACCGCCCTTGATTCGCCGCCTCCAGCAAAGAATCGTGAGTTCAGTTGAGCGACCGGGTTCGCCCCGTGCAGGGTGTAGACAAAGCGCAGGGTGCGATGGACATCCCCCGTGACGTAGGGCACCAGGCGGTGCTCAATGGTCAGGTTGCCGCTGCCGAAGTTGACCGAGGAGCCAGCCGAGCCTTCGCAGTCATCTTCATTGTCCTGGTCCTCGTCGTTGGGGTCTGCGGGCGGTGTATCAGGGTCTAGTGGCGGCATCGGGCCTGGGGCGCCCGGCCACCAGGCCGATGTGGTGATTCCGCCGTCAATGGTCTCGATGCGATCCCCGCTGGCATTGACCTGCAGTGTGCCCATCACCTCGAATTCGCCGGTGTCGTGGTTCATGCCCCACAGGGGCCATTCCTCGCCAGGTTCTAGGCCGGCAAAGTTGGGCAGACTGACCGGCGCCGGTTCCACGAATTCGACGCCTGCTGGTTGAACCGTGACCAGGTAACCGGGCGCGAATGCGTTGCTCAGGGCCTGTGGGGTGCGGTTCTGGGGCACTTCGCTGATGAGCAGTTCGCCCGAGTAGGGGTTGCCGTTTTCATCGACTGCGTTGCCGGCTGCAACTTCCAGCACGGCTCCTTGCAGGTTGGGGTCAATCGAGGGCGCCGAGGATTGCACAGTGGCCGGCGTGCTCGGGTCAATCTGCACGACGTGGCTGGTGTCCAGGATCGGCAGGAAGGTGGGTCGACCCTCGCCAACCACATTGATCTGGCCGGCAGTGACCTCAATGGGAACCTTGAGCGCTGGATAGCTGGGGCCACCGGGCACACCGGCGTTGGCCGGGTTGAAGGCCAGGGTTCGCGTCCCGGCAGGCGCGTCTTCCAGTACAAAGTGCCCGGTCGCGTCGGTAGCCGCCTGAACCGGCAGGCCTTCGCTGGGGGTCAGGTCCACCAGTACGTTGGCGACGGGTACCAGGTTGCTGTCCAGCACCCGACCATGTACCTGGGTCGACTCTAGGTAGTGAAATGCGCTGTAGCCGGTAAAGAGTTGGCCGTCCGGGTTGGTTACCGTGATGTTGGTTGCTCCGGCTGAACCTTCCGGGCTCTGCGCCAGGATCAGCTCGGGTCCCAAGACCAGAACCTGCTCTGCCGGGATCCCTCCAAATGCGACGGCGGCCCCCATCTTGAACCCTGAGCCGTGCAATTGGACTTCGTCTCCGCCTGTGATCAGGCCGCTGGCAGGGGAAACTCTGCTGATCAGGTCAGAATGGCCATCACCGTTGGCGTCTTCGTCACAGAGGTTGCCGATAGAATCGGCGTCAAAGTCCGCCTGGTCGGCATTTGAGTTGAGGGGGCAGTTGTCCTCCTGGTCGGCTATGCCATCGCCGTCGAGGTCACCCTCACAGGCGTCGCCGATGGAGTTCTTGTCGGCGTCCTGCTGGTTCGGGTTGGCAGCGTTCGGGCAGTTGTCAAAGGGGTCGAGAATACCGTCGTCGTCATCGTCGGCATCACATGCGTTTCCTTCACCATCCAGATCAGTATCCTGCTGAGCGACGTTGGAGTGTAGGACGCAGTTGTCGGCCTCATTGGGAATTCCGTCGCCGTCAGCGTCGTTCTGGCAGAGGTCGCCGACCCCGTCGAAGTCGTCGTCCACCTGTGCGGAGTTGGGGAACACCGGGCAGTTGTCGAATTCATCGGGGATCCCGTCGCCGTCATCATCATCATCGCAGGCGTTGCCAAGCTCATCCCCATCGCTGTTTGCCTGAACTGCGTCCCAGACCCGTGGGCAGAGGTCGTCCTCATCGGGGATACCGTCCTGATCATCGTCATCATCGCAGGCATCGCCCAGCGCATCGCCGTCCAGATCCTCCTGGCCTGGATTCGGCGCGAGGGGGCAGTTGTCCAGCAGGTCCGGGATGCTGTCCGCGTCGTCGTCGAGATCGCAGGCGTTACCGGCGCGGTCGCCGTCCAGGTCAAGTTGTTCTGGATTGGCCTGGTTCGGGCAGTTGTCCTGACCATCGATGATGCCATCGCCGTCGCTGTCTATATCCATGGGGAGGCAGGTGGCGCCGTCCAAAGTGTAGCCATCGGGGCAAACGTACTCTCCTACGGAGGGGCCACAACCCACCCACAAGCAGGTCAGCAGACTCAGACAGAGAGGTCTTAGGTAGCGCATTCAGGTCTCGCGGATATGGCGGGGAATGACTCTGAAGGACGCTGCCTCCACCGGGTAGAACAGTCAGCTGCTTGCCGAACGCAGGGAGTCATGGGGAGGACTCCGTGATGATGAGCAGGTGGCCTGCGGGCTGCGGGCCGAACTCCGAGATGATTCCGGAGGGCCAATGGATCCTCAGCCAATCGGCCTGTTCGGCGGGTCCAAGGCCAAAGCTCATGCGGCTGGTACCGCCCGAGCCAAAGGGCTCTGAGGCTCCTGGCCAACGGATCTGGGTCTGGGGGCCGATGCCCAGTTCAACACGGGCACCGCGTCCGTCACGATTGGATTCTGTACCCCTCAGTTGGACCTGGAGGATGTTGCCTGAGCTGCCGGCCGTTGACAGCGCCAGCTGTGGACGCGACTGCACGTTGCCGTGGACAATGTCTCGGTAGCCATCTCCGTTAAAGTCCTCGACCAGGAGCGACCTGGTGACCTGGACATCAGCAGAGCTGTCGCCCAGGTCTACCTCCCGCAGGAGGTTGTTCTCCTGTACCTCATTGAGGAAGAAGCGTGGCGTTCGACCATAGGTCTGGACGTCGAAGAATCCGTGGGGGAACACGTTGGATTGAACAAAGTAGAGGTCTTGGTTGCCATCTGCGTCAGCGTCTACATAGGCACCCGCCCAGCTCACCACATCAGGGTCGTAGGCCTCCAGACCGAGGGCGGTGCCGGATTCAACAAAGAAGCCTGGCTCCTGCCACCGCAAGAGACTCTCAAAGTTACCGGTCAGCAGGAAGTCAGGGTCGAGGTCACCGTCGATGTCGCCCACCGACATGCCCATGCCGTTCATTGGGAAGCCAAAACTAAGTTCGTTTGAGACGTCTTCGAATTCCAGCAGCCCCTGGGGGTTTCTGCCCAGGTTGCGAAAGGCTCGGTGCGGTACGTAGATGACACCGCGGTCATTACTCTGGAACAGATCGAGGAGCCCGTCGCCGTCAAAGTCGAGGAATGCTGTTGCCATGCCCAGCGCCTCACGGGTCGGCTCGGGGAGCTGCTCAGAGGCGTCTGTGAAGCTGCCATCACCTCGGTTCAGCCACAGCACATCAGGTTGAGCCTGAGGAGGGACGCCTACCTCACCGCCTGCCTCTGCGCCGGCCCAGTTGGTGACGTAGAGGTCCAGCCAGCCATCGTTGTCGATGTCGATCCAGCTGGCGTGCAGGGAGCGATGTTCATCGCTCAGACCGGACTGCTCGCCGCGGTCTTCGAAATTACAGTTGCCATCGTTGATCAACAGTGGATTGCTGGCGTGCTGCCGAAGGATCAAAAGGTCAGGGTCACCGTCGTTGTCGACGTCGGCCTGAGACGCCGCTGTAGAGATGCCTGTAGCGCTGCTGTACTCGAACTCCTGGGACAGTGTGAAGTGACCCAGACCGTCATTGAGGTAGAGGAGGTCGGGGCCGTCTGAGACGGTGAAGAACAGGTCCAGGTCGCCATCAAGGTCGCAGTCGAGTGCGGCCATTCCCCCACCAAAGTCGTCCAGCCACCGGTCCGCCTCAGAATAGCGCAGGCGGTGTTGGTGCTGGATACCGCTCTGCTCAGCGCTGGCATAGATGAGGAGCTGTTGCGACGCGTGCTCAAGGGCTGCGTTGAGCGGCACCCTGGAGAGCAGCTCTAGCGCTGTGTCCGGGTTGGCTGCGCCGTTGCCAGTCCGGGCTCCCTCGGTGCCGGTGTGGGGCAGCGGGCTGCAGCCGACCAGCGCAGTACACAGCAACCAGACCCTCATTATGACCTCCCGATGCTGAGTCTAACCCAGTAGCTGGCAGAGGAACTGAGACAATTTCGGGTTCAGGGGGCCCAACTAGGGGTGGTCTGGCTGATGCAGGGCAATGTTAGGACAGAGCGCTTCTATACGCGGCCGGTATCTGCTGCCGATGGAGCCCGCAGGCCTCTTGAGATGAAGGGTGTCCCTGGCTACCTGCACCTGCTCTAGGCAGTTTTCAGGGGCCCGAGCAGGCGCCACATTTCGACCTCGCCTTTGCCTTTCACCGAAGCTTTGCCCATGGCCTCGAACTGCCAGCGGTCTTTCAGTCGCTCATAGGCCGCAGCGGTGCAGGCGATGGCTCCTTCCTGACCGTTGCTCTCCATCCGGCTGGCGGTGTTGACGGTGTCGCCCCAGATGTCAAAAAACAGCCTCTCTCCGCCGATCACTCCGCCCACTAGCGGGCCCACGGCAAAGCCGATGCGAACGTTCAAGGCGGCGTCTCTTTCCTGTTGCAGTTCCTTCATCTTGGCCAGGGCTCCGACCGCGTAGCTGGCCATTGCATTGGCCGGGTCATCAACTTCCATGGTCACGCCGCTGGCGGCCATGAAGCAATCACCGATGGTCTTGATCTTCTCGACGCCGTGCTTGTGACACTCTTTCTCTAGGATCTGAAAGAACTCGTCGAGCATCGCGACCACCTGTTCGGGTTCGGCCTTGCTCGAATAAGAGGTGAAACCTGCAAGGTCACAGAACAACACAGCTGCATCGTCAACTCGGTCCGCAATAAGTTTCTCTCCCTCCTTCATCCGCTTTGCTACTGAAGGTGGGAGGATGTCAAGAAGTAGCGCATCGGTCACCTCCAACTCGCCATGTAGCTGTGCGATGAAGCGCTGGATTCCAAATGCGTCACCCAATAGGCCGGTAAGCTGCTTTACCGAGCCCAGCTCAGCGCCCTCAAAGGGCTGAATCTCCTTGCGTGCTGCGCTGAGCACGCCGATGGTTGCTGGCCCCGCCTTCAGGGGTACCGCCACCGCTGAGTTCAGGCCTTGCTCAATGTGCTCTTGCCATTCCACTTCACCACTGCTCTCTTCGTCCTTCTTGAATTTACCGGTCCCTTCGCTGACCACCCGTGAAGCCAGTAACTGGAAGCCCTCTCGCTGGCCCTGGCGCACCAGCCCGCGCTCGGTGTCGAGCAGGAAGCATTCATAGTTGATCCCATTGGAGCCCAGCAGGGCTACTTCCACCTGATCGACGCCGCAGCAGCGCGCTGCGTGGCGCGCAGCGATCTCCAGCACCTCCAGTTCGTTGTTGGCTTTGCTCAGGGCTTCTGAGAGGGCATTGAGCCCCTCTACCTTGAACAGCTGGTCACGCAGCCGCTGGTCGGCCTCCAGTTGCGCCTTCAGAGCCATCTCAAGTTCCTGTTTCTGACCGACGATCTCTTGATTCAACTCGCGCTCCCGCTGGCTCAGCTCGCGCTCCCGCTCGATGTTTTTCTTTTCGTTGTAGGCCCAGCGATTTTGTAGTGTTCGCCCGAAGTAGCCGATGGCAAAGATCGCGGTGCTCACCGACCAGAACACATGGGTGGGAATGTTCCAATCGATGCCTTTGATTGCTGGCCAGGTCATAGCCGCGGAGAACAGCAAGCCGCAGGTGATGGCGTGTCCGGCTGCCAATCGGGTCTGCTTCTGGTTGAAGACGAAGAACGGAATCAACAGGATGGGAAGGAACCAGAATTGCGCACCCCGTTCGGGGCCTACCATGAGCACCTGGATCGACACCGCGAGGACCACCGCTACGACGAACAGGTTGGCGGCAAGGCTGAAGTAGTGCTTGTGGTTAAGCCATAGCACCAGGCACAGAACGGTGATGGTGAGCAGGTTGACTGGCAGAGCGATGAACTCGCCTGAAGTCAAAATTGCCAGCAGCGCCAGGGCCGTTGCTGCCAGACCCATCAAGGCCAAGCCATTGAGCAGTCGGACCGATAGGCGCGAGGCTTTGCTCTCCAGGAAGTCCGTCCCGAGGCTCAGCAATCGGAACAACAGTGTGCGGGGGCGGGTCACAGCAGCGTCACATTCAGGGACTACGGGGGCGGTTCGAAACGATGCTCTCTTCTGGATCCTACATGAGACCCTTTAACGTGTAGCTGAAGAGTCCATGGCCGGTCAGCTAGCAACGAGCGGGGATGCCGCGGCGGGTCGCCAGCGTTGGGCGAGCAGCAGCTTTGCTTGATGGGGTCAGAGCTTAGGATCGAGGGTGGCAGCTTCGGGTTGCTTGGAGGCTGCGGTTGATGAACCTGCAACAACTTGTGCACAAGTCCTCAAACCGCGGGCAATCCTCAGCTGCGAGGTTCGCTGGCACAACTCTATTGGGGGCCAGTTGTCATGCTTCAAACGCCTAGTTGCTCGATTCGTCTGCTGACTGCCCTGTCAGCCGTTGCCTTGAGTGGTTGCGGTCTGGGCGGGAGCATGGGCGTTCCCGCCGGTGGCTTCAGTGGCAGTTCAGGAGCTGGCGATGGAGATGTGTTCTCGTCGGAGGGTGCCGGTTCCGGTTCCGGGGGCGCCGGTGACTCTGGCCCGTCGGGTGGGGAGCCGCCCCGCTGCGCCCCGGTGGCAGAGCTGAGCTGCGGTGGTACGGTCAGTGGTGACACATCTGACTTCAACAGCGGCGCGACCGAGCAGCTGGATTCTTACTCCATCGTGGTCGGTAACTACGACGGAGCTGAAGTCGCTTATAGCTTTGTGGCTCCATATGAGGGCGCAGTCTCTGTCCAGTTGGTCGACGCTCAGCCGACCGTCGTAGATCACGACCTGTTTCTGTTGTGGGGTGAGGGGGAATGCACGGCGGAAGCTGCGTTGGAGCGGGGTCACAACTCCCTGAGCTTTATGGCGCAGGCCGGCGAGCGGTATTACTTCGTGGTCGATGGCTTCGACGGTGCGGAGGGCGCCTTTGAGGTCGCTCTTGAGTGTGGGCCTGATTCCAGCTCCTCGACCGCGAGCCCCGATGCTTCTGTGTACGGCGACTGTCGGTTTGGTTGGACCAGTCGCCAGCTGCGCGATGCCCCCCACCTGTTGATCGCAGAGACAGGTCGCTTCGCTACGGTTGGCTCTCTGTCTCCGCTGCTCGGTCAGCAGCTGCTCAGTGGGGTGCAGCAGGACGGCTGGGCCCCAGGGGTTTCGACCCTGGAGCAGGTGTTTGATTATGTCGATCCCGATGGGCTCTACGTGAACTCCGTACTTGATGCGCTAACTGGTGAACCTTTTACCTGGTTGAAGTTCTATGCCGGGGATACGGAAGTTGGTTATCTCTATCGGTCAGGGACCCTCGATCGGGTTGCTACGGTGAGCGACGGTGACCTGATCAACTGCACCGTAGCGGGCTTTGCTGTGCCGGGTGCTGGTGGTGCTCCTTTGGGGCCCGCATAAGCGGCTGGCGCTGCTGGAGACCAGCCCGACGACCGACGCGGTTGAGTGGCGTCGAGTTTGGTCCTTGCTATCTGTCCCGAGATCTTGCTGCGCACTTGTTTGGCTGGCTGGCGAAGAATTAGGCTTAGTTGAAACTGCTCGGAGGATTCGTGAGCAAGCCAGCCGGCCCCAGCTTTCAGCAAACCGAACGCGGATATCGCCTGATCCAGGAGCAACGGATTCCGCAGTCCAGGGAGAGGGTCTGGGAGTTCTTTGCCGACGCCGTCAATCTTGAGCGCCTGACGCCCGATTTTCTGGGTTTTCAGATTCTTACTCCGCTACCCATCGAGATGCACCCAGGTACCTTGATCGAGTATCGAATTGCGCTCTATGGCTTGCCGATGAAGTGGCAGACCGAGATAAGCCGTTTTGATCCACCCAGCAGCTTTGTCGATGTACAGCTTAAGGGGCCCTACGCGTTGTGGCACCACAGCCACGAGTTTGCAGACTGTCCTGGGGGCACTCTGATGACTGATGTGGTGGACTACCGCCCACCGCTGGGCCCGTTGGGGAGCCTCGCGAATGTTCTGTTCGTACAGCGAACTCTTGACCGGATCTTTCGCTACCGCAGGGAGCAGGTGGTCGCTGAATTCGGTGCCCTGTAGGGGCAGCATCAGCGGGCCTGAGCGATGGCCTAGATGGCGAGTAGCCATTCTCCCAGGTTCTGCAGCAGCGTTGGGTCGACTGTGCCTCCAATTTCGCTGCCTTCTACGCAGTTCAGGGCGTGCGTCACGCAGCTGAGGAGCTGGGTTTCAATTCCAGCGTCGGCCCACAGCAACAGCTCAGGGTCGTGGGGGATGTTCCAGTCGTAATCGCCATTGATCGCCAGAATCGGACGCTCCTCTGCGGCGATCAGGCCCGGTCTGGCATCGCCGATGGCCAGCCAGTCAAGCCAGAACTCGATGGATGCACCGCCAATCTGAGCTCCTGAAAAACTGCCTTGTCGCAATGCGGCAAGGTCATCGACCATTCCCGTCAGGCTTGCCAGCTGCTCATCGATCGCGGACTGCGGGTAGCCGGCGGCCAGCATCAGTCCGCGCGAGAAGTCCAGCTGGTAACCCAGGAGCGCGTCGATGGGGCGATAGTTACCGGCCAGGCTCACTCCTGCTGCCAACAGCGGATTGTCGGCGAGCAGCTTAGGCACCAGGGCTGCCCCCTGGGAGTGACCGACGATGAAGATGCGCTGCGGATCAACGAAGTCCTGCTCGCCCAGCCAGGTCACAGCAGCGAGCGCATCTTCGGCGAAGTCAGAGACGACCAGATCAGCGCCTGGCAAGGGGTAGTCATTATCGCAGTATCCGCCTGCAGCCGTGCAGCTGCGCTTGTCGTAGCGAAGCACTGCTATGCCATCGTCGCTCAAGGCCTGGCTGATGTCTCGAAAGGCGGCGATCTCCAGTCCGCCAAAGCTCATGTTGAGCTGGCCGCTCGCGACCGCGTCCCTTGAATTGGGACCGCTGCCATGAACCAGCACAGCAGCCGGTATGAGCTCGCTATCCAGGCGGGCGGGCAGGGCGAGGGTGCCCTCCAGGCTAAGCGCCTCGCTAGGCACTGTGATCTCCAGTTCCTGCGCGGGAAGAAGCTCTGGTTCGGGGTCTGGAGCGGTCCCGGCGCAGGCGCTCAAGCCAGCAATCAGCAGCAAGCAAATGGTTCGCAAGGTCAGCTCCCAGGGGCGAGCCCCAGCCCGGCACCTGGCCTTCGGGGCGGTTGAGCTGTGACTATAGCGCTATCGGGTACTCAGCTTGATCATGGTGACTGGCGGCCCCGTCCTGTATCTTGTAGCTCCCCGCAGCTTGCGGAGCAGAATATGCTTGCCGCTGAAGTCCTCGTCGCTGCTTCTGGTACCGATGAGCAGTCGTTGATTGGTCAGGGCGTAGCCCGCTGGGTATAGGAGTAGCTCTGTGCCTCTCAGCATCGCCAGTGTTTTGGGTGCCTGCCCCGCAGTATTGCGGCAGAGTCGGGTCGACCTGGCGCTGCTCTTGGTGGTCGTGTTGCTCTGCTGTGGCGCATGTCAGGAGCCTCGTCCTGCAGACTTCCAGGTTCGCGCCGGGGTCGAGACCGCCACCGTCCTCGATGCTGAGCCGGGCGCTCCACTGACCCTCTATGACGGCTCAGGCCAGGCCTTGGTGACCCTGGTCGCTGACGAACTGGGGCAGGCTCACTTTGCCTATGTGCCCACTGAGTACCGGGAGCTGGACCCCACTGATCTGGCGGGTCAGTCGCTGAACGACGGCAGTGTGGTCCTACCGGGAGACGGCTACGTGATTCAGGATGACAGCAGCGCTGCGCCGAACTGGTCGGGCGCTTTTACCGTGCTGGCCGTCGACGATGTCCCCGAAGCCGGCTTCTACGAGCAGCAGACTCTTTATGGGGTGCATTATTCCTTGCTGTCCGGCTACGAGGGCTCGCCAAACTCCGGCTACCAGTACATTGAGATGCGCGATGGCGTTCGGCTGAGCGCGATGGTGCGCTTCCCGGATGCGGTTCTCTACGGTGCGGGTCCCTACCCGACGGTTGTCGATTACTCGGGTTATTCCCCATCGCGCCCGGACCGGCTGGGCGGAGGGGTCTTGATCGCCAACGCGCTGGGTTACGCTACGGTCAGCGTCAACATGCGCGGTAGCGGCTGTTCAGGCGGGGTCTTCGATGTGTTCAATCGAGCGCAACATGCCGATGGCTATGACATTGTTGAAGCGGTAGCCCGCCAGGACTGGGTGCTGCACAACCAAGTCGGCATGGTGGGCCTGTCCTATCCGGGGATCTCTCAGCTTTACGTCGCCTCGACGCGGCCCCCTTCGTTGGCCGCGATCGTCCCGCTGTCTACCATCGCCGATGCCTGGGAGATGCAGTGGCCGGGTGGTATCTACAACGCTGGCTTCACCCGGCAGTGGGTTGAGCAGCGCGAGCAGGATTCGGAGTTGGGTGGGGCCAGCTGGGTTACCGAGCGCATCAATGATGGCGACGCTCAATGTGAGGAGAACCTCGGCCTATCGGCCCACAGCGTGGACTTTGAGCCCTTCTTCCGTGGGCTGGAGATGCGCCCTGATAGCGCCGACGCTCGGGACTTGAATCGGCTGGTCGAGCAGATCGATACGGCGGTGTTCTACGGCGGCTCCTTCCAGGACGAGCAGACTGGCGCACAGTTTGGAGCGATGTTGGACCGCTTTGACCAGGCAGCAGCCTTGAAGATTCAGTTGAGCAATGGTCGGCACCCCGATGGTTACTCGCCAGCATCGGTGTATCGCTGGTTTGAGTTTCTGGAGTTTTACCTCGCTGAGCGCATCCCCCACTTGAATCCGTTGATACGCTCGTTCGGCTCGTCTCAGTTTGGCAGCAGCTTCGGGCTGGACGAGGTGATCTTCGAGGAAGATCGCTTTACTGACTTCGGGAGCTACGCAGAAGCCCTGGCAGCCTATGAGCAGGAAGCTACGGTTCGGGTGTTGTTTGAGTCGGGGGCTGGAGTTGATGTCCCAGCCGGCACTCCGGTGGCGCGCTCTGAGACCTCTTACCCGAGCTGGCCGGTGCAGGGAGCCCCGCTGAAGCAGTGGTTCTTTGGCCCGCAGTCCGGGCTGCTCGATAGCGCTCCTGTCGAGCCGGGAGCCGACACTTGGCGCTTTGATCCCGAGGCCGGTGGGACCACCTTCTTTGGCCCGCAGGGTTATCAGCTCCTGCCGCCCTTGTGGGACATCAACTGGAGCCGCTTTGCCGAGGGGGAGCTGGCGTCCTATCTCAGTGATCCCTTCGATGAGGATCTGGTGGTCGCCGGTCCGGCCATCGCCGAGCTGTGGATTCGCAGCCCGGTGGATGATGTGATGGTGCAGGTCACCTTGAGTGAGGTTCGGCCCGATGGCATGGAGATGCTCATTCAGAGCGGCTGGCTTCGTCTGGGGCATCGTGCTGCGGTAGAGGGAGATAACCTGCGTCTGTGGCGTTCATATAGCGTTGAGGACTTTGCGCCCGTTCCTGTGGATGAGTGGGTGCTGGCGAGGGTTTCGCTGCCTTCAGTGGCTCACCCGGTGCGAGCTGGCTCAGCCTTGCGGATCTCGATCAGTACCCCGGGTCGCGACCACGGTACCTGGGAGTTTGAGACGCCAGACTATTCTGAGGTTCCCACCTTTACCCTTGGTCGAGGTGGCGAGCATGCCTCCTTTTTGACCATGCAGGTCCTCCCCGAGGTTCAGATCTCCGGTGACCTGCCGCCCTGTCCTTCGTTGCGGGGACAGCCCTGTCGCAGCTATCTGCCCTCTCCCAATGTTGCTGCTGACTAGCATCGAGCTTTGCTTGGCAGGGACACACCGGGTCGGATTGAGCAGCTCTTGAGGGCCTCGGCGGAGATGTGGTTGGCATCTGGCTTACCAGGGTTCTGCGGGTTGGGCCTCACTATGCTGGCGTTGGCGGCCCGCTCAAGTCAGCTAGATGCGGAACCCAGCTCAGCACTCTCGGCTGCCTCAGCGGTGACCTCCCACAATATTGTTGAGCGCCCAGCAGAGCCCGCTAGCCCTTGGCCCTGTCCTGGAGGCTTCGCCAGTGAGTGCGTCAACGACTACCTCAAGCTAGCCAGGCGCAGCGGGCCACAGGGCGAGGACCGGGCTCGCTGCCGGGTCCAGGTTGCTGATGAACTGGCCCTGCTGCATGCCCAGCCGCCACAGGGGCAGTTCCAGGATGAGCCGCCGCTTCCTGCGGCGCAGCTTGGCGCTGAGATTCGAGCGGCGTTGTCTCTGGATGAGCTGACTGCGCTGCGCGGAGAGCAGCCGCTCGCTGTGATCTCCCACAGCGTGGTGTCAAAACCTGCTGGATTTGCGGTCGAGAAGCTGTTCCTGGAGGCCGAACCGGTAGGGCGGGTGCCGCTGGTGGTCCTGCGGCCAGAACAGCATTCAGGACCACTGCCGGTTGTGCTGGCTCTGCCAGGACACAACACCGAGGCAGAGGATTTTCTGGCTGAGACCTTCCCCAATGTGATGTCCCAGGGATACATGGTGGTCACCCCTACCTTCAGGGGCTATCACGGCGCTGAGATTGAACACCAGGTGAGCGTTGAGCTGCTTTGTGCTGGCAGGTCCTTCCTTGGCGTGCGCCACTTTGAGGTGCTGCTGATTCTGGAGTATCTGCGGGCGCTTCAGGCGCGCGGTGAAGCAGGTCCCATCGCTTTGCTGGGTCACTCTGGTGGAGCGGGGATTGCCAACGCAATGCTCTGGTATCAGTCAGCTGATCTGGTGGCGGTCGCCAGCGACCTGGTCAGTAACTACCTCAACGTCAGTTACCCAACCACAGCAACGGGCGCTCCGGAGTTTGGAAAGACCCGGGTGATGTGCGAGTCAAACGCTGCACTTCACAAGCTGGCTGTGCCCATCAGTAATTTTGGTATCGCGCCGGTTCCGGTTGGTCAGTGGCCCTACGGCTACACTCGGGGTCGGGAGTTTTTGTGGCGCTTTCTTGGTGATCACTTTGCTCGTGCCGACAATCTGCCAGGAGTCACTGACTCGATGCGGTAGAACTGTGACTTGCATCTACCGGGATGATTTCAGGAGGGATCAGGAAATGAATCGAATACTCGCTGCCCTGCTCTATGCCGTGCCGATGGCGAGCACCGGCTTGCTTGTCGCCTGTGGTGGCGATGATGGGGCGGTTCTTACTACCAGCTCACCGGTCCTGGATTTTGGCGAGGTCTCAGTAGGGGATACGGCTGCGGTCACCTTGCGTTTGAGCAATGCGGGGGCCGTTGAGGCGGAGCTTTCTGTGCCCACCATCAGTGGTCCCGAGGCCTCCTCCTTTGCGGTAGTCGATGTCGATTGGCCGCGCACTGTGCAGGCGGGCGGGACCTTAGAGGTTGCGTTGAGCATGACGCCCTCAGAGCCAGGCCTCCAGTTGGCTGAGATCGCCTTCTCGACGGGGAGTGGTGGTGCTCTCTCCGGGGGTGGTGGTGCAGCACTGGCTGCCGGAGCTTCGCTTGCGGTGGGGCTGGTCGGTGATGCTGTGGTCGGCGGTGATGACGACGATAGTGCCGCTGGTGATGACGATGACGATGACGCCAGCGGCGATGACGATGATGACGCCAGCGGCGATGACGATGATGGTCCCTCAGGCCCCGATGGTGATGGTGATGGGCATCTGGCCGAGAGCGCTGGTGGCAGCGACTGTGATGACTCGGATCCGACCGTAAATCCCACCTCTTATGAGATCTGTGACGGGGTTGACAATGACTGTGATGGTGACGTTGATGAAGAAGCCATTGATGCTGGCACCTGGCACCTGGACGCCGACTCCGATGGCTACGGTGGCCCCTTGTTGACCGAGCAGGGTTGCTCGGCTCCGACCAGCTACGTGGACAACAGCGACGACT
>DJIF01000067.1:0-5834 GCA_002433485.1 Deltaproteobacteria bacterium UBA6601
CGAGTCGTCGTCGTCACCGGCGGTCGAGTCGTCGTCGTCACCGGCGGTCGAGTCGTCGTCATCGCCGGCGGTCGAATCGTCGTCGTCGCCAGCAGCAGAATCATCGTCGTCGCTGGGGTTGCCGCAGCCGGCCACAAGGCCAACAGTGAGCAGTAGGGTCAGGAACCATAGAGGCAGGTTCAGTGAGGAAGATCGGTGAGTCATTTAGCAGTCTCCTAGCGCGGTGTGGAGACGACGAGCGTGCTCAGAGCCGGCCCCTCGATGGAGGCTGAGGTTGGCAGGCTCATCGCACTTCACCCCGAAGCACAATGCGCGAACGCGGAAGTAGGTCTCCTGACTCCTGGATCAACCGCCTCCCCGCGCCTTCCCAGGTTTCCCCAGTGGCATGTTGCGGAGGACGTCCCCAGTTACAGTGGCGGGGGCCGCGCCGGGTTTTCACCGGCTTCCCAACCCATCTATCGAGGCCCAACTGCACTCGATTTAGGGCACTTCAGCGAAGCGGGAAGGGTTGTAAATCAGCCTTTTTAGCGTGTCAACACGGTAACGGCATTTGGCCGATTATTGGCGTCGTCGGCGCCGACTTCTCATCAGTATCATCAGACCCAGCAGTACTGCGGGGGAGCGCGAGCCATTAGCCGCACTGAGGTTGCAGCCAGGCTCAGTAGTAGCCGCTGCCTCAGGGAGGCTCGCGTCGCAAACCTGTTCTTGCTCGAGCGGTGGTTCTTCGAAGATTCCGGTTTCGTGAAAGGCATTTACCTCGCGCATCCACTCACCAAACATCGCTGGACTGACGTTGGAGAAGTCCTCGACCGTGCCCAGTGCGACCCACAGCTTACCGGTCCAGCCACGGGGGTCGTAGGCGACCAGATACCCTTGCCCGCTGGTGGGAAGCTGCAGGGTTTGCTCGACCCAGATCCAGCTCTCGGTGCCGGTAAATGGCTCGTAGAAGTCGGCCGGTTCGTTGGTCCCATCAGGGTCCATCACCAGCCCCCCCATTCCTTCGGGGATCGTGAATGGCAGCTCCTCATCGAGCTGCGGTAGCCCTGCGTGCAGCAGGACCAGCCGGGGTAGGTAGTCGCTGAGTCGGTAGATACTGGGCACTCCCAGCTGCATGTAGAGGGGGAAACCCTGCTTGGCCTCGAAGCTCAGCCACAGCTCAGGCGAGTCGCAGGTGACTTCCTTGTAGACCACGATGGAGACCTCTGGGTCTTCAACCGCGTAGGCGGACTCTGCAGAATCGAAGTTCTGATCAAGGGTCGGCCGATGGGCGGCGCTCGACACCGGCAGGCTTGCAGCTACGGCAAACAAGAGTCCGAGAAGCTGGCTTCTGCACATCTTCTCGACTCCCTTGATTGAGGTGCTCAAGGGAGATTATGGTCGCAATAGACGGTTTTAAAAAGAAAAAACGACCTTAATGTTGTGATCGGCCTTTCTAGACTGGGACCAATGAGAGCCAGTTTTTGCCGAATTTGGTGTGAGGAGCGCTCAGTTCGCAGCGAGGTGAGCGTTGACTGCCGACTGGATCTCGCCGTCCTCCGGGAAGCGTGAGACGCTGTGTTTGGAGAACACCAATTGGTCGTTCAGCCACACATCGAAGACCCCGCCGCGACCTTTCTCGAGGCTGACTTCAGCTTGATATTCATCCTGCAATTGGGCCGCCAACCTGGAGGCTCTAGGCAGATAGTTTCAAGCTACGCAGTACTTGATTCGAATGTTCATTGCTGACTCCTTAACCAGCCTACTTGCCGGTGCATTCCTGGTAATCATTGTAGCCCTCCGCGGCTTCTTTGAAGCGAGAAAGCAGTGGAGTTCAGAGTGGCCCGTCGTCAGGACCCGGTTGCTGGCTGCCCTAGAAGCGCAGGGAGAAACCACCGGCTGCGCCGCCGGGGAGAGGGGCTGCCCAGGCTCCGGCGAACGCTGGCCTCAGGGGGCGAACTGCTGAGTGATAGTTCCTGCGTCGTTGGCGTTTGAGCTGGGTGGAGATGCCTTCTCTGGAGAGCAGCGCGTCGGCCATCAGGATTATCTGGCCGGCAATGTAGAAGCCCAGCCCGGTTAAGGTTATGACCGGTGCTCCGTAGTACAGCAGGTCACTGTACAGGTTGCCTTCCAGGGTCGCGGTCAGCAGGGCCGAGCCGAGATTCATGCTGAGGTTGCCGGCGATAGCGAAGGACATACCCAGGTGAAAGGGGCGCAGCGATCGTTGGTTGCCAACTGCTTTGCGGCCAAGCTGGGCGCCCAGCGCTGCAGTAACCGTGGAGCCACTGGTGAGCGCCACGCTGAGTCCGCCGAGGCCGAGCACACTGTCTCCGTCTGAGGCAATGAGAGGCACCATCAGACTGAATACTGTGCCTGAAATCATCATCGGCAGGGTGGGGGCTACCGCCAGGCCGTGGGCCTGGATGGCCCGGCGATACTTGCTATGCAGCTGAGCTGGGGAGAAATCGGCCAGGCTGTCGGCGATCTGTAGGACCTCGGTATCTGCATCCATGGCCTCACCGGTCCAATGACTCTCTGCTGCAAGCTCCGGCTCCGTTTGGTCGGTGCCGAGCAGCACTTCAATGAGCTCAATGTCAGCTCGATTCAATTCCTGGGCGACTCCGTCCTCTCGCTTGATCACGAGGTGCGTCTCGCCCCGCTCCAGAATCTGACCTGTGACGGTGGTGCCGTCCTTGAGGGTGACACGGCGCTGGTCGTTGGCTGCGAGGGCTGTCGAGCACAGCAGTAGAACGCTGGAGATCAGGACCAGGGCAACATGAAGGCGCTTGTTCATCTCATCAGTCCTCGTCGGTTCAGGAGAGCTTGACGGCTCAAGGGTAACCTACTGACCGAATTCCTTGCAGCGTGGAGTTGGCTCGCCAACAACTCTGAACCTGGGCTTCTGTCGGCTGGCCCAGCGGTCGCCTAGGCTGCGCTTAATCACGCTTTCAGTAGCGCGCTATGTAATGCTTTGCCCAATCGACGCGGCCACGCAGAGCATCCTGATAGGTGGCTTGGACCTTACGGGTGATGGGGCCGGGTTCTCCGCCACCGATAGCTCTCCGGTCAACGGCCCGTACCGGCGTTACTTCGGCTGCAGTGCCGGTGAGAAAGACCTCGTGGGCAACGTACAGAGCATCCCGACCAAAGAGGGTCTCCTGCACATCCACCCCCTGTCTGTTGAGGATTTCAATAACTGTTCTTCGGGTGATCCCCGCCAGGATGTTGGTTACAGAGGGCGTTTTAACCACTCCGTCCTTGATCACGAAGACGTTCTCGCCGGTGCCCTCGGCAACGAATCCAGTGGCGTCAAGCATGATGGCTTCGTCGAAGCCGTTGTCGTTGGCCTCATAGCGGGCCAGGATCGAGTTGACGTAGTGGCCGACGACCTTGGCTCGCTGCAGTACCGATGCGACCGAGTGTCGGGCAAAAGAGGATGTCCCAACCGAGATCCCTTTGGTCATGCCCTCTTCCCCGAGATAGGCTCCCCAGGGCCACACTGCTACGGCAACGTGAACCTGGTTGTTGCGGGCACCAAGCCCCATCTGGCCTTCTCCCAACCAGACCAGCGGACGGATGTAGGCCTCGACCAGGTTGTTGCGCCGTAGCGTCTCCAGGCAGGCCTCATGCAGTACGTCCAGCTCGAAGGGGATGTCGATTCGACACATCTTGGCTGAGTCGTACAGCCGCATCAGGTGTTCTTTGAGGCGGAACACGCCGCCACCGCCATCGTCTTGTTGGTAGGCGCGGATGCCCTCGAAGACGCCAAGCCCGTAATGGAGTGTATGAGTCAGGACATGGATGTTGGCTTCGTCGTAGGGGACGAACTTGCCGTCCATCCAGATCCAATCGGAGCGAACTGACATCGGCTTATTTCTCGCAGTTTGGGGTGGTATCAAGCTCACCCGGGTGATCAGCGCTGTTCGCCCGAGCATAGATGCTGGCGTTCCTCCAGCGATGTCGCAAGAGCCTTAGCACAGTCAGCCTCAGATCGACTATGTGACGAGGCCTGGACTTCGGCTATTGAGCTTCGTCAGTGCTGATCTTGACGTCACCTATCACGCTCACTGCTAGCCTGGCCTCCGGCTTTTTAACCGCAAGTTTCCGCGTACAATTGTTCTGCAGCTCTGGTTAGGCTTGCAGCTGGCACGGTTTCGAAAGGTTCGATATGACAGCATTGCGATTTGCCCCGACGTTTTTGGCTTTGGTGCTTCTGGCAGCACCTCACAGCAGCTTCGCCCAACACCTGGAGACTGGCAGCGCGACCTTCACCGAGAGTGCTAGCGGCACCGACCTTGCCGATCCTTCGGGCTGGGTAGCGGTCTTTTTTCAGCAGAGCTTCAGCGTGCCGCCCATCGTGATCGTGGGCCCGCTGTCTCATGGTCCGGGAGTCGATCAGGATTCAGCCTGGTCCCTGTCGTTGCGCGTTCGAAACGTCACCTCGTTGGGTTTTGAGGTTGCAGCTACTCGTCCCGAGGGAAGCGCTGATGCCTTCGTGGGCATCAGCAATCCGGCGCTGTCTGTGACCTTGAGCGCTGACTGGCTGGCGGTTCCAGTGGGTGTCCATGAGTTGCCCGATGGAACCAGCGTGGAAGCCAGAAGCATTGACACCATTGAAGTTCGTGCCGGTACTACCTTGAGCGGTGTTGGGGTCAGCGATGCGGGTGAGTTGATCAGCTTTGTCCACCCCTTCAGTTCGGCGCCCGGCGTGCTGCACTCGGTGCAGACTCAGGATGATCCGGAGTGGATCACCAGTACTGTTTACGGCGTCAGTGGAACGGCCAGCGGGCCGGGGGCCACAGCCTTTAACATCGCCCTTGAGGGGGCCGAAGTTGTGCGGGCTCACCCCAATACGGGTTCGGCCGTTGCCGAAGCCATTGGTTGGGTTGCCTTCAGCCCGGCCATTGGCCAGATCACTGACAGTGGTGGCGGCCTGCGTTCTTACGATGCTGGGCGGACGGCGGATGCTCACATTCAGCGGCATGAGGTCGGTTGTCAGCCCATTCCTGATGGTGGCACCTTTGGCTTTACTGCAGTCCCACAGGTGCTGGTCAAGCACAACTCTATGGAGGGCACCAATGGAGCCTGGGCTCGGCGCTGTGAGCCTGATGATGGCTCAGGTGGCTACCTGTCTGCGGTCAGTGTCGATAACGCCTGGGTGCATACCGACGAGGACCAGGTCGCCAATCCTGAGCGCACTGGCCTTGATGAGTATGCGGCCTGGTTTGCTATAGAGCCCGGCGACTGGGTCCCTCTGACGGAGTCGGATCACGACGGTGATGGCCTGCCGACCAACGATGAGTTGGACACCGATCCTCACGACCCTCGCGTTGATACCGATGGAGACGGAGTCGCCGACTTCCTTGATTCGGACTCGGACGATGACGGCATTGCCGATGGCACGGACAACTGCCCAGTGGTGGCAAACGCCAATCAAGTGGATACGGATGGCGATGATGCTGGGGATGACTGTGATGATGATGACGATAACGACGGTCTGAGCGATGACGATGAAGTCAACGTCTATGGCACCGATCCTCTTGATGATGACACCGATCTGGATGGCCTGACTGATGGCCGCGAGGTCAACACCTACGGCACTGATCCGTTGGACACGGATACCGATGCCGACGGCCTCGCCGACGGTGCTGAGGTCAACACTTACGGCACTGACCCTCTCGATGACGACAGCGATGACGATGGCGTCCTGGATGGCAGTGATAATTGCCCGCTGAGCACCAACCCAGGCCAGGAAGATGCTGATCAGGATGGAGTGGGGGATGCGTGCAGCGCCGCCGGCGACGATGACGACAGCGCCGGTGACGACGACGATAGCGCCGGTGACGACGACGATAGCG
>DJIF01000067.1:6182-11377 GCA_002433485.1 Deltaproteobacteria bacterium UBA6601
GACGATAGCGGTGACGACGACGATGACGACAGCGCCGGTGACGACGACGACAGCGCCGGTGACGACGACGATAGTGCCGGTGACGACGACGACAGCGGTGATGACGACGACAGCGCCGGCGACGACGACGACAGCGGTGACGACGACGATAGCGTCGGTGACGATGACGATGACGACAGCTCTGGCAACAATGACACCACGCCAGTGGCAACGCCCCAATGCGGTTGTGCGGCTGCGGCTACGGCGAGCCCGGCTTCCTGGCTGTGGCTGTTGGCCTTGCCCCTTGCCTTACGCAGGCAGCGCGCTGCGGTCAGAAGCTAACTGGCAAGTTTGTTAAGGTCTCAGCCGTTAACGACCTGAATGACGCCGCGAATGCGGTACCGGAGATCTAGATGAGTACCAAGAACATACTGACGGTGATTGGCGTCCTGCTTGGATTGCAGGGCATCGGCATCTTTGTGGGAGCTGAGACCATTACTGCCCAGGCTTTTGCCGTCTGGCAGCCTGACGAAACCGGGGTCAAGATCGGGGCCATGTTGCATCAGGCCATGGGTGTCACCTGTCTTATGGTGGCCATCATCTTGTTCTTTGCTCGCGATTTGAAGCCAGTTGATGGCGCCAGGGTGCTGCTGGGCGCTGCCATTGGTATCGCGCTGACTACGGGCCATGGCTTCTACAACATGTTTACCACTGAGGTTCAGCCACCGCTGCCTTTGTTGCTGTTGATGACGGCCCTGGCTGTGGTGGCTTTTGTCACCGCCATGAAGGCCAAGGATGGTAGTTCCCAGGGAGCTTAGCCTCAGTCAGGTTCTTTGCGCTGTTGGAGCGAGCAGGTTCGGGGTGCATACCCCCAGCATCCCATCTGTGGTGCTGGTGGTTGCCTGCTGTCGCTGTACCGATTGAATCGGCCCTTCTGAGCTCACATCCAGGTTCGGAGGTGTTGATGAGGGCGGTGGCCTGGTCGGCAAGGCCTAGCTGGTGCTCAGTCCCGACTAGCGTCAAACTCGTCTCGCGGTTGCGCTGCAATTGAGTAGAGCTTTAGCTTGTTAAGCTGCCTCACAATTACTATCCGGTGAGTTTATGAGCCGAGCATTTATCGTTGCTGCAGTCCTGTTGTTGATGCTGGGCTGTGGTGGGCCCAGCGCTGATGACTTTGATGGTGATGGCACCGTTGATTCTATGGACTGCGCTCCTGCTGATCCGGCCATCTATCCAGGTGCGCTTGAAGTCTGTGACGATGGCATCGACAACGATTGTGACAGCTGGGCTGACTGCCAGGACAATGACTGCTCGGTTCAGCCCGACCAGTGCCCTGGTGGTGATGACGACGACATGGCCGGCGATGACGACGATTCCGCCGGTGATGACGATGACTCCGCTGGCGATGACGATGACTCCGCTGGCGATGATGACGACTCCGCTGGCGATGATGACGACTCTGCTGGCGATGATGATGACTCCGCTGGCGATGATGATGACTCCGCTGGCGATGATGATGACTCGGCTACTGGCATCTCGCTGCCGTGTCAGTCCCGGTTTTTTAATACCTATGACTACCTGGCAGTAGATGCCAGCACCTTTCCGACCGGTGCCGCACCGCGCACTCTGGTGGCCTGGCTGAAGATGGGCGGTAACTTCAACAATGCCACCGTCTTCGCCTATGGACCCAACCAGGCTGATCAGCAGTTTGGCCTGCGGGTCATGAGCTCATGGCAGTGGGAGGTCAGCGGCTGGAGCTCGACGACCAATCTTAATGCTCCAATGACGGTCACCAATGACTGGGTCTTCGCTGCCGTCACCTACGATGGCTCCGAACTCAAGCTCTACCAGGATGGAACGGTCATCGCGAGCAGGTCGACCACCCTCAATACCTGGCGGACGGCTGTTGGCGGGACCATCGGTATTGTTCCAGACTGGTCCAGTACCTTTAATGATACGCAAGGCTGGATGGTGGGATGGATCCATTCGGTAGGGCTGTGGAACCGAGCGCTGAGTTTGGCTGAGATTGAGAGCGCGATGCACAATTCCTATCCTTCAGGACCGTCTTCTGGGCTGCTCGGCTTGTGGAGCATGGGGGAAGCTGGAATGGACTATTCCGGTAACAACAACAACGCTACCGAGTTTGGTGGCAGCCAGAGCAGCGACGCGCCCGCGGGCCTTTGCGATGGCTAGGTTCTGATCGGCTACGGCGGTGACCGCAGCAGTGCTGTTGAGCTTTGCCTCTGCGACCAGGCCGCGGCCCATGGGATTGCCTTGAGCCTCGTCTAGAACCAGTCGATGGCGGCCTGTAGCTCGGGGTCGATGCCGGCGGCAAAGTCTGCTGGGCTCGGGGTCACCTCGATGTCGGGGATTACGCCGATGCCGTGGAACTCGCTGCCGTCAGGATTACGCAGCCGCATGCCGGTAAAGGTCAGCGAGATGTTGCCGGGCAACCAGAATGAGGTCACCGTACCGTTGGTGCAGGCGCTCAGCTGACCGACCACGGTGACGTTGGGCAGATACTCGAGCATCTGGGCCACGTTCTCTGCCGATGACACCGACTTGTTGCTCATGAGGATCGCGATCGGCCCGGTCCACACTTGGCTGGCCGGGGTGAAGCTCCAGGAGTCTTCGATCAACTCGAAGCGGTCAGGTCCGGTCCAGGTAGGGAACCAGAATTGTGGGGTGGTGTAGCTCTCGGTGTGGAGGTGTCGCTCAAGCTCGTAGTAGTTGAGTGCCGGGTAGTCCCGCATGTCCAGGATCAGCTTTTCGTCTGCTTCGAGCTCAACAATCGCCGCCACCACAGCGTCGTAGACTTCGGGCTCATCGGGACTGACCGCGCCGGACAGGTTGACGTAGTAGACCTCTGGGGCGCCGAGTTCATCGAGCCAGCCGTTGGCGCGGAAGCTGCCGCCCCAGGGCACCAGGTCCTGGTCTTCCCAGGGTCTACCGGTGACCGTCTCGGTGCGCAGCTCGCCGGTGGGAGAACGCAGCTCCAGCTCGCGAGAGCCCCAGATCTGTTTGAGCTCGTCGGTGGCCAGGACGAAGCGATATCCGTCGGACGATGCTGAGTAGCGGCTCATCGTCTCGTCGTACCAGTCAGCGGCAGGGATCCCATCAATGGCGACGATGGTGTCACCCGGGTTGATGCCGTCGTGGGCAGAGCTGCGCACCACCGGGGCGCCTGCGACCCGCTGGATCTGCACGATCAGGTAGCCGTCCGGCCAGGCTCCTTCCCAGTCCGAATAGAAGCCGTGGCCGTCGTGGAGGTCATGCATGAAGTGCCCCAGGGCGTGCATGTAGCCGACTCGGTCGTCGTCGGCCAGCAGTGAAACCTCGGCCAGGCTGTCGAGGAGCTGTGAGTCCAGCTCGCGGCCGACCAGATCAAAGAACGGGTAGAACCGATCCAGGACTCCCCAGGCGATGATCAGGCCAGCGCGCATGGCTCCAAGGCTTAGGCTGCTATCGGCGCTGAGCCAGTCCCACCCGGTGCGGTCGAAGGCGCTCAGCTCCGGGCGTTGGTTGGTGGCATCGATGACCGAGAGCTCCATGGTGCCGATCTGGTTGAGGTAGAAATCTGGGGTCTCGGTCGAGATGTCGGCGGGGATTACGTCGGGCCATACCTCCTGCTCGCTGCTGAGTGTTGAAGTGCGGATCAGGAGCCCGCCGCTGCCGACTCCGGCCCAGCTCGACTCGGCCACCGCTGCGAATACGTCGTGGCCGATGATGGCGGCCCTTTGCGCAAGGCGCAGACCGGCGACCAGGCTGGCCGCTTCGGGACTCAGACGCTGCGGGGTGATGAATGCTAGCGGCAGATCGCGCTCGGCGCCGCCCTGGATCTCAAGGGCCAGCTCGCGCACCTCGGACTCGTAGTGGCTCCAGCCGTCGTCGTGGCTTGGCAGGCCCGAGAATCGCTGTACTCTGCGGTTGCCAAGCGCTAGGTCGGCGGCCAGTGCCAGGGCGATCGCGCCTTCCAGATCAGCAGAGGGGCTCAGCTCGCGCAGGTCGATCACCAGCGCAGCACTGCCCGCGGGCAGGCTCACCTCCCCCTGACCGGGAACCAGCACCGCCACTTCACCGATCAGGTCGATCTCAGTGGCCGACGAGGAGTCGGTGATAGCGCTCTGGGCGCAGGCCGAATCAAACAGCGCCGCGTAGTCATCCAGCAGATCGAGCTCGAAGGGAGCCACTCCATCCAGCAGTTCAGCAAGCTGCAGGTCGTTTTCGATCCAGCTGGGAGCGGTGCTGAATAGCCGCTGCAGGGCGTGAGCTGCGGCAAAGTCCTGCTCGAAGCTGGCCGCGCCGGCCGTGCCACCTAGGCCGGCCTCGCACCAGTCCTGCACCTGGATTCCAGGTACAGGCTGGTCGTCGTCCAGGGCGGGCTGGCAGGCGCCAGCTACGCTGGCCGCCAGCAGCACGCTGAGTGCAGCTTTAGGGGGAGTCGGGTAGGCCATGGAGCTTCCTCTCTTGAGGGGTGCGCATGATGGGTTCAGTCCCAGCGACTGAGCAGGTAGACCGACCAGCCCAGCAGCCGTCCGGCTTCACCGGTCACGGTGTCGGTGATGTGCAGAGTCCATTGGCCATTCACGGTGTCATCGCCTGAGCCGACCAGGGTCGTGATCGGCCCGGGGGTCCAGGTCTCATTGCTCAGGACCGTGCCGAACTGGTTGTTGGGGTCTTCCAGGCGGATCAACAGGTCTTCGCTGCGTGGGTGGTCCAGGTGCAGGATCACCACAATGTCCACCGGTACAGTGGCCAGGCCGCATGCCACCACGCTGGAACTGAGGGTCGAGCTATCATCCGGAATGGCACTGTCGTCGTAGCTGTAGAAGCTCTTGGCGAACCAGCCCTCTACACAGTAGCGGTCATTCGCCGGCCAGCTCGCCCGGAGAAACTCGCCCAGGCAGGCCTGACCCGCTGGGCAGGGTTCCGTTGAGCTGCAGGTTGGCGGGGGCCAGCCGATGGTGCTGCTGGTGTCCTCGCACTGACCGGTAGCCGCGGGTATGGATGAGGGCCGGCCGATGCAGGTCTCGCCGCCGCTGCAGTCGCTGTCAGTTAGGCAGCCGATGCTGCACTGAGGTTCAATCTGGCACCCAGATGAGCAGCCGTCCTCGGCGTCTAGGTTGCCGTCGTCACAGGTCTCGCCAGGCTCCAACAGGGAGTCGCCGCAGACCGCCGCTGGAGCGCAGCTTTCGTCGCCGTTTTGGGCGCTGTCG
>DJIF01000153.1 GCA_002433485.1 Deltaproteobacteria bacterium UBA6601
CGCGGCCAGCTGGAAGCTGCCTACGAAGTGGCCCGCCATGCCCTCGATCTCACCCGGGACCTCGGCGATGGCGGCGAGGAAGGCGACCTCTATCACTGCGGTGTCTTTGCCACGATGGCCGGCAAAGAGCAGGAGGGCCTCGACTTCCTTGAAACCGCCCGTGACGCCTGCGCAGAGGGCTCAGCCAGAGGGCTGCTGCCCGAAGTACTGTTCAATATCGCGCAGATCAAGCTGCGGCGCGAAGAGTTCGGCCCCGCGCAGAGTCAGCTTGAGCAAGCGCTCTCACTGGTTGCCGGAGGCGCCGACCGTGGCCGCGAATTGCGGGTCCTCGAGTCCCTGGGGCAGGTACTCAGCATGCGCGGCGACCATCAGGGTGCAGCAAGCCGCTACAAGCAGGCAGCAGACCGAGCCGTCGGCCCTCAAGCCAAACAGCTAAGAGCGAGCCTTCGCAAGCGCATTGCCGAGGAACGCAAGCGGGCCGCCTCTGGTTAGCTCTTTGAGTTGCTTGCGGGATCATCGGCCAGAAGTTTCTCGAGATCTCGCTGACAGGTCTGCAGGAAGTCCCAGTCCACTCCAGATGGAAAGGCGCTCCTGAGTTCAAGCTCCAGCGCCTGGGGCAGACTCTCGCCCAGCACCCGATACAAGGCGATGATGGCTTCAATGCGCATCAAGTCAGCGGCCTCTTCATCAACTACCACCGACAACAGCGCTCCCAGAACCTCAGGTGCCGAGGTGCCCCCACAGCGCAGTCCGAGCGCAGCAGCTGCCGGAGCGCGGCGGTAGTCTGGCCCGGTCGCGAGGGTTCGTAACAAGGTCTCCAGTTCAGCTTGGTGCGACTTGCCAGGTGTCTGGGCGGCAACGGTGCCAGCGGCGGGACGAAGCAAGCTTGCTGGCCCCCTTAAGGGGGTGGGCCCGAAAGAGGCATCCACAGCTTGCCGATTCGCATGTCTGAGCTGTCGGGGTCGGGAGGAATTTTGAGCAGCAGGAGGCAGATAATCTGGCTCCTGCACCATCACCGCCAGATACGTCAGGACCACCAGCAAACAGACCGCTAGCCCCAGGCCCCACAGCAAGTTGCCATATAGATGGCCAAAGGCCAGACCAGCAGCTAGTAACGCCAGTGCACCGAGCCATCGTCGCCAGGCCGATCTGATCACAGGCTGCTGACCGATCGCCGACGGTTGACCCTGCTGACACAAACAGACAGCCTTGAGGCATGAGCAAGATGGACAGCACCTCCAACCGAGCCCCAGCTCCGCTGCTCGCCTATGGGCTGGTGGTAACAGCCATGCTGGCTTTTGTTGTGCTGCACACTCGCTTGCTGATGTGGAAGTCGACCGGCTTGATGGCGGAATGGCCCATCGATCTGACCTTCTTCCATAACCTGATCTGGAACCTCGCCGAAGGCAATGGACACATCCAGTCGGCCAGCTATCACGAGCCACCGGGCTTCTTCGGCGAGACCCACTTCGAGCCAATCATTCTGCTTGCCGTGCCCTTCTACTGGCTGGCGCCGGGCCTGCCCACCCTGTTCGCTATTCAATCGAGCCTCCTGTCGCTGGGTGCCATTGCAGTCTACCGGCTGGTACGCTCAGAGTCGGCTCGGCCGTTAGCAGCTGCAACCGGCGCCATCATTTATCTGGCCTGGTGGCCCCTGTGGCGAATGGCGATGGCCGACATCCGGCCGCTGACCTGGTCGATACCCTTCCTACTGCTGCTGGTCGCAGCGCTCCGCGAGGGCCGCAAGTGGGAGAGCTTTAGCTGGGCACTACTCGCCTGCATGTGTCGAGAAGAGGTCGCCCTTTTGGTATTGACCACCGGCGCTGCGGCGCTGCTCTGGAAAGACCGGCCCTCACTTCAGCATCGGGAACTGGTGCACCGACTGCTGACCGCCACTGGCCTGTTCCTCATCGTCACCTCAGCGCTGCGATTGAACATCACCTTCTACATTCAACCCGGCGAGTGGCTGCGCGACGTTCTTGGCGGCCGGCTGGGTGAGACCGGCGCCTCAGACTGGGGGCGAACGCCTGCCTCTATGATCGGAGAGCGCCTGCGCTACTTCGGGGAGTGGTTACTGCCCGTCGGCGTGGGCGCACTGTTGGCGCCCGAGCTGCTGCTGGCGGCCAGCCCGCTGGTTCTCTACCTGTTCAGTCAGGCCCAATGGGAAGCCACTTGGGATGGCCCCTACATTCACCACCCTGCCCCAGCCGTAGCACTGGTGGCCGCCGCCGCGGCCATTGGCTGGACCCGACTCCTGCGCAAGCGACCTCTGCGGCCACCTCTGATCGCGGTCATCCTGATGCTACTGCTGGCCTGGGAGGCGCGGAATCTTCATGCCCACTGGCAACCCCACGTGCTCCCAGAATTGGCACCGGCGCTGATCCAGGACCCTGAGCGCTTCAACCGCCTCGACGTGGACGACAAGGAGCGGTTGCGCGATCGGGTAAAGGGGGTTGCGACTCTGGCTGCGCTGGTTCCTGACGACGCCGCCATAGTCACCGACTACGACACCCTCCATCTGTTCTCTGGTCGCTTCGCGGTCTACTGCTATCAGCAAATGGAGATCGACCCGGTCGCGCCCCCGCCCGAGGGCCTTTCCGAACCGCTGCTGCCATACAGCCCACAGCTCACCAAACATCAAATTGAAGAGCATGCGGACATTCGCTACCCAGTCCCCAATCCACCGCGCAGACAGCCGCGCTGGGCCCTGGTGCATCGCGATCACCAGGATTGGCATGCGCGCGTACTGGCAGCAGGTTTAGTAACCATCTCAAGAGCCTCAGAGTGGACCCTCTACGGACCCACTGAAGCCGCCCAACAGATTCCGCGCTAGGATCAACAGGTGGACAAGGTTTTCGAAGAGCTCTCCCTCAAGCTGCGTGCGCGCTACCCCTTCGTCTACTTCCTGACCTGGGAGGAAGAGCGGGCCCTGCGCGGGCTCAAGAAGCTAGCCCGCCAACAGAAGAGACCACTGTGGGAGTGGTCGATGGTGGCGGGACTACGGCGCGGACGCAAGGCCGTCGACGGAAGTGACAGCGCCGAAGCCGCCCTGCGCCATCTGGCAGCAGAAAAAGACCCGTTTTTCGTGATTCTCAAGGACTTTCATCAGCACATCCATCGGCCCGAGGTAGCCCGCCAACTACGAGACATGAGCGGGGCAATGGCGGAACGTTCTCAGACACTGCTGTTCCTCTCGCCCTTCGCTCAGATTCCCAGTGAGCTGGAGAAGGACATTGCAACCCTCGAGCTCCCCTTACCCGGTCTCAAGGAGGTAGCACGTCTCTTTCACACCCTGATCAAAGGCGAAAACATCGAAGTCGATCTCGACCTGTTCGAACAGGTGGTCAAGGCCAGCCTGGGTCTCACCGAAGACGAGATCAAGCGGGTCTACGGCAAAGTCCTGCTACGCAGCGGCTCATTCTCCAGAGAACAACTGGTCGAGATCATCTCCGAGAAGAGCCAGATCATCCGGCGCTCAGAGTTCCTCGAATTCCACCCACTCAACACCTCCATGGAAGAAGTCGGCGGGCTTGAGAACCTCAAGGAGTGGCTCAACTCAAGGGCCGGCTCATTCTCCGAGAAGGCACGCAGCTACGGCCTCCCTCAGCCGCGCGGGATCTTCCTGCTCGGCGTCCAAGGTTGCGGCAAATCATTGACCGCCAAGGCCATTGCTGACCTGTGGAAGGTTCCGTTGCTGCGCCTCGATGTGGGCGCTCTGGTGTTGGGTGCTTCGGCAGCAGAAGAGGGCCTCAGGCGCGCCATCCGCATTGCCGAATCCATGGCTCCCGTAGTGCTCTGGGTTGACGAGATCGAGAAAGCCTTCGCCGGAGTGGACAGCGGCGCTGGAGACAGCGCAGGCGCGGCGAGAATTTTTGGCAGCTTCATCACCTGGCTCCAAGAAAAAGAGGCCCCCGTATTCGTGGTTGCCACTGGCAACGATGTGCGGAGGCTGCCCCCGGAATTGCTACGTAAGGGCCGCTTCGATGAGATTTTCTGGGTGGACCTGCCAGACATTCATGAGCGCGAGACCATCTTCAAGATCCACCTGCGCAGAAGAGGGCGGGAGCCGGCCAACTTCGACTGCTGGGAGTTGGCCGAGGTCTCAGATCGGTTCTCGGGAGCAGAGATCGAACAATCCATCATCGACGCCATGTTCTCGGCCTTCGCTGAGGACCGCGAGGTTGCAACCCTCGATGTGTTGCGGGCAATTCGACAGACCGTACCGCTGGCAAGAACCATGGATCAGGCCATCAAGGAGCTCAAAGAATGGGCCCATGACCGAACCCGCCCAGCAACATGGGACAGCCGCAGGGTCGACTACTTCAAGCTCTGGGAGAACTCAGAGCTGGAGTCCGGCTGACTGCGTTCAGGAACTCCCTGGGCCAGCACCAGCATCGACAGCGTAACGGGCCAGCAGAGCACTGAAGCGTAGTTCCAGGAGCTCAAGGTGCTCCGGCTCCAGCTCATCGCGCCACTGCCCGGGCATGCCACTGCGATAATGATGGCGGTCGTCCCGGTCCCCCCGGTTGCGACCGCCAGACAGCATCTCGAAGCTGTGGCGAGAGAGCATGGCCTGAAGCTCTGAGCTGCTGAGCAGACGGCGCTGCAGCGAGGGGCTCCCAAAGCGCCTGCCAAAGGACGCAAAGCGCCCCCGCAATCCACCAGTAGCAGCCTTGCCTTGGCGACCCTGAGCAAGATCATCCAACAACCCGAGATGACCCAGTAGTTCCGCTAGCTGGGCGGCGGGCGACTCCACCAGAGTTTCAAAGCGCAGCTCCAGGATCTCGTGCCTGCTGTAGTCCCAGTTCTGCATGTCGCTGAACTGACCTGCCCGACATTGGATCTCGGCCAGCAACCCGTCATGCAGACTCATCTGAGCCAGCTCTTCCCGGTGCTGCGCCAGCTCCAGCCAGTGATCAGCAGGGTGGCTGTAACGGTGTGAGTAGTACGACGAAACCACCACATCCCGCGGATCACGCACCACGTGAACCGCACGGAACTCACCGAGTCCAGCAAGGTCCCTGACCGCTGAATTCATGCACAACAGGACCTCAACCTGCTGCTGCTCGACAAAACGGGCCAGCTGGCCGCCTACTGCAGCGGCGTCAAAGACCCTGGCAAAGCGATAGCCGGTGTGTTCACAGACCTCTTCGAGCAGCCCCCCCAACCAGGTAGAACCGCAACGATGGTGACAGAACAGCGCCCGCAGCACCGCCGGGACTCAGTCCAGCTCGTGCTTCAAGGGCCGCTCCATCAGCGAAAGAGCCAGCTCCCGGGCTGGCCGGCCGTCGTAGAGGAGCTCATGCATGGCCGTCACCAGGGGCATGTCCAGGCCAATCCGCTGCGCCAGCTTGTAGGTAGAAGCCGTTGTCTTGACGCCCTCTGCAACCTGTCCACCCAGACTTTCGGTGACCTCAGCCAGAGTCATGCCCTTGCCGAGCCCCAGGCCGACACGCCGATTTCGACTCAGGTCACCGGTGCAGGTGAGCACCAGATCCCCCATCCCGGCGAGCCCCATGAAGGTGAGCGGATCGGCACCCTTGGCGGCACCAAGACGGCTCATCTCGGCTAGCCCCCGGGTAATTACCGCAGCACGAACATTGTGGCCGAAGCCGAGCCCGTCCCCGCAACCCGCGGCAATAGCGATGATGTTCTTGACCGCGCCGCCCAGTTCGACACCGACCACATCACCGGTGGTGTAGACCCGAAAAGAGGGACCAGAGAATGCTTTCTGCACCCGCTCCGCCACCTCCAACCGACGAGAGGCTACGACCACCGCGGTCGGCTGCCCCTCCAAAACCTCGCGGGCAAACGAAGGGCCCGAGATGAAGGCCAGCTCTTCATGACAATGAGCTGGAAGCTCGGCACGGAGGACCTCATCCATGGTCTCGCCGCCAGCCTCAATTCCCTTACTGGCACAAACCAGGAGGGTGCCGGGACTCAGGAAGTCACGCACATCACGAGCCAGGGCGCGCGTCACATGGGAAGGAGAGACGAACAGCACCATCGAGGCCCCGTCAACAGCTTCGTCAAGACGCGCCGTAGCGCGCAGGCCCGGTAGTTCAAATTCGGTCATGTAGCGACTGTTGCGGCCCTGCGCATTGACCTCATCAGCATGACCGGGCTCGTAGCACCACAACGAGACCTCATTGCCCCCGCGAAGCAGCACCGCACTGAGGGCTGTGCCAAACGAACCGGCTCCCAGGACCGCGACCTTAGCTACCATTGCTTAACTCCACCTCAGGCCTGCACTCCAAAGTCCCGCAGACTCTGGTTCAACGACGTCTTGCGGTCGGTGCTCTCTTTCCTGCGGCCAATGATCAACGCACAGGGCAACTGATAGTCCCCAGCAGGAAAGCTCTTGGTTCGAGTGCCGGGGATCACCACCGAGCGGGCGGGAACACGCCCGCGATAGACCTTCTCCTGCTGGCCAGTAACATCAATGATAGGGGTACTACCGGTAAGCACGACATTGGCCCCCAGCACCGCTTCGGTCTCCACCCGCACCCCCTCTACAACGACACAGCGGGAGCCAACAAAAGCGCCATCCTCAACGACCACCGGCGCACTGGCGGCAGGCTCAAGAACCCCGCCGATGCCGACCCCGCCGCTGAGATGAACATCCCTGCCGATCTGCGCGCATGAGCCCACTGTGGCCCAGGTATCCACCATCGAGCCGGAACCGACCCGAGCGCCGATGTTCACGTAAGAGGGCATCAAGATGGCACCCGGCTCTACAAATGCGCCACGCCGCACGGTTGCGGGTGGCACGACCCTCACCCCATCCGCAGCATGGGAGTCCTTGACCGGAATCTTGTCGAACCAACGATAGATGCCAGCATCCAGCTCCTGCATCGCAGCGATCCGGAAGTACATCAGCACCGCCTGTTTGACCCACACGTGGACCTGCCAGTCGCCGCCCGGCTGCTCAGGCGGCGCGGCAACCCTCAGCTCACCGCGATCCAGCGCAGCGATGGTCTGCTCTACAGCCTCGCAGACGTCAGCGCGTTGCGGGAAGTCAGGGCTACCGAAATGCTCCTCGATCAACGCTCTCATGACGACTACTTGAGGGCGACGACGAAGGCGTCGTTCTTAAACTTCTCAAGGTTCTCCAGCTGCACCACACCGACCTGACCATCCTCGCGGTACTCCACGGTGTAGTCCTCTTTCTCGATGTAGCGGTTACGCGGCAGCAGCATGATGCGGCGGAAGCGACGTACGCCAAAGTCCTCCGCATAGACAGAGAAGCGAGTCTGGCGCCGCAGGTCGAGGCGCTCAGTAAACAACTCCTTGCGCCACTCCTTCAAGCGCATCCCAACCGGCGCGATGATGTCCTTCTCTCGCAACTTGCGACGGGTGTCCACGTAGTACCAAACGCTCTCATCTGAAGTCACCAGATCGTCGCGTTGATCCTGAAGGTCGTTGCGCTCGTCCTTGAGCACCTCGAAGTCGGCAGTGAGACTGCGAAGATCAGAACGTAGCTCATCACGAGTGGCCTCAAGGACCGTGATCTCCGCCTCCAGGCTGGCGGCCAGTGCCAGGGCATCATCGCGCTCCTGCCGAATCTTGCGACGGGCCCGCACGTTAAGGAAATAGGGCGAAACCCGCGCTGTTCCCTGAGTGACAGTCGTGCCATAGACACCATCTGCATAGAAGTGCCAAACCTCCATCCCCGGAGCGAGATTCTCAGTCAGCAGGCTGCGCCTCGCCAACGCCTCAGCCTCCTTGGCGTCCAGCCCGTGAGTCCGGGTCAGGAAATCAACGGCCAGACCCATATGGGTGTCCCCACGGTCCACAGTGTCCGGAGTCGGCAGCTCAGCCTTAAGCTCATCGATGTGATCCTGAAGCGACGAGATGCTCTTGCGAGTAGTAAGGATGTCGTCAAGCAAAGAGCGCAGGGTAATGTCCTCTTCCTTAGCCAGCATCGTCTCCAACAAAGCAGCCTGCTCTCCGCTCAGCGAGACACCGCTTAGCTTGCGCCCGGTCTTCTCCTCAAAGCGCTGCGCGAGGGCCAGAAAACGAGCCTGTTCCTGTTTGATCTTGGCCTCATCACCAGCGATGGCATTTGCCGAACTGAGCTGACCGGAAAGCTCGTCATCCTCCAATAAGATCGCCGAAAGTTCGTTGCCACCCTCGGCCTCGCTGCCCTCGGGCGACGAGTCACAAGACCACAGCGCGGTCGCTGCCAAGCAACCGACGATGACGGTGAAAAAGTGCTTCATAGGGGCCTCCGAGCCTGAAGTATGAGGACATGAGCATGCCCACACCGCGGCGAGCAAGCGTGGCACTGTACCAGACCACTGGCTACCGGGAAGGGGCAGGGCCGGGGCAAGTAGCAGCGCCTGCTGTGGGTCAGCCGTTGCTCTAGGCAGCTGCGATGCGGTGGACCACCAATGCTTTGCGCCCATCGACCGGTGTAGCAAACACTGCAGCCCCGGGCCTCGCGTGCAATTGGGGCACCCTGCATCGGGCTGAGGCTGTCCGCCAACAAGGCTCAACGACGACCGATTGAGGCCTGTTCGATTCCCTCAGCTACTCAACTACTGGCTCATCGCTTGCGATCGGCCGGCATCGGCTTGCGCCGCACCGATGCCGCAGATCGGGCGCAGCGCTACATGTTGGCATCATCGGCCCATGGGCACCAAGTCCCGACCACCTGGCTCACAGCTGGCTGAGATAAGCATCGATTGCCACCTGCCGCTTGAGAGCTACCACCTCCGCGTTCGGCACGGTTCGGTCTTCAACTACAGCAACCTTGATCTGGTCCTGTAGTTCCTGCCGCCGGGAAGTCGACTCTCGATCCTGCTCCGCCAGTTCCGATCGGCGCTTTGCAGCCATCAGCTGATCGGCAACCAGCGTTTCCAGGGTGGGCGCTTCCAGCTCCGCCTCGACCGAAGCATCCTGCTGTTCCAAGCGGATCTCTTCTTCGGCCGCACGCTCGATCCGTGCCGCTTCACTGGCGACTGCGAGGTCCCAGGCCGACGGCCTGGACGGTGCCAGGGCTGCTCGCTGCACCGCCCGCGCGCGCCGCAGTTCCTGCTCTGGGGTGCCCCCAGCAACGATCACCGGCGACGACGCGCCGTCAGTAACATAGCGCTCACCATCAGGCCCAGTCTCAACCACGTGCCGACCCGGACCCGTTACTCCGCCACCAGCGCCAGCCTGCTTCATTTCACGGTTCAGCAACTCCCGCTCCATACGCTGAAGATCGCGAATGACTGCCTCATCCGCAGCGGTCAGTTCCCGAGCAGCAGCCGCAGGAGGCGACCCAACTGGCAGCGGCGAGAGGGCACTGGACGCTGAAGAACGATTCCCCGCTTCCTCGACCACCGTCTCAGTCCGCTCACCGACCACCGGCACCGCGGCGCCGGTGACGGCTCTCAAAGACCGCTCGGAGGCTTCAAGGTGCCCATCGTCGCGCTCGCGGCCATAGGCGAAGAGCGCCTGAGCTGCCCGGCCGCCCACTTGGGCCTGTTGCTCGCGGAAGCGAACCTCAGTAGCCAAGCCTGGATTGTCCGCCCGATCGGACATCGCCAGTCCCTCCGGACCGGACTCACTAAAGACCTCTGAATCCAAACTCGAGGTAGCAGGCAACCCGGAAGCCTGTGCCTCCAACTGGCCAGGTTCACGAGCCGTACGGATTCGCCCGGCCAGCGCCTCTTGACGCTCTTCACCCACAACATCGGCCCGCGGGTAAGGAGACTCGGAGCCACGCCGCTCAGCCGGAGCCTCTACACCCTGCCGGCCCAGAGAAAACTCAGCATTCGGCCGACGCACAGCACTCTCCTCATGGAAACTCCGAGCAAAGCCTCGAGGGTCCACGGCGAGCTCTCGCAATACACCGGTCAACGTACCAGGAACGATTCTGATGACACTGCTCCGCCAAGAGCAGCTCCGGGATCAAGCCCCAAAAAAAGAAGGTCATGGGGACCACCCGCGCTGCAGTCCAATGCTCATTCTACTCAAGCGCAGCGGGTCAGGCCGCATTTTTCTGCTCGAAAAGCCCGGTAAATGGGACTTAAGAACAACAATTTAAACTTTGTTGGTAAAAAATGTCGCATTGATCCTCACCCCTGGTATTCTCCGTTTGAGGCTCGCGCAAGTCAGGAGTCGACGCTGGAGTTGAAGTTGTTAGACGCTCTCATGAGTGTCGCTGAGTGGAGAAGCTGAACATCGATTCAATTGCGCATGATCGGGCCGCGATTCCTGGGCGGGGGTCGCGGCCTTTTCATGTTCTATGCCTCCCGCAAAAACCCACCTTTCCTCTGGCCGCGGTAGACTCAGGGGCCTGATGGGCAGCCCCGGATCCCACGACGAGTCCGTCGACGACGTAGACCCCTCTGGCATCTTCTCCGGTGACGATGAGGAGGTGGCGCTGGGGGAGTTCGCTGACGAACCA
>DJIF01000142.1:0-36893 GCA_002433485.1 Deltaproteobacteria bacterium UBA6601
TCACTGGTACTTCCTCTGCCGCTCCTGCTTGCCGCCTGTGTTGGACCGGAGCTTCCGCGAAATCCAAGGCTTCCCTGTGAGGAGGCCGAAGGCTGCACTCCGGTCGCTCCGAGCTCGAACATTGACCTGGTTCAGGCGCTTGGGATCGACGATCCGCAGGTTGTCGGGATCACCGTCGCTCCTGACTCGGGCCAGCGCTATCTGTTGGACCGAATCGAGGGCATCTTTGAGCTCCATGACGACGGCTCAACCAGTTTGCTGCGCAGCAACGCTGAGTTGCCGGTACCTGAGTTTCTGCCGCGTTCGCTGTGGACCGACTTCGTGGCCATGGGCGAGGATCGCTTTGCCATCACCGCTCTAAGCGATGGCTTTCTCCTGGACCTGCGCTCAGAAACCATGGAGCAGTACTTCTGTTATGTGCCCGGAGACATGGAGCCGGAATTCAATCAATTGACCCAATCAGTAGCCTTTGATGCCAGCAACGGGGTGATCTATGCCCAGCCGATCACCTTTGAGGATTGGGTCGAGGAGCGAACCCCTCTAAGTGCATCCATCGGCTCCTACAGCCTAGAGGGAGGTCAGCCTGTTGCCTGGTTTGATCTTGAGCTCAGCGACTTTCTTGCCGGCGGCGCCGCAGTCGATGCTCAGGGGCGCCTGCTGTTGGGTAAGGACAGCGACATCTTCCTGTTTGATCCAGCTCACCCGGCTGATCCTCGCCACATTCACCAGCTTCCAGCCGGTTCGGTTCTTGAAGGAGGCCTGATCGTTGACATTCAAGGACTCGCTGTCGATACAGCGCGATCTGAGCTGTTGGTTGTCGATGGTGCAAGCGACCAGATCATTATCGTTGAGCACCCTGCTCAAGGTCTGTGATCCTGGCTTGGGCCTGGGTTGGGTGCGGTGACACCGTACCCGGCTCAGGGCCTAGCTGCAGTCGTACAGACTGATGTCATCGATGTAGACGCCCTCGCCACTGTTGTTGAGTTCATCCACCGTATCGAACAGGAATTCGATGGCAGCGTCCTCGCCACGGGTACCGGTGAAGTACAGGCTTTGCTCCTGCCAGCGCTGGTCGGGGTCGGTCACGCTGAAGTCGTACAGCGGCTTGATGCACTGCTGCTCCATGTGTGGATTGACGGATCCCTGGATGGAATCACCGACGCGGGCGCACAGCAGATCCGTATGCGAGCCTTCATCAATATCGGCCCAGACCCAGAAGTGGAGCTTCAGAGTCCCTCCGCCCAGCGTGCCGATGGGGTTCAGGGTCAAGGTACTGAGGGTGGTTCCACCGTCGTAGTCCAAGCTCCCGATGTCACCGAAGTAGAGGCTTCTAGTGCTTGAGTGCGCCTGATTTGTACTATATCCCCAGCTGTAGCCCTGAGTGTTGGTGAAGAAGCTCAGAAAGCCCCCATCAAAGCCAGCTTCCAGATTGTCCGAGAAGATCTCGGTGCAGTTCAGGTTGTCGGGGAAGGCTGCTGGTGGGTCTTGCGGTGTCTCCGGGCAGCTGGGGCAGAGGGTCACAGCGGGGTCGTTGTCGTCGCAGTCTAGGTGGTTGGGAAAGCCATCTCCGTCAGCGTCCACCGGGGGATCGATCAGGCCATCGCAGTTCTGATCCGTCTCATCACCGCTCTGCTCGGCGGCGTTGGGATTCACCAGTGGATCTTGGTCGTCGCAGTCCACCGCAGAGCTGAACTGGTCCTGATCCAGATCGACTGCCATGCCGTCGATTCCATCGCAGTTTTGATCGATCTCGTCACCGAGGGGATCAGGAGCGCCGGGATAGGCCAGGGGATTGCGGTCGTCGCAGTCCACGGTGGCGCTGAACTGGTCTTGATCAACGTCGGTTGCGATGCCGTCCGTACCATCGCAGTTCTGGTCAATGTTGTCGCCAAACAGGTCCTCTGCGAGCGGGTGAATCTCGGGATCAGCTGGAGCGCAGTCTTCAGTATCGACAATTCCATCTTCGTCGAAATCGAAGACTGGATTGCTGATGGTGCAGGCAGTGCCGACCAGGGTCAGGGCGGTGAAGAGTGCGATTAACAGGTTGTTTGGTGTGTGCATGGCGGACATATACAGTGCGTTCTGCGCATGTCCAGGGTCGAATGGTCAAGCTTGCTGGAATAGAGCGTTGAAAACGTGCTGTTCCCGATGGTGTCTTGGCGGGATTTGCCCCTAGTTGCCGAAGCGCTGTGTCCAGGCTGGCTCTGCTGTTTCGGGGCCCGCCGAGAAGCCAAGATCCATAGCGCAGATGACCCTTGCCAACTCCTTGTCGCTGTTGCTGGCCGGGTTTTGATTCAGGTCGGTGTTCATGCGGTGCAGTTGACCATTTGTCATGCAGGCCAGGCGATGAACGAAGGCGTAGTAGCGGGGAAAACTGGTCTCGCTCAGCTTCATGCCATGCCAGGCGCGCAGAGCTGGCACTAATAAGGCCCGTGCTGACTGTGGTCTGCCGGCCAGGATTTCCAGCTGGGCGAGGCCAACTGCAGGTCCGGGGTTCTCGGGTTGCTCCGCTGCAGCTCCCTGAAACAGCTTTCTTGCCGCCTCATCGCGTTCGGAGAACATCAACAGGAAGCCGCGCATCACCTGGAGTTCTGGGTTCTTTGTAGTCGGGCCTGCTGCTTCAATGGCTTGCAGGGCTGTGCTGTAGTCGTCCCTTTGGTAGGCGTTCAGTGCGCTGTTCATCGCCCTGCGTGGATCGGCGGCTGTCATTCCGGGGAGGTCCGCCTCGCCGAGGGTCGCATAGAGTTGGCCCAGGCTCTGATAGGCACAGCCCCAGTGACTTCCGTCGGTTCTTACCGCGGCGTTTTTGAACATTTCCTCAGCCTCTTGATAGCGCCGTTGATGAAGAAATGCGCGGCCCAGGATGTTGCGCGCTCGGCCAGCCTCCAGTTCATCATCTCGCTGTAAGGCAAGTGCCAGGGCCCGCTCCGCGCTCATCATCGCTGCCTGGTGTTGGTCCAGGAGCAACAATCCTTCTCCCAGGCGGGTCAAGGCTTGCAGATGGTCTGGCGCATGACCTACCAGCGCCTGCCAGGTCTGGACTGCCAGCTCGTCATTGAGGTTTTCCTGCAGCATTGCCAGTTGCCACAGCGCTGCGGTGTTGTCTGGCTTTGCCTGTACCGCCAGCTCAAGGACTTCGATAGCGGCCTCTACGCGGGCTCGCGAGCGACCATCGTCCAGCAGTTCCGGCTGGTTCTGATTGCCACGATCTGGAGACGGAAAAGCGTCATCGGGGCTGTGGAATTCGTAGAGTAGAGCCAGCGCAAGATAGATGGTTGCCTTGTCTTTAGTTGCGGCAAGCTGGCCGCGCAATTCAGCTTCCAGGTCCCTGGCTGCGTTGAGCTCCATGTGTGAGGTACCAGCAGGCAGCAGGGCTTCGGCTGCGGCGAGGAGTTCGCGTTGTGCCAATCGGGGATCCGGCCCAGGGATCGCGCTTTCCTGATTGGCGTTTGGGGCAGCAGTGTGCGCCAGCCGCTGATGTTGAATTGCAGGGGGAGCCGCTGTCTCCGATGGAGGGGTGCTTGTGCATCCGGCGGTGCTGGTCAGGATCAGCAGCAGGCCGACCTCTGCGCCCCAGTACCGAGCTCTCATGTTGCGTCCAGGCGCCGCTCGATAAGGTCTTCGATCCAATGGCTGAGAACCTCGCGTATCCAATCGATGCGCCCGGGGATTGGTACGAAGCTTTCTTCATCGACCCACAGCTGTTGATTGAGCTCCAACTGAACGCCTGGAATTCCACGTGATGGTGAGGTGTGGGTGCGTACTCCGTATCCACCAGGAAAGGGGGTGTTGAGCGTGATGCGTCTCTGGAGTTGGTTCTGCTGAGGCCCTGGTGGCAGGGGAATTTTCTGCATCCAATGGCCGAGTCGCTCCCCCGCATAGCGGCACAGACTGGGCGGACAGCTTAGAAAGGGAGTTCCCGGGGTTGGGTTGCCGTTGGCGTCGCCCAGGTTACTGAGAACGGCGTCGGGTCTGGGTTCGCCGGGGTTGGCAGTGCGCGGTGGGGCGACCCCAGCCATGGAGTGTCCGTCAATGAAGAAGGCAGTCTGTGCATCGCGCACCTGGCGATTGACTTCTAGGTGGTAGGGCCGGTGGTAGCGTCGCACCCGTTCCTTGCGCTCTTCGTCGTCCGGCTCGTGGCCAGGTCGATACAAAGCCCGCAGATCGAAGCAGTCGATGGGCACCACGCCTCCTGAACTCATCTGGTGCTCGGCGCGGTTCGGATCGACCAGATAGCGACTCCACTCAAAGTGGACGGCGCGCACATTGGGCAGGGCGTAGACTTTATCGGTGTCGACGTCAGAAAAGCGTCTTAGGTAGTCCTCGTTGACGTGGTCACCGAGGCGCTCTTGAAGCTCGGTGGGGAGTGCAGTGGCAGCATGGGGAATGGCGATTACCGTCCTGCTCATCGAGGAAGAATAGCGAATGGGCAAGCATGGGTCGCGGCTTTGCGGGCCAGCAACTCGGTCGGTTGATAGACTGTTCATCAGTAATGACTTCCCAGACCCCCGCTACAGACTCCCTGCTGCTGCTTGCCATCTCGCATGTAGAGCTGTTGATTTTTGCTGAGCAGGATCGTCTTGAGAGTCGTGCTCGGGTCTCTTCTCCCGATTCGGTATGGGGTGCTTTTCTCGGTGACGCGGAAGTGGACCAGCTGGTTCAGGAGCCTTCAGCAGCGGGGTCCTCTGGTCCACTAGCGGAGACCGCTCTGGCCCTGCTGGAGGCGATCAAGGAGAGTCGGTCCAGGCTGGCTACTGCCCTTGCTGCTGGGCTTGAGGCGGCTGCTAACGGTGAGGCGGTGGGCCCTTTGCTGCGGCTGATTCGGGCTTTTGGCCTTGATTCTGTGGATGTGGAGCTGTTGTTGTTGACGCTGGCTCCAGATATCAATGCCCGATATCAGCGTGTATTCGGATTGTTGCGCGATGATTTTACGGCGACCTGGCTCAGTCCAGCGTTGGCGGCCCAGATTCTCTCGGCAGATCGTGAGCAGCGGCTTCGTCTGGGAGCTCGTTTTGCGCCCGATGCGCCACTGGTTCGCTTCGGCTTGATCCGTTTTGATCGGTCGCGCAGTGTGCAGGGCGCGCGAACAGCACGGCCCATTGAGGTGGCGCCGCGCATTGCGCGTTGGATTCTTCACGCAGAATCTCTGGATCCGGCCCTTGATCCCTGGGCTTGGATTGAGCTGAAGGAGGGCGCTCCTGTCACTACAGCGAAGCCAGTCATGGCTTCGGTTGATGCGCTGCTCGGGGGGCTGGTCCCAGAGCATCAGCAGTCGGTCGTGCAGGTCCGCAGCGGGAGCAGGAGAGATCTTGTCGAGGCCTGTCGCTATCTTGCAGCTCGTCGCTCAGCGCCCTTGCTGGTGGCTGACTTTCAGCTCATTGAGACCCTTGGTCTGGAGTCGGCTGATGCTCGCTTTACCCTGGTACGGGAAGCTCGCTTACTAGGGGCCGTCCTGCTGGTCCTTCCGCCACTTGATTCTCAGCTTGCAGATGAGCTTTTTGCCGCGCTTTTAGTGGCTACCAGGGGTATGCCCCAGCCGTTGCTTTTCGCCGGCGAGTTGCGACCAGCAGCGGTTGCGATTCCCGGCTCCGCAGCAGTGCTTTATTTGCAGTTGCCGGTGCTGCAATTTTCGGAGCGGGTGGCTGCCTGGTCGGCCGCAATCTCTGGGCTGAAAAAGGCTAGCGGAGGTGGGAAGAAAGCTGCTGCACGCCTCGAGGAGCTCGACAGCGAGACCCTGGCGCGCCGTTACCGCTTTTCTACCGGTCAGATTGCTCAGGTTCTCGAAGTTGCGAGCCAGAGGGCTCTGTCGCGGGGCGAGACATCCCCTTCAGCTGCTGATGTCCTGGTGGCTTGTGGTCAGACCTTTCTGCCGAGTGCAGGCCCACTGGCTGAAACCGTAGCGGTTCGGCGAAGCTGGGAGGACTTGGTCCTGCCTGCGGATACCCGGGCGCTGCTACTTGAGGTTGTCGCCCAGGTGGAGCGTCGGGAGGAAGTCCTGGAGTCGGTGGGCCAAGCTCGGGTTCAAGCTGGAGAGCGTGGGGTCAAGGTGTTGTTTTCTGGGCCGCCGGGAACCGGTAAGACCCTCGCCGCCGAGGTTCTTGCCGGCGCACTTGGCTATCCGTTGTTGCGGGTGGACTTATCTTCGGTGGTTAGCAAGTGGGTTGGGGAGACCGAGAAGCAGCTTTCGCGTCTTTTTGATGCGGCTGAGCAGGCGCCTTGCCTACTGCTGTTTGATGAAGCTGATGCTCTGTTTGGCAATCGCTCAGAGGTCAACGACGCGCAGGATCGCTTTGCTAATCTTGAGGTCTCCTATTTGCTGCAGCGCTTGGAGAGCTTCGAGGGGGTTGCCGTCCTCACCACCAACATCAAGCGCAACATCGATGAGGCCTTTCTAAGACGCTTTACTGCAGTGGTTGAATTTCCTTTTCCTGAGGCTGCTGAGCGGCTGCGGATCTGGCAGCGGATGTTGCCCAGCGCCTATCCACTGGCGAGCGACGTCTCCCTTGCCGGGGTCGCTGAAGAGTTCAAGCTGGCCGGCGCGAACATTTGGAACGTTGCGGTTGCCGCCGGGGTTGCTGCTGCCGAATCGGAGGCCAGGGAGATCAGTAAGTCGATCCTGGCTCATGCGATTCGGCGCGAGTATCAAAAGCTGGGACGGAAGTTGGCGGCCTTGCGACCCCAGTTGCTGTCAAGCGAACAACAGGCCAGAGAGGAACTTCCGGCCAAGCGCCTGCGCAGCCAGGCGATGTCAGCCGCCGAAGCGCGCAGGCTGCGCCAGCGCGAGGAGTCATTGAGGCCAGAGTCGACGGCTCAGCCTGGGCCCGAGGCTGCTGCCCGTGCTAAACCCACCGCATGAGATCTGTCGACACTCTTTTTTCGCCTCGCCTACTCCTCTTAGCGTTCTCCTGCGTCATGTTGTTGTGTGTCTCCTGTGGATCCAATCTGGTTGGTTCTGGTGGTGCTAATGACGATGACTCAGCGGCCCCGCTGCCGTTGCCCGATCCCTGTGCGGGAGTAGCTCAGACTCCGGGGACTTCCGTGCGTCTTGAGGCCATAGCTAGCGGCTTCAGCTCACCGGTCCATATAGCGCATGCCGGTGACGGTAGTGGTCGTCTCTTTGTGGTCGAGCAGAGTGGCCGAATTAAGGCTCTTGCCGACAACGGCGCTGGTACTGAGAGTACCTGGCTCGACATCAGCGATCGGGTTCGTTCCGGAGGCGAACGCGGCCTTCTTTCGGTCGCCTTCCACCCCGAATTTACGAGCAATGGTAGAGCCTTTGTCTACTACACCCGCAGTGATGGTGATGTGGTGATCTCAGAGTTTCAGGTCAGCGGAGAACCTCAAAGCAGTGCTGCCTCGGCCAGCAGTGAGCGGGTCTTGCTGGTGGTCGATCAGCCAGCCGGGAATCACAATGGTGGGCAGCTGGTCTTTGGTCCTGACGGTTATCTGTACATCTCGGTTGGCGACGGTGGAGGAGCTGGCGACAACTTTGGTAACGGTCAGCGCAAGGACACCTTGTTAGCCAAGCTGCTGCGCATTGATGTCGACTCCGGTGATCCTTACGGTATTCCTGCTGACAATCCCTTCGTCGGTGACGCTCAGCACCGTCCTGAGACCTGGGCCTGGGGTCTACGAAATGCCTGGCGAGTGAGCTTTGACCGCCAGACTGGGCTCATGTGGATTGCCGATGTTGGTCAGAATGCCTGGGAGGAGATTCACATTGGCGTGGCCGGAGCCAACTATGGCTGGCCTGAGATGGAGGGCAACCACTGTTTTAATAGCGGCTGCGATCCCAGCGCCTTTGAGCCGGCGGTCTGGGAATATCCGCATAGCGCTGGCATCTCGATCACCGGCGGCTTTGTCTATCGAGGCTGCTCGATGCCTGACCTTCAGGGACTCTACTTCTATTCGGACTACAATTACTTTGACTCGCCGCTGTGGTCTCTGCGTTGGGACGGTAAGCAGGCCAGCGAAGGTCCGGCGACCCTCAGCAGTACCGGAGCCTTCGTCTCGTCTTTCGGGGAGGATGAGTCCGGCGAGCTGTATCTCTGCGATCACGCCGGAGGTCGCATCCTCAAAATGGTTCCCGCCGGGAGCTGAGGCGAGTTTTCGTGTCGTTGCGCGTTGTTCTGTGCACCGCACCTGAGACTGAAGCGGCCGATCTGGCTCGTGAGTTGGTGACTCGCAGGCTGGCTGCATGCTGCAATATCGTGCCGGGCTTACGCTCTATTTACCGCTGGAAAGGAGAGCTCTGTGACGATGGTGAGGCCTTGCTCCTGATCAAGACTAGAGCTGATCGGGTAGCAGAGCTGAGCGCAGCTTTGGTCGAATTGCATCCCTATGATTGTCCGGAGGTTATTGCCCTGCCCCTTGAGGAGGGCGAAGGAAACCCGGCTTATCTTCAGTGGCTGATGGATGAGTCCAGCCCCTGAGAGCGGGGCGGGGGAGCTGCGCAGCTGGGTGCTGGTGGTTGGCGCCCTGGGCCTGTTGCTGGCCGTAGTTGGGTCTTTATTCCTGCCGAGCATTCACAGCTCGGGCCCTGAGCTTGAAGCAAAGTCAGCTCTGTCCCGTGAGGCGTTGCGAACCCTGGGCTGTGCATGGTTGATGGCCTGGTGGTGGATTGGCTCACGTCTGCCCCTTGCGGTGCCGTCGCTGATTCCCCTGGCCTTGTTCCCCCTGCTGGGCATTCTCGACAGTAAGGCGGCAGCGCGCCCCTACGCTGATCGCATGGTGTTGCTCTTGCTGTGCGGTTTTTTGCTGGCCCTGGCAGTAGAGAAATGGAGTCTGCACCGTCGGGTCGCACTGGCTGTGCTGGTTCGCTTCGGTCGTAGTCCAGCGCTGCTGGTCGCCACGGTAATGGGGATCAGTGCGCTGTTGTCGATGTGGATCTCCAACACTGCAACGACCTTGATGATGCTACCCATTGTGATGGCTCTGGTGGCATCGGCGAGCGATGAGAACCCTGACGCTCAGGTCAATGGGCGTTTTGGTCAGCTGTTGATGCTGGCACTTGCCTACTCTGCTTCCATAGGAGGGATGGCGACGCCGGTGGGAACTCCACCCAACCTGATCTTCGCTTCGGTCTATGCGGATCAGTTTCCCTCCGCCGCAGAGATTGACTTTGCTAGCTGGATGCAGATCGGGGTGCCGGTCAGCGCCTTGATGTTGGCGGTTTGTTGGCTGCTCTTGACTCGCCTGTTGCTGCCCTTGCCGTCGGATTATCGACTTGGTGATCGACAGGTTTTGAGGGCGCGACTCCGAGCGCTGGGCTCCATGAATTCAGCGGAACGCCGGGTGGCAGTGGGCTTCTTGTTGACCTGTCTTTTGTGGGTGTTTCGCACCAAGTTGGGCCTTCCTGCCGCGGTTCATGACTCCACCATTGCGGCGGCGATGGTGATTGTGTTCTTCCTGGCCCCATCAGGGGCTCCAGCGGGCAAAGCGCCGCGATTGTTGGAGTGGAGCGACTCTCGTCAGCTGCCCTGGGGCCTGCTGCTGCTCTTTGGTGGGGGCATTGCGCTATCCTCAGCCTTTAAGGCCAGTGGCCTTACCGCTTGGTTGGCGACACAGCTTGAATTCCTGACCGCGTTGCCAGCGGTGTTGATGATCGCTGGGATCTGCCTGGTCGTGACCTTGCTTACCGAGCTCACCTCCAACACCGCTACAACCGCGCTGATTCTGCCGGTCCTTGCGGCGACTGCAGCCAGCACTGGTGTTGATCCCTTGCTGTTGATGGTGCCGGCTACCCTGGCTGCTTCCTGCGCCTTTATGTTGCCTGTAGCCACTGCTCCTAATGCCATTGTGGTCGGCTCAGGCGCGGTAGATACGGCCTCTATGGTGCGCTGTGGGCTGGTTCTGAACCTCAGCGGTGTTATTCCCATCACCTGGATGGTGCTGTTGTTAGTGGGTTGAATTTCAGGTTGCTGCTCCGCCAACCGCCTGCTGATGGTCGCTGAGCTGCGCGGTCCTTAGGAGGGCATGGCTCTCGGGGCTCCCCTGGAGTGGGACCTTCAAGCTAGTGAAGACAGCCTCAGCATTGAGGGCAATAGGGCTCTGCTTGGTGCTGTGCGGTGCGTTCGATGTCGATTCCAGCTAATCTTGGGTCTGGATGCGGCGGCTTCTGGCGATCAGCGGGTATCACTTTGGGATTTCGTACGAGATCCTTGGCACGGTTACCATCGGCAGAGCTTCTAACTGCACCATCCAGCTTCTTGATGAGAAGGTCTCACGGACCCATTCGATTCTGCGTCAGCTGGACACCGACTTTCAGGTGGAGGACGCCGGTTCGTCGAACGGTACTGGCGTCAACGGTGAGCGAATCTCAGCTCCCAGGCCCTTGAAGCCCGGTGATGAGATCGGCATTGGCGTGAATCGTTTGCTCTATGACCCGGAGATGGAGATCCTGAGAGATACCTGCGGTTTGGGCGCCGCAATTCTGGCGACCCGCTCTGGTTATGGTGAATCCATTCCACCGGCCAGCTCTGATCCGGATCAGGCTCTGCCGGAGGGCGGAATCGAAGCCCTGCTTGCTCGCATGGCAGAGAAAGCTAGTGATCCCGACGAGAAGGGTCGTCCCGCGGCCTTGCTCGATGCTTTGGTCACGGCTCTGGGCGGCAGTGAGGGATGTCTGATTCGCAAACCCAACCACAGTGAGCTTCCTAGCTCTGTGGTCTGCCACCCGCCGGCTGCTCAGGTGACGCTGCCTCGTGAGTTGGTCGAGTCGGTATTGGCCGATGGGGCGACTGTGACCAGCGGCAGTTTTCTGCTGCGTTTCAGTGTTCCCGATGGCAAGCGGGCTTCAATGCAGGTAGAGCCGGGCTCGTCGGTAGCGATTCCGATCCGTTTTGGCGCCACTACGATCGGCCTGGTCTATGTGGCGGTGCCGCGTCAGAATGCCCTCGCCGGTATTGAGGAGAAGGCCCTGGAGTCAGCTGTATCGCTGGCCTTTGGCCCCTTGCTGGATGGCGACCCATTGCTGCTTCGCAACGGGAGCATCCAGCCAGCCATTGATCCGCCTGTAGCTCGTAGTCCGGCCATGCAGCAGTCTATGGCGGCGCTGTCGCTCTATTGCGAGCGAGACGATCCCTTGTTGCTGTCCGGGGAGCCAGGTACCGGCAAGGCTTTTATTGGCCGAACCGTTCACCTCCGCAGCCCCCGTAGCAAAGGCCCCTTTGTCTCGGTGCATGCCAGCAGCTTGCCGGCTGGCGGTGAGGAGAGTCTGCTGTTTGGTCATGAACGTGGTGCTTTTAGCGGTGCTTCGGAACGACACATTGGCTTTCTGGAGCAGGCGACCGGGGGCACTCTGCTCATTGACGAGATAGTTCAGCTTAATCCAGCGCTGCAGGTGCGATTGCTTCGTGCCCTGCAGGAAGGTCGCTTACATCGTCTTGGAGCGACCCGATCGGTGCGCCTGGATCTGCGTTTCATCGCCGGCGCTGAGCGCGATCTTCGGGAAGCCAGCCGGGATGGCAGCTTTCACCCTGAGCTGTATCGGATGCTCAGTCGAGCGGAAGTTCAGTTGCCCGCGCTGCGCGATCGGCAAGCGGACATCGAGCCTCTCGCCAGGCGCTTTATGGCCCGCTTTTCGGCGCGCACTGGAGCGCGCATGGCGGGCTTTACGCCGGAGGCGATGGAGGTTCTTGAGGGACACGGTTGGGCGCGCAATGTTCGGGACTTGAAAGATCTGGTTGAGCGAGTGACGGTTCGGGCCGAGGGAAATCGGGTTGAGAAGGACGACGTGCTCCGCGAGTTTGCCGCTATCGCCGGCTATGCAGAGGCTCAGGATCGTGGTGATGCCACCGCCATTGAGCAACTCGAGCGAGAACGGCTCTCGAGAGCCTTGCATCGAAGTCGCGGCAAGCGCGGGCAGGCCGCCTTGCTGTTGGGTACGACCCGACCGGTGATCGATCGGCTCATCGTCCAATACGAGCTGGAGGCTGGTAGTGCGAGTACGACTGATCCGGGGCTGAGCTAGAGTCACACGCGCTGCTCTCAGAGCAGCTTTCATCACTTCAGTTACAGGTACTTGAGCAGTTGCTGTAGGCGTCAGCGCAGGCTTGATCCCAACCCACTGTAGTAGAGCAGCAGTCGGGATCGCTAGCACAGACCTGGTCGCGACAGTTGCTCTCGAGACAGCTGCTGTTGGTGCTGGTATCACCGGCGAAGCAGCAGAAATCAATGCAGGCCGGGTCAAAGTCGCAGTCGCTGTCATCGCAGTCGATGGCGCCGTCGCCGGGGAGCGGGTCGCCGGTGGTGGGATCGGTCCGCGGGGTTCCAGCGTCGTGGGTATCGTTGTCCAGTCCGTCGTTGCAGCAGCCCGCCTCGCCGCAGGGGCAGATGGTGAAGCAGTCATCGTCTAGGCAGTCGATCTGACCGTCGATGTCGTTGTCCTGACCGTCGTCGCAATCGGTCTCAGCCGGGCTGGCGCCGTTGGCGGTAAACACCAGGGTAGCGGGGATGTCATCGGCGGTCTGGTACTGGTTGTCTGGACCCATGCCGCTAGAGCCATCGGCGTTCAGACCGTCGTGAAACAGCTTTACTGTCGCGCTGTAGGGGCTGCCGGAGACCGGGCTGAAGCGGAGGTCCCGCTCCTCGAAGAACAATGGACTTATGGAGCCCTGGGGTAGGCCACCTTGGAACATGAACACGGTGCCGTTGCCGTTGTTGGGGCTGACCTCCAGGCTCAGGTTCCAGAGCACGAAGCCCTGGCTGCCGTTGTCGATCCGTAGCGGTAGGGTCAAAGTCTGACCGACGCCGATGGCACCGAACTCGGTGCCGTTGGGCGCGCTGAGGGTCATCGCTCCAACAACGGAGTCGTCGTCGTCGTCATCGTCGTCGTCATCGTCGTCATCGTCGTCGCCACTGCCAGAGCTCGAGTCGTCGTCGTCGCTGTTGTCGTCGTCGTCGTCACTGCCAGAGCTTGAGTCGTTGTCGTCGTCGTCGTCGTCGTCGTCGTCATCGTCGTCGTCAGTTCCAGAGCTCGAGTCGTCGTCGTCGTCGTCGTCGCCCTGGCTGTCGTCGTCGTCGTCACCAAAGACGTCGTCATCGCCGAATACGACGTCGTCATCGCCGACACCGCCGCTGGTCCAACTGAAGCAGGAGGCGCAGAGCAGTAGGCAGAGCAACAAGGGCAATGGCAGGGGGAGCAGCCAACGGTGGGAAGGCACTGTAGTCACAGGGGATCAGCTTAGAGTCTCTACCCGCTCCTTGCGAGAGACAATGTCGGTGATTCGAATACCAAGCCGCCCCTCGATGTCTACGACCTCGCCCCGAGCCAGAACGCTCTCATTGACAACGATGTCGAGGGGCTCATCTGCACCTTGATCCAGTTCAAGGACTGAGTTCTTATCCAGTCGTAGCAGCTCCCGGATCAGAATCCTCGTCTGACCCAATCGAACCGAGACCTCCAGGGGAAGGTCGAGGATCATATCTAGGTTCTGGGGCTCGTCGAGGCCAGCTTCGCCTTCAGTCGGAGAAAGAGAGATGGGCTTTCGCATGGTGGGTCAGTTCCTTCCCAGCACTTCAGCAATGCGCAGTGCCTTGTTTCCGTTGCGGCTTCCTGGAACGCCGACGAGCTTGGCGACGCCCTGGACATGGCCTACAGCTCTTCGTTTGCCCTCAAGGAAGAGAATATCGCCGGCGGATAGCGCCAGCAGGTCCCGTACCGAGATCCGTTTGCCGCCCAGCTGTACCTCGACGCTGACCTCAAACTCCGGGACCAGATCGGCCATAGGCCCATAGCCCATGCCCTCGCGATTGCGACGTAGCTCGGCGCTGGACGGGTCGGCCATGACATCGACGGCTCCTCGCGGCAGCACCAGTCCCAGCATGCCGATCATTCGCTTGCCAAGGCTGGCTTCGAGCAGGGCGACTACGACCGGCGCAGACTCGGTGTATGAGCGAGCCACCACTCCAGTGGTGTCCGCCGAGGTAATGCTGATGTTGAGGGGCTCGGCCGGGTTCCAGACGTTGCCGAGGTCATCGAGGAACGATGCGATCAGTCGCTGCAGGACCCGCATGTCAAGCTCCGTGACCGCGCGCCGGCCGCGCTTGCCACCGCCAGGATCGGGGTTTTGAGCGCCGCCCATGAGAGCTTCGACCAGGCGGTCTACCAGCTCTGGTTCAATAGCGATGAGGCCGGCCCCCGGTAGCCCTGCAGCTTGAAAGCCGAGCATTGCAAGTTCTCTGGAGTCCACCTCAAAGGCCTCTTTGAACTCGCTGAAGCGGGTTACCTTGAGAAAGGTCACGGCGGCGGTAGCGGTGACCTCAAGTACATCGGAGAGCCGGGTCTCAAGCGCTCGCGCCGATCGGTCGAAGACGTAGCTCAGCCGCTCTTCCAAGCGGGCTCCAACAACGCGTCCTTCACCGAAGCGATGTCGGGGCAGGCCCTCGCCGTCATCGAGGACGTTGGATGCCGCGCCATCCTCTGCATCTTCAGGGAGAACATCGGAGTCAACCGCGTCCCGCAGCGCTTCCAACTCGTTGGTGCTGAGAATTCCGTCGCTCATAGGCTATTGCACAACAAACTCAGTGATGTAGACGCGGGCGATCTGTCCGCTGGGAAGCATTCGGTTGAAGCGCACCATTAACTCCTCGCGAAGCTGAGCTTTGCCTTCGATGCCAAGTAGGTCTTCGTAGGTCTGGTTGCCCAGCAGCGAGATGACTGCATCTTTGAATAAGGCGTCGCGTGCGGTGATCTCTTTTACCGTTGCTGCGTCTTCCACCTCAACCTCGATGCGGCAGTTGACGTAGCGCACGTTGCCCGGATCAAGGAGGTTGACGACGAAGTTGCCAAGGGGATGAATGGTGCCCACATGACGGGCTCCTGCTTCCATTTCTGGGAGCGCCTTTTCGACGCCGGCCGCTCGCTTGGCGACCACTTCTTTTACGTCTCCTACTTCCTGGGTCAGGGCCTTGGTGGACATGAAGGCGTAGCCACCTGCTCCGGCGGCGACCAACAAGGTCACCATCAGTAGCATCAGTAGCAGCTTGACCTTGCCCTGGAGAGCCTCAACCTGGCCGTCGAGATCCTCGCCCTGCATCAAGTCTTCGCTCACGTTTACTCCCTTCCCGTATCGGGTCCCGGTTGGACCTCTTCGATGACGGTGCTCTCACCGTAAAAGTACTTATCGGTCGCTGAAGTGGTTGTCAGCAGGATTTCTACACGACGATTTCCAGCACGGCCCCCCGGTGATTCGTTTGAGTACTTTGGCAGGAACTCGCCGTGGGTGCCTGCTTTGAGTCGTTTGCCTTCGATTTCGCCGCTGTCCTGAACATACAAAAGCATTGCCAAAGCCCGCGCAGCACCTACCTCCCAGTTGCTTTCGTAACTGCCTCCTGGTTCGGAGTTGTCGGTATGGCCGGTGAATTCGATGTTGGCCTGACTCTCCGCGAGCACCGCGCTCAGATCGTCGAGAAAGGGAAAGGCGGTGGGCAGTATCTCAACCCCTCCGGGAGGGAACAGCAGGGAGTCATCGATGGAGATGAACACTTTGTTGTCTTTATGGCCAATTTGGATGAAGTCGTTGGAAACTTTGGTCTTTTGCTTTTCCTTGAAGGTCTCAAGGTTTGTCATCAACTTCATCTCGCCCTGCGCAACCTTAGGAGTTTTGGCGATTTCCTTGCGCCCTTCGCGGGGCTGGCCTCCGCCATCTAGGACCCCGAGGGCGCCACGCAGTGAGCCGAGGGCTAACTTGATACGCTGGTTGTCGAGGGTAGACATCGATAGCAGTAGTACGAAGAAGGTCAGCAGCAGGGTCATCAGGTCGGCAAAGGTGACCATCCATGCAGGAGCACCAGCTTCCTCTTCGGCCTCACCGCTCTTCTTCTGCCCCCTGAGCGACATGGATCAGGCAGCCTCGTCCACTTCTCGTTGGGAGGGAGAGACGAAGGAGTTGAGCTTCTGGCGCAGGATCCTCGGGTTATCGCCTGCGTGAATGGATAGCAGCCCCTCTAGGATCAGGGTCTTGTTCTGAACCTCAAAGCTGGAGATGGTCTGTAGTTTGGTGGCGATCGGCAGGAACACGGCGTTGGCCAGTAGCGCTCCGTAAAAGGTCGTCACCAGAGCGATGGCCATGGCCGGGCCGATGCTGGCGGGGTCCTCCATGCTGCCGAGCATCTGGATGAGTCCGATGATCGTACCGATCATTCCAAAAGCCGGCGCAAAGGTGCCCATGCTCTTCATCAATTCAGCGCCTACTTTGTGGCGTTCCTGCAGGTACTCAAGTTCGGTGGTCAGGATGGTCTCTATGGTGTCGGCTTCCTGACCGTCAATGACCAACTGCAGCCCTGCCTTGTAGAAGGGGTCGTCTACCGCATCGGTTGAGGCCTGCAGCGACAGCAGGCCTTCTTTTCTCGCGGTGCTCGCCATGCCTGCGAGGTTGGAGATCATCTGACCAGCGTCCATACCGGCATTAAAGAATGCAGTTCGGATCACTCCCATGACCCCCAGCAGGGTACGTAGTGGGAAGCAGATCAAAGTTGCGCCGAAGGTCCCGCCAAATACGATGAGTAGAGATTTAGGCTCGATGAAGGTGCTGGCACCTTCTCCTGAGATGATCGCCCAGCCCACCAGACCGAAGGCTGAAATGATGCCGATTAGAGTGGCTACGTCCATGCTCAACCTCTGCTTACGCCCTCAACCAGTCCAACTTCGCACCAAAACTGAACACAGACTACACGGAATGCGGGCGGAAATGGCCCTCTTGGGGCCCAACTAGGGGCCTGGTGGGGTCTGGACCAAGGTGGAGAAGGCCGAGCCGCCAGCGGGCGACCCGACCTCTCTCCGCGGAGCTGGCTACTGAGTTGCTCATTCAGGAGCGATCAGTTGAGGCCAGCGAATCTGTTGGGATCAGACGATCTGCATCAACTCTCTGAGCATCTCGTCGGCTCCCGAAACTACTCGAGCACTTGCCTGGTAGCCCTTCTGGCCCTTGATCATCTTTACGAACTGGCCTTCGATGTCGACGTTGGACATTTCCAGCGAGTAGGAGTGGACCACGCCGCGTCCGCCGCTGCCCGCGACTCCCACAGCAGGCTCACCCGATGCCGTGGTGCTCTGATAAGCGTTGTGACCGACTCGCTCGAGGAAGCTCTGGCCCTGAAAAGTAGCCAGCGCGACCTGTCCCAGAGTTCGACTCTCGCCATTGGAGTAAATGCCTCGAACGAGGCCATCGGTGCCGATGTCAAAGTCAACGAGACTGCCTGAGCCATTGCCGTTTGGATTGACATCGGAGATGTCGGAAGGAGCCGCAAATTGGGTCAATGATCCGGTATCCCCAGCAGCGATCCCGATGTCAAAACCGATGGTCTGTGCCGTGGATCCGGCGAAGGTCACTGCGGTCCCAGCGGTGGTTGAGGTGGTGGTGTCCAGGGCCCCCGAGCTCAGGAAGTTCAGCGTCGAGGACGAGATCTCCTGGGGAACACCTGCGGTACCTCCGGCCTCACCGGCGTCGATGAAGACGCGCTTGGTCCATGCATTTACGCCGGTCTTATAGAAGGCCACGGTGGCATCATGGGCACCGCCTAGACTGTCGTAGACCACCGTTGAGGAAGTGAAGGTCGCTTCGTTGGCGATGGTGGTGAAGTCAGGCGGTGCGGCGGTTACGGTTGCTGCGATGGCAGCGTCTGCGTCAAGGTTGGCCGAGAGCGCTACCGAGGTTGTGGCCTGTCCTGGGATCGTTTCGGTAGGAACATTGATGTCCCCGACCGTGGTGTTCAGAGCGCCGGTATCGTCGATGCCGAAGCCTTGCAGCTTGTGTCCCACAAGGTTGACCAGGTTGCCGTTGACGTCGAGCTCGAAGTTGCCAGCTCGAGTGTAGAGGTTGGTTCCCTCTGCGTCGGCGACCACAAAGAAGCCGTTGCCGTCGATGGCCAGGTCAGAGTTTCTTGAACTGACCTCCAGCGCGCCTTGACCGAAGCCTTGACTGACTCTGCCGGTGAAGGCGCCCATGCCGAGCTGGCCGCGATTGTTGCCAAGGCTCTGATGAATCAGATCCTGGAACTGTGCTGCAGAGCCTTTGTAGCCGTGCGTGTTGAGATTGGCGAGATTGTCACCGACAACCGACAGCTGCATGCCGTTGACATTGATCCCGGTAATTCCCGTGTTCAGTGTGCTGAAGAGACCCATCCTCTTCCTCCTTTAGTTGCAGGCAGAGCCTGCGGGTTGAACCCACCGAGTGGTGGGCTTGGAGGCCCGTGTTGGGACGCGCCTCCGAGTTCTTTTCGCGACGTTCAGGCCGCAGTTTCCCTGTCACGGCCCGTTGGACCGCGTCTCGATATCTCCCTGGTTGCGGTCACCTGGACCGCATTGTCATCTCTGGTAGGCCGCTACTCCCATTGCCCCCTGCAGAGCGGTGCTTGGGGCTTGCTCGTTGCTCGCCTGGGCCTCTTGAACTTCAGGCTCCTGGCTGGCGTCGGCAGTCTGTTCGTTGGACGGTGTGTTCAGCACTCGAAGAATGGCTCCGAGTCCAACTTCCTGGCCGTCAATAAAGAGCATTGGCTGGCCGTTGACGAAGCGAAGTTCGTCGACCAGGCCGGTAACAAAGGTTGCGGCAGCGACCTCTTGACCGTTTTCATCAACGGCGCTGACCGAATAGCGATAGTTGCCTTGCGGCGCTCTGGCTCCGTTGCTGTGCCGGCCATTCCAGGTGACCTGGTGCTCGCCGGCTCCCAGCTCGCCCATTTCCATGGTGTCCACCACGCTGCCCGACTCATCGAGCACGGTGACCACCACTTCCTGGGCCTCACCGGCGAGCTTGAAGACCAGGTCTTCGTTGCTGCCGGACTCGTGGGCGAAGCTATCGCCGTGGGCGACCACCTCGTGTCCAACCAGGTTGACCGCGCTCTCGTTATTGATGGAGCTGATTCCTACGGCCAACTGGTTGAGGGTCTCGTTGGCGCTCATCAACTGTTTCACCGTATTCATCTGGGTGATCTGGTCCATGAACTGATTGGTGTCCATGGGCGAGAGCGGATCCTGGTGTTTCATCTGGGTCATCATCAGCGAGAGGAAGTCTTCTTCGCCGAGAGATGATTCCGCCGCCGCAGCGGTGGCTCCAGTCTCGACCGGAGGTCGGTAGTTGATCGGGTTTAGGGTCATGGTTTCGTTCCTTCCGACCTAGAGGTGGAGATCCAGCAGCGAACCCCGCCCATCACAGGCAGAGCCGCGACGCGGCTCGGAGTGAATGGGACGCCCCCACCGGTCGAGGGCCTGGTTGTTGTGCTGTTGGCCATCCTCTGAGGATCTGCCCGGTTCGCTGTCTTCGTTGGCGGCGGTCTCGGCGTTCTGTTCGCTGGAGGTGCTCACGTCGAACTCGCCCAGCTCCATGCCGTGATTGGCCAGCGCCTGACGTAGCTCAGAGACACGCTGCTCGGCCAATTGTGAGCTTCCTTCCGGAGCCGCGAGACGGACATCTACCTGTTCATCGTTGAGGTCGAGGCGAGCATTGATCTGTTGTCCGTCTTCAGTAGCTACCCGTAGCCTGGCGCCCTTGATCCCGCGTAGCTTGACCGATCCCGGCAGGGGCTCCGGTTCGCTCCAAGCCTCTGCACTGGCTGGACCTCGTTGAGCGGCTTCCAGGCCAGAGCGGCTGCCTGGATTGGAGCTGCTGCGGTTGGTCGCGTCGTTGGCCTGAGCGGAACTGGTCTGGCTTTGTAGGCTCTGTCCCTCGCCCTGAGTTCTGCTGCGTTGGGCTGTTTCACCGAGCCTGGTTCCGGCCAAGGGCTCAGTACGTTGCCGGAGAACAGCCTCGTCATCAAGGGCGGTCAGCTCGCTCAGTGCTGTGGTTTCCAGGGCCTCAGAGCTGTCTTCTGGGAACTCGATGCCTTCTTGCAGGGCGGCCAGTTCAGCGCCGCTCTGCGCTGTTTGGCTGGTGCCAGGCTGTTGTGCAGCCGCTAGCGGCCCGCCTTGCTGGATCAGGCTTTGGTTGGTTTGTGGACCTTGCGCCAGCCCTTTTAGACCAGCGTGCTGCTCGAAGGCGAGCGGGCCGGGGTTTACCTGGCTCTGGGTTTCCTTGCGCTGCTCGCCCTGGCGCACCTGACCGGTTCCTCCCGAGCCACCGGCCTTGGCGAATTCCAAGACCGGTGGATCGGAACCGAACCCCCCCCCGGAGGACTCGTTGATTTGTTGTTTTGGCGCCTTGCTCTCGGCAGCCTGTTGATTGGCGCTGCCTTGTTGCTCATGAGTGCTCTGTTCACCTTGCTCTGCCGGGCGTTCCTCTCGGTCCGACTGTTCGGTGCGGGAGCCAGCCTGCTGGCGTTCTTTGCGTCGCGCTGCAAGGGAGTCATGGTCCTGTTCTCGGCGCTCTCTCTTGCGCTCGAGTGCCTCCTCTGTGCGACGGTTGCTGGTGGACTTCTCAGTACTCCTACGTCGAGCAGACTTGGGCTCTTCGTTAACACTCTGTTCGATGGAGTCCAGAGCGTTGCGGAACTCGGGTCCCCGGTCCGAGGGATCGGCCTTTACGTGGGTCGATTCAGCGAAGTTCACGGCGAGCATCGGACGATCGCTGGTGGCACTAGCTGGCATCAAGAGCTCCTTTCAAGCCTTGGTTGGTGGCTTGGTACGAGCCACCGGCCCTGGCGAATTCCAGGACCGGTGGATCGGAACCGAACCCCCCCCGGAGGATCCGGGCGCCCTCGTTGCCCGGATCTGGGCATTCGAGTGGCACGATTCATGGTTGGAGCGAACGTTCAGATTGCTCATCACTTTGCTCCCTCATTCAGTTTGGATTTGTCGATTTTCGGCAACTCCGCCAGCTTGTCAGCCAGGTACTGGGCCTTTTCGGCGGGCATAGCGCCGAGCACTTTGCCGGCCTGCTTGGGCTTGATCTTCTGTAGGACCTGGAGCGCCACACCATCATCGATTCCGGCGAGCAACTCAGCGGCGTCCTTAGCCTTCATCTGATCGACCATGCGGGCGAGCTTGGCGACGCGTTGCTTGAGGGCAGAGCGCTGGCCGTTGAGCAGACTGAGGATCTCGCCACGCAAGGCCTCGAGTCGGGCTAATTCTTCAGCGACGCTCTTCTCCAACTCTTGCAGAGCTGCCTGCCGCTCATCCAGCGCGTTGCTGCGGCGGGCGAGGACGCGATTCCGTTGGCGCAGGTCGCGCAGCACCAGGATCTCTTCATCGGTACAGCCGACCTCACCGGCCCGGGGTACCTCCCAGGGTAGCGGTGCCTCCAGCAGTTCCTCCATGGTCTTCTTCTTCTTGGGTGGTTTGTCCTCGGCTTTCTCTTCGGCCTTGTCGCCACCTCCACCGCCGCCGGCAACCGGCAGGGGAGCGACGAGTACTGCGGCCAGGGTCAGCAGACAGGGGAGCAGCAATCTTAGGAACTGAGGATTCACCGTCTTAGCTCCCTTCCTCTTTCGATGGGCTGCCGCGGAGCAGGGTCATATCGTCGAGCTCGCGGTAGTTCCTGGTCTTCTCATCTTCTAATTCCCGCATCTCAGCGCGTTCTTGGAGGTGCTGAACGAGGCGTCGCCGCTGCCAGGCCTCACGAACGATCTGCTCGCCTTCCGCGACCACTTGCCGGCGCAAGCCGATGACCCCTTTGCGGTGTTCCGCTTCGCGGCCAAGGTTTTCTTCAAAGCTGGCTCGCCACAGCATCTCTGTGGCCGAGCTTGCCTGGCGGTCCCGGAGCTCCTGCAGCTGAGTAATGGTCTGCTGCAGGGCGTGTTCAGCCGCCTGTAGCTCACTCTTACGTCCCTGCAGCTCAGCCGCGTGACTCTGCTCGACGAGCTTGCGCAGTCGCACCAGCCGGGCCAGACGCTTGGATTTCATTGTGCGACCTCTTCATTGGCTTCGGTCTGCAGCTCAGCTCGACCGGTCATGGCCAGCTCGGCGAGTCGGGTGAGGGTCTCCTCCATGGACGAGGAATCGCCTTCTCTCTGGCAGAGAAAGGAGTTGATATCGTCGATCATCTCCAGGGCGCGGTCGATACGTGGGTTACTTCCTGGTCGGTAGGCGCCGATGTTGACCAGTTCTTCCGCGTCTCGATAGACCGCAAGAAGCTCGCGTAGCTCACCGGCATCGATCACTTGCTGGGGGTGGACTACATCCTTCATGACTCGTGATGTGCTGGCCAGGATGTCGATTGCCGGATAGTGATTGCGCGCCGCTAATTCGCGGGTCAGGACGATGTGGCCATCGAGGATGCCTCGGGTGGCGTCGGCGATGGGATCGTTGAAGTCGTCACCCTCGACCAGGACCGTATAAATACCGGTCATGGAGCCTCCTCCACTGTGTGTTCCGCAGCGCTCCAGAATGCGGGGCAGCAGAGAGAACACGGAGGGCGTATAGCCGCGTGCGGTAGGCGGCTCGCCGGCCGACAGACCGATCTCTCGCTGGGCCATAGCGAGTCGGGTGATCGAGTCCATCATGAACAGAACATCCTGACCTCGGTCGCGGAAGAACTCAGCGATGGTGGTAGCGACCAGGGCTCCCTTGACCCGTAATACCGGCGAGGCATCGCCGGTAACAGCGACCACGACTGAGCGAGCCATGCCCTCTTCGCCGAGCGACTCCTCGATGAACTCTCGGACTTCACGACCGCGCTCGCCGATGAGAGCGATAACGTTGACGTCAGCCTTGACGTTGCGGGCCAGCATGCCCAGTAAGGTGGACTTGCCTACCCCAGAGCCGGCCATGATGCCGATGCGTTGGCCTCTTCCTACGGTGAGCATGGAGTCGATAGCGGAAACGCCCATCTCCAGGGATTCTGAGATTCGGGCTCGCTGCAGGGGGTTAACAACCTGTCGGAAGACGGAAGCTCGGCGTTTACAGCTCAGCGGTCCACCTCCGTCGATGGGGGTACCCAGGGGGCCCAGTACTCGGCCGAGCATTTCGTTACAGACCGTGATCGAAAAATCTGCGCGAACCGGCCTGACTCGAGACCCCAGGGTGATTCCGACGACGTCGTCAAAGGGCATCAGCAGGTTGCGCGAGCCTCTAAAACCTACAACTTCAGCGAGCACCGGATCGCGTCCGCGTCCGGGCCATACCTGGCAGATTGTTCCTACTGCCGTACCTGGTACCTCAGCTTCGAGTAGCGTACCTACTACCTGGGTGATCTGGCCTTCATAAGTGAGGGAGTCCACCTGGCGCAGTCGCTGTAGCAGACCTGCTGCCGGTCGTTCAGGCAGCCGGTCGTGCTCGAAAGCTTCAGCGAGGCCTAGTTCAGTCATCGCTGACCTCTACTTCCTCTCTCACCCAGGACTCCACTGCCTCGGCGAAGGCTTCGATCTGGCCTTCTACCGATGCATCGATGCGGCCGTAGTCGGTCTCAACGATCACCCCCCCGGGTTCCAGCGAGCTATCGGCCTCTACCCGAAAGGTGGCGTCTCGGCCGAGCCTGTTCATGATGATTGGGGTCAGCTCGCCGAGCTTGTCGTACTCCGCCGCGGAAAGTCGCACCACGAATTCATCGCTGCGCCGAACCTGATCGAGAACCGAAAGGACCAGATCTTCGATGGAGGCTGGAGAGATGCTCAGCTCACGTCGTACCACTTGACTGGCGATCAGAGTGATTGCGTCAGCGACGTCCTTGACTGAGCGGGCGAAGACCTGCTCGCGGACGGACTCAAGACTTGCTCTCAGTCGCTGTGCAGCTTGCAGTTCCTGCTCGACTTCCTTGCGACCCAGCTCGATCCCTTCCTGGCGCCCCTGCTCGAAGTATTCTTCTCGGACTTCTCTAAGCGCATCTTCCTGCTCCAGGCTGGGCTCAGCGCCCTCCTCCCCTGGGTTCTGTGCGGCAGCGGAGGGGCTGAAGTCAGCTCCTGAAAAGCTGCTGTCGAAAAATTCTCCCGATATGGGAGAGAATTCATCGGCGGTGCCGAACTCGGCCTGCTGCCCTTCTATGCCGGCAAATTCGCCGGGAGTGGAAGCGACCTTGTTGATCTTGATTGGCTCGAATCCGGACATGTCCATTTACTCCACCACCGCTTCCCCGCTGCCCATGAAGATGAGCTTGCCTTCTTCTTCCAGGCGTAGCGCCAGGGCGATGATCTGTTGTTGGGCGCCTTCGACCTCGGAAAGTCGAACCGGGCCCATGGCTTCCATGTCGTCCTTGAGGTAGCCGGCAGCGCGCTCGGACATGTTGCCGAAGAACACCGTCTTGGTTTCTTCGTCGGCGGCCTTCAGGGACATGGCCAGATCCTTGCGCTCAACCTCCTTGAGCAGGTTCTGAATTCCGCGGGAGTCGGCACTGCAGATCATGTCGAAACTGAACATCTGCTTGCTGATCTCGCTAGCGACGTCTTCGTCCTTGCGGGCTACAGCGGCCATCAGTGCTTCGCGTTCAGCCGTGCTCAGGTGGTTGACCGTGTCAGCGATCACCTGGGAGCCGTCGGTCTCAGCGTGGTGTACCTCCCCGTGGCGATCGGTGGCTCTGCCCAGGAGATCTTCGATGTCTTCCAGCAACTCCAGGGGAATGTCTTTGAGCCGTGAGACTCTCAGCACCACATCGACTTGGAGTTCCAGGGGCAGGCAGGGAAGGATCTCTGCGGTGATCTCTGGGCCTAGAACCGCACAGGCGACTGAGATGGTCTGCGGGTGCTCCTTGACCAGGCGCGCTGCCAGCGCACCGGGCTGCATGCCTTCAAACTTTCGCTTGAACCCGACCCGGCTGACCGGCTCGATGGAGCGGAGCATGCGCCGCCCCTTCTCTTCGCCAAGCACGACAGGAAAGACGTTCTCAAGGTAGTTGTTGCCCTGGCTTTGCAGGTACAGAGACTTGGACAGTCCGCCGGCAAACTCAGCGATAATTGCCTGGATCAGGTCGGGCTCGACATGTTCCAGTCGCGAAATGGCTTCGCCTACGCGTCGGATTTCATTCTCAGAGAGTCGCCCGAAGATCTCCCTGACCAGCTCCTCGTTCAGGTACATGATGAGGACTGCGGCCTTCTCCGGTCCGGAGAGGTGGGCTGTCTCGGCCAGCTTGGCGGTGAGCATGTTCATCGTTCTCTAGGCCTCCTCGCGGATCCACGACTGCAGCGTCACGACGCTGTGCTGAATGTCCGAAGAGATGAGGTTGTTGACCTCTTCCCTCGTCACGTGACGGGCACCTGTGGAAACGGTATCAAGCCACTCGGCCAGCGCTTCTTCGGAGCCTTTTTCACGCTGTCCTTCACCCTCTGCATCCTCCGTGCCATCTCCCTTGGAAAGGCTGGCTCCACCCATGCCTGGAAGCAGGGGTTCGATGCTCTCGACAGCAGTCAGAGGTTGCTCATCGAGGCGCTGCATCATCGGTCGAATGACCATGAAAAAGGAGAGCAGTAGTGCGACAAGCCCGACGATGTAGCGGCCGATAACGTCAAGATTTACTCCGGTCTTTAGAGTCTCCAGGGCAGTTGGCGTGGTCTGTCCGGTCATCTCCAGCTTGTGGAAGGGCTGATTGACGATGGACACATTCTTGACGGGCGTGCCCAGGGCGCTGGCAACAATTTGACGGTATTGCTCAAGCTGCTCTTCAGTACGAGCTACGTAGTTGAGTTCGTTAGCGGCTTCAGCACCTTCCGTGCCGCTGGCTTCGGCGCCTTCAGCCGCCTCCCAGCTGCCATTAACAACAACTGCTGCCGAGACCGAGACAATGCCTCCGGGCAGTGAGGCGGAGACCGTGCGGGTTTCCGGAACGTCGACGTTTGCAACTTCGTCGGCCTCCGAGCTCTCAGAGCCGCTACCGGCCTCGACCTCTTGGGTAAGTTCCGGCAGGTTGGCGGTGGTGCCCGGTACCCCTGTGTTGGACTTGCCGCCGCTGGAGTTGCTCTCGCGAGTACGTGATGAAATTACGACAGCGCGCTCACCGTCGAGCTCTCGCTGCTGAATGCTGCGCTCCTCGTTGTCGAGCTCCACGCTGATACGGGCCTCCACGTTGCCGGGTCCGAGCAGCCTCTCGAGGATGCCCTCGACCTTTCTCTGATAGTAGCCTTCATAGTGTTGCTGTAGCTCAGCTAGTTTGCCGCCTACCCCGACCTCATCGGCGTCGTTCTCCGCGGCGTGGATGACCCGCATGGCCGAGTCGAGGATTTCCACCGCCCGGGGATTGAGCCCGGGCACTGCGGCGGCGACCAGCGATGACATGCGAGCGCCCTCTTCGCGGCTGAGGCTCATCCCGCTCTTGAGTTCGATATAGACCGACGCGCTGGGATCCTCCTGATCTTCGGCGAACAGGCTGTCTTCAGGAATGCTCAGCAGGACCTTGCTGGCCAGCACCTGATCGAAGCCGTTGATCTGTCGCTCCAACTCGCCTTGAAGTCCACGAATCCAGCGTACATGCTCGACAAATCGGGTTGAACCAAACTTGTTTTCTTCGAGAATCTCGAGGCCAGTACCGCGCTCGGCGAACAGGTTGCTGCCGCGCAGGCTGATTCCCACCAGATCGCGCTTGCTGTTGGGGACCAGGATTCGGTCAGTACCCCGTTCGAGCCGATACTTCACCTGTTCGGATTTCAGCTGCTCAATGACCTCTGCCGTAGTCTTGGGATCGAGAGGCTGGTCGAACAACGCGACCATCGGGTCGTGAGTTGCCCAGGCCACCACTCCCGCAGTCAGTGCGAGGCTGGCGAGCAGGCTCGTCATCAGGCTGAAGCGACGCTGAGGAGGCAGCGAAGCGTAGAAGACGCGAAAGCGGGCGATCAGTTCATTCAAGCGATCCACATCAGACTCCAGTCATCTCAGTTCTGCAGGGGCAACTTCAGTACTCAGCGTTTGTCAGACTTGCAGCTGCATCAGCTCTTGATAGGCGCTAAGCGCACGGTTTCGGAGCTGTACGGTGTACTTGAGGGCGATGTCGGCCTTTTCGAGCTCGATCATCGTGTTGTGAAGATTGACGTCTTTGCCGGAGGCCAGGTCGATGACCATGCTGTCGGCGTTGTTCTGCACCGTAGAGACTTGCTCCAGGGCGCTGCCCAGCTTGTCACCGACACTATTACCGGCGGTCTTGTTGTTGAGGTCAAAGGCTTTGAACTCAGGACCCTTGGAGGCGCCCTTTTCCTTTTGCTGAGCAGCTTTTCGAAGCTCCGCTGCACGCTCCAGGATGGCCGCGTAATTGCTACCAACTTTGCCGACGCTCATCGTCCGATCTCCAGGGCCTTAAGTGCCATGTTCTTGGTGGCGGATATGGCGGTCACGTTGGACTCATAGGCCCGCGATGCGGAGATCATGTCCACCATCTCTTCGACCACGTTGACGTTGGGCATCTCGACCATTCCAGTCTCGGGGTCAGCGTCGGGATGGCCTGGGTTGTAGACCTGCTCGTTTGGGCGCTTGTCCACCACTACTTCGACCACCTTCGGAGCTTGCAGTTTCTGCTCCAGCACATCACCGAAGGGGTTGTTCGAGACGCTGTCCGAGCGAAACACCGGCAATCGACGCTGATAGGGGCCACCCTCTTCTGTACGGGTGGTCTGCGCGTTGGCGATGTTGCTGGATACCGTCTGCAGGCGGGTTCGCTCTGCGCTCAGTCCCGATGCCGAGACCTGAAGAATTTTTAGAAGGTCCATCACTTACCTCCGTCGGAGGCCGCGTACTCAAGCATTCCAAGACGGCGCTTGAGCACCTCGACCGTTGCGTTGTAGAGCAGGTTGTTTTCGGCGAGGACGACCATCTCTTCTTCGGCCTTCACCGAGTTGCCGTCCTGTGACCAGGCTTGCGCCTTGAGGGTTTCGATGGGCGCTGCTGAAGAGGCGTCGCTCCCCATGTGTTGCGCCGAGGAGCCCCGCAGTACGGCAGCGCCGTCGCTGCCGTCGCCCATCATCTGAGCGAAGGCCTTTTGAAAGTTCACCCGTTTGGCGAGGTAGCCCGGGGTGTTGGCGTTGGCGATGTTCGAGGACACCAGACCGTGCTGCTTCAAGCGAAGATCTAGCGTCTGCTGGAGCCTCGAGAAGACCGGGTTAAAGAGCTTGTCCGACATGAATGCCTCCGCTGCTGGCCGGGCTCTGGACCCGACTCGGTATCGCTGGAAGCTTCAAGTTGTGTGCCAGAACGCCGGAGACTCAGATAAGCACCTGTTTGTTTTGAGGTTTTTTGTATTTCAGCCGAGCTGTTTTGTTGGGGCGAGCATAGGCTTTGTCAGCTTGCTGGCGGCATTTCCTGGCCGACTGTCACAGATCTGACGGTCGGATCAGCAGTTGCTTCGCGTTGCCGGCGAAATCCCTGGCGGCGAGGAGCTGGCGAGCCGAGAGGGACCACGTGTCGCTGCCTGAAGCCAGGGATTGGAGGATTGGCCGTGCTTCGTCCAAGCGCTCCAGTCGAAACAAGGCCTGTGCACGGTGCCATAGCTGTCCTCGTTGGCGATCTGCTGCATCGTCCCGTCCTGGAATCAAGGCTTCCAGTTCATCGCAAGCTTCCAGAACCAGTCGCCAGTCGCGTTCACTCCGGCCCAGCTGTGAGGCCAGACTGGCGACATGGAACCAGCCTGCAACCGGATCTGTGGCCCCTCCCCGTGAGGCGCCCAGATAGACGTCCTTAAGGGCTGAGTCGACCTTGCCGATCTTCTCTTTGGCGAGGCCGCGCCGGTAGGTGAGACTGGGGACTGCCGCCCGGGTACGGATCGAGCGGAGTGATGCCTCGATGGCGTTATCGTAGCTTGAGATAGCATCGTCAAAACGGCCCTGAGCAGCCAAGACGTCGGCTCGCACCGCATCGGTCCGCAGTGATGAGCGTTCCATCTGTAGATTTTCCAGGTAGTCAAGGGTCTTGGCCGCCGAGTCGACTTTGCCTTCTTCAAGGTAAATACTGGCTAGCTGGACAAGGTTCTCAGCTGCGTCAGCTCGAGCCACTCCTTCAGCCACGGCCTGACCCAGCCACTTGGCAGCCAGATCGGGGAGCCCTGCGGCCTGGGCAGCCGTCGCTGCGTCTGATCGGGTCTGAGGGTCCACACAGGCGTGCATTCGCACATCGTCCAGGAAGCTTCGATAGATGCCGAGGGCTCGAGTCACATCTCCTTGATTGCGTAGGACATCAAACAGCTTTGGCGCGTTGGAACAGACCACTTCATCGTAAGCAATTGCACCACCTCGGGTCGGAGTGCGCTGTTCGACCCATCGATAGAGATTCAGCCCGTCCTCGATCAGCCCCATCGAGATGAATAGCTGTGCAGCTGAAGAGAGGGCTTCGTCTTCGATGGGGGTGTGCGGCCACAGAAAGGCTTCGCCCCTTAGGTTGAGGGCAACGCTCTGGCGGTCAATCCGATTGCTACCTTCCTGTTCTTCAGACGCCAGCAGATCGAGAAACTGGAGGCGCATTCGAGAGATGGGAATCAGAGTTGAGCCCGGATTCTTATGGATCAGCTCGCGCAGCCAGGTGCGCGCGCCGTCCAGATCGCGATGAGCCAGAGCAGCCTCATGGAGCCACCAGCGGGCCCGTACTCTATCTACTTTTTTGACCGCGCTTTCTTCAATGCGCTCGAGGAAGGGAAGTGCGCGCGCTGGTCGATTTGAGTCCAGATAAATGCGTGACCAGAGCAGGTCCCACTGCAGGTCTCGGGCTGCCATCGGCGCTTCGGCGAGCAGCAGGTCAGCGACCTGGCTGGCCCTTGCGTACTCCCCTGCCTGCCATAAGGCATGGGCGATCACTCGTCGTGCCTCAAAGCGGGTGTGGGCGTCTCTGGCCGGAGCTCCGTTGATGGAGCTCACTACTCGCTGCATACCTTCACCTAGCTCGCCAAGCTGCAGTTGAGTTAGCCCCCAGGTGATCTCCCAGTAGGGTCGATCAGGATGGTCAGGGGCGAGTTCGATGGCCTTTCTTGCTTGCATCTTGGCTTCGACGAAGCGTCGCTCAGTCATGAGCATGTAGGCGGCCTGGCCCCTTGCCCATCCGGCCCAGGTAGCTTTGGGAATCAAACCGGCGGCAAGAATGTAGGCGTCGGCAGCCCGGCCGGGATGAAAGTGCTTGCCTGCAGGATCGGTGCGGCTCCAAACATAGCCACGTGCGAGCGCAATTAAGGCTCTGCTGCTGTCTTTCTCCGACGGCAGTCCAGTGAGCGACTCTCCTGCTTCGGCCACCATGCCTAATTCAGCTTTCTCCACTGCTTTCTTGATCAGGCTCTTTCGCATCCAGGCCTTCTCGATTTCGGGCGGAACCGTTCCAAACGGGTAGGGTCGGACTCGAATGGGCAGGCTCAGGCGAATCGGGGATTTGGCTCCGATTGGGAGGTAGAGTCCCTGCCACTGGACCCAGGGGAAGGATTTGAAGCCTGGGGCTGCGAGCACCTCGGCGAGCAGTGGGTCGGTCCAGTTGTCCTGCTGCTCTTCCATCGCTCGTGCTGCGGCTTGCTGCTCCTCGATGGCGATGGCTCGACCGGCAAACTTGTGTTCTTCGAACTTGATCTCGAGGCGGGTGGAGTTGGGTCTGGAGATTGACACTCCCCGCACCCCGGGATCGAGGCGGAGGTCGAGGCGAAGCGCCTGAGCCGAAATGGGAACGATGCTATAGGACTGCAGAGCCGGGCTTATGGAGTTGGCGATCTGTGGGCCGATGACTTCGCGTTGTTGCGAGATGTTGATGCGGAAGATGCCGTCTTTAAGCCGGGAGTCCGCGGTGATTAGGGCGTCGGGGCTGAGTTGAAGGACCAGTCGGCCGTATGGATGTTCTTCCAGATAGGCCTCTTCAATAGCCCTTAGTTCTTTGTCGCTGAGTGGATCTGCTTTCTTGTCTGCATCCTGGGCGACCGCGCCGGACCAAAAGGCCATTGCTCCGACGACAAGCAGGCTTGATAAGGCTCTGGGGATGTGCAGGCTCATCTTCGCCTTGCTGGTCGGCGGGGCCGGCCCTAGTCCTCAAGTTCCTGCAGAGCGGCGGCCGCCGTCTCCTGAGTAAGATTCTTTTTCTTCAGCTTCTCGACCAGTGTGGTTCGGTTCATCTTGAGCAGCTTCGCCGCTTGATTCTTGTTCCAGGAGGTGCGCTCTAAAGCCTGCAGAATAAGGCGGGTCTCAAAGCGGTCTACTGCGCTGGAAAGCATCAGGCCTTCGCTAGGAAGAATTTCTTCCGGTTCGGGTGAAGTCGGTTCTGGGATTGGGGTGATTGTCTCTGCCTGAAGTGAAGTTGTTTCGGGGGGCGGGCTGACCGTTTCGACGAAGTTCGTCTCAGCCCCAGAGATGCGCCCGGGCAGATCTGCGGCGCTAAGCACCTCGTCGTCAGCGAGGACGATCATTCGCTCCAGCACCGCTCCCAGCTCGCGCACGTTCCCTGGCCAGTGGTAGTTGCACAGGGCATCGAGGGTCTCCTGGGTCATGCCGCTCACTGGCTCAAAGGCTCTTTTGTTGATTGATTCGACCATGAAGCGGATGAGCAGCGGAATGTCACCCTGGCGAGTCCTGAGTGCTGGCATCTCAATGGGTACGATAGCGAGTCGGTAATAGAGGTCCTCTCGAAATCGGCCATCGGCCATCTCATCGGTAAGGATGCGGTTGGTGGCGGCCACCACGCGGACGTCGACCTGTAGTGGTTGGCTGGCACCTACAGGCTGAATCTCGCCGGTTTGCAGAGCTCTAAGGAGCTTGACCTGTAGGGCCAGCATCATCTCGCCGATTTCGTCGAGGAACAGGGTCCCCCCGTTGGCTAGACTGAAGCGGCCTTTGTGGTCGCTCACTGCGCCAGTAAAGGCACCCTTACGGTGGCCAAAAAACTCAGATTCCAGGAGGTTTTCAGGGATCGCACCGCAGTTTACCGGGACCAGGCGCGCTGAGCTTCGCCCGCTGAGCTCGTGGATTACCTGGGCAGCCAGCTCTTTGCCGGTGCCAGACTCTCCAGTGATTAAACAGGATGTGTCAGTCCGGGCGACCTTCTCCAACATGCGATAGAGCTCGCGCATTGCCGGACTCTCACCGATGAACAGCCCAAAGTGAAGTTTGGGCAGATCTCGGCGGGAGCCAAAGCGCAGCTCTCCAGAGCTCTTGACTGCCGGCGTCGAAGCTTGACTTTGCGTCTCGGCAGGTTTCAGCGCAGTCTCCCAGTGTTCATGGCACCTAGTTGATCAGCAGAGATTAGCCCAGAAAGGGACTCTTCACTGCTGACTGGACCATCATTACATGGGGATAGCAGGAACCGTTCCATTCTGGACGGAATCTGCCTAGATGATGTTCAGTTCCTGTCTTACTCGAGGCCCCCGGGAGCACTGGATGTTCAGCGTTGATAGCGTTTTGGCAGGGGCGGAATGGCCAGTTTGGATGTTACCGGCCTGGGCCAGGGAGACGCGCTGCGGCCGCCCTGATCCTGGTATTCCTGCCACAGTTCCTGGCGGTACCAGGCCCACAGACGCACTCCTGGCCGGAGTTGGTAGACATTTTCTTGCCACTGCCCTGCCTGTGGCTGCAAGGCCTTGCGGATCGAGCGCAGGTTGCGGCCCGTGCAGGTGATGATTTCGGCTCGCTCAAGTTGCTCCTGACTCGGGAGCTTGCCGTTCAGATAGTCTCGGCGCCGATATTCCCAGCCCCGGGTGATGGTGTACCAGCGGGTCGGGTTCTTGGGGTCGACGTTGACCAACTCCGGGCGGCGCTGGTGCGCTTGCTGGATGATGTCTCCCAAGCCGAATAGATCCTGGAGAAACTCGTAGTAGCCGCGCTCGGTCTGAACAAAAACATATTGATGTGTGGGATCGTCGTAGCCGTTTTTATTCACGTTGAGGCTCTGTTGAGCCATAGGCAGGGCTGCGGCGAGCAGAATGAGGACGGCAAGCGCAGCACCAACTCGCTCAAGAGGTGGAGCGAGGCTGTCACGGTAACTCCCAACCAGCTGCCCGACCAGCCACCCACAGCAGAGCAACAGCGGCAGCTCAATGCTGAGTACACACCAGGGTGTCTTATATGGAATGAGTGAATAGGCGAGCAGTGCGCTTAGGGCCCAACCGCTGAAGAATAACCCGCTTCTATGACGCGCCCTCAGTGCCCAGATGGAAGCAGTCCCGGCACCGAGCAGCGGAATCAGCCCATTGCTTTCCATCAGCAGGTTGAGGAAGTAGCTCCACTCCTTGCTCTGGTTGCGGCCGCTGAGACCATGTTCTGTCCAGCGTAGAAAGGCTTCGAAGAAGGCGCCTATGCCAGGCAGCCAGCTGCCCATAGAACTGAACAGCAGAGCGATGATCGCGGAGAACAACAACATGCCAGCGAGTAGATCTCGCCAGGGCATCTGCATCAAGCTGTTAAGAGCTTGCCGCCGGTTTGCTCCTGAGAACAGCTCCGGGTCATCCAGATGTGGGCCTGCTGATTCCTCTGAACCCATCAGCCAGGCCCAGGTCAGGCCACAGCCGAGGGAGCCGAGGGTTATTAGTGCGGTTTCTTTATTGGCGAAAGCAAGTGCAGCAGAAGCTGAGCTGAGAAGGGCCCAGCAGCGGCGACCAGACTGGCAGTAGCGTATCAAGCCAGCTGCCCACAGGGTGCTGGCGACAATCAACCAGGTCTCGTGGATGTTGGTGCGCGCGAAGTAGACCATGGTCGGTGAGGTAGCGAGGAGCAGCGCGGCGCAGAACATTCCTGTTGGTTTCAGATATCGGCGCAGAGGCAGCAAGCATAGGGGCAGTAGGGTTCCGGCCAGGGCGGTTCCAAGTCGGAGACTGAACTCACTGGGACCAAGCAGCCGAAACAGCAGCTGGTTCACGTAGTAGAGAAAGGGGCCGTGGTAGTCGCTGGGTCGATATCGGTACAGACCCCACCACTCCAGTCTGAGGCTGAACCAGCCGTTTACGCCTTCGTCACTGTGCAGTGGTTTGAGGTCAAGATCAGGAAACCGGAGGGACGCTGCGAGGAGCACCGTGAGGCTGACCAGAGCGAGCCCGGTTCGAGATGAAGCCGGCGTTGGTGCCACCAGGGTTGTCAGGGGTGGGAGGTCACGTAGGGGGTGAAAGGGCTCGCTTTGGAGAGCCGCTGTGCCTCTTGTTCAGCGTCCTCGCGGGTGGAGTGGAGTCCAACCCGCACCCGATACCAGGTCTTCTCCCCGACCTGAGCGCGTTGGTGAAAGGCGGAAAAGCCCTGTTCCTGGAGCGATGCGATGAGCGCCGCCGCTTCTTCCTTTGTTTCATAGGCCGCCAGTTGGACGGTGAAGCCCCGCTTTCCCGCTGGCTGCTCTGGGAGGGTGCTCGCCGCTGGGACTGAACTCTGCGCCTGTTGCTCTGGCTGTATGGGCTCTGGTGCTTCGGGGGGGGCTTGTGTAGCCAATGTCTCTGGCTGCATGGGCTCTGCTGGTGATGATCCTTGTATCGGTTGCTCGGAAGGAGCTTCAGGATTGCTGTCGGTCAGTAGTGGCACGGTGTTGTCCAACGCGATGAGCTCGGCCTGGTCACCGACTGTTGCCGAGGCCTCGTCCTGTTGCTGCTCCAAGGCCTCTGCTGCCGCCTGCTCTGAGAGGGCGTCGATGTCCGCCAGGGACTCCTTGAGTGGTGGGGGCTCCATGCGCTCAGGGCCTGTTGCTGGTGCTTTAGCGATCTCCTGCTCGCGTTCAGCAATCAGGGCGGCCAGTACCTCACCTGCTTCGCGTTCGCCCTGGGCGCCGCCTGGACTGAGCAGATCCGTATCCACTGGACGCTGCCAGAGGCCAACCTCGAAGCCGGTAACGAAGGCCGCCGAGACCACCAGTACAGCAAGTCCCAGCAGGGATCCCAGCTGAGGACCAGTTACCCGATAGTCGCGGACTTCCTTGAGGCGCTCCAGGTCCCGCATGACGCGCTCCTTGCTGCCTCGAGGGGCTCATCCACCTCAGATAGAGGGGCGGATCTCTTCCGTAACAAAGGTCTCAATTATGTCATCGACCTTGATGTCATCGTAGCCAGCCAGGCCGATGCCACACTCATAGCCCTGCAGCACTTCCCGGACATCGTCCTTGAAGCGACGCAGAGAGCCAACCTTGCCTTCCCAGATGACGATGGAGTTGCGCAGCAGCCGAGCTTGCTGGTTGCGGTTGACCTTGCCGTCCTGGATAAAGGAACCGGCGATAGCTCCAATCTTAGAAACCTTGAAGACTTCTCGCACTTCAGCGTGACCCATGACCTTTTCGACGTACTCAGGATCAAGCATGCCAACCAGGGCTTGTTTGATCTCGTCGACTGCCTTGTAGATCACCCGATAGGTGCGAATGTCGACGCCTTCTTCTTCGGCTAGAGTCCGGGCTTTGGCGTCGGGGCGCACACAGAAGCCGACGATTACCGCCTCCGATGCGCTTGCGAGGGTGACGTCGCCTTCGGTGATTCCACCCACAGCTGCGTGCAGAATTCGGATCTTGATGTCGCGGACCTCGACCTCGCCCAGCACCTGCTTTACCGCCTCCACTGAACCTTGAACGTCAGCCTTGACGATGATGTTGAGTTCTTTGCTCTCGCCTTCTTTGAGGCGGGCAAATACATCGTCCAAGCTGACTCGTGGCTTGACGTTGGCGGCCGAGCGAGCCTTCTCTGTAGTCCGGCGATGTTCGGTTACGAGCTTTGCATCCTTCTCGGACTTGACTACGACAAACTCGTCGCCAGCAGAAGGAAGTCCTGAGAGACCTAGGATGCAGACTGGCGTGGATGGTCCAGCCTCCTTGATCTTAGTGGCGGCACCGCCGGTGGCGGTAAGCGCTCTGACTTTGCCGAAGACCGTGCCAGCGACCACTACATCACCCTGATGGAGGGTGCCCTTCTGGACGATCGCCACGGCAACTGGCCCGCGACCCTTCTCGATCTGAGCCTCGACAACCCGGCCTTGAGCCGAGCAGTCAGCGGGAGCCTTGAGCTCCATGATCTCCGCTTGAAGAGAGATGGCCTCGAGCAGGTTGTCAATTCCAGTGCCCTCTTTGGCGGATAGCTCGATCATTTGAATGTCACCGCCCCAGTCTTCTGAAATCAGCTCGTGCTCGGAGAGCTGTTGACGGCAGCGGTCAGGATTGGCTTCCGGCATGTCGATCTTGTTGAGTGCGACAATGATTGGAACTTCCGCTGCCTTGGCGTGGGCGATAACTTCGACAGTTTGCGGCATTACACCTTCGGTGACTGCGACCACCAGGATCACGATGTCGGTCACCTGGGCTCCTCGGGCACGCATCGCCGTGAAGGCTGCGTGTCCGGGGGTGTCGACAAAGGTGATTTGCTGACCACTCGCTTCGACGTCAAAGGCTGAGATGTGCTGGGTGATGCCACCGGCTTCACCGTCTGCGACGCTGCTGCTCCGGATGGCATCGAGCAGGCTTGTCTTGCCGTGATCGACATGACCCATGATGGTGACGATCGGGGCCCGGCCCTCGCCCTCGTTGTTGGCGTCGGCCTCTTCAGTGCCGAACAACACCTCTTCTTCATTGAAGGAGACGTCCTCTGCTTCGTAGTCGAACTCCTGAGCGACCAGCTGCGCGGTCTCCAGATCGACATGTTCGTTCAGGCTCACCATCGTGCCCATCCCGATCAGGATCTTCATCACGACCCCACCCTTGACCCCGATTGCTGCTGCCAGATCGGCCACCGAGATGGTGCCATGCACTTTGACCACTCGCTTGTGTGCGGCAGGAGTCGTGATGGTGGTCGAAAGGCCCGCGCGCGAGCCGCCTCCTCGGCCCTTGCCTCGGCCTCTTCGGCGGTCGACGCCGTACAGGACATCGTGGCGCTGCACCACTTTCTTGCCCTTGCCTCGGCGCTTATCCTTGCGGGGGTCCTCTTTCTGGTTGATGAAGCGAATCGGGCTGTTGCTCTTCTTTTCCTGGGCGAACAGAGAAACTCCAGTTCGCCTCGGTGGAGCGGTGCCGGTCCCGGCTGGCTTGCTTTCGGTAGTTGCCGGCTTCGCCGGTCGATTTGCAGCAGCAGCGGTACTCGCAGTCATCGAGTCTTCGATAATGCGCCGGCCCTTCTTGGGCTTGTGCTGAACAATGCCCTGCTGTGCGAGCAGCGACTCAAGACTCTGCTCTGGGCTCTGGGCTTGTCCCTGGGCAGCAGCAGGCTCAGCAGCAGGCT
>DJIF01000142.1:37218-62764 GCA_002433485.1 Deltaproteobacteria bacterium UBA6601
AGGCTCAGCAGCAGGCTCAGCAGCGGGCTCAGCAGCGGGCTCAGCAGCAGCAGGCTCAGCAGCAGGAGTCGACTCTTCCGTCTCGTTCTTCCGGACCTTTCGCTGTTTACGCGACTCGGCATCGGCTTTGACTTCACCTTCATCGAGCACTTTGTGCACGCGCTTGGCTTTGGTCTCTTGTTCGGACAGCAAAGTGTCTACAGAGACCGGTTCGCTGGCTGCTGTTTCAGGTGCTGCTGTGGTGACGGATTCTTCTACCGCGGCTGGGGCCTCCGGCTGCTGTTTCGCCTCGGCAACCGGAGCTTCCTCCTTAGCTGCTGGCGGTGCACTGGGAACCTCTTCTGGTGCCGTGGGTACTGGAGCTTTTGGCTGCGGGCTCGGCTCCGGTTCAACCGCCTTGGCCGCTCTGCGTCGGACGATTGGCCGAGCCGCGGGCTCGGCTACCGGGGCTGCTTCGGTGCTTCGTGTGCGGCGCTTTCGAACGGTGGTTCGTTGACCGGTTTCTGCGCTTGAATTTTCGGAGGGGTTGCCCTCTTCGGCTCCCTCAGACGCAGAACCGCGGCTCCCCCGTCGTAACGCGTCTGCTCTGTCGAAGATGCTGCCCTTGGCCATGATTCTAAGTCCGTATTGTTCCTGCGTGCTCATTTGCCGGGAGCAGAACAACCCCCGTCGCAAAAGGCGCACAATTATATAAGCGCCTGTCCTCTTTTCAACTCCTGCCGAAGTCTTCGAGTTACAGGTCCCTGACGTGCGGCCAGGACGCTGCGAGGCCCCGCTTTGCCAAGGGCACCACCCAGTTCTGAAGAGCTCAATAATGCTGGCAGCAAGTCCAGGGACCGGCGCTCAGCGCGCTCTTTCCATTGACCGGATACGGTGGAGCCGACGTCTGCCGATTCCACCAGGTAGTCGGCCCAATTCCTGATCACAAGTCTCTCGATTACGTTGGCCCCTGACTTGAGTTCGCCGGCTCTGGACGCAAGTCCGATCAGCTCACGCTGACGCTTCTGCGTGTGGGCGATGACCTGAGGGATTGGCCAGCGCTTTGCCGGCGGCTGCAACTCTTGCTTGAATGCTCGTGCCAGGGCTCCCCGGGCGAAGAGGGACGCAAGGCAATCCTTCTGGTAGCAAGCCCAGGCCGACCGACCTGGGAGTCGTCCACGCCAATCGATGGCCGGTTGCCCTTCAGGATCGAGAACAATGCGCAGCCCATCGTCCCGTTTCAGGGCCGACCGACAGGCTACGCAGCTGCGGCTTGCCTCGCTCACGAGCTTACTGCCCCTCCGTTGATTCAGCGCTCTCCGCAGCCTCAGTAGTTGCAGAAGCCTCAAGTTCCGCTGCCTCGAGAGCCTCTGCTTCCAGTGCGGCGGCCTCTAATGCGGCGGCCTCGGCAGCTGCTTCTTCAGCGAGCGAAGGAAGCCCTTCTGCCGCGCGCCGCGCGTCCTCTGCGGCACGGGCAGCGGCGGCCTCTTCTTCTTCGAGGGTGGGTTCACCGGCAGCAAGCCGCCGTGCGTTCTCTTCCCGACGTTCCAGCTTAATCCGCAGCTCTTCGGTGAGGATCTCATCCGCCTCGTCGATGATCGCTTGTGCGCGGTCTTCTTCAATGGCGAGGGTCTCGGCCAGATCGCTGGGCTCTGAGTCGGCGATGTCCTCTAGGCGACGGAAGCCGTAGCGGATCAGGATCTCGCGATTGTCTTCGGACAGGTTCTGTACTCGAGCCAGATCAGACCGAGCTTTGTCGTTCATCTCAATGACTTGAGTTTCTGAGTGGAGGTCAATCCTCCAGCCCGTGAGTTGTGCTGCGAGGCGTACATTCTGGCCACGACGGCCGATGCCAAGGCTGAGCATGTCGTCAGGGACGATGAGCTCCATGGTTCGGCTCTCTTCATCAAGAATCACCTTGGTGACGACGGCTGGGCTGATGGCCGAGCAGACAAAGCGTGCCGGGTCGGTGCTGTAAGGGATGATGTCGATCTTTTCTCCCTTGAGTTCAGCGACTACAGCTTGAACTCGAGAGCCCTTCATGCCGACGCAGGCACCTACGGGGTCGACGTCTTGATCTCGGCTGGAGACTGCGATCTTAGCGCGCTGCCCCGGCTCGCGAACGGCTGCTTCGATGGTGACGATTCCCTCGTAGATCTCGGGGACCTCAAGCTCAAACAGCTTGACCAGCATGCCGGGATGGGTACGAGAAAGAACAACCTGAGGACCTCTGGCGTTGCGCGCAACTTCAAGAATGTAGGCTTGGACCCGGTCACCCTGTCGGTATCCCTCGCTGTGGACCTGCTCGCGGGAAGGGATGACCCCCTCGGTCTTGCCAAGGTCGACGATTAGTGCGCCCTTCTCGAAGCGCCGTACGATGCCAGTAATCAACTCGCCCACACGACCCTGGTAGGCGTCATAGATCTTCTCGCGTTCGGAATCACGGACCCGCTGGATGATCACCTGCTTGGCGGTCTGCGCAGCGATGCGCCCAAGGCCCTCGATCTCCATCTTCAGGCCCAACTCGTCGCCGATCATACAGCCTGGGTCGAGGTTACGGGCGGCATCGAGATCGATCTGGGAGTCCTCGTCTTCGATCTCTTCCACCACGGTCTTGAACTCGAAGAGATCGATCTCGTTGGTGTCAGGATTGAATTGCGCTTCGATGTCCTTGGTCAACCCATAGATGCGCCTGGCAGCGGCCACCATGGCCTGCTCGATTGTCTCTTGCAGGGAATCGGTGGAGATTCCCTTCTCTTTGCTGACTTGCTCGATGACTCCGTTGAGACCGTCCATCTTCGCCTCCTGTCAGCGCCTTCCGGCGCGACGCTTCTTGCGGGCGCTACCGCCCTTTTTTTGACCTTTGTTTTCAGGGGTGTAAACCAGATTCGCCCGCTCTATTGCAGGCAAGGGAAGCCGGTGTTCGATGCCCTCGTCCAGAAGTAGAGTGATCACATCACCTTCAATCTGAAGCAGAGTCCCCTTCCAGTTCTTTCTGTTCTCGATCGGCTCCCAGGTTCGCAGCGCAATGCGCTTGCCTACCTGTTGAGCGTAGTGTTCAGGCCTCTTGAGAGGCCTTTCAATGCCAGGGGACGAGACCTCCAGAACGTAGGACTGGGGTATCAGGTCCTCAGCGTCCAGCAGGTCGGTGACCGTTTCGTTTACAGCGACGCAGTCGTTGATTCCCACCGCTTCCCCGTCGAGGCGCTCAATGTAGAGCCTCAGGACGGGGCCCCGACCTCCATTGATCAGCTCGCATAGGAGGACCGAGAAACCACTCTCCTCAAGGATTGGACCCAGGAGCAGTTCTGCGCGATCAGCGATGCCTGTTGCGAAGCTTGCTTCCAAGGTGAACCCCTCGATCGACCCATAAAAAAAGAGAGGCCGGAGGGCCTCTCTAACCAGAGTCAGAGAATTGTTGGGCGCTAGATAGCACCGGCCTGGATTGGATGCAAGGAGGGATTTAAAGACCAACAGGTGATCATCAACAGGGCGTTGCGCCTTTCGTCGTGCCCAAAGCCCCACTCAAATTGCCAATGGCGCTCAGGAAGAGAGCCGATAGCAAAGGATCGCGGGAGTTTGAGCATCAACAGCGGCGCTCGCTCCAGTAGCTTGGCGCTTTCCTGTCCGCCAGGGAGTAACTCTGGCCATGTGGGGTAGTCGCTGATACGGGGTCCTTCCCGCCATGGCGGGTCGACGAAGACCGCGGCTTTGGGATGGGCCTCCATCAGCTCGGCCAGTTTGGTCTGCAAGCTGCCCAGGATGAAACAAATAGAGACACCCTGGTCCCTGGCATTGCGGCGCGCCATCTCGATGCGTCTGGGGTCTTGTTCGATGGCGTAAACCTGCTTGCCGCTGAGCGCAAAGGCGATGGCGTCACCGCCGCAGCCGCAGCAGGCGTCGATTACGGTGGGGCTCTCAAGCAAGTCGGCGTGGCGCATTGCCTGCTGTCTGTCGGTCAGGGAGCGCCTACCTTCCTGGTCGAGGTGGCGAAGCCAGGGTCGCTTTCGGTTTCTCAGTTGGGGGGTTGCTCGCGAACTGCGTGGCGGGGACGGTAGTCGCTCGTTGGGTGCCAGATCAACGCCAACAGAGAGCTTGCTGCCGCCGATACTAAGACCGTTGAAGCGGTGAATCAGGGCTGCGGCATCCCTGGCTGGGAGGGCTTGCAGTTGCTCGGAGCTATGCTCCAGAAGTCGCTCTTGGGCGCTTGTTGGGAACTGTTCAGGCCAGCCCTGAATCTTGAGGCTGACATCAGCGGTGACGATGCGGGGCAGCAGGTCGCCAAGGATCTGGTCCACCTGTGCTGCGCATGAGCGCAGCTCTTCATCGTCACTGGTCCGCTCTGCCAGCTCGCGGACCAGCCTACGGAGCTGCAGCTTCAGTTGATGCGCCTGTTCGGGTTTCAGGGTGACCTTGGAGTCCAGGGCCCGTTCTATCTCTGCACGTGACGATAGTAAGGGACGGCTTCCGGTCGATCGTCGTTGGGCGCGCAGGGCCCGGAGCAGGACAGTCCAGACCTTCTTGAGGGCAAAGTCGAAGGGAGGTGACTCTTTAAGGTGCTCGCGGAGGGGGCGCAGAGGCAAGGCAGATCGTCAGTTGGGATTGAGGCTGCCAACCAGCTCAGAGATCCTGGTGATACCTCGCGCCGCGCACCATTTGCGCATTTCAACGACGGTCTCAGCCGCGGCGTTGGGGTGCACGAAATTCGCAGTGCCGATCTGCACCGCGCTGGCTCCGCAGACCATGAACTCTAGGGCGTCTGTGGCATTCCAGATCCCACCAATGCCGACTACTGGGATCGAGCAGGCCTGATGAACCTGCCAGACCATCCGCAGAGCTACGGGCTTGATAGCAGGCCCAGATAGGCCTCCGGCGCCGATGCTCAGTAGTGGTTTGCGCTGCTCCAGATCGATGGCCATTCCGAGCAGGGTGTTGATGACTGAAAGGGCGGCTGCGCCGGCTTCTTCGCAGGCAACCCCCATTGCTGCGATGTTAGCGACATTGGGGGACAGCTTTACCCACACCGGCTTGTCGGCTCCTTCTACGGTGGCGGCGGTGACCTCTCCAGCAGCGCAGGGCTCGGTGCCAAATGCGATGCCGCCTTCCTTGATGTTGGGGCAGGAGATGTTCAGCTCCAGGGCGTCAATGGCTTCACAGCCCCTCAGTCCCCGGGCCACGTCGTGGTACTCCTCGACGCTCTTGCCGATGATGTTGACTACCACCCGGACTCCGCTCTTGCGCAGCTCCATGAGAAAGGGAACTTTGTCCTCCAGGAAGCTGTTGAGGCCAACGTTCTGCAGACCAATGGCGTTGAGCATGCCGGCCTTTGTCTCGGCGATTCGAGGTGGGGCGTTGCCTTCCCAGGGATAGGTCGCGATCCCTTTGGTCACGAAGCCGCCCAGTACGCTCAGGTCAAGCACCTCGGCCAGTTCTGGTCCGTAGCCAGCTGTCCCTGAAGCAAGCATCACCGGATTGGCCATGGTCAGTCCGGCAATATCGACTGCAAGGTCAACCGCTTCCGCGCTGACGGAAGCTTCAGGGCGGGTTTTGCTGCTCATCAGTGGAGACTTCCGCCTTCGAGGATGATCGAATTCGCGTCGAACACCGGGCCCTTGCGACACACCAGCATCCAGCGGTCGTAGGGGCTCATGTCGGCATAGAGTTGCTCGTTGCGGGCGTCGGCGTTCTCAATGACGCAGCCCATGCAGATGCCTACTCCACAGCCCATCATCGTTTCTACGGATACCTGGGCAGGGAGTTGTTGCGTGGCGGCCAGTCGGGCAACTGCCTGCAACATGACCAGGGGGCCGCAGGCGTACAGACGCAGTGCTCGGCCAGCGGCTATGCCGGCATTCCAGTCTTCGAAGGCGGCAACGACGTGACCATGGAAGCCCATGGAGCCGTCCATGGTGGCTCTGTGGATTCGTTCGGCAGCCGGACCGGTGCCCCAAGCCTCATCGAAGCCAACCCAGCAGCCTTGCTCGCTGGCGCTTGCTACCCCGAGGAATGCCTGCCAGTCCTGGTGGCCTTGAGCTTCGAGGGCATCAGCGAGAGCGACCATGGGGGGAATGCCCACGCCACCTCCCAAGAGGATCGCTGTCTCGCCCGGTTGGGGAAGGTTGAAATGGGTACCCAGCGGGCCCAGCGAACGTAACACAGTGCCAGGCCGTAACTCAGACATCAGCTGGGTTCCTTCGCCCACGACCCGGTAGAGAACATCATAGACGTCATCCCGAACTCTCTGTACCGAAAACGGGCGGCGTAGGATCGGGCTTAGTCCGGGCGCTGTGGCCAGCATAACGAAGCAGCCCGGACCGAGTGGCTCGCTCAACAGGTCCGGATCGCGCAATCGCAGCAGGAAGATGCCCTGCCCGAGATCGCGGTTTTCCAGTACAGTCGAGAGGGAATCGCGCATGACCAGCTTGCTCCAGAGTCGTGCGAGGACGAGGGACAGGCAGCTATTTACTCTGCACTCTTCACGCTGTCGAGGGCCCGGTGCATGAGCAGTGCGTCTTCGCCTTCCTCGCGGTAGTAGTTCTTGCGGCGCCCGCTCTCGATGAAGCCGCAGCTTTCATAGAGCCTTCTGGCTGCGTGATTTCCTTCTTTCACTTCCAGATGCACTGCGCTGCAGCCTAGTTCTGTGAGTCGAGCTAGGAGTTTCTCGACCAGAACTCGACCCAAGCCGATGCGTCTTTGCTCGGGAACTACGCCCATGGTGAGCAGGCTGCCTTCCCCGGCTACAGCGAGCAGATGCAGGTAGCCGCAGGTCATGCCCCCCACCTGCAGCAGCCAGAACTCAGCATGCCGAGCCTGTAGCTCAGCTTGGACGTAGCCAGCAGGCCAGCTTCTGCCGAAGCAGCGCTGCTCCAGAGATTCGAGCAGAGCGCTGTCGATGCGCTCTGCTCTTCGTAGCAGCATGGACTCTGTCAGTGCTTGTGACCGTGCTCTTCGATCTTCTCGGCAGCGCCCTCGATGATCGTTACTTTGCCGGTTGGGTCCAGGGCAGCATTGCCCTTGATGTACTCCTGCAGAAAGTCTCTAAAGCCTACCCCGGGGATGGCCTGTTCGAGCATGTTCTGCCAGTCCTCTGTGAGTGCAAAGCCGCCGCGATGGTCCTGGGCGAAGTTGATGTAGTAGCGCATTGCCTTGATCACATTCTCCCGGCCGAAGTTCTTGCGCAGCATATCCATCAACAGGGGCCCACGAGCGTAGATTGAGCTCTGGGTTTTGGCCTGGCCAGCTCGGTAGCCGACCCACAGCGGAGCAGTGCGGTCCTGCTTGTGACCGTTGCGGCGAATCTTCCATTCTTCCATGCGGTTCTCGTAGCCGGAGGTGTCGTTAGGGTCGCCGTTCTTCTGCTGGTCGCGGAACTCCACGTAGAGGGCTGCTGAGAACTCAGCGAAGGTCTCAGAGACCCACTGATCGCGAGTGGAAAAGCCGGTCATAGCTCCCCACCACTCGTGGGCCAGCTCGTGAGGGATGAAGTAGTCACGAAGTTGTGGATCGGACACCCCGTAGATGTTCACCAGGTCGGTCTTTGAGATGTAGACCTCGCCGGTCATCTGCACCAGACCGGAGGGTGCCTGGGCATAGCCCATCCCGACCGGCATTTGGGCCAGATCTAGCTCCTGGTAGGGGTAGGGTCGACCAAACAGGTGGGCGTAGTACTTGAGGATCCCGTCTGCTTCAGCGATGAAGGACTCGGCGTCTTTGCCCTGGCCCGGGTGGGTGTAGATGCGGATTTTGGTCTCGCCTGCGGCGACATCCGCGTCGTTTTCGGTGATAGCGAAGCGTCCGAACAGAATGACGGGGAAGATCACTGGCACCTGTTCTTTGATCACATGGACGTTGTATTTGCCTTCTTCAGTCATGGACAACAGAGTTCCGGAGGTCGCGGCTACGAAGGGCTTGGGCAGTTTCAACTTCCAGTCAAAGGTGAAGTAGTCCGACATGTTCTCAGAGCCGGGGAACCAGCCCTGAACCGGCAGCCGATAGTTGACCAGCTTGACCACGTTGCCCAGGCTCTGCTGGTCGGTAAGACTGGTTGATGGTGGTGGTTGTTTGATGCCGTTGACCACCGCACCCTCAGTGACAATATCCAGTTGGAATCGGTCGCCTTTTTGAGGCTCGCCCGGTAGACGCACCATCAGCACGTTGCCGCTGTGCAGGTAGTCGAGTCGGTCGCCATTACCGTCGGTTAGAGACTTGACCTTGTAGCTCTGTCCGTTCTCGCTGAATTTGTTGATGAGCGAGAAGCGCACCATTCGTACGTTGTCCTCGCGCACGGTGAAGTCAGTCGTTCCCTTCATCCGGACACCGTAAAGACCCAGGTCCTGATCTCGGTAGACCGTCAGATCCAGGTTGTAGTGCTCGATGTCGATGTCACCGTTGAGGCGGTCCAAGGCGATCTCGGTGGGCTTCAGCTTGGCGTCGGTCTCGGGCAGCACCCACTGGCCCAGATCAAAGAAGTCCAGGGAGTCTCGATTAAGCGCGTAGGGACGCACGATGTTTAGGGTTACTGGCTCGGGGTCAACGGGGTCGATTCCGTAGCTTAGGAAGGCTGCACCCTTGATGGACTTGGTCGCCATGTCGATGAGTAAGCCGTTACGCTCGGTGCCGGCGAAAGCGTCCTGAGTCTGGATACGGCTGAAGGGAGAGAAGAATACTTTCTTACGCGACTTCCACAGCTTCTTGGCGGTCTTGATGCTCTTCTTGTCGATCTCCACGCTAGCGTCGGCGCCACTGAAGGTCTCTCGCCAGGAGCCGTTGAAATAGAGAATCGCGCCTTTGCTGATGATCGCGTCCAGGGAGCTGACATCGCTCTTCTTGCGGGTTGGGTGGACGTTACGAAGACCTTCGTTGAGCATCCAGCGTTCGGTCGAGTTGGGGCTTTCCCAGTGGAATGTCCCTGCTCCGATGTAAACAGCTGCGATCTGCTTTCGCTCTGGGATCTCTAAGCCTTCCAGCTCCGCCTCTTTGAGCTGTTTTGGCTTGATGGGGACAATCCAGCCGCCATCCAGCTTTGCCTTGGCGTAAGGGAGGTCCAATTCCATGGCATCGAGCTTGCGGGCTGCTTCGAAGTCAAGGGTGCCTTTTCTGCTGGCCTTGTAATAGAGCTGTAGGGGATTGCGCTTTTCCCGGCGCGCCCGTTCCATCAGCTCGTCGTCATCCTCGTCCTCGGCGTCACGGCGCTCAGACTGTGCATAGCCGGGGTTGGTAAGGATGAATGGGCTGCTGCCAATAAGCAGTATGAGCATCGAAAGTAGGTTGCGGTTCATCTCAAATCTCTCGGTTCAGCGAGTCCAGCTGGGGTCGACCAGTTGAATGGACATGGGGGTAGGTTCGACATCTGGGTCGCAGCGATAGGGACGTAGGTCCGTGATGCCGGCTTCGGCCAGAATGTCTTCATCCAGCCAGGCCTTAAAGCTGTGATCGCTGGGATCGCGCAGTAGGAGTTCGCGGGTTGCGTCAGCGAGGATCTCAGGGGTACGCCACTCTCCCAACTTGCCCATGCTGAGGTTTTCAGTGGCCGCGGTGCGGATTCCAGTGATGGGCCACAGCGCGTAAGAAGCGATACCGTCATCGGCGTTTTCTTCGGCGATGGCCCGGGCCAGCATGGTCATTCCAAGCTTGCTGACCATGTAGGGCGCTTTACCCATCACCGTCTCGGGGTGTTCTGGCGGCGACATCATGAGAATGTGCCCAAAGCCCTGCTTCTTCATGATCGGTAGGACCGCTCTGCTGCAAAGAAAGGCCCCGCGAACGTTGACGTCCATCACCAGGTCGAACTTCTTAGCGGTCCAGTGCTCCACTGGAGACCAGAAGATCGCTCCAGCGTTATTGATGAGATAGTCGACCCTGCCGAAGACCTCCATGGCTTGATCGACCATCGCATCGACCTGCTCGGGAAAGCGCACATCCATTTGGACCGGGATGGCTCGAGCGCCTGCTGCCTCTACACTGGCCACCGTGTCATGCAGGGTGCCGGGTAACTTAGGGTGCGGCTCGATGGTCTTGGCCGCGGCGACGATGTTGCAGCCCTCGCGTGCCAGGGCCAGCGCGCAGGCGGCTCCCACGCCTCTGGAGGCGCCGGTAATGATCGCTACCCTGTCCTTCATTCTCATGGTCAAGTAGTCCTTCTTTGGCTTCCTCAGCAGCGAGGAAGATGCCAACTATAATGCGCTGTACAGAATCCGCACCCGGGACTTCTTTTAAGTCCTACTGATCTGGAGATCATCAGCATGGGAATTCGATCGCGCTTGAAGAGAAGACTCTTGACCCTCGCCGGTCGCGATCAAGAACGGCCTGCAGAACGTGCTGATCGTCGTGCTACTGCTTCAGCTTCAGGCGCTTCGGCTCTTCCCATTACTGCAGTGCCGACCGGGCCGCCTGCCCCTGTGCTTGGGACCGAAGAGGTGCGGGCGTCGATCGAAGAAGATGTTCGCAATAACCCCGTCTTGCTCTATATGAAGGGCAGCGCCTTGATGCCAAAGTGTGGTTTCTCCGCTGCGGTAGTGGAGATCCTGCGTCAACACGATGTTTCTTTTGAGACTCGGGATGTGACAACTAACGCAACCCTTCGCCAGGAGATCAAGGAGTTCAGTGATTGGCCAACCTTGCCCCAGCTCTATATCGGTGGTGAGTTTGTGGGCGGTTGTGACATCGTGCGCGAGATGAACGAGAACGGTGAACTGAGCGCTGCCCTTAAGCAGGCTTTGAATTGAACGTTGCTCAGGCGACGCGCGTTGCCTTGGGATCGGGCCGGTAGGTCTCGGGCAAAAGCTCCGCCACTGCCTGATGGGCACGAGCTGCGACCTCAACTCTGCTCAAGCCTTCATCGATAAGCGCCTTGCTGTTGAGCAGTGGCCCGAAACAGCCGTGCACGGTTCCCGGCCGGATGAAGTCGTCTTCGATTCGGTCCACTTCTTCAGAGCCCCACTGTCCTAGCGGCAGTAAGAGTACCCCTTCAATGGTGAGCCATCGAGCTACTGCTCGCAGGAAGGGTCCCATGTGGCCGCTGCGAGATCGAGTCCCCTCCGGGTACAGCAGGATGATGCGACCTCGGTCCATCTCTTTGCTGGCATCTTCCAGGCAGTGTCTGGCGATGTGAGCTACTTCTCGAGGTGAGAGGTCGGCGACATTGCTGGTCAGCTGGGTCGATTGGGCAACTCGGATCGACGGCGAAGAGGCGACGCCCATCCGTCGAATCGGATCGATATAGACCTTTGGTCCAGCGACCGGGCACAAGCGCTGCATGATGCCGTTGCGACCGGCTCTCTGTATCAGGCCGCGGGTGCAGATGGTGTCCGCATAGCTGAGGTGGTTGCAGATGAGCATGACCCTCTCGCCGCGGTCTGACGCAGCGATTGCCTGGTCCAGATGCTGCAGTCCGCTCAGGCTGCAGTCTGCCTTCAATAGGGGGGCGACGAAGGCGAGTAACAGATCGCTGGCCAGCTTGTTACCGGGCTGCGAGCCGAATTCCCGACCGAGCATCTCGAACATTTTCAGAAGCTCCGACCATTCCTCGATACTGGCGGCTCCAGTGCACTGGTTTACGCTCGCCTCGACTGCCTCACGGCGGTTACAGAGTGGCCCGACGTAGTCCCCTAGGAAGGAAGCGAGCCTTTTGCGTGACTCTTCGGGGGGCAGCGCAAGAAAGGCTTCGAGCTTCTCGGACATGGCCAGAGTCTGAATCCCACGACCCTTCCTGTCTAGTGAACGATTCATTGCTGCTTGCAGCGAGCCTGTTGGGATGGTCGACTCATGTGCTGCGAAGAACTATCCTCCGACGATGGTTATCAGTTCGCGAGTGCTGCAGTTGTTGATTGCCTTGTGCTGTCTCGTGTTTGCACTTCCTGCGTTTGGTCAGCGTGAGCCGAGTCCTGTGCGGCCGCCGCAGCCGGGGGAAGGTGGCGATGCCACGCTCCCCGCGGGCTACAAGGGGGTGGTCTGGGGAGCTAGCGCTGAAGCCATTATGGCGATTCTTGGCGGCATGGAAGTGCAGGCAACTCCCGATCCTCACCTGCGTAAGCTCATCGAGCTGCCACCGCCCGGCTCTGAGGGTGATGGCATGGTTCGTCACTGGACTTTGTGGGATGACAAGCTGGTCGAGGTCACGATGTTCTTTCCCGGTCCCTTTACTTTGCGCGAAGGAAGGGAGCTTCGTGAAGCTTTTGAAAACAAGTACGGTCCCGCCAGGCTGGAGAAGATCAGCAAGGGTGTGGAGCGGGGTAGTAGTGCCTGGGATGTGAAGGTGGAGAAGCAGATCGTTGAGAAGCGTTGGCTCTGGCAGGACCCGTTCACTATTCAGATGCTCAAGAATGATGTCCTGACTGGGCAGTGGATCAACATTCGCCAGAGTCGGATGTTCGAAGCGAGTCGCAACGCTCAGGCTGAGCAGGAGCGCAAGGAGGCGCAGTCCAAGAAGGTCAAGTCCATTATCTTGGACTGAGCTGGGGAACTGATGACGGAACCCCGCGTTCACGTCGCGATCCCGGTGCGGGGGGTTGCGCCCTGGCTTGATCAGGCCCTTGAGTCTCTGGTTGCTCAGAGCTATCGAGCCTGGCAGGCCTGTGTCGTTGTTGATGCGGATCGGAATGAGCACGAACCGTGCTTTGAGATTGCCGAGCGTTGGGCGCTGGCAGACGAGCGGATTGAGTGCATACGAGTGGGTCGGTTGGGGCTACCGTCAGCATTGAACCTGGCGCTCTCCCGGGCTGGCGACTGCGAGTATCTGGCCCGCTTTGACGGCGACGATATCTGTGAGCCCGAGCGCTTCGCCTGCCAGATTGATTTTCTTGATCGTTGCTCAGCTGTCGATGTACTGGACTCGCGGGCCTTGAGCTTTCGGAGTCCTGGAGACGGTGAGCTTCCTGAGGGGATGAAGCGCTATCAGCACTGGCACGACTCCATTGAGACCCATGCTGACTTTGAGCGTGAATTTCTGGTGGAAAACCCAGTCTGTCATCCAACCGTAATGATGCGTGCCGAGACTCTGGGTCGCCTTGGTCGGGCGCAGGGACCCTATCGCGACCTCGATGTGCCTGAAGATTATGATCTGTGGCTCCGCCTGCTCCAGATCGGGGCGCGCTTTCACAAGCTAGATCGTGCTCTGGTGCGCTGGCGTGATCATTCGGGTCGCTCGACCCGGACTTCTGTCATCTATGAAAAGGCGGCCTTCTTTCGTGCCAAGTGGGCTTATTTTCAAGCTCAGATCTTGCCAGGTCTTGAGTCCCTTGCGGTGTGTGGCGCTGGACGCGAGGGGCGGCGTTGGATTCGAGCACTGACTGCCTTGGGGGCGCCGCTTAAGGCGGTATCTGAGATCTCCCCCAAGGCCATTGGCAGCACCCGCCATGGGGTACCGGTAGTCGAGAATCGAGAGCTGGGAGTTATCCGGCCCCAGCTCGCTCTGATTGCCGTAGGTACCGCTGGCGCGCGGACTATGATTGAGCAGGAGCTGGCTGAGATGGGAGTTCCTCATCTTGCAGTTGCTGGCATCGCGGGCTGATACTTGCCCCCAGAAGGGCCTGTCCTTGAGTGCATCTGAGCCAGTCGAGCTGCGCGCCGGCCCACGCCTATCCCGGCGGCGGGCAGTGCTCTTTGCCTTGCTGACTACCCTTTTGGTCCTCGGTGGTCTGGAGTTTGGCCTGCGGATTATTGGCGTCCAGGGAGCGCCGGATCGGACCACTACCTGGTTTCCCGATCACATCCTCAATCCGCCTTTTGTCAATGTTGATGCCGGTGACTCTGCTGCTGGGGCCTGGGTGCGGGCAGGGCAGTCCCATCACTTTCGCCCATTCGCGCCCGGGGATCAGCCCAACAGCTTCCGTATCGCTGTCTTTGGTGGCTCCGCCGCGCACGGCTATGGGGTTCTGGAGCCGGCAGCGTTCCCTCATCGTGTTGAGCAGTTGCTCCAGGAGGCGGTTACTGACAAAGAGATCCAGGTCATTAACTTCGGCACTGTTGCCTGGTCTTCTCAGCAGTTGCTGTGGGCGAGTCGTCAGATCTGGGACCTTGGTTCATGGGACCTGATCATTATCTATGCAGGTCACAATGAACTGCTGGAGTTGAGTTCCTGGAAGACTTACATGAGTGCTTCTGAGCATCGCCGCTATACCCGGGCGCTGCTTTGGAACCAGCGTCTGGAAGCTCTGCGCCTGTTTCAGGTTGGCCGCAAGCTGTTGGGTCGAGATCGAGAAGCGCAGTTGCTCGAGCGCGCCTTACAACAGGCGGCGGTGGAGGCGGCTGTTGCGGATGAAAACTTGCAGGGTGGTCTGGATCCGGTGGGCAGGATTCCGGCTCAGCAGCTTGATCAGTTGCGCGCTATTCCGGCCGAACAGCGGGCCCGGATCGGTCCTCTTGAGCGCCGCTATGCGGCCCGCACCTATCGTCACAATGTGGGCAAGATTCTTGATCAGGCCAGAGCCCATGGAACTCCTCTGTTGGTTATCAACCCGGCTCCCAGTGATTTTCACGATCCCATCTCCTTCCCCTATCCGGGGGAGGAGGGTGCCCGTTTTGCGAAGCTTCTGGATGCCGGTGAGGACTTAATGAACAACAGTGACTGGGAGGGTATGGAGCGCAATGCGATGGAGGTGCTGGCCAGCCATCAGGACGCCAGAGCCATGTACATGCTGGCGCAGTCCTTTCAGTACCGAAATAGGTTTGCAGAGGCTAGGGATTGGTACATCAAGGCGCGCGCGTGGACCGAGTATCCTAATCGGGTGGTCCCGGAGGTGAGTGAGGCGATCGCTTCCTTTGCCGGGCTGGACGGCGTCCTTGCTTATATCGATGGGGAAGCTCTGTTTCGAGCCCGGCATCCTGACGGTTTCATTGAGTATCAGTTGGTTTATGACCACTGCCACCCCTCGGTGGAGGGCAACTATGTCCTCGCCGGCGAGGTCGTCAGGCGTATTCTTGGAGCGCAACTGGAGTCGCTGAGCAGCGCTAATGAGCTCGACGTTGATAGTTGGGTAGATCGTGGCCGCAGTGCCATCACTGAGCGACGGGCCGGAGATCCGCGGCTGTGGGAGTGGGATGGTAGGGACTATAGCGGTGACAATGTGGTCTACATTGCTGACTTTCAAGGGGATTGGCGCAACATTCGGGATGCCCAGGAGCAGGCTTTGGCCGTCGATAATCCTTCAGCGATGGACTGGCTTTGGGCTGGTAACGGCCGCTTTTTTGACTACGAATTGCCCGCGGCCTTGCAGGCCTGGGAGCAGGCTTTGACCATAGATCCTGGCTTGTGTCTTGCTTTCGCCAATAAGTCATGGGCCCTGCGCATGGTAGGTCGGCGTGTCGAGGCCCTCAGATATGCAAGAGCTGCGCTTAGCTGTGCACCAGATAATCTTGAATATCAGGACTTTGTTGCTCTTCTTGAAGCTTGGTTGGCGCCACGACCTCAGTAGCGGTGTTGGACCCCGATGCGGAACCTGCCGGTCAGCCCCAGCAGCTGGCTTGGGCCCGAGAATGCGATGGACGGGCCGCCACCAAGGATGGCGATGAGCGAGGTGTTGTAGTTCAACTCATACTCGATTCCGCCTGAGATGATCATAGGCCACTCCAACCACCACTGAGTCGGCTGTACCCAGACCCAGAAAGAGAGTGGATTTTCGAAGCTGAGCAGCAGCCGAAATCTGGGACTCAGGTCCACACTTGCAAGCAGACTGATAGTGACTCCTGGCCCCAGGCTTGGGCGGAAGCTGCGGGAGCGTCCCCATTGGTAGTTCTGCGGGTAGACAGCTTTGGTCCCGCCGAAGCCCGCGATGCTGAAGGCCGGGATGACGCCGAGGGCCAGGCTCACCCGGCCTCGTTCCAGCAGGGTGGTCCTGGTATTGAGTCCGAAGGAAAGGGCCAGAGGCCACAGCTGAACACCCACGCGGGGACCGATAGCTCGGCGTTCTTGAACCAGACCCTCCCAGACGTAGGAGGCTTCCGGCCATCCCAGATAGACATTGTGGGAGCGCTCGCCCGGGGCGTTGATCTCGCCACCATCTATGGCGCCGGCCTGGACTGGTAGCGGGGCGATCAGGCACAGCACCGCCAGCAGGCAAAAGACTCCTGGCCAGGGCGTTTTCAGTAAAGGAGTCACTCGATCACCGGGCGCCCGGTGATGCGGGCCATGTAGTGGTGCGAGAGGGCGTGCTCGGGGTCGATGGCGAGGACTTTGTCGAGCAGGCTAATCGCCTCTTCCCGGGCGGCCTGCTGATCGCCACCCGGTGTGCTTCCCAGGCTGTATATACACCAGGCCAGCGCGCTGAGGACAGCGACTGAGTCGGGATAGGAGCGGGCCAGTCCGCGCAGCTTGGGGGTTGCCGCTGACCACAGCTCCCGGCTCATCAACAGGCGGATCTCCCGCAGTGTTGCCATCTCTTCAGCGGGTAGGTCCTGGGTAGCAATTGAGGGACCGGGTGGGATGCTTGGTTCAGGTTCTGGAACCGGCAGCTCAGTGGGTTTTTCGGGTGCCTTCTCCATGGACTCCGCGATGCCAAGCCGGAACAGCAGCCAAAGCATCTTGATCAGCTTTTCTGTATGGCTTCGGTAGCTGACAAAGAGCTCAGCCAGGGTAGTTCCGGCACTGATCGCCTCCCGCAGCCCGTCCAATTCAGTAGGCATTTGGAGGTAGGGCATCAAGCGGTCGTGCCGTGGTCCTGGGACCAGACAGTGTTCACCACGGGGATAGATCTCAGGCGCCAGCTCGTTCATGTCGAGGTGGCGCAGGGTTGCCTCCTGCATGCAAGAGACCGGGTTCACCTCATGAATCGGCATCCGCTCCACAAAGTCGTCTCCCTGATCGAACTCGTAGTTGCCCTCTTTCCAGGCAAAGCAACCGATCACAAGCAGTCGAACCTGTTCTTTCTCTGCCATAAGTAGCCGGCGCTCAGAGACCAGTCCGCTGGTCATCGCTGCTGTACCGAATGAGACTTTGTCCTGGAAAGCCAGGCGTCGGACAGTAGCCGCTTCTTGAGCCGTTAGCAGATCTTTGCTTACCAACACCGCTTCGATCTGCTCGTCCTTAACGTTGCTTGAGGCCCAGACCGGATAGCCGTTCAGGAAGTACAGTTCTCGCGTTACCTTATCGTTGCGCAGGATCAATCGGCCGGCAATGTGTTGGCAGAAGCCCTCGAACATCATGTAGAGCAGATCTCGCTGGTTAAAAGAGCCGCTCTTGTCGAAGGAGGGTGCACCGTCGCCAAGTAAGGTTCTTACCCGCTCCGCCCGCCAGGACCCGGTAGAGGTAATCCGGGCGTCTTCTCCGGAAACTTCAGCAGAGCTTGCGGTGAGTACTTCGACGGTGCGGCCAAGCTCAATGAGTGAGAATGGCTTGGGCAAGAATTCCACCACACCCAGCTCCCGCAGCTCTTTCTGGAACAGCTTTGGGCTCTTGTAGATCGCGCTCATCAGCAAGATCGGGACTTCGGCTCCGCCGGGAAGCCCGCGGATGGCGCGGACGATGGCCACGCCCTGCATATCCGGGAGGGTCAGGTCACAGACCACCATCGCTTGCTGTTCTTCAGTGAAGGCCTGGATCCCTGCGGCTCCGGTTCGTGCGAGGGTCACCTGGTGTCCCAGGAAGCCGAACAGCTCAACCACCTGCTCCCCGAAGCGAGGGTCGTCCTCGATGACGAGAATGGCGGGTTGGCTCATTGCCGGACTCTCGACTGATGGGCTTGGAGCAGCAGTGATCTTTTAGAGGGCACCAAACTCAGGTCCTGGAAATCTGCAGGTCAGTTACCGGCTTGCCACCGATGAGATGGTCTTCCACGATCATGCGAACGTCATCGCCGCTTTGCGGCGAGTACCAGATGCCGGACGGATAAACGACCACCACCGGACCGCGTGAGCAGAGGTCCAGGCAGCCTGCTTTGTTGGCGCGTATTTTGCTTTTCAGGCCACGTGCCTTGAGTTCGTCAGAAAACAAGCCTCGAATCTCGCTCCCGCCACGGCTGGCACAGCAGCCTCTAGGGTCGTCGGCCGAGCGTTCATTTACGCAGATAAAGACGTGGTGCTCCAAGCGGGCCATCGAGGCGAGAATAAGAGTCCGTCAGATACCTGTCCAGCGGGGTAGTAGCGTGACGATTGGCTGGTAGACTCGCCGAACCGGTGGATTCAGGTGAAGGCCAGCCACCGGGGTGAGGGTATTCGATGGGATATAGCAGGCCACCTCTGCAGAGCGTTCTAATGCCATGTGGTCTGAACACTGGCTTGCCTGGTTTGCTGCCTTTGTTGGTTTTGTTGGCTGCCTGTCGGCCGGAGCCTTTTCCCCCGCCCGATCCTGATCAGCTGATTCCCCCGGCATCCTGTCAGGCGGAGCACCCGATCGCCTTGAGTTCCATCGCGCCTGATAGCGCTTTAGATGCGCCGCCCTGGCATCAGCTTTGCACCCTGTGCCCCGCGGACAGTATTGACTTCCGACTTGTTAATGGGGAGGGCGCAGAGCAGGAGATCTTTCAGGCCTGGGCCGAGGGCGGCCAGTGTGCGGTGGCCATGAGCCAGAGCCCGCTCTCGGCAGCGCAGGACTGGTCACTTCAGTCTACTTTGAGCGACGGCACCAGGAGTGCCGTCTGGGAGGTCGAACTTACCATTGCGGCGGGTGCAGGGGCTCCGCCGCTGGATCTGGGAACAGCTACCTGGATTGCTGCGGCTGAGCGGGGCAGTTTACGCTTGCCGATCTTTCCCGATCAGCTGGAGGAGGGGCTCTTACCGCCCGCTCCGGAGCTACTGTTGTCGTTTTCTCCTCAAGGTAAAGATGGGCTGCGTCGCATGCATCTGGCCGGGCTCAGCGCTGGAGAGCAGGACCTGTGCATAGCGACAACTGAGCTTGAGGGTGTGGTTCTAGACACCGAGGGACGCTTCAGTGGCCTAATTCCGGGCGGAGCAAGAGTGCCAACGCCGCTGGGCGATCGAATCGAGCGCGGTCTGTTGCAGGGTCAATTGAGCGCTGATGGCTCTCAGTTGCTGGAATTGGCCCTCATTGCAGTCTTGGACGTTGCGGCTCAGGCAGCTTCGGAGCAGGTCTCCGTTGAGGAGGTTTGTGCGCTCTGGGAGCAACAGTTAGGCAGCGATCCATGTGTACCTTGCGTCGCTCCGGATCTGCCGGACTCAGGTCCAGCGGACTGTGTAACGACGGTGCTTGAATGGCGTGAAATCCCCCTTGCTGATGTTCCTCTTCAGCCCTTAACCATCGATCAGCTTTCCGCTGACTGTCCCCCCTCCTTGTGAGTCCTTCATGAGCGCAGCCAAGCCAAGCGGTGTGTCCTCTTCAACGGTGAGCAGCGAGCTGCTGCGGGAATCCGTTGACAGCAGTCTGTCCCAGCTCGATAGCGAACTGAATCGCCTAATCGCCAAGGGGTTTTTTCATCGTAGTGACGATAATTACCTGCGGGAGAGAGCGGCTGGTGAACTCTGTAGCCAGTGGAGTGATCTGGCGGCTTGGGTGAGCCGCAGGACCAGCGACGAGGTCAAGGTGCGGGTGTTCAACCCGACTCAGTCTGATAATGGCTATCGCATCAAGCGCACAGTTCTACAGACCTGTATGGCAGATCAGGCCTTCATTTTTGATACGGTGCGCAACCGCCTGAGTGGAGCCAATCTTAGTCCTGAACGGCAGGTTCACCCCATCTTGGGGGTGGAGCGCGATCAGAACGGTCAACTCCAAAGTGTCGAGCCGATTCCTGATGGCGGTGATCAGCTCGAGTCCATGATGCACTTTGAGCTGCCCTGGATCAGCAGTGCAAAGAAGCGTGATGAACTCCAGTCTCTGGTCTACGAGGCCCTGGTCGAGGTGCAGGCAGTGGTTGCAGATCACCGGCCCATGCGGGAGCGGGCCTTGGAGCTGGCCGGTGGGCTTGCAGAGCGGGTAGGTAGCGGTCGCGATCAGGACTTCGCGCACATCGCCAGGGTTCAGAAGTTCCTGCACTGGCTGGTGCAGGACAACTTTGTCTTTCTGGGTTACGCAGAATTCGACCTTCAGTCAGGGGAGGGTGCAGCAGCAGCAACGCGCAGAGAGGATTCCTGTCTTGGTTTGTTGAGGATTTCCTCTGGGGCCGATGACAGCAGCTCGCCGCCGCCTTCTGCGCTGGCCTGGCTGCAGTTGCATGAGACGCTGTTTCTTGACAAAGGCGATCGAGAAGCGGGCATTCACCGGCCCGGCAAGATGGACTATGTGGGGCTGCGCTTGCTGAACTCGAGCGGGGTCAGCCAGCAACTGTCTTTGTTCTGGGGGCTCTACACTCATAAGGCGATCACAGAAGACATCAGTAGGATTCCCATCCTCAAGGAGAAGCTTGATCAGGTTCTTAAGGCCGAGTCTGCGGTTGAGGGCAGCCACCTGCAGCGTAAGCTTGAGGAGGCCTTCCGGTCGGTTCCTGTGGAGTACCTGTTCGGCGCAGATGTAGACTCTATTCGTCACGTCCTGGGGCTGGTGATCTCAGCAGAAGACCAGCAGGCGACCGGAGTGCATCTGCTCGAAGCACCGACTCGCAGGGCCGCCTTTGTGTTGGTCTCTTTGCCCCGCGATCGCTACGACGATGAAGTGCGCAAGGCTACCAGCCAGCGCCTGCTCAAGGTGATGGGTGCCAACTACATGGATTGGCGGGTGGTCATGGGTACTACCGGTCAGGTGATTCTGCAGTACTTCATAACTTCTCAGCGCCCCTTTCGGATTAAGGAGCCGGCGGAGCTGGAGCAGGCCATTCTTTCGGTGACCGGAACTTGGGCCGATCATCTACAGCGTATTCTGCTCAACCGCACAGTCGGTGAGTCAGAGGCGGCTTCGTTGCTGGAGCAGTATCGAGATGCCTTTCCTGAGGGCTATCAGCTAGATAATCAGGCGGCTGAGGCTTGCGATGATATTGAACGGCTGGAACTGCTGGCTGAGGATCGACCGTTGGTTGTCGCGCACAGCACCGAGGGCGACGATGCGATCTCGGGAGTGAGTCGACTCAAGCTATATCAGCGCAGCAAGATCTATCTCACGGACTCGGCCCCGGTTCTCAACAACTTCGGCTTGACCGTCATTGATCAGTCCTCGGATACGGTCTGTACCGCCGATGGCAGGACCTTCTATATCGACTCTTTCCGGGCCCTGCCTGCTGGTAAGGGAGTCGAAGTGAGTTCGCTCGGTGAAGCCCTCTCAGAGGCCTTGGAGTCGACCCTCTCTGGTCTGGCGCGGGATGATTCTCTTAATGCTCTGCTGCTGGGCGCTGGCCTGAACTGGCGTGAGATCGAGGTGCTCCGCGCATACATCAGCTATGGCCGTCAGCTGGGCTCTGCAGTTCCTTTTGGTACCAGTTATAGCCACTGGTGCAGTCATCCTGAGGCAGCATCACTGTTGCTGCGCCTGTTCCATGCTCGGTTTAAGCCGGGAATTGGCGGAGCCCGTTCCAGGGAACGTCAGCAACTGGTCAAGCGGCACCAGAAGAAGTTGCTTGTCTATCTTGATGGAGTGGCCCGTGCGGCCGAGGACCGGACCATCCGCAGGGGGCTCAATCTGGTCATGGCGACCTTGCGGACCAACTTCTTCTCGCGGGCTGGGGATGATCAGCATCCATTGGCCTTCAAGATCGATTGCGCCATCGTCGATGAGATGCCGGCTCCGCGTCCCTATCGTGAGATCTGGGTGCAACATCGTCGGGTCGAAGGTGTTCACCTGCGCGGGGGCCCGGTCGCCAGAGGTGGTTTGCGCTGGAGCGACCGACCGACTGATTTTCGCACTGAGGTGCTGGGGCTGATGGACACCCAGATGGTCAAGAACGTGCTGATTGTCCCGGTGGGGGCCAAGGGCGGCTTTGTTCTGCGTGATTCCTACGCCAGCTGGGCTGAGGCCAGGGCCGCCGCCGATGAATACTACAAGGTCTTTATCCGGGGCCTGCTTGATGTCACCGATAATGTGGTCGACGGCAAAGTAGTTCCGCCTGAGCGGGTGGTTCGTTATGACGGTGACGATCCTTACCTGGTGGTCGCTGCGGATAAGGGCACCGCCCATCTCAGTGATACGGCCAATGCCATCTCCCAGGAGTATGGCTTCTGGCTTGATGACGCCTTTGCTTCTGGCGGCTCTCAGGGCTACGACCATAAGAAGTACGGGATTACCGCCAAAGGAGCCTGGGTCTGCGTTCGACGACACTTCAGGGAGCTCGGCCTCGATCCTGAGAAGGACGAGATCACCGCGGTCGGTATTGGTGACATGAGCGGAGATGTGTTCGGCAATGGCTTGCTGCTTTCAAGAACCGTGAAGTTGCTGGCTGCCTTTGACCACCGCCACATCTTCCTTGATCCGGATCCCGACCCCAAGACCAGCTGGCAAGAGCGGGCCCGCCTGTTTGAGCTCCCTCGAAGTAGCTGGGAGGATTACAGCAGTACCCTGATCAGTGCAGGTGGGGGGGTGTTCTCGCGGCAGAGTAAAAGTATCGAGTTGAGTCCTGAGGTCCAGGCCATGTTGGGTCTGGAGCGGGATGAGGTGAGCCCCGATCAGCTCATATCAGCGGTCCTCTGCGCTGAGGTTGATCTGCTCTGGAACGGCGGCATCGGTACCTACGTTAAGGCATCGGATGAGTCGCATCGGGCGGCCAGCGACCCCTCCAACGACAGCCTCCGAGTCGATGCCGGGCGACTGCGCGCCAGGGTCATTGGTGAGGGCGGAAACCTTGGTTTGACTCATGCGGCTCGGGTCGAGTTTGCCGAGGGCGGCGGCAGCATCAACGCAGACTCTCTGGACAACTCGGCGGGCGTTGACATGAGCGACCACGAGGTCAATCTCAAGATCCTCTGCTCGGCGCTCGAGCGGAGCGGTGAGCTGAGTCGTGACGAGCGGAACACCATGTTGGTTTCTATCGCGGAACAGGTGAGCGCTCGGGTGCAGAACAATAACGAGAGCCATTCAAGGATGGTGTCGTTGGATCTTGTCCGTTCCGCAGAGCACGTGGATGATTTTCGGATCCTGCTCAACGATCTTGAGGACAGCGGGCGCTTAGACCGCGCGCGACACGTCTTGCCTGAGGATGGTGAGTTGTTGCGCCGGGCTCGTCACAACGAGGGGTTGGTCCGGCCCGAACTGGCCAAGCTGGGACCTTTCGTCAAGATGGGGGTCTATGAGGCATTGCTCGATGATGAGCGGTTTGACACTCCCTACATCAACCGGTGGTTGCTTGATTACTTTCCGACGGAGGTGCAGGAGCGCTTTGAGTCGGGGATTCTAGCGCACCAATTGCGGCTCGAGATCGCCGCCACCCGGATCACCAATACCCTGGTTGATTCCATGGGAGTGACTCACTTCTCTAGGCTGCAGCGGATCACCGGGCGGGATCCCGTCGAGATCGCTTATGCCTCGCTTCTTGCCAGCGATCTCCTCAATGCCTGGAAACTTAAAGAGATGCTCCATGGCAGTGATCATGTTCGCATCTCGGTGACTTACGTGAAGCTGAGTCATATCGAAGAGAGCATCACCATGCTGGCGGAGTGGCTGCTCATTGCCGGCATCGATGTGCTGCAACCACAGCAGGTGCTGGATCGCTTTGAAGATGGCTTTCGAGCCTATGAGAAGGCCTTGTTACGCATCATTGAGCGGGGTGAGAAGAAGGAGTATCAGCGCCGCCTCCGCTATATGCGCAATCGCAACATCAAGCAGCCCGGCAGTGAGCGGATTGCAGGCTTGGAGTGGTTGGCTGATGCAGGTGCCGCTGTGTTGCTTTGTGAGCAGCATCCGTGGTTGGAGGTGGTGGACGCCGGGATGCTCTTGAAGCGGATTGCGGTGGACACTCAGTTACTCAGAGCCAGGTCTCTCGCCAGTCCAGCGGATGCACGAGATGGCTGGGAGTTGCGGGGTATCGCTGACCTGCGTTCAGTTATCTCGAAGATGCTTGGCACAGTGGCAAATAAGACCCTGCTGGGCTGCTCCTCACCGGACATGGGGGAAGCCATGTCTGGCCGCAAGTCCAGGCCTCGTAGTCTTGATCCTGCGCTTGAAGAGGCGTGGATGGAGTTCTCCGATTCTCGCAGGGATGTGCTGGATCGGGCCGCAAAGCTCGCTACGCGAATTGAGGGGACAAGGGCTCGGGGCTTGGCGCCAGCATTGGTACTGTATGGCTCCTTACGGCCGCTGCGGGACTGAGGTGATGCGGGGTCCCCTAGGTATCCTGCTAATCTGGTTGCTATGCGTGGCAATCGCCTGATCTCGACCATTCGGGAATTTCTGGGTCGCTCCTTGCGGCCTGGGCATAGCGAGCCCGTAGCTGATATCCCCCCTGTGCCTCTGCCGGCCGATATTCCGGCCCACTGGCGTCGCTACCGGTCCATGGCCGGTCCATATGAGCGATTTGCTCTGGGATATCCGCGTAATTGGGAGTCGATGGTGGCGGAGAGCGGCGATCCTGTTCATCTCTCGGCCCCTGAGCTGGATCTGTCCATTACCGTTTCGGCAAATCCTGAAGCGGTCTTTGGGCCCCAGGGAGTTATTGATCTGATCGAGAGCATGGCGCTTGCCAGGGGGCTGCAGTTCTCCTGGACTGACGTCGCGGTCGATCGCTGGGGTGAGGACGGCTGGGCCGGTTCCTGGGCCTGGCGGGATCAGGACGTAGATGGCAGCCATCGAACCTGGCGAGTACTGGTGATGGGTCATGATCAGGGCAGTTTGATTGCCCTGGTTAATGGTGCTCAGCAGGATTTCTCTAACCATCTTGAGCTCTGCGACTCGGTGCTGGCGACCATTGCGCTCCCGCCCGCTGCGCTGCTTGCTCCAGAAAACTTTCCGTTGGCGCTCTGTGAGTTACTGAATGACCGACGCAGCCGTCAAGACCCGATCTGGTATCTGGGCGAGGAGGGACATCTTCGCTGCGAGGAACTGGTGGTTCGATTGGCTAACATTTATCGCTCTTATCTCCTTCGCCAGAACCTGGAGGAAGTGGCGGGTTTGCTTGATCTTGAGCTCCATGCAGTCGGCGATCCGCCTCCCGCCGAACAGGGCTGGGAAGAGGTCAGAGAGCGGCTGCGGGTGGTTCTGCGGCGCGAGGACGCAATCCGCGATCTTGATGTGGTCTCGGTTCCTTTGCCTGGCGGCCTGGTCGCCTGCCCGGTGCTGGATTCGGATCGCCAGATCACCTTTATTCCTTCCAGTCAGGCGAGCGTCTGGGGGCTTGATTCTCGGGCCGTTTTGACCTGGGCCGTCGCAGCTCTTGACGCGGAGAGCTCTGTTCATCTGATTGAGCTGCGCGATACAGAGACTGATTTTCTGCATGGCTTTCGGATTGCTGCAGATGATGGCTACGACAGCGGTCGATTGTTGTGCCCCAGCCTCCGTAGCACCTTAGAGGAGACTCTCGAAGGACCTTTGCTGGTTGCTATGCCCGGGGCTCGAGCAGTGATGGTGTTGCGCGACAGTGCGCAGAGCCGCGCTTTGCTCAAGGGGGCCGCACTTCGCTCCTATCCGGAGCGAGCTCGACCGCTGAGTGATGGCTTGTGGTTGTGGACTGAGGCGGGCCTTGAGCCGCTTGAATCTTAGGAGAGCAAGATGATGAACAAGGCTCGCTACGCTGTCCAAGGGCAATCCATGCCAACCCGCCGGTCGCGC
>DJIF01000142.1:63069-91325 GCA_002433485.1 Deltaproteobacteria bacterium UBA6601
CCATGCCAACCCGCCGGTCGCGCTCGATTCAGTTAGCCCCTGGTTCTGTTCTGCTCATTTTAGTGAGCCTCTCTGTCGCGGCCTGTCAGCCGCCGCCGCCTGCTCCCGAAGGGCTTGAAGAGGCGTCGCGCTACATGATTCGCGAATTCTATAAAGATGATGCGGTAGTGGGTGCGGGTTTGACCGGCTTGTTGAATTGGTACGACGAGAGTGGTTACGAACTCGTTAACCAGGGGGCCACCGCCGAAGATGGTGGTGAGGCCTTCCAGCTTGAGGACATCACCGCTGCTGATATCACCTCGATGCCGTCTTTTGATGATGGGCGCGATTTGAGCAAGGCCAACGGGATTGTCGCGATCTCTGACATGGATTGCAGCTGGCAGGAAGCTGAGAGCTACCTGGTGCGTTCTGATCAGGATGTAGTCTTTGAGGAGTTTAATGCTTACCAGCGCAGCTTCTTGAGTTCCCGGGAGCTGTTTGAAGCTGCCACAGAGTCCTTGAGCTTCCCCAATATAGCGACCGAGTTGGCCGGTCTGGCCACCGGTGAGGTGGCCATCACTGATGAGCAGAGTGGCGGCATCATGTTGACCAGCAATGAAGTGTCCAGCACCGACCTGGGTGTGACTCTGGACTATTCCCTGGTACTGCACTTTCGGCACGGGCTCTATCAGGTCCAGGACCAGCAGCTTCCGGTGATGATGATCCTGAGCTGGCTGCCAAGTCCTGTGGACTCAAGTTCAGGCTCCCCGACTCGCTTCGAGCAGAGCTACAGCATTGAGGTCAACTATGGGCTCGGCGACCGCACCCTGAGGATTTTTGCGGTCTGGACTTATGTCGACTCATCCTTCCTCGGTGAGGATTCGAGCCTCTGGTCCATCGGTGCGGTCAACAAGAGCCGTGATGCCGCTCAGCGCCTGTCGGACATTTGTGCCGGTGAAATCGCGGTGCCAGCGGAGTAGTCCGAGGCTTTGTTCGACTGCCCGGGAAGTGGACGAGCTGCTTGTGAGTAGGGCATGGAGCGGTTGATCTCCTTGATTCTTAATCCTCGTCTTGGCCGGCTCTTTTGCCTGGCAGTGTTGTTGGTTGCAGGAATGATGACGCTGCTGGCCAAAGAGGCTCAGCATGACGACGATGTGCTCGCCTTCCTGCCCATAGGTGACCCGGATGTGGCGCTGTTTCGAGAACTTGGAAGCCGTTTTGGTGGTCTCGATGTTGCCCTGGTAGGCATTGATGCTGGCGAGGACCTGTTTGGTGCCGAATTTCTGGCCCGATTGGCCCGTGCCACTGAGGCCCTAGGCGACCTCGAACAGGTCAACTCAGCATTGAGTCTCAGTAACATAGAGCGCTTTCAGCCTGACCCCGAGCTTGGTGGAATTCAGGTCAGCCCGCTGATCCAGACCTTGCCTTCGAGCAGAACCCAAGCGCAGGCTTTGAGGGCTCAGGTGATGGCCAATGACAGCGCCGTCGGATCGGTGGTTTCCGCCGATGGCGAGGCGGTTCTCGTATATGCCTTTCTTGTTCCTGGCGCCGACCCGCGAGTTGCGGCAGAGCAGATCCGTGTGGTCATAGATCATGAGCTGAGCGCCTACCCTCGCTACTGGGGTGGGGTGCCCTTTATCTCGACCTGGATCTACGACAGCACCGACCGCGATATGGAGCGGCTCCTACCTTGGGCTCTGTTGGCGATCATTGCGGTCTTGATGGTCACCTTCCGGGACCCCAGGGGGGTGGTTTTGTCCCTGGTGACTACTGGGATGGGGGTGGTGAGCGCGCAGGGGGCTATGACTCTGGCCGGGGTTTCTATCAACATTGTCTTGAGCTCGATGCCCATCATCCTGTTCGCCGTTGGCAGCGCGTACAGCATTCACATCCTCAGCCATTACTACGCCCACCGGGAGCGCCTTAGTTGCGATGAGGCGCTTGCAGTCACGTTGCGCAGTATTGGTCCGGTGGTCCTTGCCGCTGGCCTGACTACGGTCGCCGGATTGCTGTCCTTTGTCACCATGGACATTGAGCCCATGCGCAGCTTCGGAATGTTCACGGCGCTGGGTATCTTCACGACCCTGATTCTCTCTTTGAGTTTCGTTCCAGTGGTGATCCGGATCACTGATCTGCGCCGCGCGCCCCGCAGTAGCCGATGGCTCGAGTCCTTTATGACCAGCTTGATGGCCTGGATCTTGAAGCATCGGGCGTTAAGCGGGGGTACCCTGCTGTTGATCCTTCTGTTAGCAGCTGGGCTTGCTGGTCGAGTCCAGGCGCGGATGGACAACACTGCCTTCTTTGAACAGGGAAGTCCCCCGGCTCTTAGCGAAGGCTTCCTCAAGGATCGGTTTGGCGGCAGTCAATTCCTGCAGCTGCACCTTAGGGGGGATCTCAAGAGCCCATTTGTACTGCGGGAGCTGCGGCGGCTTGCGGATCGAATAGAGCTGCTTGAGGGAGTCTCTGCCACCTTGCACATCGGTCAGGTGGTGGCCGTCGTCAATGAGGCTATGGAGGGGGCTCGGAGGATTCCAGATAGCGCCCAGAAGGTCGCTCTTTTGTATGAGCTTTTGCAGGGTAATGAGGCGATACGCCAGTTAATTTCGGACGGGCGTGATGAGGCTCTGCTGCAGATTCGCCTGAGCGCCAGTACCGGAGAACAGATTGGCAGTTTACTGGGTCAGGTGGAGCTGCTGCTGGAGGCCTCACCTGGTGCGGAAGGAGGTCCGCTGCGGGATTATCGGTTGGTCTTTCGAGCCGATGAAGAGCCTGAGGTGGCCGGCCGCTTGCAGCGACTTCTTGAGGCGCGTGTGTCGATTCTGCTCCAGCGCCACGGCCTGCCTCTAGATGTCGGCCTATCATCCCGTTTGAGCGCCATTCTTGAGGGTCAACGTCGCTCTGCTTCAGCGACCAAGGTTGAGGAATTGCTGTTGGCTTTTCTGCAATCTGAAGAGTGCATAGCGGAGATCCCGCAGGAGCGCTCCGCGCTTCCAGCTCAAGTCGCTTTGTTTGTTACAAAGCTTGGCCCGAATCCGTCAGCAGAGAGTTTGCGTAGGGCCATCACAGCAGCGGTTCTGGGCGGTTTGGAGCAGCAGCTTGAGGCTATTGAGGCTCAAGAGCAGTTGCTGATTGAGGATCTGGAATTTTCTCTGGACTCGGTCCTCGCTGAAGTCTGGAGCCAAGAGAGCGCTGCGGCCACCGCCGCCTGGCTGCTGAGTGGGGTTGAGCAAAACGGTCGTAAGCAGTTTGAAATAGCAGACCTGGAGCGCAAACTTGCGGCTGCGCTGCTGGATCTTGAAAGCCCGGCTGCCATGGCGGTAGCCAGCCCGGACAATCGCTCGGGCAGTCTTAGCTGGACCCTCAGTGGTCAGCCAGTCTTGCATCGTGCCCTCTCTCGTAGCGTCACTGCCAATCAGGGCAGGAGTCTGGCTTCTGCCTTGTTATTGGTGCTGTTGTTGCTGTGTTGGTTCTTTCGCTCTCTGGTTGCCGGCCTGTTGGCCTGTGCCCCAACCGTAGTCACCATCGCTGTGGTGTTTGGCGCCATGGGAGCCCTTGGGCTTCATCTGGACATCGGTACCTCGATGCTCTCCAGCCTCATCATTGGTGCGGGCGTTGATTACGGGGTGCACCTTCTCGCCAGTTGGCGAAGAGAGCCCGGAGAAGCTCCCCTTCAGGCCGCTGGTCGAGCAGCAGCAGCCAGCTCAGAGGCGATCTGGACCAACGCTCTGATGGTGGCGGCAGGCTTCTTTGTGCTTACTCTCGGCGAGGCCAGGCCGCTACAGAACGTTGGCAGCCTCACTGCCGCCGCGATGCTGTGTGCTGCGCTAGCCACCTTTTGGGTGATTCCGTTGTTGGCGCTTCGGGACCGCTACACTGTGGGCTGACCTTGAGCAAAAGTCCGCTGATTCTCTGGAGGATGTCCATGCAAGCTTGTGCCATTCGCTTCATTGTCGCTCGCAGGGCAGTCTGCGGCCCGGTGTTTTCGCTTAAGGCGCTGCTGTGGCTGGCTGTTTCTATGCTGCTGTTGCCGGTTTCCACCAGTTCAGCTGCCAGCGGTGATGAGGTCCTGGCGATGATGGATCGGTCCTCGACCCGGGCTAAGGATCAGTTCTTTGAGTATGAGCTGATCAACACCCAGGCCGGTCGGGAGCCGAAGGTGATGGCGCTGAAGGTCCATATCAAGGGGGAGCGTAGGATGACCGAGTTTCTCGCTCCTGGGGACATGAAGGGCACCAAGGTACTGGTACGAGCCCGATCTGAGCTCTACATCTATCTGCCCGCCTATAACAAGGTGCGTAGGGTCGCCAGTCACTCCACCAAGGGAGGCTTTCTCGGCACGACCTACAGCAATGAGGATATCTCGACGATCACCTTCGCTGAAGTCTATAGCGGCTCGTTGCTCAGTGAGGATGAGTCGCAGTGGGTGGTGGAGGCCAAGCCTCGGGAGGGCAACAAGGCCATCTACGGCAAGCTCCGGTTCACGATTCGCAAGGACTACGTTCAGCCCAGCGAGATCCAGTACTTCAACGCCAAGGGTGAGCACATCAAGACCGAGACCCGTACTGAGTACAGTTGCCAGGGGGATATCTGTAATGCGGGGGTGATGAAGATGGTTGATCACAGCCGCGGTGATGCGGCAACGGAGTTTCAGCGTCGCCAGTGGGAGGTCAATACCGGCATCGAGGATTCCCTGTTCAGCAAGCGAAACCTGCAGCCATGAGGACCTTGCTGAATCGCGATGGGGGGGGCCTGTGGCCGGTAGCTCTGCTGTTGTCTGCGTTGGCTTTGCCAGCGGTCGGGCATGCGACTGAGGGGGAGGCTCAGGCAAAAGGGGAGGAAGACAGCGCTGATGGTCAGCACTCTGAGCCGGAAGGGGAGCTGGCCGAAGGACAGACTGAGGACAGCGTTGATGGTCAGCACTCTGAGCCGGAAGGACTCCAGCCCGAGGGGCAGGATGAGGAGGTCTCTCAGTCTGTCTCAGGAAGGCCAGCAGCTGAGGAGGCTGCCCGCGTTGGCGAGCCCGAAGCGCAGAGATCTGCCCTGTCCCAGCAGCCCGATGTGGCTGAGCAGCTGTTCTCTTTGCAGCGGCGTACTGAGCAACTGGAGGCTGAACTCCAGCGTCTCAAGAGACCCCGCCGAGGGAGCCCTGCGCCGCGCTTGCGGGTTGAGCTGGGCGGCCGTCTACAGACCGATCTCAGGTTTCGGCCGCAGCAGGTCACAGCAGGTGATTGGTACAATCGGGAGGTCCTTGCTGCCGGGCTGTCTCGCGCTGAAGTGATCGCCAAGCTCAAGGTCAATGCTCGAGTCGGACGCTTTCAGGGAGTCTTTGATCTCGACTTCGTCCTGCGGGGTAAGTATCCCCAGCCAGAGTCTCTCGCCACCTTGAGCAACCGCAGCGCTTTCCATCCCTTTCGCATCGAGGCGCACAGCGCCTATCTCCAGGTCAGGGATCTCATCGCGCCGGGGCTTGATTTGCGGGTAGGCCAGCAGCTGGTGATGTGGGGGGTTGGTGATCAGTTCAACCCCACCAATAATCTGAACGCCGATGACATCGAAGATCCGCTGCTCTTCGGTGACCAGCAGGGCAACCTGATGGTGCGGGTTGACTACACCCTTAAAGAGAGCATTACCTTCAACGTGGTGTTGGTACCGATCTTCAAGCCGGCTCTGCTGCCGGCCACCAGCTCCATGGGTTCAGCTGCTGTCGATCGACTGCCCTTTGCTGATGAGGCCTTTCGTCACCGGGTGCACTCGGAATCGGCGCTCTCAGAGCAGTTTCTCGGCTTTCCAACGGTGCTAGACCGCGCCATTCCAGTCACTCCTGAGCTTAGCGTTGACAACATGCAGTTTGCAGTGCGGGCCGCTACCTCGATCTTTGGCCAGGACCTTGCGGTGAGCTTCTACCGTGGTCGCTTCGACTTTCCCCAGCCCTTCCTCAATCACAGCGTGCTTGATGAGACGCCTCGCTGCGAGGGTGATCCTCCGCCCCCTTTTGTCCGTTACGACGAGCCAGCTCAGGGTGAGCGCTGCATCAATGGATTAATTCGAACCACCACCTGGATGGAGTATCCCCGAATCAATGTACTTGGCTTTAACTGGGCCGGTGAGATGGCGGGTATCGGGATCGGATATCGTTTCGAGCTGGGAGTCTACTTTCCTGAGCAGCAGACCCTGACGATCCTTAAGCCAGAGATCTCTCTCGATCCGAGTCCTCCTGGTGAGTACGACTATGATCTTGATGGTGAAGCTGGCGGTGCAGCCCCTGAAGTCAGCTCAGGAAGCCCCTTTGCTAAGTGGACCCTTGGCTTTGATTACAGCATCGGTCCGGTGATGCTCAACGCCCAGTGGGTGCACGGCATGGTCGATGAGTTTGGCCGTGGGGATTTTATTACGCCGGGTTCTGTGGTGCGTGCCGGAGATACTGATGCGCCGGTCCTCGCCGAGGAGCAGGGCGCGCCCAATCTGTTTGAGTGTGGAACCAGCGGCGATGGTCAGCGCTGCGCGCGGGAGATCCTTCGTCCTCGGATCGCCGACTACCTGGTTCTGGGGGTAGATTTTCGTTTCGCCCGGAACGCAGCCTTGTTTCGGCTCTTTACACTGTGGGATTTGAGCGGCTACGAGAGTACCTGGTGGGATGATTCGATCTCAGCTCGGGTCTCGGAGCATAAGGGTCCTTTCAGTGATGAGGGCTTCTCAGCGGTCATCTACCCGGAGTTCCAGTACAACTTCGGTGGCGGCCTTGAGCTGCATGTTGGAGCCTTGCTGCAGTTTGGGAGGGCCTACACCAAGTTTGGCGACCCTGCGGGGGGTGGGCATCAGATCTTTCTGCGAGGCCGTTATAGCTTCTAGGCTGACTACCTTTGCTCGGTTTCCGGTGGCTTGCGCAGTGGCTTCCAGATCATCCCTGCCCCGACAGTGAGATTACTGCTCTCATCGATGAGGATGAAGGAGCCCGTCGCCCGGTTGGTTGAGTAAGCGTCGCAGTACAGGGGTTTCTGGGTGCGTAGGATCACCCGTCCGATTTCGTTGAGCTTTAGATCTTTGCGATCTTTGTCGCGGTGCAGAGTATCGACGTCGATGGCATAACGGAGCTCGGAAATGACGGCACGAACGCTCCTGGTGCTGTGCTTGATCAGGTATTTTCTGCGAACTTCCAGGGGTTCATCGTGCATCCAGCAGATCGCGGCTTCGATCTCTCGCTCCATGCGGGGCAGGTTCTGGGGCCGCACCAGCATATCTCCGCGCGAGATGTCGATTTCGTCGGCCAGGGTGAGGGTGACCGACATGGGTGTGTGTGCGGTCTCCAGTTCGCCATCCATGGTGTGAATTCCGCTGACCTTTGAGGTCAAGCCTGAGGGCATTACGACGATTTCATCGCCGACACTGATGGAGCCCGACTCCAGGCGGCCCTGGTAGCCACGAAAGTCGTGGAGTTCTTCGGTTTGTGGGCGGCACACCAGCTGAACCGGAAAGCGGAAGTCGAGCAGATTGCGGTCACTGCCGATTTCCAGATTCTCAAGCAGCCCGAGCATGGTGTAGCCGGTGTACCAGGGCATGTTCTCGCCGCGTAGCACGACCATGTCGCCGTGCAGCGCTGAGATGGGAATGAAGCGAATATCCCGGGCCTGGAGCTTGGCGGCCCAGTTGCGGATCTCCGCGCGAAGTTGCTCATAAACCTCCTCGGAGTAGTCCACCAGATCCATCTTGTTGATGGCGAAGATCAAGTGTGGGATTCCGAGCAGTGCTGCGATAAAGGCGTGCCGTTTGCTCTGTGCCTGGAAGCCTCTACGCGCGTCCACCAGGATCACCGCTGCATTGGCGGTGCTCGCGCCGGTAACCATATTGCGGGTGTACTGCAGGTGTCCGGGAGTATCGGCGATGATGAAGCCGCGACGTTGGGTGGAGAAGTACCTGTAGGCCACGTCAATGGTGATGCCCTGTTCCCGCTCGGCACGCAGGCCGTCGGTGATCAAAGCCAGATCCATGCCCTCCTGGCCGCGGCGCTGGGTGGTTCGAGTTGCTTCTTCCAGCTGGTCTTCAAAGACCTGCTTGGTATCGACCAGGAGCCTTCCGATCAGGGTCGACTTGCCGTCATCGACGCTGCCTGCCGTCGTGAAACGAAGCAACTGCATGCGTCGGCTGAGCAGCTCCCTGGCCTGCTCAAGTGCCTTGGGCTCAGAAGTATCCGTCACGCTTCTTGTCTTCCATGGTGTCAGCGCCCTGGTCTACGGCTCGATTCTGGCGCTCGCTGTGGGTAGCTATGAGGGCTTCTGCAACGATCTCTTCAACGCTGGTGGCGGTGGACTCGACCGCGCCGGTACAAGGCATACAGCCCAGGGTTCGATAGCGGCAGGCCAGGGTCTCGGTCTCTTCCCCTTCGACTCGAAGCCGCTCATCTGCCGTGGCCAGCAACACCTGACCGCGGCGCACGACCTCACGTGTCTGAGCAAAATAGAGCGGCACTATCTCGATGTCTTCCGCCTGGATGTAGCGCCAGATATCCGCCTCAGTCCAGTTGGAGAGAGGAAAGACCCGGATACTTTCCCCAGAGTGAATTCGGGTGTTGTACAGGTTCCAGAGTTCTGGTCTCTGGTTCTTTGGATCCCATTGGCCGAAGTCATCGCGAAAGCTGAACACGCGCTCTTTTGCGCGGGAGCGTTCTTCTTCGCGGCGCGCACCTCCTATAGCTGCGTCGAAGCCGTGTTTTTGCAGTCCTCCAAGCAGGCCTTCTGTCTTGAGGTTCCGCGCGCAATAGTCGCAATAGCGGGCGGTATTGCTCATGTCGGGCAAGTTTTTCATGGCCCGCTCATTGCGTTCGACGATTAAGCGGAAGCCTTCTTCTTTGGCTACCCGCGATCGGAATTCGTACATTTCCGGGAACTTGGTGCCGGTGTCGATGTGCATGAGCGGAAAGGGAATCGGTCCAGGGTGAAAAGCTTTGCGTGCCAGGCGCAGCAGTACCGAGCTGTCTTTGCCCATGGACCAGAGCATGACGGGATTCTCGAACTCGGCGACCACTTCTCTGAAGATGTGGATCGACTCGCTCTCAAGGGCCTGAAGGTGGCCGATGCTGTAGCCCATGGATGCTCTCCAAGCGGCCCTAAGGGCCGATTCGGCGGGGAGGATAGCGGGGAAGGATTCAGCGGTCGAGCCGCGATGGATCAGCTTCGTGACGATGCTGCCCTTGCTCAACTTCGGTTGGGCTTCCATGATCTAGCCCTAGTCATGTTCTGTACTGCATCTTCAGGTCTTGTTATCCGCTTGGTGTTGGCCTTGTGCCTGGTAGCTCCCGCTGCTCATGGAGCGGCCTTTGACGGCCCCCGTGCTGCTTATAGCTACGAGGGCGAAATTATTGAGCTGGTCCCTGTTGCCGGTCGCTTCACCGTCACCTGGGAGCCTGGAGTCCAGCAACATTCCGCGGAACTAGCCTCAGATCGACGTGGGCCTGAGCGCATCCAGCTTGCCGATTGCACCCTGCTGCGAGGTCCTCGTCGAGGACCGCCGCGATATCACACTGATGAATATCAGCTCAGGGCTGCAGTCGGGCTCCTGCCGGAACCGGGGATTGTGGCTCAAGAACTCAGTAGCTTGCCCGGGGTGCTTCTCGCCGCGCCCCTCTACCAGCGAGCCGATGCTGTCGGCGGCGAGACCCGTGCAGTAACTCCCAGGCTGTTGCTCCAGCTGAACTCGCCATTTGACGAGTCAGCGCTGCGGGCTATGGCAAGCAGGCTGGGGCTTGAGTTGGTAGGGCCGAGGGGACTGGCCCCAAGCCAGTGGTTGTTGCGGGTGCCAGCTGGTAGCGCTCTGGACCCTGTGGCCGCCGCCATGCGCTTGCAGGGCGCGCCTTTCACACGTTGGGCTCAGGTGGATTGGCTTCGTGATCGGGAGTCGCGGGAGATCCCCGCCGATCCTCAGTTTGTCGATCAGTGGCATCACCACAACACCGGTCAGGCCGGTGGAGAAGAGGGTCATGACCTGAACAGTATTGAGGCCTGGGATGTCAGCCAGGGCAGCAGCGAAGTGATCATTGCGGTGCTCGATAGTGGGGTCGATATGGACCACCCTGATCTGGTGGGCAAGCTGCTGCCCGGCTACGACTTTATTGATGGCGATGAAGATCCCGATAGCAGCGATAGCCACGGTACCAAGGGCGCTGGCGCTGCTGCTGCTGCGGCCAATGACATTGGGGTGGTTGGTACCTGCCCAAACTGTCGAATCCTCCCGGTTCGCATGCTGGGGGTCGGCGATGCTGGTGAAGCGGAGGCTCATGACTTTGCCGTCAAGCAGGGAGCATGGGTCATCAGCAATTCATGGGGCCCGATCGACGGGACTGGCTCTCCAAGTGAGATTCCCCCGGTTGTTGCAGCGGCAGTCGAGCATGCGGTTGAAGAGGGCAGAGATGGGCTTGGCGTGGCGATCTTCTGGGCCGCGGGGAACGGGCACCCAGTGGACAGCTGCGCAGATGATGGATACGTGAGTCACCCTGCCAGTATTGCCATCGGCGCCAGTACCAACCTCGGGGCGCGGGCCGGCTACTCAGAACAGTGCCCAGCCCTTGACCTGAGCGCACCATCAAGTGGCGGCACCGCTGCCATTACCACCACTACTCTAGGTGGCGGCTACACAGGTTCCTTTGGTGGCACTTCTGCCGCTGCACCAGTGGCGGCTGGAGTTGGAGGTTTAATCCTTTCGGCCTTCCCTGACCTTAGTTGGGACTGTCTGCGCGAATTGCTGCAGGCTACCGCGGAGCCCATCGATCTGGCGGGTGCCGGCTACGACGAGCAGGGCCACTCCATAGCCTACGGCTACGGTCGCATCGACTCGGCTGCGGCGATTTCAGGTGCGCTGGGCTGCCTGTCGATTGCCAGCCTAAAAGTCAGCTGCAGCAGCACTATCGAGCTCAGCCTCTTTGTGCCGCAGCCACCGCAGCAGAGCCCCACGGTACTGGCGACTTCTGCATTGGAACCTGACGGCGAACTGTTCCAACTCCAGGATGCTGGTAACGGGCACTATCAGGGCAGCATCCTGGCCGTTGATTCGGCGGTGGTAGCCGCCGATGGCGAGCTCTCGGTCGAGCATGGTGATGAGATTGTCATCAGCTCCGAACATAGCGGCCTAGAGCGTCGCATAGCGCTGGACTGTGAGGGTCCTGAGCTCCTTGAGCCCCTGGTCTTTAACGTGAGTCCTGACGGAGCAACTCTGAGCTGGGAGACCGATGAGGTTGCCAGCGGTGGGGTTCTGGTTTACCCCCGCGACGATGAGCTGAACCATCGCAGCTTCGAAGCTGCTAGCACAGGCTACTATCACGAGCTAAGAGTTAGTGGAATAGAGCCATGCACCCCATATGTGGGAGAACTTTGGGCCAGTGATGTGCTGGGCAATCTAAATGGCTCTCCGCGATCTTTGGAGTGGACTACCCCTGGCGATTCCAGCCAGATTCCGGCTGAGGTACTCCCGGGGGCTGATCCCTGTGATCCAGACAGCTGGGAGTACCAGGGCGATGACGACGCTACCTTACCCTCCGGCGGTCAGGGCTGCGGCCAGGACAGTTGCGCTGTGAGCGGTCGTAGAGATGCGCCCTGGTCCCTGTTGCTACTGGCTGGTTGGCTGTTGTTCAGGAGCGCTTTCAGTCGCGCTGCGCGGGACCGGGACTGAGGCGGCAGCCAAGGTCTTAATTGCTTGCTTGCTGCGGCTTCAAGCCGACTCTAAACCTTTGAATTCTGAATCTATTTGAGCCTCTTCTTGGTCGGTGAAGCGGATTAGTAAGGCCAGCAGCGAAGTCATGGTGATCGCTACTCCCAAGATGGTCAGGGCTTTGGACCAGGGCAGTCCCTCCACCCGGAACATAAACCCAGCCAGGACCGCACCGACATTGCCTCCCGCTGCCACCATTCCCACTACCGCTCCCATCGCCTTGCGCTTGACAAAGACCACGACCCCAAAGGTTGCTCCTTCCGCCATTTGCACCAGCACTCCAAAGACGAAGAATAAGGTGAGCGCCACCGGCAGTGCGGTAGCCTTGCTGAAGGCGATCAGCAGGAGGCCTTCCAGGACGATCACCACAAACAGAAACAGGCTCCGCCCGCGCAGTCCTCGTTGCCTGGCGATGCGGTCACTGCAGTAGCCACCCAGCGACCTGGCAAAGACGTTGGTGAGCCCGAAGATCGAGGCCGCCGCTCCAGCGCCCACCAGCCCCATGCCAAAGTTGTCGTGGAAGTACAGCGCGGCGATGTTGTTGACCGTCAACTCGGTGCCGAAGCAGGCAGCATACAAACCAAACAGGCACCAGACTCGCGGGTCTCGGGCTGCGACACTCAGGGATCTGCCCTTGCCAAGGCGAGCCTGGAAGTGACCAGCAGGGGTGTCGTCGGTGAGCCTCGGATACAGCATTCCCATGATCAACAGCGCCAGACCCGGAGCTACCATGGCGTAGCGCCAGCCGATTGCCTCATCTACCCCCAAAGCAATCAATAAGGACAGTCCCAACGGCATCAGTAGTTGGGTTACCCCGCCGCCCAGGTTGCCCCAGGCAGCGGTAGTCGCAGTGGCTGTGCCCAGGCAGTTGGGGGCGAACATGAGCGAGGTGTGGAACTGGGTGATCACAAAGGATGCACCTACCGCACCTACCGCCAGTCGTACCAGCAGGAAGCTCTCGTAACTGTTTACAAGGCCCATTCCCATCACTGGAAAGGAGCAAAGAATCATCAACCAGCGGTAGGTCCGGCGAGGGCCAAAATGGTCGCAACACGAGCCGACCATCAGGCGCGCGAATACCGTGCTGGCAACGGAAGCAATGATGGTGTTGCCGATCTGTACCTGGCTGAGGCCAAGGTCTTCTTTGATCACCACCATCAGCGGGGCGGCAGCAAACCAGGCAAAGAAGCACAAGAAGAAAGAAAACCAGGTCACATGAAAGGCCCGCATTGGCCGGGACTGGAAGTCCCTCAGAGCAATGCGGCGCGCCGGCTTGTAGGCGGGGGGCAGGTCAGTTGATTGTTGGCTCATAAGGGATAGGACTTCAGCTAGCTCCGATGGTCGAATCGACCCCGTAACCAGCAGGTGCTGCTTAGGCTTGCGATTCGCTGTGGCAAAGCAGCCTAGTACTGGCGGGAGTGCCGCGTAGGCTGCAGTTTAGATTCTCACGACCTTGACCATATTGGCCACGCCCTTGAGCTCGGTGAAGCCCGCCACAACCACCACCTCATCGCCTTTTTCGAGCAGCCCCATTTCGACCAGTAGTCGCTCCCCCTGCAACAGCATGTGATCGGAGTTGGCAGGAAATTGCATGTAGACCGGCTCGACTCCTCGGTACAGGGCCATGGCACGGTAGGTGTCCTTGTTGGGAGTTAGAGCGATGATTCGGCTTTTCGGGTAGAAGCCGCCCAGCAGACGGGCCGTGCGCCCAGAGAGGGTGAATACCATTAGTGCCGCGCACTTGCTGATAGTGGCTACCTGAGCAGCAGCTTGTACCACGGCCATAGTAATGGCTTGCTCGCGGCTGGCGCTGGGCTGCAGGGTCGGCTGCGCGGTTTCACTCATGTAGGGCTCGACTTCTTTGGCGATCCGATCCATGACTGCCACCGCCTCTACCGGGTACTTGCCAGTGGCAGTTTCTCCGGACAGCATCAGAGCGTCGCAGCCATCGATGACCGCGTTGGCCACATCGGAAGCTTCGGCACGGGTAGGTCTTGGGTTGTTGGTCATGGACTCCAGCATCTGCGTAGCCACGATGTCGAGGGTCCCGCATAGGTTGGACTTGCGCAGAATCTCCTTCTGCATGACTGGCACACGGTGATTGCCAACCTCGACCGCCAGATCACCGCGCGCGACCATGATTCCAGCAACTTCGGCGAGGATCTCGTCGAGCGACTCGACAGCTTGAGGCTTCTCGATCTTGGCAATGATCGGTGCTCGACCGCGGAGTTCCTTCATAGCGGCCTGAAGATCTCTGATGTCTGTGGCGCTCTGCACAAAGGACAAGGCTACATAGTCCACGCCCAGTTCAAGGCCCACCTTGAGGTCCTCGCGGTCTTTGGCGGTCAGCGCCGGCAATGACACCACGTTATCAGGCAGGTTCATCCCTTTTCGTTGCTTGAGGATTCCGCCGGTGATGACTTCGGTGATGATTTCGTCTCCGACGCTACGTACCTGGAGTTCCATCAGCCCGTCGTCAAGCAGGATGCGGTCCCCCTCCTCGACATCTTTTGCCAGCCCCGGGTGGTTGCAGGTGATCCAATCGTCGCGACCCGGCTCGTTGCCGGGCAAGATGCGCAGTTTGGCTCCTTTGACCAACTCCATGGTTTCGCCAATGAGCTTGCCGCTGCGAACCTTCGGTCCGGACAGATCCAGCAGGATCGCGACCGCCTTCTTCGAGAGCCTGGCCACTCGCCGAATGTTCTCAACTTGAATGGCGAGGTCACCGTGACTGGCGTGAGAGCAGTTGAGGCGGGCCACATCCATCCCTGCCTTCATCAAGCGCCCCAGCATTTCTGGACTTGAAGAGGCTGGTCCCAGGGTGGCGATGATCTTGGTGTTGCGCACAGGGAGAGGATACGACAAGGCTTTAGTTTGGGCACGGTGATGAGCCATCTCAGGGGAGCAAGTCCGAGCTTAATTGGGGTCTACTGCTCTACAATCGATGGCAATTCTTCAATCGGGATCTGCTTGGAACAACTCATACTTCAACGCTTGCCCTCATCGCTGCAGCGTTCGCTGGGGACAGGGTTCGCCGAGGTGGTGATGGAGTTTCTTGCCTCAGGAGCAAGCCCAAGCGCCATCGTCGGAGGTTGGTTGCGTGATCTTGCGCTGGGCCGGGACCCTGGTGATGTGGATCTGGTCAGCGCTCAGCCCGATGCCCTTAAACAGCGACTGTTGGCTGCGGGAGCGAGGAAAGCAGTCCTTTTGGATCCGATGAGGCGAACCTGGCGGGTGGTGTTGGAACGGGATGTCTTTGTCGATGTCACCTTGCTGCAGGGCCTGGGATCGGATCCCCTGGTGGCCGATCTGGGGCTACGTGATCTGCGGGTAAACGCCCTTGCATGGAATCCTCTGTCTGGACTTTTGGACCCTTTTTCTGGTTTGCAGGACCTCAACGAGGGGCGACTCCGTGCGGTCTCCGATCGTTCAATGGCAGATGATCCTTTGCGCGCTCTGCGCGCCTGCCGGATTGCTGAGCAACTTGGGATGCAGCTTGCGCCCGAATTGCTACGGCAGATGGCCGGGCTGAGTCTTCAGCAGGTGGGTCGCGAGCGGTGCGTTGCTGAACTCCGGCAGATTCTTTTGCAGCCGTTTGCCGCGCGGCCGCTTCGGCAGCTTGATGAGCTGGGCTTGCTGGCGCAGCAGCTACCGGAACCATTTGACCTGCAGGCCTACGCCCGTGTCGAGGGTCGGCAGTTCACGACCGCTGCATTGAAGCGTTGTATGGAGGCTGTCTACGCTGGCGGTGAAGCGTGGCGGATTGGACTTCGCCTCAGCTGGTTATTGAGTAGCGAGCGGGTTGATTTAAAGCTCAGAGCGCGTCGCTGGCCGCGGCGGATTGCCCGGCTGGCCGGCCTGGGGGAGTTGCGCCAACGGCGGCTTGTAGCAGAGCTGGATGCGCAGACTCTGGAACAGGATCTGCGTCGTTGGAAGGATGCTGCCTGTGTGGCTCTGCTGACCAGTGTTCGGGATCTCGCGGATGAAGAGGCCGAGCAATGGGTCCGTGCATACCTGACGGTGCTCGGTGGTCGCGCGATGGGGGGGGCTCTTACCCGGCAAAAGGGTTGGGAAGCTTGAGGCTATTGGTCTTTGAAGCGCAGATCCATCTTCCAGCGAACCGCTCCGAATTGACGCCCTGACTGGGTCTCTAGGTGGTCGGTGCTGTAGTAGTAGTAGCTCTTGACGAAGTACTCTCGGTCAAAGGTTCCAAGGGGGTCTGCGCTGTCGAACAGGCCAAGTCGCGGGGTCCAGTCGCTGCTGCCAATAGGCGACCAGTTGGTCAGCATGTAGCTGACCGCCGTACCGTCGCCTTCGTCCGGCTCATGGTCCCCGAGCCACTCGTAGAAGCTCTCGCTGAAGTCGATGGGGAAGGACTCAATGGGTGCGAAGCCAATCCCGAAGCCCCCGGCCAGGCCGAAGTTGCAGTCGCTTTCCTGCTGATCGATTCGGTTGGTGAAGTATTCGACTTCTGTTTCCAGCACGGTTACTGCGTAGACCTCACTGCAGGAGGGACAGCCGTCCGCTTCATTGCTCTCTTCTACCCAGCCCTGAAGCTCGCTGGTGAGGCGGCAGTCTTCCCTGAAGCCGTCGTCCGTATATTCGCCGACTTCAAAGCGATTTTCCCCGTATAGAACTACCGTTCGATCAATGCGCGCGTCGCCAAGTTGCGGTTGATTATCTGCCAGCCCCAGCGGCTCATAGCCGCAGCCAAGGGCGGAGATTGTGACGCAAAAGAGCAGCAAGCAGCGGAGCATAGCGGCGAGACTAGCACAGGCCAGGCAGTGGTTTCGGGCTTGATTCAGCCCCCCAGGTAGGCCTCCTGCACCGCTGTCGAGTTGAGCAGCTCGCTGCTGGTTCCCTGCAGGATAACTCGGCCCTGCTGCAGAACATATCCTCGGCAGGCAAGCTCCAGCGCCATGCGGGCATTCTGCTCGACCAGAAAGATGGTGGTCCCTGCGTCGTGAATCTCGCGGATCAGGTCAAACACCTCATCGACCAGAGCTGGTGCCAGGCCCATGGACGGCTCGTCGAGCAGTAGCAGCCGGGGGCGTCCAAGCAGTGCCCTGGAGATCGCCAGCATCTGTTGCTCACCGCCGCTTAGTGTTCCAGCCATTTGTCGCGCGCGCTCTGCCAGCCTGGGAAACCGTGCAAAGGTGCGTTCGATGTCTTGCTGGAGGGCCTTCGCCCCATCCTGGCGCCCCCAGGCTCCCAGCTCCAGATTTTCGGCGACGCTCAGTCGAGGAAAGATGCGCCGTCCTTCCGGGACGATGGCTACCCCTCGTGCCATGATCTCAGGTGGTGAAAGCCCGCTGATGCGCTCTCCGGCCAGGCGGATCTCGCCAGAGCAGAGCGACAGCATCCCAAGGATGGCGTTCATGGTGGTGGTCTTGCCGGAGGCATTTCCTCCCAAGAGGCAGACGATCTCTCCTTCGTAGAGTTCCAGATTCACTTCGTGCAGCACTTGAACCTGTCCCCAGCCCGCACAGAGGTCACGGAGCTCCAGCAGAGCTTGTGCTTCAGGGGGCATCTTGTCGCTCTTTGCTGCCGGGTCCTTGATGGCTGTCCCCTGCTCTGCCAGCTGCACCGCGGCCCAGATAAGCCTCTACTACCCTGGGTGATCGGCGGACCTGTTCGAAGCTACCTTCAGCGATCTTGTGTCCCCCTTCGAGGGCCACGACCCGGTCGGATATGGTCGCGATCACCACCATGTCGTGTTCGATGAGCAGTACCGTGCGACCCAGCTCCTTGAGCCGCACAATATCCTGGATGAGTTCTTCCGTTTCGCTTGGGTTCATACCGGCTGCTGGCTCGTCCAGTAGCAGTACAGCAGCGTTGCTGGCCATCGCTCGGACAATCTCAAGGCGTCTCTGATTGGCGTAGCTGAGACTGCAGGCCGGTTGTGCGGCGCGGTCTTTGAGGTGGCCACGAAAGAAGCCGAGCAGCTCGTGGGCGCGCTTCGCTGCGTCCTGCTCTTCCCGTAGAAAGGCCCTGTTGCGGACGGTTGCTGCAGCGGTGCTGGCCTCGAGGGTCGGATGCATGCCGACCAGTACGTTGTCGAGGACCGACATGTTAGGAAACAGGCGGATGGTCTGGAAGGTCCGCGATAGGCCTGCTCTGCACACCTCATCAGGCCGTAGACCGATCAGGGAACGCTCCCGGTCTTGCTGCAGCAGGATGATCTCACCAGCATCTGGCTGGTAGAGGCCTGAAAGACAATTGAAGAATGTGGTCTTGCCGCTGCCGTTGGGGCCAATAATGGACAGAATGGAGCCGGCCTCGACCTCCAGGTCCACATCCGAAAGGGCCTTAAGTCCACCGAAACTCTTGGAGAGGCCGCGAACTCGGAGCGAACTCAACCGTCGATCATTGCCCGCGCTGCACGCAGCAGCTCAAGTCGTTCAAGGGCGCCACGGTCGTCGGGGTTGAACTTAAGGATGGCTTGATACTCTTTAATCGCCTCATCCCAGTCCTTGCGCTTCTCATAGATGCGAGCAAGGTTGTAGCGTACGTCCGTGTCTCGAGGATCGGCCTTGAGCACCGCTCGGTATTCTTTGATGGCTTTATCGAAGTTGCCAGTGCGTTGGTATGCAAAGCCCAGATAGAAGTTCAGGTCCAGGTTGGAGAGGCCGAAATTGCGCGCCTTGAGGAAGGCTTCCAGCGCTTCATCCCAGGACTTTGAGTCAAGCAGGGCTTCGCCCTTGGCAAACCACTCCTGCTGATCGCGCTTACGCTTAGCCTCGGCTTCTGCCGCAGCCTTCAGGGCTTGCTGTTCGGCCAGAATCGCCTCGCCCTTGACGTCGCTGCGGACAAAGGCTGAGTAGCCGACCAGGCTGACCCGCACGTTCTCGCCAACCTGAAAGCGCGGCTCTTCGGTGTTGAGCTGCTTAATGGGGACCAGATCCAGATAACTGAGCAGTTTGCTGGAGGACATAAAACCCTGATTGGCCTTGTAGCCGGTGTCTGATTCGACATAAGCGTCGCTGGTCCAGGCCTGCACTTCATACTTGCGACCATAGAGCAGCCCAGACTCGGCCTTCTTCTGCAGGTCCCACAGGGTCGCGAAAGTGTCGGTCAATCGGGTACCGGAGTCGGAGGCATACTGCCAGATTCGAACCCGCTGATTGCCATCGCGGACTCCCACCGAGATAGTCTCACCTTCAGATGGGTAGATGAAGCTTCCGCTCTTTCGGTCTGATGCGATCTGTACGTAGTCGAAGAATTCACGCATCACCAGAGCGTCTTCAATACCGAGATTTTGACCCAGCAGGGTATCGCAGCCACCGCATTCCACCGAGACTTCGTACCAGTTGCCGGAGTTACCGTAGCGCTTCGGCTCTGGGGGTAGTTCTTTCTTCTTGACCTCTTTTTTGACTTCCTTTTTCTCTTCGATTTCTCCCTCGTAAGACCAGTTCTCCACATCATCCTCGTCTTCGCGGGAGATGTCCGGATCTCCTTCTTCGCTTCCTTCCTCTTCATCCTGTGCGTACACAGGCCCGACGCCGATCGCCAGAGCTAGACAGAGAAGCAGAATGTGAAGGTAGAGAGAAGACGACATCATGAAAGGCCTATCGGGGATCCCAGACGGAACTGAAGCAGAGGGCTCCTTAGAAGAGTCATGCGAGGCAAGCATGCATATCTTGCCTATTGGGTGCAAGGTCCCTTGTTGGACCGGATTCTATGCTGGTTGAGGTCCCTGCTGGCTTTTACCTCCTGTCCAGCTTGCCTGCTGGCTGGGCGCCTGAAGTGGCGGCGTAGTCGTTTGACAGGCTCTGTATTCGCTCAATAAAATCCTGTGCTTGTCGAGCAGGCCTCGTCTCGTGTCCTCCTGCGGCCGGCACATCTCGTGGATCTAATAGCCGAAGGATCTCCATGTTCCATCGCCCCGCCCTGTGCCTTGTCGGCAGTCTCTTTGTTGTTTTTCTGCTCTCTTCAGTAGGAAGTGGATCGGCTGTTGCTCAAGGGGTACCGACCTTGACCCTGGGCAATAGCGCTGCAGTGCACCTGCTGCCGCCAGGACCGATCCTGGCTAACGGCGATAAGGTGATGTTGACCTTGATGGTCACCGATGAGAGCGGCTCGCTGGCACACGGTGTGAAGTTTCGCGGCTCAAGTTCTTCGGCTGGACGGCTGGATACTGACTGCCCGCAGGTCGGCGCTGGCATGTACAACTGCTACTACTCGACCCCGACTCGAAGGCCGCGGGTAGGGGTTGAGGTGCGAATTCGCGGACGATTGAATACAGGAAGCACCGTTGAGGCGTCTTTCCCCCTTGATGTGAAGCCCGAGACTCGACCCAGCATCAAGTTCAGCGCGAGCCCCGAGAAGATTGTCCTTACCGATGATCCCAGCTCTTCATTGGTCTTCGATATTCGTGACAAAGACGGCAGTGCGATCACTGGCCTTACCCTTAAGGCCAGCGCTAATGTCGGTGAGGTTCAGGCCCTGGCGCCAGCGGGAGATGGGCGCTACACAGCGGTTTATACACCCCCTGCGGTGACCTTCCCACAAGTGGCTACGCTCTCGGTTTGGGACGCGGACAATCCGGAGAAGACATTTGGTTTCTTCACCATTCCCCTGATTGGCAAGGTTCCTTATCCGGTCGACGCTCGTCAGCCTGGGGTCACCCTCATCTTTCGGGTTGGTGAGACCACTTTCCCGCCGGTGGTATCTGATGCCAGCGGTAAGGCCAGCATTCCCATTGTAGTGCCGCCGGGGGTAACAACCGGTGCAGTGGAGATGCTGCAGCCCGATGGTTCGCGCAGCACTCAGAATATTCCCCTTGGAGTACCTCCCTTCAACCGGATTGCACTTGGCGGAATTCCAGACTTCCTGCCCGCTGATGGGGCCTTTCAGACCCAGGTGCGGGCCTATGTTGTCGATCCTGAGGGCAATCCCGCTGACGGTGAAGACGTCAACTTCACCGCCACTCAGGGGACTCTCGATCAGGTCAGTTTTCTCGGTAAGGGCCTGTATGCCGCTACCTATACAGCTCCGCAGCTGTCTTCTTCGAGTCGGGTCACGATAACTGCCTCGTTGGCTGGCCAGGAGGCGGCCAGTAGTGACAGCATTGAGATTGGTCTTGAGCCTGGTGGTCCTGTGCGGCTCAAGCTGACCACCGATCCTGAGGTCATCACTCCCAATGTTAAGAAGGTCAAGCTGACCGCAGAACTGCTTGATGTTGAGGGGCAGGTAAGTACCGCAGGGCATCGGGTTGAATTTCGTACCAATAAAGGTCCAATCAAGAATCCAAAGGTGGTCTCTCCGGGCGTCTTTTCGGTGGACGTGCCGGTGACCTGGAATGTGAAGACTCGGGTCCAGGCACTAGCTGGTATTCGGGGCAATTATCAGCGTGCGGTTCGTCTGGTGGCGCTGCCCATGTCGGATCAGGTGGTGACCGGTCAGAAGGTGCCGATTACGGTGCTTGCACTGGATCGCTTTGGTAATCCCGTCGCTCAGGTGCCGATCAACGCCAGTGTTGCAGTTGGTGGCGGTTCTGTGACCAGCTCGGTGGAGACGGACGCACGCGGTATTGGCACGGTCCTGTATACGGCGGGGCCGCTTTCTGGTTTGGCTACAGTCAATTTCACAACCGGTGATCTCAGCTATCTGGCGCCGGTCTGGCAGGCGCTGGATCCGGTACCGAACTTTGAGTTCCCGCTTTTTGGAGGCCAGGCTCGGGTGAGCAGTCTCGGTAAGTGGATGCGCTTACGGGAGGCCAAAACTCTGGTGGGCAGCTCGGCCCAGGCCGGTGCCAGCGCTTCGGTGAGTGCCGGGGTCAATCCGTGGGCGGCTGGTGGCTCCGGAGCCACCAGCACTCCGGTGGTCCCCGACAAAGCCTCGGTGGCTAAAGCTGGAGTTGCCGCCAGCATCGAAGTTGCCGCTGTGCCAGCTTCTGTGCCGCGCACCGGTGGGGCCGTCAATCTGCTGGTTAGGGTGCTGGACGGCAAGGGCACTCTGGTTCCTGGGGAGCAGGTCATTCTGCTCGCCGATGGTGGATTGATTAGCAATAAAGTCGACAACGGCGATGGAACCTTCTCAGCGCTGCTGACCATTCCACCGGGCCTGGACAGCAATCGGGTGCAGGTGACTGCGACCCGGCCTCAGGGTGATGTTGCCTCTTTCGCGACTGTGGCGGTTGGGGGAAGTGGTGGCAGCAACAAGCGGCGCAAGATGAGGAGTCCGCGGAGCAAGGACAAGGCAACGGCCAAGGCGGTCGAGTCTGGTGCTGCTGGTAAGACCCAAGCCAAGAGCAAGAAGGCCGCTAAGACCATCACTGATCCCAAGGAGGCGGCCAGGCGCCGCAGCATGAAGTCCGGTCGGCTCAGTAAGCGCACCGCTCAGATCAAAGTCGGCTGGTCGCCCGGCTTTTATCACTACAACTCGACTCCCTGCATAGGTGAGGACGGGAGCTGTGCCTCCCCGGAGGACTCAAAACTCCAGCACTATGACTTCCTGAAGAGTGAAGTACGTGCTCCGCTGCTGGGCTCGCTGTCTTTTTCAGCCGAGTGGTTTCCCTTCCAGGAGTATGCCGGGGTGCGGGCCAGCTTCAGTTATCTCAGTTACAGCACAGACTTTCCGGCCAATGCGCCGGGCGGAACCGGCTACTGTGGTGAGTTTTTCTGTGATGGTATGAGCACGGTGAACATCGACTTTCAAGGTCGTCTGCCCCTGCTCAAGGACAAGGGGCCGCTGGATATTATCGGTAGAGCTGGCTACCAGTTTCAGGATCTGGTGCTGTTCCGTAGGCTCTGGAATCCCGAGGATCTGGGTGCGGATCTACAGCCTGACTCGTGCCCTGTTGACGACGACAGTACCGAGGAGAACGAAGCGGTTCGTACCGGCTGCACGGCTCCGGTGTTCGAGACCATGGGCCTCCACGGACTGCGCCTTGGTGTGGGGCTTCGATATACCATCACGCCGATGCTGCGCCCGCATCTGGACTACGACATATCCCTCGGGATCGGGGCGACTCTGGGTGACAGCAATTTTCAGGTGCCTGGGATCACCAATCATCACCTCAACATCGGTATGAGCATTCTGCCGTGGAAGGGGCTGCTGCTTGACGTTAGCTACGATTTACTAACGCGCTCTATGGGGTTGGCTTTCTATAACGAGCAGGACAGTCACCAACGCGGTGAGATTGAAGAGCAGATGCATACCGTCAGATTGAGCGCGGGCTGGGCCTTCTAAGGTGATGCTCGCTGCCCAGGAGCAGCTAGAGCTACCTTGGACTCCAGTTCTTGTCGGCGGGTTTCGTTGAGCGCTAGATGAGCGAGCGACGCTTTGTCGACTTCGGCCGTGGTCATTGGTTCGGTCCACTGGAAGCTAGCCGACGGTTCTTCTGGGATGTGGCCGATCTACCGCGTCTGGCTGAGCTTCTTGAGTTGGGCCCTGGCCTGCGGATTGCTGACTTTGGCTGCGGGTGGGGTTATCTCGGCCATCTCCTGCTGCCCTTGATTGATCCTGGTGGTCGGATCGACGGTTTTGATCTTGATGAGGAGCTGATCGCTCGGGCCAGAGAGCGTTGCGTTGAGGCGGGTCTGCGCGGTCGAGTTGTTTTCCACTCAGGGGACATAACCTGCCTCGATGAGGTTGCAGATGACCGCTACGACCTGGCGATCTGTCAGACCGTGTTGATGCACCTCAGCCGTCCTGAAGAGGCGCTCTCCGAGATGCTCCGAGTCGTACGGCCAGGTGGACTTGTGGTCGCCATTGAACCGGATCTGCTGGGCTCTGCCGCCTCGCAGCGAGACAACATCGAAGCTGATGATTTTGAGCATCTTCGCGACCGCTTGGCGGTTCACTCTTACATCGCCCAAGGGGCACTCTTGCTCGGAGCTGGCGACTATCGCATTGCCGGGCGGTTGCCCCAGCTCATGGAGGCAGTCGGCTTGGAGGCACCTCAGCTCTGGTTTAATCCGGTCGGCCGGCAGTGCCTAGCAAGCGGGGCCGGCTTGGACCAGAACTATGCTTCATTCTTACTTGCCTCCCTTGAGGAAAGCGCTCCCCAGTCGCCCCTTGAGGAGCAGCAGCCGTTGTTTGCGGCGGCTGGCGGTAGTGCGGAGCTATGGAGTCGCTTCCTGAGGCGGGAGCGCCAGCTGGACCGGGAGCGCATGAACGCCCTTAGAGAGGGTCGATACCAGAGTGCGATGAGCCCTCAACTGGGGGTCTGTACGGGGCGTGTGTCATCGTGAACCGGAGTGCTTCGATGGCTGGTATATTGCGCGCCGCAAACAGCTAAGGAGGCCAGCCTTGCGCAATCTTGTCCTTGTTTTCGTACTTTTCCTCAGTTCCTGCACCGCGGGCCTTAAAGAGGAGAACAACAGCTTGACTGATACGGTCAAGGCGCTGGAAGAGAGACTGGCGAGGATGAGCGAGGAAAATGCGGCTCTCAAGCTGAAGATTAAGGACATGGAGGAGGCGGAGCAGAAGGCCAAGATGGCCGCCGAGTCCAATCTACAGGCAGAGATGTGGGCGCGTTTTAAGACCTCACTGGGCTCCATTGATTGTCGGCTGGAGCCAAGCCGGGCTCCTAAGACGGTGGCGAATTTTGTGGGGCTGGCGGAAGGCAGCAAGGAATGGACTCACCCGGAGGATGGCTCCAAGCGCAGCGAGCCGCTTTATAATGGGACTGTCTTTCACCGCATTATCAAGGGCTTCATGCTTCAAGGCGGAGACCCGTTGGGCCGCGGTACCGGTGGGCCCGGATATCGCTTTGCCGATGAATTTCACCCACAGCTGAAGCACAAGCCGGGCACCCTCTCCATGGCCAACTCAGGCCCCAATACCAATGGCAGTCAGTTTTTTATCACCGAGGTAGCCACTCCTCATCTGGACAACCGGCATTCGGTATTTGGCTATTGCGAGCCACAGGCGATGATCGAGAAGATTGCTGCTGTGCCCAAGAAGGGCAATCGACCTAACTCCTCAGTGCCGGTAACGCCGGTAGTCCTGGAGACCGTTACCATTCATCGCGGAGAGCGTCCCAAATGAAGATTCGCGCATTGCTCAAGACGCCCCTATATAGGCACCGTGGAGGTCCCGACCAGGTCCCTTACTTGGCGGGCAACGTCAGCGAACTGCGCGGTACCGCTGATGCCCGCGATGGTGGTCTCGATCTTCAGGTTGCTGAGATGTTTGATGGTAAGGGCGAGCCGGTCGCCGGCAGTCTGAAGCGGATCTTTCTGCCGCTGGCGAAGGTCGATTACTACATTATTGAGTAGCCTCAAGCTGCAATGGGTGATTGTCGACTGTCCCAGCCAATTTGGTCGTTCTGCTGGTCTGGCGGTCAGAGCTGAGCCGATAGCCACGAGCTGCCCAGTAGAACGGTCAACAACCAGAGCCCGATCAAAAGGCCTGCATGCAGTGGGGCAGTGAGGCGGTAGCGCTCTCGGCCTGAGGGTGACGGTCGTCGACCGCGTAGTGCACAGGCCGCTCCGCAGGCTATGGCCAGCGGAAGGGCAAGGCTCCAGCCTAAGCGGCGGCATAGCTCAGCCCGATCTGGTCCGCGGCGCAGCCCTTCTGGCCGTGCGGCAGCGAGTCGCTCCATGAGCTCGGGCAGGCTCAGCTCAGCTGGTCTGGAGCTCCATAACGACAGGTCGGCGGTCTTCCAGCGGCCATCGATGCGGATGATCGATACTCCGCTCTCAATCGGGGCCGGTAGTGGGTTGAGAATAGCTGCAGAATTCGTCCCGTTAAGCGGTCCATTGGTACCGCTCCAGAGTAATCCGCAAATTCCTAGCAGCAGCGCCCCGGTAAGGGCCGGAGCGAGCCGCAGGCCGGCGGTGTAGCCGAGCATGGAGGACAGGTCCCATTCCCCTGAGCAACGGGCTGAAGCGAGCACTGCTGCGCTTGCCGTAGCAAGCGCCAGGGGTAGAAATAGCTGGATCAGGTTGGGCAAGGCTCCTACCAGGCTTAGCCCGCGGTCCATGCTGCCGATCAATGTGATGAGGGGAATCAGCACCATCATGTGCAACAACAGGGTTCGCAGTATGGCTACCGCAATGCGCAGCCCGGGCGATGTCATCGCTGGGCCCGGTTAGGGGACTGCCGGAGTTGGAACCCGCCAGCTGTTTTGCTGGTCAGCAGTAGCGGCAGCAGCAGCGGTACCGTTAGCCAGGCAGCGGCGGCGCCGTTCAGCAGTCCGCTGCTTAGCGCATGTTCGCCCAGTTTGAGACCCGAATAGAGCAGTAGGGGGGGCAAGAGCAGTTTGCTGAGTTGCGCGCCATTGCGGCGGCCCCCACCGATGCTGGTCCAGGCGCCCAGCCAGCCCAGCATCGACATCAGCAGGGTTAATACAGGCCAGCTGAGTCTCCGATGCAGGACCAGCTTTGCCTTTTGACAGTTCCGTTCAGGTTCCTCGCTGCAGTTTTTGCTCGCGAGCTTCATAAATCCGGTGGCCCACGGGCTCTGTGGAGCCTGGCGATAGCGCCTTAAGGCTTTAGTGGTTGGCTCAAGGTAAAGAGCTTCCGCATACCAGTTGCTGCCGTCGTTCAGCTGCAGCGAAGCTGGTCCAAGCTTCCAACCTCCTTTGTTGCCCCGCTGGTCAGGACTGGGCAGACCCAATTCACCTTGCAGCTGGCCGTCTCCCGATGCGAAGTGGAGCTGGCCCTGGTCGAGTACCAGAGCCCCCCCGCCCGGCAGGGCCTGAAGTTCGCCTCGCTGGAGTCGTGCCCAACCCAGTGCGGCAGCATGGTGGCTGCCTTTGAGCTTGTGAACCGCCTGCCATGAAGGTGCTTCCAGGCCCAGGGAGAGCAGCAGTGCGATGCCAGCGAGCAGAGCCCATAAGGGCCAGAGGCCGCGCCACAGCTGCAGCGGTCCTAGTCCGAGCTGGGCGAGCAAGGAACTCTGTCCGGTCTCGCCCAGACGCCTGGAGCTAAGCCAGGCGCTGAGGAAGGCCAGCATCGGCAGCATCCCTGCTGCGACGGTGCCCAGAAAGGCGATGATTGCCCAGCCGATTCGATTGGCCCCGACGGAAAAGGCTTCCGGGCGTAAGCCGACCGATGCCGCGGCGACCAGCCCAGCACTCGCCAGTAGAGCCGCAGCAACAGCAGTCGCATAGCGTATGGCGAGGCGCCAAACGACCCGGGCACAAGGGTTCCGGGAGCGGTCATGATGTGGGCTGTCAGGAGATGGCTTCAAGGGTTGACCGTCAGACCATGGTACTGGTCAGAAGAGTGCTCTTGTGCTACTGTTTCGCGCCCGCAAGGCCAGACCAGGGGGCCGAGCCTTTCACTTCGGGCAACAACGTTAGGGTACTCGATGTCTTTCAAGATGGGCGATATGGCGGTCTACCCCGGACACGGGGTTGGTGTGATCGAGGGAGTTGAGACAAGGGAGTTCGCTGGTACCAGCCAGATGTTCTATGTGTTGAAGATTCTTGAGAACGGCATGACCGTGATGGTGCCGACCAAGAACGCCGACGCCATTGGCATGCGGCCTGTAGTTGCCCCTGAGGAGGTCGAAGAGATCTACACAGTGCTCGCTGAGCGGGACATTGAGCTGGATAAGCAGACCTGGAATCGGCGCTATCGCGAGTACATGGCCAAGATTAAGACCGGATCCCCCTATGAGGTAGCTCGAGTACTTCGAGATCTCTACATTCTCAAGGGAGACAAGAGCTTGTCCTTCGGCGAGCGCAAGATGTTTGATCAGGCCAAGGGGCTGCTGGTTAAGGAGCTTGCTGTGGCTAAGTCGGAACCTGAGGGCAAGATTGAGGCTCGTCTTGGTGAGATCTTTTCCGACTGACTCCTGTCTTTGCCCCTTTGGTTGAGACCGCTGTAGTGACTGTATGCAAGCCGCACCCGGTGCGTCTCTATAACTCAGAGATTCGGGCCAAGGAAGAACTGGAGACCTTGAGTCCCGGAACGGTGCTGCTCTATGTCTGTGGAGTGACCGTCTACGCCGAAGCCCATGTCGGTCACATTCGTGCTGCCCTGTCCTTTGACATCGTGCTTCGTCACCTTCTGTCCAGGGGCTATGAGGTCAAGTACGTCCGCAACTTCACCGACGTGGACGACAAGATCATTAATAAGGCCATCGAAGAAGGGGTCGGCTTTCGAGAGATCGCTGGGCGCTACGAGGAGGACTATCATTGGGCCACCGATTCCTTGTTTATGTTGCGCCCGGACCACGAACCACGGGTCAGCGAGTACATGGACGAGATCATTGTCATGGTCGGCCAACTCATCGACAACGGGCATGGCTACGTGGTGGATGGTGATGTGTTCTATAGCGTTGCCAGCTGCCCCGATTATGGGCGCCTGAGCGGTCGGCGCCTTGAGGACCAGGAACAGGGCGCGCGGGTGGATGTAGACAGCCGCAAGCGTCATCCCTTTGATTTTGCGCTGTGGAAGAGCAGCAAGCCCGGCGAGCCTTGCTGGGATTCACCTTGGGGCCCGGGTAGACCCGGCTGGCACATCGAGTGCTCGGTGATGAGTTCTGAGTTGCTCGGGGAGCGCTTCGATATCCATGGCGGCGGAATTGATCTCATCTTTCCTCATCACGAGAATGAGATTGCCCAGACTGAGGGTGCTACCGGTCACGGGCCCTGCGTGCGTCACTGGATGCACAACGGTCAC
>DJIF01000034.1:0-3013 GCA_002433485.1 Deltaproteobacteria bacterium UBA6601
AAAGACCATCTCCTCGCGAAGATTCGCACAAAGCAACAGAACCCCGACCCCTTTCGGCTGGCCTGGAGTTCACCTGAGATGGGCGATTCTGAGGGACTATGGATCAATCAGAACAACGAGACCGGCGAGCAGGAGATCTGGGTCCTCGACGCCGACCGAACAGCACGAATCTACCGGCGCAGTCCGCGCGCTCGAGGCTACCGACTGCCGCTGTACCTGCACCGCAAGCAGGAAGTTGATGCCGCCGCAAGCCGCCCCGCTCAGGCCAACGGGGCCCACACAGCCAGCGGCGATATTGACGGCGATGGTGATGTGGATCAGGTGCAGTTGACTGAAGCGGGACAGCTGAATCTGTTACGAAATGATGGAGGGCAACTCAAACCCCAAACAAGCTGGCGCCCGCCGGTGGCAGGCTCCATCTCAGCACTGGCTCTAGGGGATTCTGATGCAGACAACGATCTGGATCTGGCGGTCGCAGTTCGAGGTGACTCCAACCTGCTCTACCGCTACCAGAACGGACTCTTCGAGCTGGCCTGGAAGTCTGCCCAGAAAGACCAGAGCGCAAATCTGGCCTGGGGTGACTGGGACAACGATGGCGACCTGGATCTGGCCGTTGCAAACCTCGGTTCCGAGCCCAATCGCATCTACGAAAATGGGGCTGGAAGCCTGCTACTGGCATGGACCTCACAAGCCGCAAACTCAAGCACAAAGGTGGTCTGGGGTGATTGGGACAACGATGGCGACGCCGACCCAGCCTTCAGCAACCTTGATGGTCCAACGCGGGTCTATCGCGCCGAAGGAGGCGGACCCAGCCTAGCCTGGGAATCACCGGCCGTAGACCCCAGTTCAGACCTGCTGTGGACCGACTGGAACAGCGACGGGGCGCTGGACCTGATGGTGGCTAACCAGGGCCGCAACCCAGAACGTCTGTTCCTCGGCAGCCCGCTCCGGGCTGATGAAGCGATCAGCGCAGCGGCTCCGACCCCTGCACCAGGACCCATAAGGGACACCGCTCAAGTAGCCGAGAGCGCTACTTTTCAGCGTTTGTCGTTCTACCCATACTGGCTGGTGCACTCCCTGTTTTCGCTGCCGGTAGCCAGCATTTTGCTGGCCCTCAGCCTGTGGTGGGCGCTCCGTTCTCGGGTCGGTTTGAGCCTACTGCTCTCCACTGTGATCGGCCAGTGGCTGTTTCTAATGCTCGCTGTTCCGCCACTAGATGTGCGCTTTGTCGTCTCCATGGCACCCTGCCTGATCATTGCAGCGGTGCTGGGTTGGGGGATGCTAGCGAGGCCGCTCCGCAAACCGGTGGCCGGGGTACTGACCTTCACCTCGCTGCTGGTGGCCTTCGACTTTCACTTCCTCAGCAGCAACCCGGCCAATAGCGAGCGAAGCCTGCTGCAGCCCTACCGACTGACCTCTTCCAGCTACCCGGACGGTGGTTGGAAGCGAGGCGAGTTGGAGCGGCAGTCAATCGCCACCGGCAAACGCCTGTCATGGCGAGAGGATCGGCGCTTTCGGCAGGGACTTTTTGCGAGCCTCAAACGCTGCTCCGCACAGACTGTAATCATTGCCTCAGACGAAGGCCCCATCGACGACATGGACTACTGGAAGTATCGAATGGCGCTGGCCTGGATCAACGACGAAAACGGCTGGCGGGCCGAGCGGACCGAGTTGATACGCGGCGTTGATGTCGACGATGGCGTCCAGCTGGGTTCACTGCAAGGCGACAAGGTCGCTGATCTGGCGCTATCAGTAGTGGGCGAGACCGCGGAAGGCAGCCTGCCACCCGGCATTCGACCCGGCACGATGAGGGCGACAGAGATCCTGCGCGCCGGCCCCAGCGCGCCGGCAGTGCAGCTCTGGAGACCAAAGACCGCCGACCCCTGCCAGCCACCTTGAGAGTCGCCAGCCATCAAGAAGCCTGCCACTAGCTCCTCAGCCGGGTGCGTTGCCATCCAACAGCACGTCCCCTCCAATGCTGCTACCCAATGCGTCAACAATGGCCTGAACAGCAGAGGTCGCCAGGCTCTGATTAAAGGTAACGCGAAACTCACCGCCCACGGACTGCAGAGCCGGGAGCCCCAAGGAGGCCAGCGAAGCGTTGGAGCCCAGGTAGAAGTCTCCGCCCACCACCGAGAGGAAAGGCAGACTCAGCTCAGGGAGGCTGTTGTTGACCGCAACATGGAAATCCTGCTGAACCAGGGTCAGCCCACCGAGTTGAATCTCTGGCAACGACGGGTTGTCCGAAATCCGCAACGAATCAACCAGGGAGAGAATGGGCATACGCACCACAGAAAGCCCCTGATTGAGCCCCACGTAGACGCCCCCCCCCACACTGAGCAGTTCCACCAGGGCGATCTCCGGAAGCATCGGATTTGAGGAGATCCGAAGCATCCCACCCACAGTCTCCAGCGATGGCAGACGAAGCTCTTGCAGCACAACACAGAAACGCACCGAGGCCTCAGCCCCCACACTCACCAGGGCATCGGCTCGAAACACCTCAAGGGCCGGATTGCTCTGCACCTTGAACAGCCCGCCCACCGTTAGCAACGCCGGCAGAGAAGCATGCTGCAGCAGCCCGTTGGAATGTAGCTCCACATCACCAACAACCGTCTCAAGAGCGGCCAGGCCAGTCAGATCCTGCAACTGCGGGTTGGACGAGATGTCGAGTGCAGCCGCACTCGTCAGGCCAGGAAAATCGACCGACTGCAGCAGCTGGTTCCCTGCAATGACCAGAGCACCGCCAAGCTCCTGCAGTGCTGGCAGGGCCGCAGTCTCCAGCGAGCTTGCGGCGATTCGCAGATCTCCACTCACCGACCGCAGACAGGCAAGTTCCCCCAAGTCGGCACCCTGAGAATTGGCGATCAGCAGCTGCCCCTCGACCCGATCCCACGAGGCGCAGAACCAACTCATTGCTGCAGGAGAACTCAGGCTGACATCGCCAACAAAGACCCCAGGCGCGGCACTGTCGTCATCATCTCCGCCAGCACTGTCGTCGTCATCGGCGGGGCTG
>DJIF01000034.1:3413-21100 GCA_002433485.1 Deltaproteobacteria bacterium UBA6601
GTCATCGGCGGGGCTGCTGTCGTCATCGTCACTGGCAGCGCAATCCGCCAATTGGGCACAGTCCGAGTCATCGCAGTCATAAGCACCATCGGCATCGTTATCAGCTCCATCGAAGCACTCAGCGGCCTCCTCGAACCCCGCAGCAAGGCTGCAGCCCGAAAGCCCGAACAAGAGCAACATCAAAGTTCGCTTACCCACCGTGCCACAACCTCTCCAACTCAGGTTATCAGGGCTATGCCGACTCGGGCAGGGAGCGGAACTACCCGCCGAGCAGCTACTCTGTCGCAATGCGCGTCTACAGCTCTATGGCGCTGGTGGTCTATGTGGTGGCTCTACTCCACCACAACGCCCAGGTTGGCTTCGTTGACCTGCCGGCCGACGGCGCAAGTGCACTCCGCAGAGCGGTAGAGATCGCCAGCCTCCAGGCACTGCCCTGGCGCGGCAACAGCATCGGCACCCACTACTGGTTCGGTATCGCTGATGACTATCTCCTTGCCCCCTTTTTGGTGGGGGCCGGTAGCCTGGAGAGCGTCCTCAGACGAGGCGCACTGTTCTTCGCCCTAATCGCTCCGCTATGTTTCGCCATCGGCGCTGCCCTGCGCCGCCCCCTGCTAGGGCTCGCCTTTGGCCTCGCCATCGCGGGTCTACCAGATGTTGTAGCGCTCAGCTCCAGCTACCCCCTTAACTACCGGACTACTCACTGGGCCCTGCTCACCGTACTGGGCGCGGTCCTGGCAGCCAGCCCAATGACCGACACCAAGCAGCGCCAGGCAGGCACCAGCCTGTTGCTGATAGGTGCCAGTCTGGCCAGCGCCAGCCACCCCTTCGGCGCCGCCGCCCTGCTCCCAGCCTTTTTGATCTGCGGAGTAACCGGGGTCTGGCCACGGGGCAAGCTGCTCAAGCTCAGCCTGGCAGCCAGCGGGCTATGCCTAGTCCCCTATGTGATCGCCAATGCACCAGGCCTATGGCACAGCTTGTTTGAGAGAGGGAGCGACACCCGGGCGGGGACGTCCTGGGTCCTGGCAGGAGGACTGGATGCGCTCCGCAACCTGAGCAAAGCGCTCGATGGTCTGGCTGGTGGACCCAGCTCAGGGTTACTGCTACTGGCAGGAATTCCGTTCAGCCTGAGGTCGACTCAGGGCAGAGCAGTCTTCAGCCTCTGCCTTACTTGGATCGTCCTCGCCGCCGCTATCTTCGTGCTGGCCGGCTACCCCCCCAAGACCTGGCACTTACGCCCCGGCCTCTACCTGTTACTGGCGCTGGGCTTCATCGGTTGGTGCGCGGTACTTCCCACTGGCGCCCAGCTCGCACCCTGGCCAGCCACCGGCCACCGCACAAAACTGTCTAAACAAGCCCTGATCTCAGCTGCCGGTGCGGTCATCACCCTGACCTTTTTACTGCTACAGCCACCGGCCATTGGGACCGCCGCGACAGCCCCGGTGCGCGGCTTTAGTCAACTGAGCGAGGCCATCCTGGACTTGGCCCAGGGCAGAGAATTTCAGTATCTGGAAGGTCAGGCACACTGCCCACTGAACTGGTCAGCCGAGGCAACCTTGCTCGACCTGCAGTTGCGCAGCGGAGACTTCCGCCTAGGTAGCGACACCAAAGCCCCAGTGTTGGCAGCTCTACAGCGGATTGACAGCTTCGAGCGTCACCCACTCGCTACTGCCGAGCATGAACTACAGCTCAGCAATGGCCTGTTCTTCCGACTTCACTGGAATCCCTACCCGCAGGCTTTTCGTGACCAACTCCGCAAGTACTGCCCAGCTCAAGCAGAAGGCGCCCGGAACGAGCCCTTCTTCCTGGGTGGGCCCGGGCTAGGCGACCTCGACAACCCCTGTTTTGCGGAGGGTGTCTGTAACCCGACCCTGCTCATGACCGGAACAGAACCTTGAGATCTGCGGGCAGCTTAGCGCCCGCCCAAGCGACGGCCGTAGACATCGTGGCTTTAAGACTTCACAATGTTGCGCTGGAGGTAAGCGATGCGTTCGTCTTGGATTCTTTCACTCTGTGCCCTGATGGGACTAACTCTATTCTCTGGCTGCGCCGAAGAGCCCGGTGAGGTTGCTCTGGCCAGCACCCCCGAGACCCTCGACTTCGGGCAGGTCATTGTTGGTCAACAGGCAGTGACTTCTCTGAGCATCAGCAACTCAGGGGCGGCCGACGCAGTGCTCCTTGAACCGGCACTGGCCGGCGGCAGCTCTGAGGCCTTCTCCTTAGAAGCTCGCCCCTGGCCCTTCAGTTTGGCCTCAGGGGCCAGCCTCGCCCTCCAGGTCAGTTACAGCCCCAGCGCGGTTGGCGAAGACAGCGCGACCCTGGTGATAAGTCGTGAGAACGGCGACAGCACCGAAGAGCTACTGCGCGTGAGCATGACGGGCACCGGCTCGCCTACTCCGGGCGCCGATGCTGACGGCGACGGCTATGTCAGCGATCAGGAAGGCGGCGACGACTGTGACGACAATGATCCCACGGTCAACCCAGGGGCAACCGAGACCTGTGACGATGGCGTCGACAACGACTGCGATGGGACCACCGATGTCGGTGATGATGCTGACAGCGACGGATCGGACTCCTGCCTTGACTGCGACGACGACGACATCAACAGCTTCCCTGGGGCAGCGGAGCTGTGCGACGAGATCGACAATGACTGCAATGGTAGCGTCGATGACAACGTTGCCTATGTAGACTGGTTCCCGGACAGCGACGAAGATGGCTACGGCGATGAGACCGGCACTCCGGTCAACGACTGCGCCCCCGTCGACGGCCACGCCACCGCAACCGGTGACTGCAATGACTCCGAAGGCACGATCCACCCCAATGCTGTCGAGTTGTGCAACGGCATCGACGAAGACTGCGACCAGGTAATTCCCAGTGACGAGACCGATGATGACGGTGACGGCTTCGTAGAGTGCGACTGGACTGGTGCGGACACCAGCCTCAGCGGCAACGACTGCGATGACGGCGACGCAACCTCAAATCCCGGCGCCAGTGAGATCTGTGACGGCATCGACAACGACTGTGACAGCGCCATCCCTGCCGATGAGCAGGACGGCGACAGCGACGGCGAGAGCAGCTGTGCTGGCGACTGCAACGACGCAGATGGCACGATCAACTCTGGCGCGACCGAAGTCTGCGACGCCATCGACTCGGACTGTGACAACTCGATCGTCGATGAGTTCGACGACTTCGACAACGATGGTGACCCCGACTGCAACGACACCGATGATGACAACGACGGTGATCCTGACAGCAGCGACTGCGACGACTTCAACGCGACCATCAACAGCAACGCGGTGGACATCTGCGACGGTGAAGACTGGGACTGCGATGGTTCCCTGGTCGACGAATTCACCAATACAGACGGCGACCTTGAGCCCGACTGCTTTGATACCGACGACGACAATGACGGCGTTGCCGACACCAGTGACAGCGCATCGCTCGACCCTAACGTGTGCGGCGATAGCGACAGCGACAGCTGTGAAGACTGCATCAGCGGCACCAGCGATCCGGCCGCCGACGGAGCAGACTTCGACGGCGATGGGCTGTGCGATGCCGGCGACCCTGACGACGACAACGACAGCGACCCAGATAGCAGCGACTGCGCACCCACGGACGCTGCGATCTACAACGGCAACACTGAGGTCTGCGAGAACGGCATCGATGACGACTGCGACAGCATGACCACCTGCGTTTCAGTAACTCAGAATGGCGCCAGTCAGGTCATTTCGCCCTACCTGGGCACCGAAACTGTGTCGGACTGGTACTCCTATCAGAGCCCGAGGAACGCCAGCTCCAATACGGGCCTGGAGGTGGAGGACCATCTGGTCGAGATCATCTACCAGGAACCTGCCTCCGAGGGTGGCGAGCTATTCCTGACCCTACTCATCGACAACAACCAGGGCAGCAACAACACCGGTAACATCGACATCCAGGGCACCGGCTTTGCCGGCACTTCAGTGGTGGTTGCAGACGACGCTACCGAAGCACCGAGCATCGCCAGCAACGGCGACTTCACCGGCTCGTGGTCTTGGGCCACCTGCTGCAATGATGGCGCCGTCGTTGGGCCACTGCCGGTGGACTTCTGCCTGGAACTGACCGTACAGAGCGGCTCAAGCGGCATCTCCGGCATCACCGTCTATGACGGCAGCACAGCGGTAGCTCTGAGTGGAGCAATCACCGACACGGTCCAGATCTGCGAGGCCGATTAAGGCGAACCACTCTCCGCTCGTTTCAGCGCGCAGCAAGGCACAGGTTCTTCAGGTCCGCGTCGCGGATCCGATAGCAGGCGGATCTGCCATCGAAGGCCGAGAGGCACAGGTTCTTGCGATCGGCATCACGAATCCGATAACACGCCGACTTACCTTCGTGAGTGGCCAGGCAAGCATTCTTGAGGTCGCCTGCACGGATCCGATAGCAAGCGGACTTACCCTCCTTGCCAGCAAGGCAGAAGTTCTTCTGGTCCGGGTCTTTGATTCGATAGCAGGCGGACTTGCCTTCCACCTGAGCCAGGCAGCGGTTCTTCAGATCGCGATCCTTGATTCGATAGCAGGCGGACTTGCCCTCATGCGCGGCCAGGCAGAGATTCTTCTGGTCCGGATCCTTGATTCGATAGCAGTCTGACTTGCCGCCAGCCAGCCCCGTCAGCGACAACAAACCTGCCAAAAGGAAGACCACCAGCAACACACACGCCTTGCCAACAAAGCCCATCCAGAGTTCCTCCAGTCCATGCAATCAGACTCAACCAGGAAGACCCAACGACGCCCCGATCCACCCGGCAATTGTAGGGTCGAAACCTAACCAGCAGCTTGAAATCATCCGATTTGTCTGAAGTCTGGGGCTATAGTGACCGATAGGTAGCTCCGATGCCTCTGCGTCGCCCGCAAGCCGTCCTCCTGGCGGCCACTTTGCTCTGCGTTCCTGCCGGTCTGGTTGGGTGCGACGATCTTGGTGCGCCGCTGCTCTACGCCGACCAGGCGCCTCTCGACTTCGGCGCTAGCCTGCTGGGCGAGCCGCAGGTGCGCACCCTGACCCTCAGTAACTTTGGCGACGGCCGCACCTACATCGCGCCCCCGGAAAGTTCTGGCGAGGACCTGCCCTTCTTCACCATCGAGACCCAAGAGACCTTCCCCAGAGCTCTCGGGCCCGGCGAATCCATCGAATTTCAGGTGCAATACCGGGCTGAGACGGTTGGCGCCCATGAGGCACGGCTCAGCTTTCGATCGGTCCAGGCACTGCTGGTCTCTGGTGGTGGCGGCGGTGGCGGGGCCGGCGAACAGGTCCAGGCTGAAGCGCCACTGCCCATCATCGTCGACCTGATCGGGGTCACCCTGCCCCCAACCCGGGTGGATCAAGACGGTGACGGCTTCTTCGACCTGAGCGACGGCGGTGACGACTGCGACGACAGCGACCCTGAGATCAATCCGGGCGTCCTTGAGGTGTGTGATGACGGCATCGACAACGACTGCGACGGCGGCATTGACAACGGCGTAGACCAGGACAACGACGGCATCGGCGCCTGCTTTGACTGCGACGACAGCGACCCGGCGGTGTTCCCCTCGGCCATCGAGCTCTGCAACGGCGTGGATGACAACTGCGATGGCGAGATCGATGACGGCCAGAACTTTGAAGACTGGCTGCCTGATAGCGACGGCGACGGCTACGGCGACGCCAGCGCCGCCGCCATCATCAGCTGCCTGCCGGTGGCTGATCTGGTCAACGCCGACGGCGACTGCGACGACAGCAACCCGGCCATCAATCCAGCAGCCAACGAGGAGTGCAACCTCATCGACGACGACTGCAATGGTCTTGTTGACGATGGCCTGACTGTCGAAAACTACTTCGCTGACTACGATGGCGACGGCTATGGCGACGCCCTCGCCAACCCGATCCCCAATTGCGAGCCCTTCCCTGGCTGGGTTAACAACGCCCTGGACTGCGACGACAGCAACCCAGCTGCCCATCCGAACAACCTGGAGATCTGCGACGGCTTTGACACCGACTGCGACCCGGCCACAACGGTGCTGGGTGGTGAAGGCGACGCAGACGGTGACGGTTCGCCGAGCTGCCAGGACTGCGACGAAAGCGACCCCTTCAACTTCCCCGGCAATCCCGAAGCCTGTGACGGTCAGGACAACGACTGCAACAGCTCCACCGTGGCGCCCGGCGGTGAGATCGACAGCGATGGCGACCTGAGCCTGGACTGTGATGACTGTGCCGACGCCAATCCAGCGATAGCGCCGGGCAACGCCGAGCTGTGCGACGGTCAGGACAACGACTGCGACCCCAACAGCGAAGCTCCCGGTGGCGAACTGGACAACGACAGTGACGGTTTCCTGGGCTGCGAGGAGTGCGATGACAGCGACCCCAGCGCGCTGCCCGGCGGCACCGAGATCTGTGATGGACTGGACAATGACTGCGATGGAGCCGTCCCCAGCAACGAGACCGATGAAGACGGCGACGGCTTTGTGGACTGTGCCTCCTGGCAGGGCAACCAGCCCGGAGTTGTCGGCGGCGGGGATTGCAATGACAGCGCCAGCGCTGCCCTGCCCGGCGGCACCGAGATCTGCGATGGACTGGACAACGACTGCGACGGGGTGCTGCTCACTGATGAGCAGGACGCCGACGGCGACGGTATCGACCTGTGCAATGGACTCGACTGCGACGACAGCAACCCGACCATTGGTACCGGACTGGCAGAGCTCTGCGATGGCATCGACAACGACTGCGATGGCGTAGTCCCGAGCGTCGAACTGGACGAGGACGGCGATGGGCTGTCTGCCTGTGAGGGCGACTGCGACGACAGCGAAGTGACCGTGGGGCCAGCGCTGGCAGAGCTCTGCGACGGCATCGACAACGACTGCGACGGCGTCATCCCGGCCAATGAAGCCGATAGCGATGGCGATGGGCTGCGCGGCTGCGGCGGCGACTGCGACGACGGCGACGCATTGATCGGTGCTGGCGGCGCTGAGGTCTGCGACCTGCTCGACAACGACTGCGACGGAGTGATCCCAGCAGGCGAGGTGGACGCTGACGGTGATGGCTATGTGGTCTGCAGCTGGGTCGGCAGTGACCCGTCCATCAGCGGCGGCGACGATTGCGACGACGCCAACGTCTTCATTCATCCTGACTTCATCGAGCAATGCGATGGGCTCGACAACGACTGCGATGGCCAGATCCCTCAGGGCGAAGCCGATGCCGACGGTGATGGGTTCAACAGCTGCGCCGACGGCGACTGCGACGACGCCAGCCCGGTCCAATTCCCCGGCAACCCTGAAGTCTGCGACGGCCTGGACAACGACTGCGACGGCAGCATCCCGAACAACGAGATGGACGGTGACCTGGACGGCGAGACCCCCTGCGAGGGCGACTGCGACGACGGCGATGCCAATAACTTCAGCGCCAACACCGAGTTCTGCGATGGCCAGGACAACGACTGCAACGGAAGCCTGCTGCTCACCGAGATCGACGACGACGGCGACCTATTCGTCGAGTGCAGCTGGGTCGGCAGTGGTGGCGCCATCGCAGGCGGTGACGACTGCGATGACACGGACGCGGCCTTCAACCCGGCCGCCGCTGAGATCTGCGATGGCCTGGACAACGACTGCGACGGTCAGATCCCGCTCAATGAAATCGACAATGACAACGACGGCTTCAACGAGTGCAGTGATGGCGACTGCGACGACGCAGAGCCGCTCAGCTTCCCGGGCAACCCGGAAGTCTGCGACGGCATCGACAACGACTGCGTGGGTGGCATCCCCACCGCAGAGTTGGACGCCGATGGAGATGGCTTATCAGTGTGCGCGGGCGACTGCGACGACAGCGCCGCCAGCGCCTTTCCGGGCAACCCGGAAGTCTGCGATGGCAACGACAACGACTGCGACGGGACCCTGCCGCCACTGGAGGCAGACGATGACGGTGATGGCTTCATTGAATGCACGGTGACCGGAACGGTGGCCGGAGGCATCAGCGGGGGGGATGACTGCGACGACGCTAATCCAGCCTTCAACCCCGGCGCTGCCGAGATCTGCGACGGTCTGGACAACGACTGCGATGGCAACGTGCCCGCCAACGAGACCGACGACGATGGCGACGGTTTCAACGAGTGCGCCGGAGCCGACTGCGACGACACAGAACCACTCAGCTTCCCCGGCAACCCCGAGGTCTGCGACGGCATTGACAACGACTGTGATGGGGTCCTGCCCGCCAATGAAGCGGACGCCGACAGCGACGGGGTGTCAAGCTGTGCGGGCGACTGCGACGACAGCAATCCCTCCACCCTGCCAGGAGCCGCTGAGATCTGCGATGGCCTGGACAACGACTGCGACCTGGCGCTCCCACCAACGGAGACCGACAGCGACGGCGACGGCTTCGTGGAATGCAGCTTTGTGGGCACGCCGGGAGCCATCCTAGGCGGCGACGACTGTGACGATGGCGATGCCACAGCAGTGCCCGGTGGACCCGAGTTCTGCGACGGCATCGACAATGACTGCGACGGCGTGGTCCCCGACACCGAAAGTGATGACGACGGCGATGGCTTCAATGAGTGCTCAGGTGCCGACTGCGATGACACCAACCCGGCCATCAACATCGGCGCTGCTGAGGTCTGCGATGGCGTCGACAACGACTGTGACCTGGTCATCCCGGCCGAAGAGACCGATGACGACGGTGATGGTCTCAATGAATGCGCTGGACTCGACTGCGATGACGCCAACGCCACCGTCGCACCGGGACTGCCCGAGTTGTGCGACTTCCTCGACAACGACTGCGACACTCTGCTGCCGGTGGCCGAAGAAGATGACGACGGCGATGGCTTTGTAGAGTGCAGTTGGGTGGGTAACAGCCCGCTCATTCAGGGAGGCGATGACTGCGATGACAGCGTGACCACAGTGTTCCCGGGAGCCGCCGAAATCTGCGATAGCGCCGACTCCGACTGCGACGGTCTGGTGCCAGTAGGTGAAGTGGACAACGACGGTGACGGCTTTGACGAATGTGCCGGCGGCGACTGTGAGGACCTGGACCCACAGATCTTCCCGGGCGCAGGAGAAGTCTGTGACGGTGTCGACAATGACTGCAGCTCAGCTATTGATGAACCCTTCGACGGTGACGGCGACGGCTTCTTCGATGCTGGCGACGCCGGCTGCCTGGCGACCTACGCGGAGCAGGCCGACTGCGACGACGGCGACCCGCAGATTCACCCTGGCCAGCCTGACCCCCCAGGAGACGGCATCGACTCCGACTGCAGTGGTACCGACGGGTCCTGGCGCCAGGTCGGTGCAGGTCTGTTCCATAGCTGCGGCATCAGCTCCACCGACGAGCTGTTCTGCTGGGGTCTCAATGACGCTGGCCAGGCCACCCCCCCGGCGGGCACCTTCCGTGAGCTCAGCGTGGGCGCCTTCCACAACTGTGCCATCAGCACCGCGGGCCAGTTGCAGTGTTGGGGTTCCAACCTCAACGGCGAGGCCAGCCCCAACCCGGGCACCTTCAGCGAAGTAAGTGCCGGCGGCTTCCACACCTGCGCCATCAATGCGACCGGCTCGGTGGAGTGTTGGGGCCGCGCCACCGAAGCACAGCTAGCCGCACCAGCCGGTGCCTTCAGCCACATCAGCGCCGGTGGCTTCCACTCCTGCGGCATCCGTGTCGGCGGCGCCGCCGAGTGCTGGGGCCTCAACACCGACGGTCAGAGCAGCGCCCCGGGCGCAGCTGCATTCACTGACCTGGATGTCGGGGCAGCGCACAGCTGCGGCATCACTACAGACGGCTCGGTGCTGTGTTGGGGCTCTGACACTAACGGACAGAGCAGCCCAGTGATAGACAGCTACCAGCAACTAGGCACAGGGACCTCCCACAGCTGCGGGGTCACCAACGCCAATGGACTGGAATGCTGGGGAGAGGATGGCGCCGGTCAAGCCAGCCCTCCAGCAGGCAGCTTCCAGCAGGCGAGCGCCGGAGGCGACCACAGCTGCGCGCTCGCCAGCAACGCAACTCTGAACTGCTGGGGCTCGAACGCAGAAGGCCAACTGAACCCACCGTTTTAGGATTCAGAGTCCCAAGGAGCTGGCTCCAGACTCGACCTCGTGGCGCTTCCTCTGCTATGAGTCCGGACACCATCGGATTCACCTTCAAGAGGCCCACCATGCTCCGCTACTCTGCACCGCTCTGCCTGACCCTGCTGTTCCTGACCGGCTGCCCCCCAAGTTCACCGGAGGAGAGCAGCCCCAGCCCCGCGGATAAAGCCGCCGATAGCCCCGCAGCACAACAGCCCGCTGAGGATGGCGCCGCTGCCAAGCAGGCTGAGGCCAAGGGCCCTCTGCCTGCCCCACCCGATGTCGCCGCTGCTCCCACTGACGCCACCACCACTGAGTCTGGGCTCGCTTACAAGGTCTTGACCCCCGGCACGAGCACCGAAAAGCCCAGCGCCACCAGCAGGGTCACGGTGCACTACACCGGCTGGACCACCGACGGCAAGATGTTCGACAGCTCGGTCACCCGAGGCAAGCCGGCGGTGTTCCCCCTCAACCGGGTGATTCCAGGCTGGACCGAAGGCCTGCAGTTGATGGTAGTCGGGGAGAAGACCCGCTTCTGGATCCCCGGCAAGCTGGCTTATGGGGACACTCCCCGCCGCCCCGGCGCGCCTGCCGGAACCCTGGTGTTCGACGTAGAACTCATCTCGTTTGAAGCCGCTCCACCCCCACGAAAGGCCCCTCCCATGATTGCTGCCCCACCCGATGTCGCCGCTGCTCCCGCTGACGCCACCACCACTGAGTCTGGGCTCGCTTACAAGGTCCTGACCCCGGGCACCGGGACTGACAAGCCCAGCTCCACCAGCACCGTCGAAGTCCACTACACCGGCTGGACCACTGACGGCAAGATGTTCGACAGCTCGGTGGCCAGAGGCCAGAAGATCAGCTTCCCACTCAACCGGGTAATCAAGGGCTGGACCGAGGGCCTGCAACTGATGGTGGTCGGCGAAAAGACCCGCTTCTGGATCCCCGGCAACCTGGCCTACGGCGAGACGCCCGCCCGGCCTGGCGCTCCAGCAGGGACGCTGGTCTTCGACGTCGAGTTGTTCAGCTTCCAATAGGACCCAGCGAGCAGGCACCCATCGATGCTGGCCGCCCTGCTACTGCTGTGGGTGGGTTACAGCGCATCGCTGGCGCTGCTGCCGCGCTGCTCACCACTTGAGCGGGTTGCCTGGACCCTGCTTCTTGGCATCAGTCTGCCAGCAGCAGCGACCGCCAGCGTGGCCTATGCCGCCGGGGCCTTCATTGACCGGGAACTGCTCAGCAGCTGCGCTGCTGGTCTGGCACTTGCCAGTACCGCGCTGGCGGTCCTTGGCCGTAGCAGCCGGGCTGACGAGCAACACACCAACGATCTGTGTTCGGGGCCGGCAGAGTTCGCGATAGCGCTGCTCGGCCTGGGCACGGCAAGTTTCTACTGGCTGCACTACAGCGACGCAGAGTTCCTATACTCGCTGGTCTCATACCTGATTCGGGGCGAAGCCGAGTGCTTCTACATGCAGACCTTCAGCTTCGTCGCCGGCCTCAATGCTGAGGCGACCGCGCCCAATGTTGAGCGCGCCTACCAGATCATCAGCACCCCGGGCAACACGCTGTTCAGCAGCAGCGCAATGGCTCTTGCAGGTCGCTATGGTTTCCAGGCCCTATATGCCCTGTTCGCGCTGAACCTATTCATCTTCAGCGCACGCCTCGTGTTGCTGTGGACCGACAGCCTACCAGCCGCCCTCATTGCCGCCCTGTTCGTTTGCCTCAATCCCTATGTGCTGTCAGTAGAGGTCCTGGACAGAAACTTCATCGCCCTGAGCCTCTCGGCCGCAGCCATCTATGCCCTGGCGACCCACAGCGACCGGTACTTGCTGCACGGCTTGTTGTTTGGACTGTGTGCCGGCTCAGGCCTGCGCTTTCTGCCTCTGCTGTTCCTGATCAGTTTGGCGCTGGTCTACCGCTTGCGCCGCACCCGCGGCCTGCACTGGCTGATGTTTGGCTTCGGCTTCGTTTTGGTTACCGGGCTCAACCTGCCCCACCTCTCTTTCCATGGCTTCCACAGCCTCGGCGAGACTGAGGCCCTGCCAGAACTGCTCCTGCGCATGGTGAGGAACTTCGAGCGCAGCCCCTTTGTACCGCTGCCCAACCTGCTCTTCTATCCACTCCATATCCTCACCTATATGGGCAGTCTATGCGGCGCCCTCAGCTTGATCGGGGCGCTGCGCTGCTGGCAGAAAGACCGGCGTCCTGCCCAGATCCTGCTGCCCATGCTGCTGCTGCCCTGGCTCATTTTGGGCTGTCAGCGGGACTGGCTGCAGAGCGACAAGGCACGCATCCTCATCATGAGCATGCTGCCAATCAGCGTATTTATCGGCTATGCACTCGAGTCGCTAATAAGCAGGCGCAAGCTGCTCCAGGACCTACAGTGGCTGCTGGCCGGAGTGCTGCTGATCCAGGGCCTTGCCAGCTGGTGCGCCAAGCTTGAACGACCGGTTGAGATCGCGAGCTATGAGCGCCATCCGCTCTATCAACGGGACAGCAGACAGTGGCAGGATTTCTACCGAGCCGAATTCAGTAAGGTCAACTCATTACCGTCCCTGGATCGCCTGTTCTTCAAGGCCAACCAGAGCCGCAAAAAGCGCAGCGATGAAGCCCTCCTCCGCGCCAGCTTCGGCCAACAGGCACCGCCCGTCTTGCGGGACAACCCGTGGGTGCTCAGACACCTGCAAGCGCAACATCTCGCGCCCCTGCCACCACAACCACCGGCGACCGAATCGCGGGTGGTGGAAATCGATCTCGACAAACTGGTGACCGCGCCGCACGCAGCCGTCCGCTGGGCAACTGCCGAGGCACTACCCTTCGCAGATCTCACGACCGAGTCCCAACACGTACAACGACTGACAGACCTGGGAGTCGACCTCTCTGCCTGGCACAAAGAGACGGAGGTCAGCTGGCAGCAGCAACCGCTGCCCGTCACCGTACTGACCGGTCAATGGGAACCAGCGACCCTGAACGAATTCTATGTGGACCTGAACGCCTGGTTAAGCCTGGGCCGAGACCGCTTTGAACTGGAGCAACTGAATCTAGTGAGCTTTGCCCTCTCCGACGAGCGCCGCGAGCTGGGCCTGCGCGGCTCCATGGCCGCCCTACCGCCACGAGACCGCACAGCATCGATCGTGCTGAAGGTGCCCAGAGGCGTGAACATCGTGTTGCGCAACTGGCTGGTCGACGCCGGCAAAGGGATCCCGCACCGAATCGACAGCTGGTCCATCAGCACTGATGGACCTCAGCCAGCGCTGTCCTTCCACCCACTTGAGCCTGAGAGCTACCTGTAAGCTAGGCAGCCGCGAGAAGCCCCCAAGAGCTGACTATGAGCCCCTTGAGCGGCTGAATCACTGGCTTAATTGGGCGTTCCAGGAGGCTTTCGTTTGGGCTTCTGGTCATCCGGAACACTGGGATCCGGACTGTCGGTGGGCGGCTCGCCCTCCGGTGGGGCTGCCGTTTCCTGCACCTCAGTCTGAGCGCGCGTAGAAGCACAGCCCAGCATGGGTAGCGCAGAGCCGCACACAAACACCAGGGCAAGGGCCCAACTCAGGATTCTTGTTGACCGCATCACAACCTCATCCTCTCCATTAACAAGACCAGGGTTCTCACCAAGGTTGCCGTAGCAGCGGCAATCCGTCCACAGCACCAGGCCAGCGGGACTCAGCGGCGGCGACGTATGGCAGCGATTACCAACAATCCAAGCATCATGCCAAAGCCGCTACCGGCGCCGCGGACGGCAGCGATTGAGCTCTCACATTGGCAGCCCGAAGCCTGGGGATCGGTGGAGTCATCGTCATCATCAGCAGAGCCAGCCGAGTCATCGTCGTCACCAAGCTCATCGCAATCAGCATCGGCTTCGTCCAGATCACCATCACAGTCGTTATCAATCTGGTCGGTGCACAGCTCGGCGGAATCCTCGGTCGCCCCTGGATTGGCAGCCGCCTCGGCATCATCACAGTCATCATCACAGACCCTGAAGCCGTCCGCATCGGCGTCGGCTTCCTCTTCCGGGATGTTCAGGTCACAGTCATTGTCGAGTCCGTCACAGAGTTCCGCTGCTCCGGGCAGGGAATCCGCTGTGGTGTCATCGCAGTCGCCTTCACAGGGGGTGAAGCCGTCACCATCAGCATCCTGTTCCTCGTCCGCGATGCTGCCGTCACAGTCATTGTCCAGACCATCGCACTGTTCGGCCAGCCCAGGCGCCATGGTCGCATCGGCATCATCACAGTCGTCATCACAGATCCGCACCCCGTCCCCGTCGGCGTCATCCTCTCCAGCGGGGACAGCACCATCACAGTCCGAGTCCAGACCGTCGCAAGCCTCAACTGCACCGACATAAATACTGTCATCCAGATCGTCGCAGTCGCCATCACAGGCACTGTCACCATCACCATCACCGTCAATTTCCTCATCGGTACTGGGATTGCAGTCGTTGTCCAGATCATCGCAGAGCTCAGCGGCACCAGGATAGACGGTGACATCACCTTCATCGCAGTCGCCGCCGCAGGCTGAGACCAGGTCCCCGTCAAAATCAAGAGTCTCGCTGGTACTGCTGTCACAATCATTATCGAGCCCGTCACAGATCTCGGGATTGCCGGGAAACACAGCCACCTCAGCATCATCACAATCGGCGCAGGCTACCGAACCGTCACCATCGCCATCCACTTCATCTGCGGGGAGGTTGCCATCACAATCGTTATCGAGCCCGTCACAAATCTCTGTGGCCCCCTGATAAACCGTCGCTTCAGCGTCATTGCAGTCGCCACCGGCACACACAGAGGCTCCGTCACCATCGTTATCCTGGCTCTCGTCGGTGCTGGGATCACAGTCGTTGTCAAGCCCGTCGCAGACCTCGATGTTGCCGGGATAGGCCGCACCCTCAGCGTCATCGCAATCAACGCAGGAAAGAGAACCATCTACATCGGCATCAACTTCCCCTGCGGCATCTGCGTCAGCCACACCATTGCAGTCATCATCAACCCCATTACAGAGTTCAGGTGCTCCCACATAGACAGTCGCCGTAGCATCATCGCAGTCTCCCGCGCACGCGCTGGCACCATCACCGTCACCGTCAACATTCTCATCGGTAGCAGGATCACAGTCGCTGTCGGCTCCATCACACAGCTCGACGTTGCCAGGGAAGGCGCTAGCGCTGGCGTCGTCACAGTCCTCACAGGCGATGTAGCCATCGCCATCACCGTCCTGCTCATCGGCGGGCAGCAAACCGTCACAGTCATCGTCTTCGGCGTTGCACAGCTCGCTGGCACCTGGGTACACCAACGCCTCAGCATCATCACAGTCTTGAAGGCCAGGCTGCTGAGCGTTACAGAACAAATAACCGTCGCCGTCGGCATCGGCGTCAATGGTGATCTCAAGAGACCAGGCATCTATGGTCCCGTCATTGGATGTCGAGGCAGAATCACGGACCTCAAGCTGCCAGGTGCCTAGCGTTCCTTCACCGTTGAAGTCCGCCAATGACCCCTGCGGGTAGTAGCTGCCAGTCATTGGCGCGGTGGCAGAGACGATAGAGTTCAAGGCCTGATCGTCAAAGGTCGTGGCGGTGTAGTTGGCCCCTGAACCACCGTTATTACTGCTCAACTCAACGGCGGTCCCAGAAGGTGATAGCAGCACCAGCGAGACCTCCTGAAGAGCCGGGTGGCTTAGATCAACGGTGACGTTCACATCGGTCACCACCGCATCAACGGTGACCTCCGCATCCACCGCCACCGCTCCCCCACTGGAATTCGGGAAAGCTGTGCCGGCTCCGAGACCCTCGGCAACCGCATCAAGATCATCAGCCACTGCGTCACAGTCGTTATCTGCGCCATCGCAGACCTCATCATTGCCGAGGAAGTTGTTGGGATCGGCATCATCACAGTCGCCATCGCAGCTGTTCTGACCATCAGCATCCTGATCGTGTCCTTCATCCACGGTCTGATCACAGTTATTGTCAATAAAGTCACACAGCTCCACAGCTCCCGGGTAGGCGGTGGCCTCATCGTCGTCACAGTCTCCCCCAGCCAAAGCGGGGTTGGAGCCGACGTAAGGCGAGCAGGTAAAGAAGCCGTCCTGGTCACCATCGTCCTCGGCGCTGCCGCCCACCAGGTAATGAATGGTGCCGTTCCAGATCCGCGAACCGTTAGGAGGGCCAAAACTGCAGCTAAAGCTGCCGCCGCAGCCATATCCCTCGTAGATGGTCAGGTTGCTGTCCTGGGCGGCCACCGTGGTGATGGACGTGCCCACCGTGTAGCGAATGCCCAGGCTGCTGTAGAAGTAGATGCTGTAGGTCTCACCAGCACTCAGCTCAAGCGGGGTGGTCAAGGGCACAGGGGTCGGCGTACCGGTGGCCTGACCAGCGGGAACAACAACACTCTCTTGGAAGGTCCAGTCCCCTAGCGTGGTATTGGAGCCGGCCGCAGTGCCCAGCTTCCAATAGACATCCACAGTACCGCTCCCCGACCATCCCAGATGACCATCAAAACTGGTAATGGCGAGGTCTTGCAGGACCTCCACTTCAAAGATGTTGCCCTTCGAGCCATTGTCAGTATCAAAAGTAGTTGTCAGGTCATGCCCTGCCATGGGGTCCAGCAGCTCGCTGAGCTGACCGTCACAGTCGTTGTCGAGACCGTCACAGAGCTCTGGGGCCCCAGGATAGGTCTGAGCGCCGCTGTTGGGGTTGTCGTCACAGTCACCCTGGCACTCGCTCTGGTTGTCGCCATCATCATCGGTCTCATTGGCGCCCAGGGCGCCATCGCAGTCGTTGTCGAGACCGTCACAGACCTCAGTATTGCCCGGAAAGTTGTCGGGGTTTGCATCTTCGCAATCGAGGCAGTCAATGGAGCCATCAGCGTCACTGTCGCTCAGCTCATCACCGCCATCCCCAGCGCTACCCGCAGGACTTGAGTAGTGGGTCTGAGCATCACAGTCGTTGTCGGCACCATCGCAGAGTTCAGCATTGCCCGGAAAGTTGTCGGGGTTTGCATCGTCGCAATCGAGGCAGTCAATGGAGCCATCAGCGTCACTGTCGCTCAGCTCATCGCCCCCGTCTCCCACCCCCCCTGTGGGACTCACGAAGTAGCTGGTTGAATCACAGTCATTGTCCTGACCATCACACACCTCGACCCCACCAGGGGTGTTGGCTGCGTCACCATCATCGCAGTCCTCACAGCCAATGCTGCCATCGTTATCTTGATCCGACTCCCCACCAGCGGCCTCAACCTGAGGATCACAGTCGTCATCCACCCCATTGCACTGCTCCACAGCGCCAGGATGCACACTGGCGTCAAGCTCGTTGCAGTCCAGTGAGCTGATGCTGCCATCACAGTCCGCGTCGTCAGCGACCACCGTGGACTGAGCATCATCAGGCCCACAGTCCGCATCGTTCAAAGTCCCATCGCAGTCCCGGTCGTCGACAATGGCAACCGCGGTCATGTCCCGATCATCACAGTCTTCGGCGGTAAGCACCCCATCACAGTCACCATCCACGCTGAGCGTCGTGGAGTTGGGATCGTCGTCATCACAGTCAGCTACGGCGGGCACGCCGTCACCATCGCCATCGATCACCGGCTGGTCCCCACCACCCCCAGCACTGTCGTCATCGTCACCAGCAGCCGCGCTGTCATCGTCATCGTCAGCGGCGGC
>DJIF01000034.1:21415-24273 GCA_002433485.1 Deltaproteobacteria bacterium UBA6601
TCGTCAGCGGCGGCGCTGTCGTCGTCGTCAGCAGCAGCGCTGTCGTCGTCGTCAGCAGCAGTGCTGTCGTCGTCGTCAGCGGCAGTGCTGTCGTCGTCGTCGTCAGCGGCAGTGGTGCTCAAGCAACCGCTGGTCCCGCACAACAGGCCTAGAAGGAGAACCCATAGAGAAGCTAAGCGTAGAAACATGAAAGGTCCTGATCAGCAATCCAGCTGAAATAAGAGAGAACAGGTTGGCGCGCCCGGCACCCCATTCCTGAAGCGCCGACTGTAATTGGATTTAGCGGATTGCCCGCTGCGATTCCAGGGCAACAATGCGCTCGTCAATAGAAGGATGAGAGCTGAACAGGGCCGCCAGACCTCGCCGCGGGCGGGGCTTGATGCCAAAAGCCGCCATAGAGGCCGGCAACTGGCTGGGCTCACCGCTACCCAGTCGCCGCAGCGCAGCGATCATTGGCGGCGCGCCAACCAGGGCTGCAGCGCCAGCATCAGCGCGGAACTCCCGCTTTCTGCTGAACCACATCACCACAACAGAGGCAAGAATGCTCAATACAATTTCCAGCACGATGCGAGTGACAAAATAACCCAGGCCCAGCCCCTCACGATTGCGCAGCACCACCCGGTCAATGATCAAGCCAAGCACCCGCGCCAGGAAGATCACAAAGGTGTTCATCACCCCCTGCATCAAGGCCATTGTGATCATGTCGCCATTAGCAACATGGGCGACCTCATGGGCCAACACAGCCTCGACTTCGTCCTTGCTCATGGTCTGCAAAAGACCAACGCTGACGGCAACCAGAGCGTGATTGCGCCGCGCCCCGGTGGCAAAGGCGTTGGGGCTCTTGGAGGGGAAGATGGCCACCTCTGGGGTGCCAATGCCTGCTCGACCAGCCAAGCGCTCCACTGTGGCCAGCAGCCAGGCTTCATCACCACCACGGGCCTGGGTGATGACCTGTGCACCAGTCATGCGCTTAGCCACAAACTTGGACATCGCCAGCGAGACAAAAGAGCCAAGAAAGCCGAACACCGCAGAGAACAGCAACAGCTGCCCATAGTCAAAGCCGCTGCCATCGGGCCGGAAATAGCCGGTAAAGCCGATGAGATTGAGGACGATGCCCAGCAGCACCAGGACCAGCAGGTTGGTGAGCAGAAACAGGAAGATACGCTTAAACATGGCGGGGCTTATAGCAAATCAGCAGCGCTGATCAGCGGACAAACAAACCATGGGGGTTGAAGTCGGCAGTATAGCTGTTGCCCGCACCCCAGTAATGAGCGTTTATGTTGCGACTGTTAGCCGAGCCACTGAGGTCATAATAGCCACCCCCAAAGCTCCAATCAGTAATGAAATTGATCTCATGGGAAGCGGCATGACTGTCTGAAAAGCGCGACACTGAAACTACGCCGCCAGCATGCCCATGGTTTAGCGCGTGCCCGACGATGCCCCCAGCCACGTTGTAATAATAGTCATGGCCAAAAAAACCATACTTAATCCCAGGCATGTCGACGTGATAGGTGGGATCCGGGTAAGCGTCATAATCGAGATTCTGGATGCTTCCGCTCAGTAAAGCGCCATCGCTGATGCGGCTGCCAGCATCCACCACAGCAAAAACGCTGCTGTAGGTGTTGGGATGGCGCCAAGCAATGTGCCGTGCCGGGGAAACAAGGCTACGCACCATCACGTCTCTGAAGCCAACCGTCTCATAGCTCAAGCCAAGCGCATTCTCACTGCTGAGGGCGTTGATGTTGCCAATATAATTGCGGTCTCGCCAAAACGTTGTATCTGCGCGGTTACCAGTTCCTGACTGCCCGTCGAGCTTGGCAATCAGAGTCCAGCCCCCATCCACCGTATTCATGTCGCAATAGACCTCAAAGGGGCTGCTGCCACCGGCCCCATCCGGGTCAATCCAGTAACTCCCATCCAGCGACGTCGTCCGGATATCCAGGAGATCCTGGCAGTCCAGTCCGGGGCAAGCTGCATAGCTGCCCTGCACCTCGGCTGGCTCTTCTATCGCGCCATCACAATCATTGTCGATGTTGTCACCGCAGGCCTCAACAGCACCAGGGTTGACCCCATGCTCCGTATCGTTGCAATCGGTCGCGTCCTGCACCGTGCCCCCAAGCTGAGTGCAGGAGAGACTGCCGGTCGAGAGATTGCCGTAGCCATCGCCATCTTCGTCGACATACCAGATGGGCGCATCCACGGCGCCATCATCGGGGGTGCCATCACAATCATCATCAATGAAGTTGCAGATCTCCGAGGCATCCGGGTTGATCGCCGCGCCGCCGTTGTTGGGATCGTCATTACAGTCGGCGGTGTTGTCGACGTGTCCTGGAGGCTGAGTGCACGAAGACTGGGGCGCTCCGGCCAACCCGTAGCCGTCGCCATCGGCATCCACATACCAGTTGGTGGCATTGAGCGCTCCGGATTCATCAACGCCCCCGGCACAGTTGTTGTCGAGCCCATCACAGACCTCGTAGCTGGTGGGGTTGGTCGCCGCGTTGCCATCGTCGCAATCAAGGTCATTGCTCACAAATCCGACCGGCTGCGCGCAGGCCGTCGTGATGCTGCCAGGATCGCCGTAACCGTCGGCGTCGGCGTCAGCATAGAACACGGTGCCAGCAGCACCGGTGCCATCATCGACCTGCCCGTTGCAGTCATTGTCGACGCCGTCACACAGCTCGCTGGCCCCGGGGTAGCTGCTGGGATCCAAATCGTTACAGTCATTGCTGCTGGCCACATAGCCATTGGGTGCAGAACAGGCCTGCTGGGTCAGCCAGCCGCCGCCGGCACCATCACCATCGGCATCCAGATACCAGGTGCTCTCATCGCTAGCGCCCACATCGATACTGCCGTCGCAG
>DJIF01000114.1 GCA_002433485.1 Deltaproteobacteria bacterium UBA6601
TGCTGGTGATGTGGATGGCGATGGTTTAAGCGATCTGCTCATTGGCGCCTATCGAAACAGCGACGGTGCCTACGATCCCAGCACCAGCACCAACGCCGGCAAAGCCTACCTCATCCTCAGCCCCTACTAGCGATGACTGCTCCCGCAGTCTGGAATCCGACAGGTTACTCTTCCTCTTGTACGATCAAGACGAGCTTTATCTAAGGCACTTAAAGCAATTTTTGGGGATCAAATGACAAATCAAAGACTCTTCGCTCTTTTCCTTTTTCCGGCCCTACTGCTTCTAGCTGCTTGCCCTGCAATCGAGGACTGCGTATGCCCCGCGATCGACGCACCAGTCTGCGGTGAGGATGGCGTCACCTACGGCAACAGTTGCATGGCAGCCTGTGAGGACGTCGCGGTAGCCCAGGATGGAGCTTGCGCTGGAGATGACGATGACGACGACTCGGCCAATGGGTCGGGTCAGTAACGGGAACGACCCTGCAAGGCTGTCCGCTAGCTCCAGTGACTTAAAATAACGCCTCCCATGGAGCCTATACGATAGGCACTGGTCGACCCCCACCAGTCTCTGGGGCATACGCACCAGTTGTCGTGCGAGCTAACGGTGGGGTTCTGCTTGGGGCCCCTGGTTGATGAGAATCGAGTCGATGCAATCGAAGGCAACAAGAATCGTTTGGATTGATTCTTTTGCCGGCTGTGCTGTCGGCATTGCGATGTTAGCTCTCAGCCCATGGTTGCCGACGCTCTACGGGCTCGTTCCAGGGCTCTACCTGTTCATAGCGATCGCGAACCTGAGCTATGGGCTTTTTTCGGGCTCACTCGCCATGACTGCAATGAGGTCGGGAAAGCTCTCGCCTGTTGGCATTAACTGCCTGGTCCTGGCGAACTCTGTCTGGGCCCTTGCCTGTGCTGTGATGCTCCTGGCGACCTGGTCTGACGCCACCGTCTTTGGCGCAGTCCACCTCGTCCTGGAGGCTCTCTTCGTTGGGGGGCTAGCCACTGTAGAGTTCCGGATGGTACGGCCCCATACGTCTCCGCCATAGCCTCGCTCCTGGCGGATACTCACCAAATATCGGACTTGATGCAGGGCATTGGGCCTACCGAGGCCGAAGCTGTTTGGTGAGTTGTCGCACGTAGTTCAACCCAGCAATGGTCCGCACGCCATGCCAGGAGAGCAGCTCGCCATCGACAAGAACAAAGCGGTTCGTCCTCAGTCCCGTCGACTCGGCAAGCTCATCAATGTGCTCCTGCTTGAAGGGGAAGGGCTCAGAAGAAAGAAAAACAAAGGTCGGATCGAAGCGCTTGATGTCCTCGCCCGTGAGGACTGGATAGTCCTTCCGGTCCTTCGCTTCCTGGGGTTGTTCCGTACGCAGGGCTTGCAGGAGGTTGCGGAACCCTCCCTGCTCCAGCATGGAGGAAATGAATGTCCCAGAGCGCACACCCATCCACGGCTTGCGCCAGATCAGATAGATGAAGCCTGGACTCCAGTCCTCGTCGCGGTCCATGGTCAATGCGCTTGACGCTTCATCAAGCTGGCCCAGCAGGATCTCCGCTTGTTGTTGGCAGTGCAAAACAAGGCCAAGCCGTTGGATGTAGCTGGCGGTCGAGGCAAGATCACGCGGCAAGAAGGACTCAACCCTTAGGCCTGCCTGGGCCAAAAGTTGGGCATCCTCAAGCCGGTTTTCCTCCTCATTTAAGAGGATTAGGTCCGGTTTTAGCTCGATAATCTTTTGAATATTGGGTGCTTTCGTTCCTCCCACATCGGTTTTTTGCGCTACCCGGTCGGCCGGGTGAATGCAGTAGCGGGTGCGTCCCACCAACCGCTCCCATGCGCCCAGGGCAGCTACGGTCTCGGTGATGCTTGGGCAAAGGGAGACCACGCGTTTAACCGACTGATTCATTGGCGCATACTCATTGTTCCCTACCCGCTGCTGAGGTGGTCACGCTTCCTTTAAGCGCTGTAGCTGCTGACCGCTTCAGTCCATCAGGGTCTCTGAGCGCCATCAAAGATGCCACGGCTGTTGGCTTATAGACGGTTGCTCGGTGAAGGGTTTATGAAGCGCAAAAGCACCACCAATTTGGGGTGACTGTTGCGGTGGGGTGGTGCAGCAGGCCACGACCAAGCGCGGTCTTCAGGTCCTGCTCGCTGGTTAGCTGGACAAAGGTATCGAACCAGGTCGAGCATTCGATCACGATGGGGCCCCCTGCTGGATTGAGTTGCTGCTGTTTCGCCTTGCAGTTCGGAGCTGTCCATCCTGATGGTGCGGAGAGCTCCCCGCTCGGTGTCCAGGCCCTATCTGCTTGGGCAAAATGAAGACGTCCCGTTGGGCTGAGGCTAACCCCGGGCAAGGATTTGATGAGCGCACCATTTTCAATCAAAACAAAGGCGGTCTCGTCAGGGCATTCGCCATCACAAGCCTCAAGGAAGAGCGCGACCTGGCCGTGGTAGCCCTGAAAGGCGCCGTCCTTCGGGATCCCGACGCTAGCGGTGCCATATCGCTGCTCAATGAGCTTCAACAGGCTGATATTTCGGCGTGCCAGCGGCGAGAGCGTGACCTGGCTGGCCGCTTTGCTGGGGGCATACCAGGCTTGTAGTGCAAACCATGCCTGGAGATCTTCGGAGCGGAATTCTGCCCCACCGAGAGCAAAGATGGTGTTGCGCAAGACCCTTACCTGGCTGGCGTCGAGCAGGCGTAGCAATTCACTGGAAAGGGCTTCTTGCAGGAGGCTGTCTTCGAGAACCGCTCTTGGCATTGGTTGTTGCATCGCAGCAAAGGCAACCACTGCGTCGAGAGAGGCCGCCCCCGCTTTGGTCTGGGCCCCAGGGGGACTCGGGTGCTGGGGTGCTGCAGGAGCAGCCTGGGCGGTCTGCGGCACGAGCAGAACGGCGGCGAGGGACAAGAGCATCATCAGGGTCGCGATGTATTGGTGGGGCATGAAGAACCTCAGCTAGTAGCCGGTTGGCCGAGTCTGGGACAGATTGCTCGACCTTGGAAAGGATAGCCTCTTTGGCTCCCGGCCTTCATCAGGCTGGGGGCTGAAGGCTGTTCTTATGGGCTCGAACGTGCCTCCTGACCATTGGCTCCCGGCCCTATCAGCAGCTCAGGGAGATCTGCCGAGTCGTCTTCGTGATGGCTCAGCTCTAGGGCCGGGGCCGATGGTCACCAGGCTTGGTTGTAGCGCCACCCTTTGGCGCGGTGGCCTTACTCATCACAGGGCCTGATCCCTTAGCCAGGCGCCGAACCTCTCACCGATCATCAAGGTGGGAAGGTTGGTGTTGCTGCTGGGTATAGTGGGCATGATCGAGGCGTCAGCGACCACCAGTCCGGTGACACCTCGGACTCGTCCTCGACCGTCTACTGCTGCTCCGGGGTCTGTGTCTGGGCCCATCGGCACGGTTCCGCAGGGGTGATAGCCAGAGTCGCAGACCTTGCGGATCCACTGGCTGAGCCGGGTCGAATCGCTGAGGACTCTAGGCCCGGGGTACAAAGGGATCGCCACCTGCTGCATCGGCTTGCTCTGCGAGAGCTCAAAGGCTCTTCCCAGGGCAGCAACGGCTACCGCGCGATCTGCGGCATCTTCAAGTAGCGCCGATTCTATGACCGGCTTTGCGCCGCGCCGCAGCGATGGCCAGTGAATCTGGCCGGAGCCAACTGGCTTTCCTACTACCGCCATCATCGATACCAGGGGCAGGTGCAGGAAGGGGAGTGGGACCGAGGAGCCGGGCTGGAGTTGAACGTCCGAGCCTACTGCCGAGGTCTCCGAGGAGTAGCGCAGCACAGTCTGAATCAACGGCGCCTTGCGATCTGACATTCCCCAACGAGGCAGCATGAAGAATGCGGTACCAGGGTGGTCCAGAAGTCTGGCACCCACCCCGGGCAGGTCCATGACCGGGTCGATGCCCAGGCGCTCCAATTGCCGAACAGGTCCTACCCCAGATCGCAGCAGCACAGTTGGCGTGCCAATCGAGCCGCAGCACAACACCACCTGCCGGGCTCGGAGTTGCTGCAGGCGTCCGCCATGCAACACTTCGACACCAGCAGCCTGACGATTGAACCAGAGCACGCGGAGCGCCTCTGTCTCGCTCAGAATGGTGAGGTTCTCTCGCGCTCGGACCTCTGCGGTGAGCCACGCTTCTGCTGCGCTGATCCTGCGCCCATTAATGCGGTTCATGGCGTGGGGCCCTGCGCCCCAGCTCCCGGGCCGGTTGCTGTCCTCGCAGCTGGGATAACCCAGCTCCGCACAGGCTTCTAGAAAGGCTCCCTGCCAGATGGACAGCTCGTTGCCGGGATGTCGCCGGATCGGCAGTGGGCCATCGCGACCGTGCCACTCATCGCTGAAGTCTTGATCCGTCTCCAGCCGCTTGAAAGCAGGCAGACAGTGCTCCCAGCTCCACTCGTCCAGGCCCAGAGCCGCCCATTCGTCAAAATCGCCCGGTTGACCGCGCAGCGCAATGCAGGTGTTGACCGCTGAAGAGCCGCCTACCACCCTTCCTCTGGGCAGGGGAAAGCGGAGCTGGTGGGTGGTTGGTCGGTGCCGATAACCCCAGTCGTGGCGTTTCATGGAGTTCCAGCGGCCGTCCGCGAGATCTCCGGGAAGGTGCTCGGGTTGGGGGTAGTCAGGGCCCGCTTCCAGCAGCAGCACTTCATTGGCGGTCGATTCAGTCATCCGCGCGCTGATTACGGCGCCGGCAGAACCACCACCCACTACGATGGTGTCGAAGATTCGCCCGCTAAACAGGTCGGGAGTCTTCACTAAGCCAGCCATCAGCGGTCTATTCTTCGAACCAGGAGTAGAGCTTGAGCGACAGCAAGGTGTAGGGGAGCAAGCTGACTGGATTGGCGTTGTTGTACTCGAAGCCATTGGCCAGCAGGATCTCGAGGTCGAGAGATGACTCTTCTCCGGCTACCACATGGTCGGTGATGTCGAGCAGTCCGCCACTGGCCACAGCCCCTGGGCACCAGCCATTGCGGTCGTATTCCCAGGTTCCAGCCTGCGGCGAGACCGGGTTCTCCTCGCAGTCGTCGCGCCAGCCAGACCAGGAACTTGACTGCCCGTTGAGCAGGACTTTGTGCTGCATCTCGCAGAACTCCGCGCAGTTTGAGCTGTTGCCAAAGGAGTGTCCTGTCGTGGTGATGTGAGCCATCACGCGCCTGGCCTCGGCCGGGATGCTCACCTGTACCGGCTCGATCTGGTCGCCGACCCTTTGTCCTTCGTCGAGCTGCCCGACCGTGATGCTGCGTCGACCCCAGATGTTGTGCACCTGATCCGCGCCGGTCGGGGGCCCCGGATAGAAGACAAAGCGGACGGTGGTCTGCCAGCCGTCGCCGTCGCTGTGACCTGGACCGACCCAGGTGTCGATCCACGAGCGAAGCACCTGGGGCCCCTTTAGCAAGGTCGCCAGGTTGGTGGCGTCGATGAACTGACACATCCCCATTCGATAGGGGGTTACGTGGCGAACCAGTTCCAGCTGTTGTTGGTCTTCTGGACTGGCCTCTGGGTTGAGCACCAGCTGGACGCTGCCTGCTCGGTCCCAGTGGTCGCACTCGCCTTGCTCGGGGCACTTGAGCTCGAACCACAATCCGATCTGTCCCCAGTCTCCCCCCGCCGGAAAGTCGACCGTGGTTTCGATCTCGCGAAGGTTTTCACTGCCGAAGTTTTGGTTGGCGTCATCGAAGGCCGTGACCACCGTGGCTTGTTCGGGAAAGGAGTCGCTGGCCGGACACGAGAACCATGGCGCGGCCTCATCAAAGTCGTAGAACTCGATGTCCGGATAGCTGGTGCTGTCATCATCGTCAGCAGGCTCGTAGCTCTCAGCGCAGCCTGTGACCAGACTGATGAGCAGACAGTGAAGCGAGAGCATCCAAGGCCTGGCTAACTTCATGGCGACCTCCACATGTTCAGTTTAGCCTAGCGCCTGGCCGCTGACTCCTGGTTGGGGTGCCGCTAACCGAGCCAACTCAGTGGGCCGCTCCAGGACTGCCGTTGGCCACTTAACGTGCCGGGTTACTACTTCGCCAGCCTAGCCAAACAGCCCCCTGGTAACCTTTGTTCGGCCCGCCACAGGGAGGTTTACATGCATCGCAAGGTCTGGTTCTTGTGCACCCTGCTGCTGTACGCCTGTGAAGAGCCTGGCGCGGCTCCCATCCCCGAGCCGGGGCTAGACCTCTGGGCTGAAGCAGCTCCGTGGGTTGCCTTGCAGCCCCACCCCTGTCCAATAGAGCAAGAACCGAGCGATGATCTTGTGGCAGATCTATTGGCCGAACTGGACCTGGATCGGTCCATCGGGATTCCCCGTAGTCGCTACGAGGAGTACGGCGGTCGAATTGCCGATGACCCTGCCCGCCTGGAGATCTTCCATGCCCTGCAGGAGGACTTTGACTCGATGGCCTGCCATGCAGGCAACCTTGCTTCTGGTGCGGACCAGGCATTGGAATCCGATCATCCTCTTGCCTCGGCGCTTGCCCACGGAGCTAGTCAGCTTGAGGTAGAGATTGTGGTCGGCGGCCCCTGGCCGGAGCTGAGCGGCGACCCCTTGATGGCTGCTCTCGATCGGCTGTGGGAGGCTGATGATTGGGAGGGTCGTGATGAGGCTGCGCTGGCCGCCGAGGAGCTTCCCGAGGCTCTCAAGCGGGCGATCTCTATCACCCTATTGGCCGCTGACGAGGCTGCAGAATTTCGCGATGCGGGCTTAGATGTCATGGCCGATCGAAGCTACGACCGGAACTACTGGCGCGATGGCAGCAACAACCTGCTGATTTCGGAGTCTGGCGGAGTCAGTCCCGATTGGGAGCCGGCTGCGGGCCTCTTTGTCGGCTCGGACCAGGGCTCAGGGGTCCTGTACAGCGGTGCGGTGCGGCTGGCTCAGGGTCTTGATGAGGCCGATTGGAGTGCGGCGGCAGCGGTCGGGAATGACGCTACGCTACGTACCTTAACGCCACTGGGCTGGTTGATCGTCGGGGGCGCCGGCGATGACAGCTACGATGCCGAGGAAGATGGCGTGCTTGCTGAGGAGATCGTCCTGTTTGTGGAGCAGGGTGGTAACGACAGCTATCTCATCGCTGCTGGCGCCACCGTTTCAGAGGACCACCCGGTAGCGGTGCATGTCGATTTAGGCGGGGACGATAGCTACGGTTACAGAGAGCTTCCCTCGGCAGGCGATCTGGAAGGGCTGCTGCCCTCTGACCTGGCAGGTCGCCATACTCCCGATGACTACTGGGGGCCTTATTCCCGTAGTCATGTAGCTCGTCAGGGTGCGGGGGTGCTCGGCTACGGGATGTTGCTGGATCTGGGAGGCGGGCAGGATGTTTACCGGTCCCTGCGCAAGTCGCAGGGCTTTGCCACCTTTGGCGTAGGGCTGCTCTTTGATGACGGTGGAGACGATAGCTATGAGGCGGAGAACGGCGCGCAGGGCAGCGCAGTGGTGGGCCTGGCGCTGTTGATCGATAAGGATGGCGACGATCGTTATCGCGCCTTTGGTCATGCTCAGGGCTTCAGTTTTGTCAGCTCCTTCGCCGCCCTGATCGACAGCTATGGCGACGATCATTACGAGATGCCCGCTACTCCAGTGCTCTTTCACTCTCCCCAGCAGCCGGGCTCGGCCAATGCCTCTCTTGGCCAGGGGACCGCCTTCGGTTGGCGTCGTGATGCCACTGCCACCCACCTCGCCGGGGGTGTTGCCTTGCTGCGCGATCGTGCCGGAGATGATCGCTATGACGGCTCAGTCTTTGTGCAGGGAGTTGCCTATTGGATGGGTCTGGGGATTCTTGCTGATGCTGAGGGAGACGACCGCTACAACGGCTTGTTCTATTCCCAGGGCGCCAGCGCTCATTTTGCTAACGCCGTGTTCCTCGAGGGAGCTGGAAACGACCACTACAATGCCGATCGGCCAGCTGTACATAGCTCCATTGGGCTGGCTCATGATTATTCGGTGACGGTCTTTGTGGAGGATGGTGGTGACGACCGGTACTACGGTACTGACCGAAGCATTGGGGCCAGCAAGTGCCATGGACTCTCATTGATGGTCGACAATGGCGGAGATGACCACTACCAGACAAACCACGATCGTTCGATTGGCTGGGCTACCGATTACGACGGTTCGGAGAATAGCTGCGGGAATTCATTCACCATCCCCACTTATGGTTTCTTCGTTGATGCGGCAGGCTCCGACACCTACATCAAGCCTGATGTGACCGGCTATGGCGACAATTCACTGTGGCTGCCAGATGATCCGGTTGACCCAACCGCCCGGGAATACATGGGTGGACTCGATGCTCAAGCCGGGGCCACCTGGCAGTGGGCTTATGGCGCCGTTCATGAGAGCCGCTGAAGTTGGCCTGCAGTCTTACCCAGGGGCCTTGCGCAGCACCGCATGCCTGTGGCGTTTCTGAGGGGGCACAGCAGGGTTACTATGTGGGCCCTGATTCGACCGCTACCCGAGAGGCAGTGACATGACCCCTTCCGACCCGCAGATGACGCGACATGCCCCACTCAGTGAGGACATTCAGCTGCTTGGAGAGCTGTTGGGACAGGTCTTGATCGAGCAAGAAGGTCGCGAATTCTACAACCTGGTGGAGGAGGTTCGTGCCCTGGCCAAGGCCGGCAGAACCAAGACGACGGGCTCCCTCGGGCGGTTGCAGGCAATCATCGCGAAGCTGTCGGTGCCGGACATGCATCGGCTGGCGCGGGCCTTCTCCCACTTCCTGTCCCTGTCGAACATCGCTGAACAGCAACATAGAATCCGTCGGCGACGCCAGTACCAGGCCGATCTGAGTGTCTCTCCCCAGCGGGCCTCTATTGACGAGAGCTTGCAGCTGCTACTGCGCAGTGGGGTCGACAAGGGCCGTATCCATGAGACCGTGAGTCAGCTCCGGGTGGAGCTGGTCATGACCGCCCACCCGACCGAAGTTCGGCGGCGAACACAGCAACAGCAGCATCGACGCATCGCACTGCTGCTGCGCGCCCGCGATTTGCACGCCATGACCCCACGTGAGCTGGAGTTGAACCGTACTGAGCTGATGCGGGAGATCGCCGCCTGTTGGGCTACCGCCGAGGTCAGGCGGGAGCGACCTACTCCAGAAGATGAGGTCCGCGGTGGCCTTGCGGTCTTTGAGCAGGTGTTATGGACCGCCGTGCCTCGTTATTTACGGGAACTGAGCGCGGCGCTCGAGCAGCACTGCGGCCAACAACTCCCGCTGGGCGCGGCGCCCATTCGCTTCGGTTCCTGGATGGGGGGCGATCGAGACGGCAACCCCAATGTGACACCGCGGACCACTGCACACGCCTGTCTGCTTGCGCGGTGGATGGCTGCCGACCTCTATCACCGTGAGATCGGCCTGCTCAGGCAGGAACTGTCGATGAACGATTGCAGTGATGAGCTGCGCTGCCAGGTGGGTGATGCATGGGAGCCGTACCGCACCCTCTTACAGCCGGTCCTGCAGCGCCTTTCGGCAACTCGGGATTCCCTTGCTCAGCAGCTCGAAGCTGAGCCTGAGAACGGTGCTCAAGGCGCGAAAATGGACCAGAGCTACAGCCAGGTCCAGGAACTGCGAGCCCCCTTGCTACTGTGCTGGAACTCTCTGCGAGAGACCCGCCAGGGGAGCATAGCGGCCGGCCGGCTCCTTGATATCCTTCGTCGTCTCGACTGCTTCGGGCTGAGCTTGTTCGAGTTGGATATCCGTCAGGAGTCCGATCGTCATACTGAGGCGCTGGATTTCATCACCAGTCATCTGGCTCTGGGTTCTTATGGACAGTGGGACGAAGCGGGTCGCCAGGAGTTCTTACTGGAGCATCTGCAGGGTACCGATGCCTTGATCCCCGCCAGCTTCTGGACCGGTGGGGTTGAGCTGCCCGCTGAGATCAGCGATGTCCTTGAGACCTTCGCGGTCATCGCCCAGCAGCCGCCGGGGGTGCTTGGTGCCTATGTGATCTCCATGGCCAGGAGCGCTTCGGATGTTCTTGCCGTTGAGTTGCTGCAGGAAGAGGCCCGCCGGGCCTTTGCAGCGGCCAGTCAGGGCGCGCCGCAGCGAGTGGTTCCGTTGTTTGAGACCCAGGCAGATCTGGATGCCGGTGGGGACGTAGTAAGGACCTTGCTGTCGCTTCCCTGGTTTCGTGATCGGGTCCGGAGCGCCCATGGCGATGAACTTGAGGTGATGCTTGGATATTCCGACTCGGCCAAGGATGCGGGCCGGCTCGCTGCCGCCTGGGCCCTGTACAAGTGCCAGGAGCAGTTGGTCGAGGCCGCTGCAGCCTTCGAGGTGCGACTGACGCTGTTCCACGGTCGCGGTGGATCGGTTGGTCGCGGCGGTGGGCCCATGCACGCCGCGATCCTGTGCCAGCCTCCCGGGTCCGTGCAAGGGAGTCTCCGGGTTACGGAGCAGGGCGAGGTCATTCGCGCCAAGTACGGTCGACCTGGAATTGCCGTGCGCACCATGGAGCTCACCACTACGGCTGTTCTAGAGGCGACCTTGCTGAGCTGGGATGGCGCCCAGCCGAAGTGGCGAGAACGAATGGAGCGCCTCAGTGATGCGTCGAAGACCACCTACCGCGAGGTGGTTCGCCACACCGACGAATTTGTGCGCTACTTCCGCTCGGCAACTCCCGAGCAAGAACTAAGCCTTCTTAATATTGGCAGTCGTCCAGCTCGCCGTCGGTCCGGCGGCGGAGTAGAGAGTCTCCGTGCGATTCCGTGGATCTTTGCATGGACTCAGACCCGCTTGATGTTGCCCGCCTGGCTTGGGGTCGGTGCGGCGCTTGATCAGGAGATGCAGACCAGCGAAGGGCGCCAGGAGCTTGAGGAGTTGGCTTCAAACTGGCCCTTCTTCAGCTCGACGCTCGATCTGATCGAGATGGTCTTAGCAAAGGCCCTGCCGGACATCTCTGAGCGCTACGATCAGCGTCTTGTTCCCGAGGCTCTCCACCCCCTGGGCCAGTCTCTGCGGCAGCGCTATGCGACCGCATGTGAGCGCCTGCTCGAATTGCGCGGGCGCGAGCAATTGCTTGAAGCGAGCCCAGTGCTGCAGCGCTCGGTGCTGGTGCGGAATCCCTATGTGGATCCGCTCAACCTGCTGCAGGTCGAACTCCTCGCCCGTCTGCGGGACAGTGAAGGCCGCAGTGATGTCGAACAGCAGCAGGTAAAGGCTGCCCTGCTCATGACCTTCAACGGGATAGCAGCAGGCATGCGAAATACCGGCTAGCGGCTCTTGCTGGGCCGTTGGCGTAACGAAAGAATCTTAGCTCATCGGCCCATGTGCCCTGCCTGAGGATGCGACATGATCTGGCGCCTGCTTGTTGTTTTCTGTCCTGGGATTTTCTTGCTGACGAGCATCGCTGCTGGCTGTGTCTCAGATGTTTCACAGACACCAGCCCGGGCACCCCTCCCAGGGGAGCTGCTTATCTCTCAGCTCTACACTTCCGGCGCCCTGCCTGCGGGCGGCACTGATCACTATTTCTCTGACCAGTTTGTGGAGCTGGTGAACGTTGCCTCTGTGCCACTTGATCTGTCGGGAGTACGTCTCGCAGATGTCTTTGGGAGTGCTGGGGAAATCAATCCTGGAATGGTCCCCGATAGCTTTCGAGATGAGCGTCCGGACGAAGTTGTGTTGTCTTCGGTCTGGGCTCTCCCCAATGGAACTCGCCTGGAGCCCAATCAGGTCCTTGTGATTGCTCATGATGGGGGAAACCATCGACCTTTTTCAGACCTCGACCTGTCAAGCGCCGACTTTGAAGCCTATGTGGAGTCCTCGCAGGGTGATGAGGACTACCCCACTGTGGCGAACCTGGAGTCTGTGGTCTTCAACGGGGGCCTGGACTGGCTCATGACGGTGTTTGGGCCAAGTGTTGTGCTGCTTGATGCGCTGAGTCCTCTCGATCAGCAGGCTGGACCTTTTGGACCTCTACCAGTGGTCTCGGTTGATGCTGTTCTGGACGGCATTGATACGCTGATGGACAGCGAGTCAGCTGCATTCAAGCGGCTGCCAGAGCTTGTTGATTCTGGCTTCGCCTGGGTAGAGGGCCCGTACACCGGGACTGCACTTCACCGACGGCGCGTTGATGGGCTTTGGCAAGACACCAACGACTCGTCCGTAGATTTTGCCGTGGGTGACCCACAGCCCACTCGACCGTTTGAAGCGGATGGGGTGTTTGGCGAGCCCTTTGTTCAGCTGGGTGGCGGGGCCTTCAGTTGGGAACCACGCGAGCCGGGTGAGGACATGGAGCTGGTTGCTGGATCTCAGGGTGGTTGGCATCTGGATGTCTCGTTGTGGTTCGGAGGCTTTGGTCCTGGTGGGGTCCAGCTCAGCTATGAGGCGGTCGATGGCGCCGCTACCCGAGTGAGCTTTCCGACCCAGGCTGAGTTGTACGAAGCGAGCGTCGTGCCGGCTGACGAGGGTTGGTATCGCTTTGGTGATCGCATAGTGCTCGATATTCAAGCGCCTGAAGAGGTTCTGGGCGAAGAGCTCATCCTCCGGGTCACCGCGGCACTAGAGGAACAGACCTGGTCGGATGAGGTCCGCGTGCGGGTGGTTGACGCGGAGTAAGCCAAACCCTGGCTTGAGCGGCGGATGAGGTCCGTTGAGCGGGTCGCTTACTTACGGTTCTTCTTGCGCGCTTTAGCTGCCCGTTTGGACTTCTTTCGAGCCTTGCTTTTGGCAGTGCTCCGGGCTTTGCGCTGGGCGACTTGGTTGCGGATTTGCCGCTCAATAAGTCGGGACTGTCGCTCGGCCAGGCTCTCAGTGGCCTGCTCTTTGTCTTGGCTCGCAACTGCGAGCACGTAGCGGCAGCTTCACGTGCCGGGTCGGCAGTCCTCGGCGAGTGTGACAGTGCTGCCAATGCCTTGTGACTCTAGGTACTTCGAAGCACTCAGGATCGCTTCTTCAGCCCCCTCCTGAATCGGCGTCAGTTGATTCTCTTTACTGCTTGTCATGGTTCTAAAGGCTCCTCTTTTCGACGTTTATCAGCCAAGGGCTAACATTTCCACCATCAATGCTAGGTCGACTAAAAGCAATGTGGTTGCTTTTGCGAGATTAGTTTATTAGCTCTTGGGGGCCATGCCTTCAAAGCTTCCTTGAGAATCCCGGAGATTTTATGAAGCGCGCTTATCATCGCTGTGTCTCCCGCATAAAGAGTGTTGCCGCGACCTCCCTTGAGTCTGTCATTGAGCCTGGCCACGAGCTGATGGTTGATGGCCTGGTCGCTGGATTCGCGAGCCCAGGCCTGAGAGCTTTGCATGGTTGGCAGCTGAGCCGGATCAACCTTGAACGTGACGTTGCTGCAGCTGCAGGGAACTCGATGCTGCTTCCCAGAGGTTCAGCTCAGTGTCCGTCGAACAAGCGATGAAGAGGGTCCCAGTAACTCTTTTGACCGGGTTTCTGGGCGCCGGTAAGACCACGCTCCTTCAGCATCTGCTGGATGCTAGGCCGGGCTTGCGCTTTGCCGTCATTGAGAATGAGTTTGGCGATGTTGGCTTTGATGGCTCCTTGATGGAGGGCAAATGCGCGGCCCTTTTTGAGCTCAATGATGGTTGCATTTGTTGCTCTGTGCGGCAGGACCTGATCGCAGTTTTCGAGCAACTGATCGGCGGCCTTCCGATGTTAGATCACATTATTATTGAGACCACGGGTCTGGCTGATCCCGGGCCAGTTATGCGCATCTTCGATCTGCCGCAGATGCGAGCAGCCCTGGTGCTTGATGGAGTCGTTACGGTTGTAGATGCAGCCCACATGCAGGCATCGCTTAACGATGTGGCGGCCTGTCTTGAGCAGATCGCGTACGCCGATGTGCTTATTCTCAACAAGGTGGATCGCGTGCAGCGAGATACTCTTGGGTCCTTAAAGCTCCGTTTGCGAGAACTCAATCCGCTTGCCGCTATTCAGCTTGCTGAGTTTGGGCAGGTCGATGTGGAGTTGCTCCTCGACCTTGGCGGTCGGCCCCTTGAAGAACGGGTCCCTGGGGAGCTACATGAAGCTGAGCAACACCACGAGCACCGCCATGATGAGGCGATTCAACCGGTTGTCCTTGAGCTCGCAGGTGAGGTGGATGTGCATGCGCTTGATCTATGGCTGGCGGATATCACCAGGCAAGCGGACTCATCGGTACTGAGGATGAAAGGCATTCTCGCTGTTCCCGGCGATCCTCGTCGCTTCGTCTTCAATGGGGTGCGGGATCTTATCGATGTGCGCCCCGATCGCCCATGGAATGAAGAGACCCGGTTCAGTCGAATTGTGATGATCGGCCGGAGCCTTGATCTGGCTTCCTTGCAGGCCGGGTTTCAGTCGTGTGCAGCTGCCTCGGCGAAGGCTGCCGGACCAACCGCTCCATAGCTCACCGAGTCTGGTCGAACCGAGATGTCCTCTCGAGCTGGCCGAATGCAGCCCGAGAGGACACCTGAGTGTTGTTATTTCGCTTCGGCTTCGGGGGTGATGTTCAGGATTTTCTTGAGCTCGTCCTGACCAAATTCGTTGCCATAGAGCAGGATTGAAAACCGCGCCACTTCAGCGGCGATCTGAATCGCCGTTTTGATTTCATCCTCGGTAGCGCCGGCTTTCTTGGCCAGATGGACCTGAGCGGTGATGCAGTACTCGCAGCGGATGGCGGCGGAGGCAGATACGGCTACCAGGCGAGCTTCTTTCGAGGCAATCGGGCCACTGGTGAAGAGCTTGTTCCATTGGCCAAAATACTCGGCGGCCGCTGGACCAACATCTTTGGGGTACATCTTGTTGAATGGGCTTGCGGCCAGGAACTTTTCGTACTCTTTGTCCGACATCTCAGAGGAGCCGCTTGTTTGCTGGGCAAAGGCGCCTACAGGAATGGAGCACAGAACTGCAATCAGGGCGAAACGCATCATCATTTGGTTGAGACCTCGCTTTCGGGGGTTATTGGGGTCCGTACCTTCTCTTTAGAGATCCTGCTCGTCAACTGGATTGGCCGCTTTAGCGTGGTGGAATATGTGGAAGCCCGCTCACCCAAGGTGCCTTTTTCGAGCGGGATTTTTTCGACCTGGATGAGCCGTTTTTATGACGTCCGGCTTGGAGGCCCTCTGATCCGGTCGAACTAATTTGCATATTGGCGCAAATATAACTATTTTGTGTTGGTGGATAGCGACGAACTACAAGACTTGGCGGATCTTCTTAAGGCGTTGGGGGAGGTCAACCGACTTTCTTTGGTGTGCAGACTCTGTGAGTGCAGCGCACCTCAAAATGCCATGTGCCTTTGTGAATGTTGCAGCGTGGATGCATCCGGCGTTTCGCGACACCTCAAGATTCTTGCCCAGAAGGGTGTTGTGAGGTTTGAGAGGAAGGGCCGAGAGCGCAGCTATTCACTCAATAGAGCCTATGTAGCGAGCCGCTTGAGAGGGCTCGCCGACAAGATTGAGTTGAGCTAGGAGGCATTATGAGCAAGGAAGCATGTAAGTGTGATTGCAAGAACGATGAGTGCTGCGAAAAGCAGACCTGTGCGTGCTGTAGCAAGGAGTGTTGCTGCAGCTAGGTTTAACCGCCTTCCGTGGGGGCTCTGGGAAGCCTTTGCTTGCCTTGGCCCCGGCGGATAGTGGTGATGCTCTGAACTCACTTTGTCTCTGCCTAAGGCGCCTCCTTTGTTGAGGAATTGCCGACCCCTTTGACCTGCGTTAGTGCTCTTTCCGACCTGCTATCACGGCGGCGGTCGTAGTCGATGTTGTTTCGTCCGCAGTAGGAATCGCGGGCTTGAGTTGCTCGCCAGCAATGCCCGCGAACAGGGCCGAGAGATTGTTGACATTTCGTGCAGTCAGTGGTTTCTCACTGTAACTAGCCCCTATGTATATGGCCCGCATGAAAGCTGAGAGCATTTGGTGAGATGAAGTCTGCTCCTCCAGACAACCCAATGGAGTGCCCTTTCTCCGGTTCTGCTGAGGCAAAGCACTTAGACCAGAATCTGTTTGCTGAACCACCTCCGTTGACGACCAGGGACGAGGTCCTTGCCGAAGCGCGCACCTGGCTCGACCAATTTGGTCAGGAGGGCGGAGCGGTTGCGCCGGATCGGTGGGCACGGATTGAGCAGGAGGTCCGTGATCGAGGGATCTGGGAGATGAGCTTTGACGAATTGGCCTGGTCCGCGCGGCTTGCCTGGAGAAACAATACGCGCTGTGTTGGTCGTCTGTTTTGGAAGGCTCTGGTGGTAAGAGATTGCCGTCAATTAGGCTCCGCTGAGGAGATTGCCGGAGCCTGCTTCGAGCATCTTGAGCGGGCGGACAACGGCGGCAAGGTCAGACCGATGGTGACGATCTTTGCGCCTCTTGCGCCTGGAGAGCAGGGGATTGAGATCCTGAATCATCAGCTGGCCCGCTATGCGGGCTATAGGCGCCGGGATGGAACGGTAGTCGGCGAACCAGAGAGCCTCGCCCTCACCCAACTGGCTCAGAGCCTCGGTTGGAAAGGGTCCGGCGAGGCCTTCGATCTCCTGCCCTTGATGATTCGGATGCCAGGTGGGGAGATTGAACTCTTTCCGCTGCCGAGCAGGTGTGTTCGGGAGGTCGAACTCGTACACCCGGAGTTGCCTTGGTTCCAAAGTCTTGGTTTGCGCTGGTACAGCGTCCCCGCCATCTCCAACATGCGGATGCAGGCAGGGGGGCTGAACTTCGATCTGGCGCCCTTTTCAGGCTGGTACATGAGCACCGAAATTGGCGCCCGCAACTTTGCTGATCGAGACCGCTACAACATGCTTCCTGTTATTGCTGACCGACTGGGTCTGGACACCAGCAGTCCAAGGAATCTCTGGCAAGAGCGGGCACTCATCGAGCTGAACACAGCTGTGTTGCACTCGTTTTCGGAGGCTGGGGTAACCCTAGTAGATCACCACACTGCTTCCGAAGAATTTGTCCGCTTTGTGAAAGCCGAGGAGGCTCAGGGTCGGCCTGTCTTTGCCAATAGGGACTGGATCATTCCACCCATGGCTCCGGCGCGCTGCCCAACCTGGACAATGGACTTCTCGAATCACCACGTAACTCCCAACTTCTTTTATCGCATCCCCCAGTAGTCTGAGCTGGGCAAAGAGCGGCTTGTTGCACCCAGCAGGACGCGCGCAGGTTGAGGTCATCCTGGGAATGCTGCCCGATGGCCGCCGGTTGTCTATTGGTCGGTGCCTGGCGCGGCTCACTGTCGCCGTCCTTTGCTTGAAACCGGTTCAGGCAAATAGCCCTGCTAATCTCTCAAAATACTGCTTTGAGGGGAATTCATGGGGCGTGCTCTTTGGTTGTTGCTGCTGAGCTTGTGGGTTTTTGTGGGCTGCGGAGGTTCCAGCAGCAACGACTTTGATGGTGATGGTACTGCTGATTCAGCTGATTGTGCGCCTGATGATCCGAGCATTCATCCTGGGGTCATCGAGACCTGTGACGATGAGGTTGATAACGACTGCGATGGCCTGATCGACTGTGAAGATGGTGATTGCGTGGTGCTGGGTAGTTGTGCTGGCGGCGATGACGATGACTCTGGCGGCGATGACGATGACTCTGCGGCCGA
>DJIF01000102.1:0-4685 GCA_002433485.1 Deltaproteobacteria bacterium UBA6601
CTGGTGAGTATGCGCCAGGGGAGCGGGCAGCGAGCTGCAAGAGAGAAGTGGCCACCTCAAGCCGCTAAGGGCGGGGCTCGCCTGACACTGGAAGAGAGCCGTCTGGCTTGCGAGGCTGAACACTGATGGGGTGGATGGGGTGGTGACCGAGAAAGACGCCCATGGGGTGCTCAGGGATGGGCCCGTCTGTCTTCTTGCGACGGTCGGTCACGGAAAATGGGATGTCCGGCGTCATGTCGCGCACCTCCTCAAGGGTAAGCAGGCCGGCATCAACCAGCTTCCGGCCCATGAGCCACCACTTCTCAAGGATCTCGCTCCGTGCGGCTTCGACCTTGTCTGAATACGCTTCCGCCCCCGTCCATGCCACCCTCAAGCTGACCTCCGCAAGTGGGTGTCTGAACTCGTACAGGCGGGGGGAAGGCCACTCGTACTCCGAGTTCCCTGTCAGGACAGATAACCAGGCGTCTGCAGCCACAGCTCGGCTGATGTCCCACTCCGATCCAGTGCCGACACGAGTCTGCTCTATCTGCTTCCGGTACCAGAGGATTGGAATTGGGCCGTCGGTCAGTTGCGTGAAGGAATGCCGCTTTGCCCACTTCTCTCCCACCGAGCCCTCGAGAAAGGATTGGGGGACGAAAGACCAACTCGGGTAGGGGGGCCATCCCTCGGGGGTCTCAAAGTGCCCGTCCGCCGACCCGATCCCGGTCGGCAAACGTGATCTTTCGTCTGGATCGAACACGTGGACAGACAGCTCGGGAACACGCATGGCGAGGAGGCGACGGGCGATCCCTGGTGCCTTTTGCGACGCCAGTGTCTGCCCGACAGCGACGCTGCGGGCGTTGAGCCTGGAGGACGCACTCCAGCGGTCAAACAGAGCCGTTATAGCCTCGATGTCCAGTTTCTCGCCTCGCAGCATGAGGACGATCGCAACCTCGGGGTGGTCGTCGACATGGGCGAACAGGACCTCGGGTGGCACCTGGGCATCGAGACGAGCAAGAGCATCGAGGACATGAAGCGACGTGAGTTTTCGGTCCGAGAGCCGCCGTGAATATGTCCTTGCAGAGGGCTCATCGCTTGATCGGCTGGGTGCCAGGTCACGAAGATCCTGGAGCAAGCCGGAAACAGCGTCGGATGCTCCACTGTCTGCTGCACGGTAAGCCGCCCAGGCCGTCTCCCTCAGGTTGTCAGCAGCCCGAGCCGGTGAATTGTCGGCAGCCCGAGCCGGTGAAGGGGAGGCGTCGGCGGCCGAAGCCAGAGCCTTCGGGGGGAGGATGAAGGCCAGGGCCAGCAAGGGCAACTGAAGACTTTGATTCATGAACTCCTCTACCGCTGCGAAGGAAAGGTTACCAGTCGCCCCTGAGCGGAGACTGGTAAGGTTCCGCCGGAACCGTGGCCGCGCTCAGCGCGTGGCGGTGATGGAGTTGCTCTTATCGGTGCAGTCGCCAGGGTAGTTCGATCCCTTTGGCTTGCTCATCACGGTAGGACTTCCATCCAGCCGGCATGACCTATACATCCGCCCAAGAGCAGGATGTTTAGTCGCACGCGTCGCCCACTCCGTCGCTGTTACTGTCAATCTGGTTTGAATTGGCGATGAGAGGGCAGTTGTCCACCCCATCTAAGATGCCGTCACCGTCGGTGTCCGGATTCAGCGGATTGGTCTCGCCCCCATCGACCAACCCATTGCCGTTGACGTCCTCGACCACATCCAGCAGCCCATCGCCGTCGTCGTCGTCATCGCACGCATCACCCTGGCCGTTGTTATCCAGATCGTTTTGGTTTGAATTGGCGGTGAGAGGGCAGTTGTCCACCCCATCTAAGTTGCCGTCATCGTCGGTGTCGGGGTCTGTGGGATCGGTGCCGTTAACGATCTCGACCACATCCTGCAGGCCATCGTTGTCGTCGTCGTCATCTCCAGCATCACACTCGCCGTCTGCGTCGGTGTCAGTACCATCACTGGCGGGGTCGAAAAAACCCGTGCTGCAGTCATCGCACGTGTCTGAATCGAGGTCACCGCAGACCTGCGGGTCGTAGGGGGCCATGTCGTTAGCATCAAGGACGCCGTCGTTGTCGTCGTCAGTGTCCTCACCTTCGTCCCGGCAACCATCACTGTCATTGTCGGTCAACGGGTTTGAAGTCCAACCCGTGTCGCCGGTGGGGCAAAGGTCGATGCAGTCAGGGAGATCATCACCATCGGCGTCGGTGAACTCATCCACCAACGATCCGTCACAATCTGCATCGACGCTGTCACAGGTCTCGACCGCACCGGGATAGATGTTCGCACCGTCGACTGTGCTTCCTGGTTGGGCCGAGAGCGGGCCGTCATCGCAGTCGTTGCCTCCCAGAACGTGAACGGGGTGCGGACTCAAGAGGGGTGTGCACGGGATAAAGCCATCCTGGTCATCGTCGTTTTCACGCCAGTCCATTCCAGGAAGATCGCAGTCGTTGTATTGGCCATCACAACGCCAGGGCGCGCCAGGGTAAACAAACTCATTGGCGTCATCGCAATCGCCGGGCAGAGCCGAGGTGTCCGAACAGATACCGGCTCCAGTACAAAAGCCGTCCCCATCGGCATCGATACCCAAAGCTGGCGTGCATCCATCGTCAACGAGGCCATTGCAGTTGTCATCGATGCCGTTGTCGCAGACCTCGGCGGCGCCGGGGTTGGTGGAGAAATCCAGATCGTCGCAGTCATCCTGATTAGCCACAAAGCCCGCGGGGGCTACGCACGAAGTGGAGCTCCAGTTTGCTCGGCCCCAACTGTCGCCATCGGCATCGAGGTACCAGGCACTTTCGCCGACAGCGCCGGGCTCGTCGATCTGACCATCACAGTCGTCGTCGATCGAGTTACAGACCTCGACGGCGATGGGGTTGATGAACACATTAGAGTCATCACAGTCTGCGCAGGCAGCGAAGCCGTCGTTGTCCGAATCGAGATAGCCAACCGAGCCGTCGCAGTTGTAGTCGTTGGGGTCGGTACAGTCCGGCTCCTGTGCGCCGGGATGCCAGGTCGGATCCGAGTCGTCGCAGTCGCCAGAGTAGTCGGCATAGCCGTGCGGCTGGTTGCAGGCGACACTCGCTTCGCTCTCGAGACCGTAGCCGTCGCCGTCATTATCCATGTACCAGGTGGGAGCGCCCTGGGCGTCGTCTTCGTCGACCAGAGTGTCGCAGTCGTTGTCGATGAGGTCGCACACTTCCGTGGCGCCGGGATTCACCGCAGCGTCGCTGTCATTACAGTCGTCATTTTCTACATAGCCGTCACCATCGGCATCGCCCGGCAACTCAACATCCGAGTCGTCATCGTCGTCGGCCGAGTCGTCATCGTCGCCCACCTCGCAGTCGGAATCATCACCATCGACATCATTGTCGCAATCGTCGTCAATGCCGTTGCTACAGTCCTCGAGGGCGCTGGGGTAGACGTCGGGAGAGCCGTCATCACAGTCCACCGCCGTGCTGTAGCCGTCACCGTCCTGGTCGACTGCCATGCCGTCGACGTCGTCGCAGTTCTGGTCGATGCCGTCGCCAAACTCATCGGTAGCGTCGGGGTGTATAGAGTCATCCTGATCGTTACAGTCGACCGCATTGCTGTAGCCATCGTTATCCTGATCAACCGCGTTGCCGTCGACCCCATCACAGTTCTGGTCGATGCGGTCGCCGTAGGGGTCATTGGCCGAAGGATGAATCTCCGGATCGCCAGGAGCGCAGTCCTCGCTATCCGCGGAGCCGTCATTATCAAAATCCAGAACTATATTTGTGGCTGGGGAGCAGCCGACCACGCCCAGCAAGACCACGCCCAGAAACCAGCGATAAACCATTCGAAATAGCAACAGTCTGCTCCACACCGCGCTGTGAGCGCCTCGACCGTATTCTAGCGCATAGGCCCGATGAGAGGAGCTATGTGAACTCCGTTGAGATAGGCGCTTAGCAAAGTTGTTACAGACCTGGCGAGTAGGCGCCAGGGAGCCTTTTCGGAGGGAAGCTCTCTAACGGACATTTATGCAAAATGCATGGGCAGGAACGCCGTTGCTGGAGCATGACCAACCAGAACGCTCGGTCGCCGACCAACCGATGGCCCCGGTGGGAATAGCGTTTTCATAGGTCGGGCCACCAGGGTGAATCACCGCTACCGTCGAGGCCCCATGGAGATGACATGAACCGGTAAGCAAGATGTCATTAGCGTCGTTACAGTAAACAATGTTGGGGATACTGCTTGACGACCCCGTGACCTGATAGACATCCAGCTTGCTAAAACCAAGCTGGTCTTCGCTACAAACCCATTCCAAAAGGTTCGAATCCCAGCGCATAATCTGCCCTTCCTGGCAATTCAACCCGGCTGAAGCCCCCGAACTAGCCCATGAGGTCCCGGTTCCATCGAAATTCAATACGTCACCTGTATTAGCGCCGCTGGTATCAAGCCCCGACAGCAAGATGCTGCCGTCGGTACCGAGCCACCCACCGACACAGATCGGCGCGCTCTCACAGCTGCTGTCTTCGCAGTCGGTGTCGCCGTCCAGGTCGTTGTCCAGGCCGTCGCCGCAGTCTTCCTGACAGATAGCGGCTGCGGTGCAGTCGGGGTCGGCGCAGTCAGTCGCTGTGTCCAGATCGTTGTCTAATCCATCCGAGCAGTCCTCAAGACACAGCGCAGCAGCTGCACAGTCGGGGTCGGCGCAGTCGATGTCGCCGTCCTG
>DJIF01000102.1:5074-8051 GCA_002433485.1 Deltaproteobacteria bacterium UBA6601
GCTGAGTCGTCGTCATCGCCAGGAGGAGCTACGCCGTCCTGGTCGTCACAGTTCTGATCGATGCCGTCGCCCAGCGTGTCCAGCGCGCCGGGGTGGATGCTCTGGTCCTCGTCGTTGCAGTCCACAGCGTTGCTGTAGCCGTCGCCGTCCAGGTCGACCGCGACCCCATCCACGCCGTCACAGTTCTGGTCGATGCCATCCCCTAGCGGGTCATTCGCGCCGGGGTAGATGGTGGGTTCGTTGTCGTCACAGTCCAAGGCGTTGGTGAAGTTGTCGCCGTCCTGGTCGACGGCATTGCCATCGACGCCGTCGCAATTCTGGTCGATGCCGTCGCCGTAGCCGTCGGGCGCGCCGGGATACACATTGGGATTGCTGGGCTGGCAGTCATCGGCATCGAGACTGCCGTCGTCATCGAAGTCGTAGAGGGTATTCACCTGCTGGCAGCTCCACAGAGCGGGCAGGCCAAGTAGGGCAAGCAGTGGCAGACGAGTCAGAGACATGTGGGGGCTCCTCCGGCGAGGAGTCTACCCCGCAGCCTTCTCGGCAGGTTCAGGGAGGACTGGTGCGGATCCGCCAGGGCGAACTGAGCCGCCTTGCGTCAGGTACGTAGACGCTGGATTTCTTCCATCCTGAACGCACGCTGTGACCTTGGCCTTAGCTTGAACAAGCTTGCCCTTCTTGCCCTGAACGTACTCCCACTCTTCGACCAGAGTTCCTTTTGCAGCGTAGAAGGCCCACGCCCCGATCTTTGTAAGGGTCAGTGGGTGTAGACTTTCTCAATGGGCTTGCGAACATTCTTGAAGTCCGTCGTCCATGGGAGTGGTGAACTCCAGGCTGAGGACCTCCATGTGGGGGACGGTGAGGAAGCGGTTCCTGGCAAGAGGGTTGTTGTTCACTACATCGGCACGCTGACCGACGGCACCGTCTTCGACAGCTCCCGCAGCCGCGTGCAGCCATTCGAGTTCATGCTCGGCGCCGGCCAGGTTATCGCAGGCTGGGACCAGGGTGTTGCAGGCATGAAAGTTGGCGGCAAGCGCAAACTCGTCGTCCCCCCTCGGCTGGGTTACGGTCGGCGCGGTGCCCCGCCGACGATCCCCGGTGGGGCAACATTACTCTTTGAGGTGGAGCTCATCCGCGTCCGCAAGGGCTCTCGTTCGAGCGCCCCCTGCTGAGTGAGCTCTATCGCGAGCGGACATCTGAGGCCGCACCAAAGAACCCCGTGACCAGCGCTGTGGGGACCCTTTTCATGCAGTTCGACCGAAGTTCGGCACTATGCCCTTCATCCATCACTGCACCTCAAGATCAAAGGTAACCTGCAGTTTGTTCTCGCCGGCGATGGAAGCAAAAGAACCGGCCGCAACATCACCAACCAGTCCGTCCTCCTTGACGGAGTGTCCATCTCCATCGAGAAGATGCCGGAGCGTGACTGTCAGCTCTCCAGACCCCCAATCAAGAGTGGAAACGGTATTGCTGAGCCCCAACGGGAGTCCACCAGCATCGGTGTCGGCATAGGCGTGCGAGATGACCGCTCCTGAGTTGTCACCAGTTGCAGGCCCCTCTACACCTGAACCCGTGAAGAAGAATTGAAACTCTTCGGAAGCTTCCTGGATGTCCAGGGTCACGTCCCGAGGAGGCTCTTCCAGGTCATTCCAAGCTTCAATCTCCAAGATGTAATTCTGCGTATCGTGGTGACCATGATTCGAACCATCAGGGAGCGGGATTTGGTCAACTAAAGGGGCGCTTTCACCTTGTGAGTCTCTCCAGAAGAACGAAAGAGCGTCACCCCCACCCTCAGGTGTGAAGTGCAGACCCAGCGTAGTGATAAGCCCAAGGGTCTGGTCATCAGTTACGGCGTCCTGAGCAGGCCCTTCTCCTGTGCCACAGGCCGTGAAGAAAACGATGCATAGCAGCAACCAGAATTGGTCTTTTATAGGCTTCATTGGAACCTCGCATGGTCAATAGAAACGGGGATCAGATTCCCGAGAAATAATGCATTAAAGGCTCTATAGCAATTTAGTTGCCTAAACATGTCCGCAAGTTCGGCAAGCTCTGGTGAGAGGTCCGCCACCCAACTCAGGCGGGGGTTCGTTCAAGTGATATTCAGGTAAACAACCTCTGATCTGGGGACTATGCACCAGGGACGTGCGGACAGTAGAGCGGAGCGCCAGGCTGATAGATGCACCAACGCCACTGTTCCGCTTTACCCCAATGCAGGAGGCCCCTCGCTCAGCCGAGCCGCCGGGCCTCGAGCTTCCGCTCACTCGCTTGATCCCCGAGGAGGGTCACCTCATACGCCGCCGCCTGGTCCCGGGAGCAAACCACCTCGGCGAGCTGAGTCCCGCGGTACAGCAGGGCACACCCGTCGTCGGCGGCGAGACCCGGCCTCAGGTCACCGGCGACCACCATCTGATGGAGCCTGGGACGGCGCGCCGCCTCGCCGTCGTAGTGCGGGCACAACGAGCCGGGAAGCCAGCCGAGGCAGTCCATCGCCGCGAGCCCAGGACCGAAGGAGTCAGTGCTCCCCTGCTCGAACCAGCAGATCGCCCCGGCGCTGACACCGGCCATCACGGTGCCAGATTCCCAGGCCTGCCGGAGGGCGATGTCGACTCCGTGGATCCGCCAGATGGCAAGCATGTTCGCGGTGTTCCCACCACCAACAAAGACGAGGTCCGCCGCCTCGATCGCGGCTTGGACCCCCTCACCCGTGCGACGGAATAGAGGGAGCCAGGATGGCTGGCATTCGAGGCTCGTGTAAGCGGTAAAGAAGCGCTGGACGTAGTTGTCGGAGTCGCCGCTCGCAGTCGGCACGAACAGAACGCGAGGGCGCTCCTTGCCCGTGAGCGACAGAAGCCACCGGTCGAGCGCGAGGTTTTCAGGCTCCATCGAGAAGCCGCCGCCGCCCAGGGCGGCGAGAGTACGAGGACCTACCATCAAACGAGTCTAGCCCGGAATATCCGCCTAAGAGACTGGTGAGTAT
>DJIF01000035.1 GCA_002433485.1 Deltaproteobacteria bacterium UBA6601
CAACAAGCTGCAGCTCAAAAAGCGCGAGATTTTCGATACTGAGCAGGCCCTCAAGCGCGGCCGAATGGCCCTGGTGAAGCGTGCAGACGCAGCCAGTCTGGAAGAGCTGCTGGAGTACCTGGAGAACTATCAAACGCTCATTCAAGAACGCATAGGCGCCGCCCTGGCAGCTGACGATCAGACCTGAGCTGCGCTGGTATCCATCACGCCGCCCCCCAGGAGAGCCCCATGGTCCGCATCTCACTCCTCTTCAGCCTGCTTCTGACCGCCTGTGGTGGTGCCCCACCCGATCCCACTGACATGATCTGGGACCCGCCCCTGGATGATGACACCTCGGCAACCATTGACCTGGGCGTAGTACAACAAGGAGAGATGGTCACGGCCACCATTAATGGGAGCAATCCTACCGAAGCTGACATCACCCTGCGGCTGAGTTGCAACTTCGAAAACGGTGGGTTTCTGGTTCCCGGTTGCCCCGAAGAGATCACGGTAGAGCCGGGTGATGAGATGATGCCGATTCGGGCCAACTTGAGCAGTAATCTGAGCGGACAGTATTCAGGCAACTTTCAGTTCATCTACAACGACAAAATCGCGACCTTTGTGATCCAGGGAGTCATTCAGTAGACGCAGCTATGAGGCCCGATTCGTGTAAGGACACTCGTTGGACCCAAGCAATAAGCGACCATCAGAACTCCTCGTTCCAGTCCTGTCCCAGACCAGGCAGTTCAGGAGCCAACAAGAAGCTGAAATCCTGAACACCGTATGGCAACTGAAGGCGGGCGCCAGCTGAAGAACAGCGAGAGCGCTCCAGCAACACCTCTATGTGTTCAGCTCCTGGCACATCACTCCAGCAACGGGACACATGCAAATGAACAGAGGCAACATCACGTAACGGGTCAGCAAAAGCAGGAGGAGCAGCCAACAACAACAGAGCGCAGGGCCTAGCCACCAGCAAACGTCGGACCCGCTGCCAATTGGGCGACCTGCGCTGCAGAGGCAAGAAGTCGGCAATCACCAGCGTAAAAGCAGCATCCCGGAGCAGGACATCCAGACATTCCCGCCACTGACGGTCGCCCCGCACACGAACCTGCAACAGGCAGTCCAGATCAACACCGGCCGCGGCCACAGAGGGGGCAGAAAACGAGCCTCCATGGAGCCATGCCACCATGCCCTGCTGCCGACTCATATGAGCCGCAAAGGCCTGAGCGAGACTCGTCTTACCGCAAGAGAGGCCTCCGCTAAGAAGCGTCAAGGTTCCCAGGCGAAGGCCTCCGGAAAGCAACTCGTCAAGAGCATCAACACCGCTCTTGATCCGCTCGTGCTCAGGCATCAAGGCCAGGCCACTACCTGGAAAACGACGCTCCAACAATTCACGCAACTCGGCAGCGCTGGCAACCATCAACGAAAATCCCTGCAAGAAAGCGAAACACGCTGCCCCTCCATTCCGCCCCAAAGCTCGGACAGGAGAGCCCGCTTATCAAGATCTTCAAACTCCACGGCAAGCACGTTACAGACCCCATCGCGACGCTGGACTCGCCCTCGACAGCCCAGAAAAAGAACCTGCCTAAGCAAGCGCTGATGATCATCAAACAACCGCGCCGGCACGACCACATTGATGAAGCCGAGTTCATCCTCAAGAGTCACAAAGAAGGTCCCTCGAGCGGTGCTGGGGCGCTGCCTAGCAATCACCAGGCCAGCGGCGAAGACCTCATCTCCATCTTCTAGCTTTCTCAGCTTTCCGCTGTCGGAAACACCCAGATCACGCAACTTTTGACGCAACAGCGAAAGGGGGTGCTGACGCGCTGAGAACCCGGTTTTTTGATGATCAAGCAGATTCTGCTGCATAGGGGTCAGGGGCATAAAGCCCGGCAGTGCTTCCTGACGAACAGGCCCTTCCAAAGGGCGTCTTCGGCGCCAGGCAGCAACCTGCCACAAGGCCTGCCTGCGATCGCAGGAAAGCTCGTCAAAGGCTCCCGAATCGGCTAGCAGCTCAAGCTTGTCTCGATGGAGTTGTACGCGATCACAAAACTCACCCACCGAACCAAATTCCGCCCGATCACGTTCGGCAACAATAGACTCAGCAGCCTTCTCCGAGAAACCTCGTAATTGGAGGAAGCCAGCCCGAATCCCCAAGGCCCCCTCAAGGCGCCAGCGCCACCCTGAGTGAGCAATGCTCACGGGACGAATCTCAACACCATGCCGCCGAGCATCAGCCACCAGGGTCGCAGGGCTGTAGAAACCCATCGGCTGACAGTTGAGCAAAGCAGCAAAGAAGGCCGGAGCCTGATAGCACTTCAGCCAAGCTGAGGCATAGACAAGCAAGGCGAAGGATGCAGCATGACTCTCCGGGAATCCGTAATCGGCAAAGCCCCGTAACAGCTCGCAGATCTTGCTAGCGACATCTGCACCTATGCCTTTGCGCCGCATTCCTCCCTTCATCTCTTCAAACAAACGCTGCAGTTCTTCGCTCTCACGCTTAAACCCCATGACCTTGCGGAGACGATCTGCCTGGGCCGGACTGAAACCAGCAGTAGCCACAGCCATTTTCATAGCCTGTTCCTGGAACAGGGGGATCCCCAAAGTGCGGGAGAGAATGGGTTCCAGAGATGGATGGTCGTAACTCACGGGCTCACGGCCCTGGCGACGGCGAAGATAAGGGTGCACCATGCCACCCTGAATCGGGCCCGGGCGAATGAGCGCCACTTCGACAACAAGATCGTGAAAACAACGAGGGCGCAGGCGAGGAAGTGTGTTCATCTGAGCACGACTCTCGATCTGAAACAGACCGACGGTATCGGCCGCGCAGATGAGGTCGTAGACCCGAGCATCGTCATAGCTCAACTTAGCCATGTCGAACTCAATGCCCCGCCCGGCAAGCAAGGTCGATGCCTCCTCAATTGCGGACAGCATGCCCAGCCCCAGCAGGTCAATCTTAACCAAGCCAGCGTGAGCAACATCATCCTTGTCCCATTGCAACACGGTGCGGTCCACCATCGCAGCATTCTCTATGGGACAGACTTCAAGGAGCGGTAGGCCGCTGACAACAAAGCCGCCACTGTGAATCCCCATGTGACGGGGCAGACCGCACAACTTATCGCTGTATTCGAGAACCTGAGCCATTGTCACTGGACCGCTGTCACCACCAAGCTCACAGAGTGACCGATAAGTCTCCCTGAGCTCAGAACTATCGTCGTGGTGATGCAGCTCACCAGCCATGCTGGTGAGCTGCTCAGCGCCCAGACCAAACACCTTGCCAACATCACGCAGCGCCGAGCGTGGCTGATAGGTGACCACATTACTGACCATGGCAGCGTGATCCCGACCGTAGCGATCGTAAACAAACTGCAGAATCTCCTCTCGCCGTGAGTTACTGATATCGACATCAATGTCTGGAAAGCCTCCCCTTGACTCCGAAAGAAAACGCTCAAAGAGCAGATCCAGGTGGATTGGGTCTACCGCCGTGATGCCCAGGCAGTAACAGACGCACGAATTAGCAGCGGAACCACGCCCCTGACAGAGGATGCTGCGACGTCGACATTCCTGCACCAGGTCCCAGACCACCAGAAAATATCCGGCCAGGCCCATGCGCCTGATCACCGCCAGCTCATGACGAAGCTGACCTCTGATTCGTGAGTCTTGCTCGAGCCGCCGACCATACCTATCAGCAGCTCCCTGATAGCTGACCTCCTCAAGATAGCTCTGCAAACTGTGCCCATCGGGGACCGGATAATCAGGAAAACTGTAGGGAAGATCTGCGAGATCAAAGCCGCACTCAGCAGCCAGCTCAACACTCAGTGACAAGGCAGCAGGATCGTCTGCAAAGCGAAGCGCCATCTGTGCCGCGCTCTTTAGGCAAAAGTGGCCATTTGGTAACAGTCCAGTACCCGCATCACGCAAAGTCCTGCCGGTACGGATGCAGGTCAAGACGTCCTGCAGGCAGCGGTCTTCGAGCCTTGCATAGTGGACCATGTTTGTGGCTACCCGAGGCACATCGAGTTGCCTGCTGATATCAGCATGTCGTTCTCGCAGCCACTGATCCTCGGGCAGGCAGTGATCCTGAACCTCAATAAAAAAACGATCTCCGAGAGCCTCTCTAAGCTCTCCTGCTTGGCACAAGGCACGTTGACATCGAGCTTTCAAACCTTCGTCACGACGCGACCGAAGAAGCGCACTCAAACGAGCCTCATCACAGGCCTTTACAAGGCTCACGTGAGCATCTTCAGCAGCTGACTCAGTGACTGAAGCATCTCTCCGACCCAAGTCTCTTCCCCATGGCCCACGCGGCCGCCAGGAAGCCATGTGCAAGCTGGAGTCCAAACCCAGCAGGATGCGGTCAATAGGCCCTGACCGACCTCCGGAAAGGAAGGTCAGGCCCTCCCGACACTCGGCCAACTGCTGAATTGTGAGCAGTGACATGCCCTTCTCACAGCCACCTCTGCCCTTACTGATCAGAGAGCACAGGTTCCGCCAGCCCCTACCATCACGAACCAAGGCAACCAGACGAGAAGAGTCTGCAAGGCAGAGTTCAGCTCCATAGATCGGCCGAGCTAAAGGAGGCACATCTGAGATACGGTGCTTCCATTGTCGGACGGCTGCATACAAGCCATCACGGTCGGTAATGGCCAGCGCCGTGAGCCCAAGCTCACTAGCTCGGTCATAAAGCTGGGCCACGGAACTTGCGCCGCGATGAAACGAAAACGGCGAATAGCAATGCAGCTCGGCATATTTGGGCGACCCCATTGCGCTGCCTTCAGTCCCACCAGCCAGAGAGGAACCAGCCTCTAGAAGGAAGGCTCTGATAGACCTGGGCCATAAGCCCCGGCGAACGCAACTGGAAGTAACGACGGCAAAGAGCGTCACGTTTCCACCAGGCTGAAGAGATGTCCCAGGGCCCCAGGCTGCACTCAATGGGCAGGTCACAATCACGCCAACGCAGAAGAGTCGGGCGTCCCCGGCTCAACTCGACCTCAACAGGCTCGTGCGGACAAGCGACCCGAAAGGCCCATCTCAGCAGTTCAGGACCGACTGAAGACTTCACATTCATGTTGTTACAAACTGAAGCCCGATCGCGGGCCCCATGGCCAAGCTGAAACCGGCTCATATCAGAGTCAAAGGGCACAATCTCCTGGCGCGACTCAGGGCGTGTATGGCGACAAACCCGAGCGCGACCAAAGCTGGCGAGGTCAAGGGTGCCGCGCAAGTTCTCCAGGGTATCGGCAACAGCATCCATTGCAGCGGACTGAGGACCTGAAAGTTGGCCTTGAACATGCACCTGAGGACCGACTTCAGATGCTTCAAGGCGGATGCCAACAACAGGACCGGACAACTCCGAACTCAGCACAGCTCGACTCAACAAACGCCTCCACAGCGACCCACTGGTGGAACGTTGGGGCGCATTCACCACACCTTCTCGAGCGCCGCCCTCTAGCAGTAAGAGCCAACAAATGCGTGCCGCGGCAAGGCCCTCAGCGCTCAGCGAAGCCAACAACTCATCAATGGCCAGGGATAATAAGGTCTGCAGCTCACGGGCCACTCCAATGGGGTGCTCAGTGTCGCGAAAAACAACAAAGCGAAGCGGCTCAGACTGGCTCACCCAGGGTTCCTGCTCAGATCCTCGAGCCAGGCTCTGAAGGTGGAGACCGCGGCTGCCCATGCGACGGCGCAGGGCGCCACTATGAAGTTCTGCCAACTGCCCCAGACGCATGATCCCGAGACGCATAAAGAACTCCGACTCAGCGGAGGAAGCGGGCAACATGGAGATGGATAGTGGAGCCAGGAACTCACGACTTCTGCCAGGCCGAACCCGATGCCCACAAGCCTGCCCATCCAACAGTTCGCCCAGACCATGTTGATGCCAATGGATGGCAGCAACACGAGCGGCAAAGCGAGTGTCAGCGATGCCCAGAAGCAAGGGCAATTTCAGCTTCGAAAGACGTAGCTTAAGAGCACCTAGAAAGGCACTCTCCCCTTCGACCGAATAACGACGCTCAATGGCACGAAAATCAAGATAGAACACACCTTCTTGCCCACTGCACAAAGAGGGGCATAGTTCACGAGCTGCGCGCTCAAGATCACCCTGCGCCGCCGCAAGCCCGAGGCTGTCCTCATCGACGATGGTCAACTCGGGAGCAACAGCCAGAGCTGCGTCACAGCCCATCCCAATCCTGACGCCATCGAGATGAGCAGCCCTGGAGCACGCCGTAACCAGTGCATAGGAATCAGTACTGGAAAGAACAGCCAGGCCACCTTCAGGCAGCTTCCGCAGAGAACGTATGGCAACCGAGAGAGCAAAGCTCGGCACGTATACGCAGACAATTCTGGGCTTCAATCGCACCACAATTATGAACATATATTCAGTATTTATTTGGATCAAGAGTTGAGGTCTCCACTTAGCGTTGAATACCCCTCTTCGCTCCGTTCTCAGGTTAAGAAGCTCCCGTTCAGCGCCAAGATCGCAAACAAAGACCTCTGGGCCCGCTGTTTATCGGTCAACGGACTGTGGCAGCATGGACTGCTGTGGAATTGGAGATAAAAGCCAGCGCGCTATCCGAAGAGGAGCTGAGAGCTGACCAGGTGCTCAGCCTCGCTGAGCAGCTCTTCGAGTTCCTTGGTGAGCCGCGCAGTGTCTTCATGGAAGCGCACTACCATGACGACCCCAAGGGCCTGCTTCGGGCACAGAACTGGGCACTACGAGCGCGCTACGAACAGGAAGCAGGGTTCCAAGAAACCATCATCGCAACGGTCAAGGGGCCAGCAGAAGACCACCAAGGAGTCCCTGGTCGAGTCGAAATCAACACAGCACTGACGGCACTACCCGAGGCCGGAGACCCCCTTCCGGCAGAGCTCTCAAGGTCCCTTCACCTGGCTGAAGTCCCCCTCGACCATTGGCCTGGAGCCCTTTGGACTACTCGTGTCGAGCGCAGCTTCATAGACCTAAAGCTGCCCGGAGGAGGGCGCGCAGAATTAGCGATCGACCAGGGCATGGTCATCACGGCGGGCAACAGCCATCCCATCTCAGAACTGGAGCTGGAATTGCGCGAGGGGGCGCCCGCTGAGCTGTTGACAGCAGCAGCCCAGCTCTGCGAGCAGCTCGCAGTCCGCCCCATGGGCCGCAGCAAAGCAGCACGAGGGCTGCAGCTGCTGGGCCGACTCAGACCACCGGAGGCGCAGCCGCAAGCAGACCAAACACAGCTCTGGGGGAGGCTGTGGGAGTTGGAAGAGTGGCTTCGAGAAGGCCACCATGAGCAGCTCAGCAACTACCGAGAGACGCTCCAGGCTTTGGCCAGCAAGCTATCTCCATCTGCTCAACTGCAACAAAGGATAGACATGCTGCTGCATACACCCATGAGACAACTCCACCCAATCCTTAACTCCAAAACCCACGCAAAGTTCCTCTGGGATGTCTTGCTCAAGGTGCACGGTTAAGCTTCAGGTTGACCTTGCCCCCTCACTCGAGCTTGACCTTGCCCATCCCCTGCTGTCCACCCGGTCATCGGATCTTGTTTTGCCTGTGGCTCTTTTGCGCCACCCTGGTCGCCTGCCAGCGAGAACCGTCACAAGCACAACAGCAGCAGAGTGCACAGGAATCCTCTGGCGATGCTCAAGGGGACTCCCCAATAGAATCAGAGCAGATGCCCCAGCCCAAAGCAGCAGAGCCGCCCAACAACAGCAAGCAGGAAGTTCCCACCAGCAACGTTCAGGTACTAAAGCTGCCAAGTCCAAGAACTCAAGACCGCCCCACAAAGCGCGGAATGAAGCGTTGGCTGGGACTGAGCGTGGCAAACATGAGCGAAGCCATCCCAGGAGCTCCAGAAGAAGCCCGAGCGCAGATTCAACGAGCTGCGCGCGGGTCCCCCGCCCATCGAGCTGGACTGCGCAGAGGCGATGTAATAACTGCTGCCAGAGGGCAGCCAGTCAAGCGCTTTCAGGACTACCTGGAGCAGGCTCGCGCCCTTGAGATCGGCGAGGAGCTCATCCTACAGATCCACCGCAATGGCCGTTCTTGGCCGGTGAGTCTGGAAATGATGAGCCGCCCTACCGATCTCAATAACTGGAAAAGAAAAGCCTTCCCCGGCACCCGGGCTTTCCCATTCTCTCTGCCTGGCCTGCGCCCAGCGAAAAGCCAGTTCAAGGATCAATCGGCGCACCTACAGCTGCTCTACTTCTGGGCAACCTGGTGTGGACCATGCCGCCAGATAGCGCCCCTCCTCGACGATCTGCACAAAGAGGCCAAAGGCAAGGTTCAGGTACTGGCAATCTCAAGCGAAGAAAGGACCGTCCTCGAACGCTATCTACGCAACTCAACGACCAACTACCCGGTTGTTCACGATCGTCACGGCACCCTCAAGCAGGACTATGAGGTGCGCAAGTTACCCACCGCAGCGCTCACCTCCGGGCAGGGCGAGGTCCTGGCATGGGACTACGGGCTAGGCGGAGTCCATAGGGTCATACGAATGACCCGGGCCCGGCTGACGAGCCGCTCCCAGAGCAAGCCCCATTGAGCCACCCGGCGAGGCTCCCAATGGTCGGGTGCAATAGACGGACCGGTCGCTTTCTGCTGCAATGTGCCAACTGGAGAAATCATGAGCCACCCAAGTCGCCTGAGTACCGTTTCCACCGTTGATCAAATTCACGACCGCATTGAGGCGGCGCTGCCCGGCGCAACCATTGATGTGCAGGGAGGTGGAGGGCACTTCACTATCGCAGTGCAAGCAAGCCAGTTCGAGGGTAAGAATACCCTGGCCCGACAACGCCTGGTCTACAGGGCCATCAAAGACCTGATGGCAGGAAACGACGCGCCGGTGCATGCCGTCGACAAGCTTGAGACCACAACACCACCGGCCTGAGACAACGCACCGAGCGACATTCTGTTAACCTCAAGGAGATTGGAGCCGCTGGCATGGAAGTCACCATCTATGGTGTGCGCGGCTCTGTACCGAGCCCCGGTCCTGAGACCGTTCGCTACGGTGGCAACACGGTCAGCGTCGCAGTAAAACTCGCCGACGGGACCCGCATTGTACTGGATGCAGGAACCGGAATCCGCCAGTTAGGCAAGGACATCCTCAACGAGGGCGCGGCGAGCCCCATCCACTTCTTGCTGAGCCACCAGCACTACGACCACATCATTGGCCTGCCATTCTTCCTCCCTATCTACCAGCCGGGCTTCGAGATCGTGATGTACCCGTTGGAGCACCAAGAGATAAGGGGCGACCAGAGTCTTGCCCACATCTTCGACGGCATTCGCACTCCCGCCGGAGTTGCGGATCTGCCAAGTACAATCCGTTTCGCGCAGGTTTCATCAGCTCCATGGAGCATCGGCTCCGCCCGGATCACCCGAATCCCCCTCAATCACCCTGGCGGGGCCCAGGGCTTTCGCATCGATGACGGCGACGGCGCCAGCCTGACCTTGCTGACAGACAACGAGATCAGCCCCCCAGGAAAGCCCGTATCTACACCTGAACGCCTGGCTGAATTTGCCCACCGCACGGACCTTCTCATTGTCGACGCTCAGTACCTGCCTGAAGACATGCCAGCCAAGCGTGGCTGGGGTCATGGAACTGTGCCCGAGGTGCTGGAGTTGGGCCGTGTAGCCGACCCAGAGACCCTACTGCTGTTTCACCACGACCCCGACCGCAGCGACAAAGCCCTCGACAAGATTGCAGAGCAAGCCCATGAGTTCGCGGGGAACCAGATGAATCGAGGCCCGGTGCTGGTAGCGGCCGAAGGAATGCGCTTCAAGGTCGAGCCCAACTCCTGCATCCTACTCTCTTCCTAGCGCGACGCGCCTGGACTGGCTCCGGTGCCCCCGAAGCTCAGAGCTTCTGGCGCCGGCTGAAGATGTGCTTCTGCAACCATCAGCATCCATGCAGGGCGCCCTCAAGGCGAAAGAGCCGGGAGTGGCGTTGGCCGGACGACGACCTTTACCATCCGACTCAAAAGCGAAAGATCTTGAGGTTCGCCACGCAGCCACGAGCGCTGCGCTTCAACTCCCTGGCGGACCGCGCGCAGACGCAAGCTGCCTGGCAACTCCAGCCACGTCGACTCCAATGCGTCAAGCTGGCCATCGGCCATAAGACCAGCACCCAAACCTCGAAAAAACCAGGCGGCCCTGTCCTCCTCGATCGAGTGAGACGCCTCAAAAGAAGGCACCCAGGCCTCCAGATCCGCAAGCACAAAACGGAGATTGGAGCCAGGATCGCGGCCTGCCTGCTGCCAGGCTCGTAGCGATGGAGCCATAGCTCGGGTGGCCTGAGCATAACGAGTGCCCGTATCCAAACCGTAACCAAAGGCAAACCAACTACGCCAGGCTCCTGGCACCTCTTCGATGAGCAGCTCAAACTTGCGGTGGGGCTCATCCGAGAAGCGATGCAGAGCATTAGCGCCCAACTCCAGATAGGCAGAGGCCGGGTCCTGGTAGGGCAAGTCCCTCCCTGTAGACAGCCAGACCGTCAGCCCGAGCACCAGTGCGATCAGAGTCCGGCGAGGCCCAGAGGCAGCAATCAATGCAAGAGAGCAGCACAGCCAGGGCAGGTAATATCGAATTACGTCGGGATGGTCAGCCATCAGGTGTCCCACGCTTAGAGTCGGAATCAACAGACACCACAAGACGCTGAGCCGTCGCGCAGAACCACCCCTTCGCCAGCCGGTCACTGCAGCGGACAGCGCGAGGGCACAGAGGCCCGTCGCCAGAAGCACCGGCCACAGACCGCCATCACTATGCTGCCCAAGCCAGGCATAAGGCAGTTGCGGCAAGATTCGATCCAATCGAACCCACAGCAAGGCACCCAGCCCCGCAACCAACCCAAGACCACCTCGAACCACCAAGGCCTCTTCAAGGTAGGGCACAGCAAGCCACAACCAGGTGCCGAAGCCAGCCACAGCAGCGCTGGTCACAAGCACCAACTGCAAGGCGACAGAACCACGGGGGAGGCCCCGACTGTCGAGCTGATGAAGCACCACAAAGAGCAACGCGGTAACCATGTGGAGATACGACAGGACAATAGCGGCTGCGAGCAGCAGCCCCAGCAACAAGGAACCGCCCGGACGCCGCCCGGCGGACAACCAGGCTTCATAGCCAAATGCAGCCAACGGATAGACAACGAGAGCCTCTGGGAGGCTTCCCCAGGCCCGATAGGAATAATGCACAAACTCAGGCGCACAGACCGCCAGCAGAGGCCCCAAACAGAGCGCTGAAAGGGGCCCAAACCTACGACCCAGCCACAGCGAACTGAGTGCTACGGTGACCAGGGCAATCGACCCCGCCGCCCAACAGGTAGCAGCACTGCCCCAAGCGCCCAGGCGCAACAGCAGCGCCACCGGCCAGCAAATCAACCACGAGCCGCCCTCATAACGGGACACAGAACCCAGGTAGAAGGGCACCGACTCTCCAGCAGCAATGAGCCTGGCCACCAGCAGGGTGTGGAGTTCATCCATGGTGAGAGCAGAGCGAGCACCTATCTGCCAGGCCATGGCGGTGGCAAACAGTCCCGCAGAAAACAGCGCAGCGGCCGGCACCCTCAAGGTGCTAAACCCGGAACTCGGCGCTGCGGCCGAAAGCTCAGGTTTCGTCGCCCCGAGGGCCATGGCGACCGCCCCAGGGAGGCATCCGCTCGTGCTGTGGCACATCCCAGTTCAGACGCCACAGGCTGCCTCCCCCATCGACACGTAGGGTCTCGCCGGTGACGAAGCTCGCCGCTGGCGACAACAGATACATCACTGCAGCGGCCACCTCCTCCTCCGTCCCCAAGCGCTTGGCAGGAATGTTGTCCGCCATCGAATAGAACATCTCCTGAAAGGCCGGATCGTAGGTCTCAATACCCGAACTGCGAATGGTTCCGGGGGCAACCGAGTTGATACGAATCCCCCGGTGGGCCCACTCAACCGCAAGCGTCTTAGTGATGTTGTCGACCCCCGCCCGCGCCGCGCCGGTATGGACCATCCCGGGGAAGCCCCGGAACATGTCAGCGATGATGTTGACAATGGCACCACCGTTCTCCTCCATCCACAATGAGAAGGCCTCTCGACAGCACAGAAAAGTCCCGGTCAGATTGGTCTCAATGACCGCATTCCACCCCTTGGTCCGCACCAGACTGGCAGGGCTTGGAAACTGGCCACCGGCATTGTTCACCAGAAAGTCGAGGCGTCCGAAACGTTCGACAGCGAACTGCAACATAGCCCGCACCTGTTGTTCGTCGCGGATGTTGCAGGTGATGCTGGCAACCCGCGGTGACCCACCAAGATCCTCGACCGCCTGCTCGAGGCGCGGCTGCTTGCGAGCCGCGATCACCACCTTTGCGCCCAGGGCAATGAGTTCCCTTGCGATGGCCTTGCCGATGCCGCTGCCACCACCGGTCACCACCGCGACCCGGCCGGCAAATAGATCCGGACGAAAAACCGACTGAACGCTCATGGGCAGTCATCGTAGCAGCCTGGGTCTGGCCGCGCTCCGACCACCAGCACGGACCAGGCCTGGCGCTCCCACGGGAGCGAACGATTGTGGCATCCTGCGGCCAGCAAAGGAGAGCTCATCGTGGTCGCCATCCTCCAGAAGATCGCCAATTCAGACCTGTTCAACAACTTCATCATCGGGATCATCATCGCCGCCGGTGTGGTCGTTGGAATCCAGACCTATCCCGAACTCAGGAATGACCCCACCCTATCGCTGCTGGACTCAATCATCCTATGGATCTTTGTGGCCGAGGTCCTCATCAAGATGGGCTCGCAAGGAAGCAGACCCTGGCGCTACTTCCTGGACCCCTGGAACGTATTCGACTTCATCATCGTGGCGGTCTGCTTCCTGCCGGGCGAGACCTCGTTCGCCGCGGTCCTGCGGTTGGCTAGGCTGCTCCGAGTCCTCAAGCTGGTTCGCGCTCTGCCGCGCCTGCAAGTGCTGGTCTCAGCGCTCCTCAAGAGCATCCCATCGATGTTCTACATTTCCCTGCTGCTCAGTCTGCTGTTCTACCTCTATGGAGTGCTGGGAACCTTCCTCTACCAGGAAAATGACCCGGTTCACTTCGAAGACCTCCAGACCGGCTTGCTGACCATGTACCGGGTCTCGACCCTCGAAGACTGGACCGACGTGATGTACATCAACATGTTTGGCTGCCACGAATATGGCTACGACAGCAGCGCCCGGGTGCCCTGCAATGAAGCCGCAGCCAAGGCCCTGGTAGGCGAAGACGGCATTGCCTGGTCAGCCGCGTTCTTTTTCAGCTCCTTCACCCTGCTGGCGACAATGATCATCCTCAACCTGTTCATAGGCGTGATCATGACCGGAATGGAAGAAGCCCAGAAAGAGCTGAAGGGGTTTGATGGCTCAACGAGCCACAAAGATGACCCGCGAGCCCAACTCCAGACCCTATCCGCACAACTCGAGACACTAGCCGCTGAGTTAAAGAGCGTGAAGATACCCCCAGACGACGGCCACGCTGTGGCAGGTGACGACTAGCTAAACGGCCAGTTAATGTTCTGAGGTCGCGCCACAGCTCCCCGCAAGCAGCTGCTCGGAAGATTCAATCAGTCTCAACTGCTGCTGGTGGCGCAGGCATCGCTGCTCGATGAGCGCCCCGCCATTTGGATAACGGAGCCGCAACATCCGCAGGCTGTCCCGGTGCAGTGCCAATAGTCGGCCCTCTACCCTGGCGTTCTCCTCAAGGCTGTGAAGCAGGCGCTCATGACTGAACTCCCAACCACGCTCCGTCGCGCGCACCAGACCACCCTTGAGCAAAGCAGCCCAGATCGCCGGAGTGACCTCAAGACCAAGCAGACTGCACAGATGGTTCCACTCCAGGCCGTCGACGTTCAGACCAAGCACAGCCGCAGCCTCTAGGCCAGCCAATGCGTCTGCAGCGACGCCGCGGCACAAAGAACGCACCCTCTCCATCCACACACCGTGGAGACCCTCTGGAATCTCGGGCGCACTGCCCGCTCGCAGCACAAAGCCGCCCGGCGATGGTTCGAGCAGGCCCTGCTGAACCCAACAGCGAGCCAACTGAACTACAAACATGGGACTCCCATTGGCAGCCTGCAAAACCCGATCGGCCAATTCTCCATCCAGCCCCAGGACCTCATGGGCCAGACGCCGACTGACCGAAGCTGACAAAGGCGCCACCGGAATCGTCACAGCCCGCTCGGCAGCGGAATCAAGGATTCGACGCAGCCGAGCTAGCGCCTCAGCATCGTGGCGGCGACTGTCGTCGCGAAAGCTCACCACGGTGAGCACCGGACCAGCTGCACCGGCACTGGGCCCCAGCAGCCATGCAAGGAGGTCCATACTGGCCGCGCTGCGATGCGGCTCATCAAGCCACAGAATCAACGGCCTCTCCATCGACTTGCGCCGCAGCAGCTCGACGATCAGCTGCAGATCTCCGGGCTGATCCTCAATGGCCTCAAGGTAGTGTGCATGACGCTCGACCTCGAGCAGCACCGACTCTACTCCCTCTTCGCGCAACACCGCACCCAGTCGCTCCCGCAGCGCAGCACCGACCAGGCCCCCACAGCCCAACTCCTCACGCAAGGCACCCCTCAGACCACGGTCTACAGGGTCCTGCAGATCGTGGGAGACGCGCATGGAGGACGCGCAACCCAGCTCCTCGGCACGCTGCGAGATCCAACGAACCAGACGACTCTTTCCGTAGCCTGCCGGGCCGTGCAACGCGACCACCTGGGGGGCCGCACGACTCCACACCTCCCGCAGCGCCGCCCACACTCGGTCCAGCTCCTGGTCGCGACCCATTAAGGGGAGGCTGCGTAAACTGAACAGACCAAGACCTGCACCAACATATCCGAGCGGATGCTTCTCCACCTGGACGCTGGGGCGCCAGTCAAAAGGCAAAGGAGGCAGCCCCCAGACCCGCCCCTCATCAAGAGACTGCAGGACAAAGGCCGCATCTGCCGCAGCAGCAAAGCGGTCACGAGGCTTCTTAGCGAGCAGACGGGCAACCCAATCGTAGAATCCTGCCGGCAGTTCCACTCTGGGCTCAAGCTCTGGGAGTGCTCCATTGAGGTGGCCCCACACCGCCTCATAAACGGTCTCGGCGGGAAAGGGTCTGTTGCCCGTAGCCAGTTCCCAGGCGATACAGCCAAGGGCATAGAGGTCGGTCCAGGGCCCAAAGTCGCGGGATCCACCCAGATGCTGCTCTGGGGACATGTAGTGCGGCGTCCCCCAGTCGACTTCTTCTTCATCGGCAGAGCCCAGCGCCTGAGCGATCCCAAAATCGGTCAAGCGCAGGCCGGGAAGTGGCGTATCGGAGCCGGCGAAGAGAATGTTGCCGGGCTTCAGATCACGATGAATAAGGCCCCTTGCATGCGCGTGACTGAGCGCTGAGAGCAAGGCCAACAGGACCGCCTTAAGATCATCCCACGGGCGGACATAGCGAAACGGATCGAGAATGCCAGCATCGAGCAGTTCCATAACCAGGTAGGAGCTGCCCTCGACGAGACGTCCGGAAGATCCTGCGGCGGCGGCCGCATCGACACGATCGAAGTCATAAATCTGGACGACCCGCGGATGATCCAGTCGCGCCATCGACCGCACCTCGTTAGAGAACGCCGCCTGAGCGCGTCCATCGAGTGCATCAGAAGCGGTGATCAGCTTGACCGCGACCGGCAGCTCAGTGGCACAATGAAGCCCTCGCCACACCTCCCCCATACCGCCTTGACCGATACGGGCATCTAGACGAAAGGGGCCCAGAGGGACCCCCTCTCTGTAAGAATCATCCATTAGAGAACAAGAGCACCCAGGCGGGCACCCTGTCCAGCCGGTGACGGCGCAAGAATATCCAATGGGGGCTTTCCAAGGCCTCAGGCGCGAGCTATCTAGCAGAACATGCAACGGTCTCTAATTCGCTCAGCCAGCTTCGCCCTGTTCTTGACCTCGGTGGCGCTGCTCATCACGCCTTCCCTCTCATCGGCACACGAACCGGGCACCAAGCCGACGCTCCCCCAACTCACCGCAAAGGAAGAGGCGCGCCTGGCCAAAGGAAAACTGGTGCTACGCACCGAGCGCGGAGAGTCCGACGGCTCAGGTCTGATCACCGGCGTTATCGAGATTGAAGCCACCGCTGATAAGGTCTGGAGCCTGCTCTCCAGATTTGAACTGGTGCCAGAGGCCAGCAAGGCGGTCAAGGGAGTACATCGTTACGACGACGGCACCCAGATGGGCAAACAAGCGGGCTCGGTGGGAATCGAATACACCGTAAAAGTGGCCTGGGTAACCATCAAATATTCCATCCACCACGACCTCCAGCCGGCCCAGCATTATCTGCACTGGACCCTCGATAAGAACCGGGAAAACGACATCCTCAAGACGGATGGCTCATACTCAGTCTGGCCGGGTGCCAGCCCAGGCAAGGTGCGCTTCCTCTACATCACCGAGGTCGACACCGGACGGAACATCCCCGACTGGATTGAAGAGGAGCTCACTGAGTCCTCATTGAAGCGCTTTCTGGTGTTCGTCAAGAAACGCGCAGAAAGCTAAGCCTCGACCGCACTCAGCAGTCCAGCCCCTGTAGCTCGCCATCGGTAAGTGGATTGGCAGCCCGAAACCGACCCCGCTCATCTCGCTCGACGCCAGCAAGAGACCAGCGATGGTCGTGGGTGAAGAACAGTCGCCCTGAGCACTCAAGCAGGTGCTCTAGGAGCTGTCGTTTCTCCTCAATCAGGAGTTCAGGATAGCGGTCATAGCCCATAGTAATGGGAAGGTGCACCCATGGACTGCCGGGAATCAGATCAGCGGCAAAGACCACAGGTCCTGATTTGGTCTCGACTTCCGTCAGCAGCATGCCCGGAGTGTGACCGTCAGAGCGGTGAAAGCGATAGCCGGCACCGAGCACCGCGCTGGTTGCACCAGCTACGATCTCAAGGCGTCCGCTTCCCTCCAATTGGTCGCAGAGACCGGGAATAAACGAGGCTCGGTCGCGAAAATGCGGATTAAGGGCTCGATTCCAAGCCTCATCGCCAACTACAAAAGCCGCCGAGGGAAACAACAGCTGACTTTCTCCGGCCTCACTCCAAGGGCTAAGCAGCCCGCCGGCGTGGTCAAAGTGAAGATGGGAGAGCACCACCACATCAATGTCTTCATGACTCAGACCGAAACCGGCCAGCGATTCCAACAACACATGATGTTCTTCTTCCACCCCGAAGCGATCCCTGAGACGCGGCTCAAAAAATGCACCGATCCCGGTCTCCAGCAACACTCTCCGGCCATCATCCTCCTCTACGAGCAGGCTCCGGCAAGCCAGCGGAATGCGATTCCGTTCATCGGCTTCTATCCATCGAGCCCAGAGCGCCCGCGGCGCGTTGCCAAACATCGCGCCGCCATCGAGGCGCTGACTGTTTCCCAGGATCGAGGTTAAGCGTGGCATGAGCCGACCATACAACGCCACCCACTCATGGCAACAGAGCCCTGCACGATGGCGCGGACAGCACAGAACGAGAGACCTCCGGTTGCTCCTGGCCGAGCAGTTTGAGCAACCCGCTGGAGTCTGCAGGAGGGTCTACACGCACATCCATCCCCATACTCAACGAGCAGATGGTCTCTACTGCACCGATGGGTTCAGAGCCTGTTCCTGACAACAGCATAGACCCCCTGCCCTGCCACAGAATCTTGAGACCTTGAGCTTGCAGAGGACCGGCAAGCCGCCGCTGCCAGTGTAAAGGCCCCTCCAGATAGAGGTGAAACCGAACGACTGGCAGGCCAGGCTCGCGAAGCCCCAACCCAACCCGCTCCGACAACACTGCATTGAGGGTTACGGGCAGGGTCCGCGCATAGCTGGACTCACTGGGGCTTCCTGCAGCCAGGATCAAAGAGCCGCCCGGCAATGTGGGCGAGAGCACTGGCTCTAAAGCTGCGATCCGCTCGATGTGCTGCAGCTGCTGCAAAGATTCAACCTGATCCCAGGGTGGGTTTCGGTAGGTGTTCATACCCAGGTAGGCAGCGCCGATCAGCGCGACCAGCAGCAAACCCGCGCTCAACGCCGCCAAGCCCCGGTAAGAGTTGCGCAAGGATGGCTGCCCTTGCCCGGCAAACAGAGCCAGTTCTAGAAGTGCCGCGGTCGCGAGAGCACTGAGGGATCCGCCAAACGGAAGCAACATCCTCCAGTGCCAATTGTGAACCTGACGAGAAAGCAATCCCAGGACCAGCAGCAGAAGGAAGCTCAAAGCAGTCGCCAGGCCGAGACTGGACAAAGGTCGCGAAAGCGCCCGCGGCAGTCGGCCTGACAGGGAACTGGCAGGCAACACGACCACGACCAGGAAGCCAACCACATAGCAAAGCGACTCGAGCGGAGCGATATTGGCAAACAGGCCTGCTGCAGCCGCAGGGAATCGACTGAGAGAAAAGGTCGAGAGCGGAACCAGCGATTCCAACAGGTCAGCCTCTGAGCCAGGTCGGTCCAGGACCGCCAACAATTGGGGCAGCAAGCTCACGACAAAGCCCCCCAGCGCGAGACCCATTGCTTGCGCCCTGCGCCGATGACCCGCTGCATACGCTTCAACCAACAACACCAAGGGAAGCGCCAGTAAGACCACGGCATAGGGATGATTCATGACACAGAGCGCCAGGGCCAGGCCAAGCAGCAGTGCCCAACTGCGCAGTTTGACTGCACTGTAAAAGCCGGCACCGGCAAGCAGCACCAGCGCCGCCCACTCTGGACCGAGGTAGCCATGATGACCCCAGAGCAGATTCTGCAGCAGGTCCTGGCTGGCGACCATCGACAAGCCGGCGAGCAGCGCTACAAAGCGAGCGCAACCCAAGCGCCAGGAGCTCCCCGGGAGAGCAGCCCAAGGAGTGAGCAACAGGCGCACCGCAAGGTACAGGGTCGGAGCAATCAGCGACTGCGCCCAGATTCGCCGCTCAGCAAAGCCTCCCAGGCCTTCATCAAGGCCAACTACAAGTGGCAGGTAGGACCAGGCTCTGCCGTAGCCAAAGCGAACCGAGTCCACATGAAAAACCTCGCCGGTCTCGAGCATCCGCAGGGCAGCGATGATTGGATCGGTGGCATCGGAAGAGAACTCAAACCAGGGCAACAACCGGGCACGCAGCAACCAACTCAGCAGGAGTAGAAGGCCGCAGGCGAGGACATCGAGCCACCTGCCCCTAGCCACTCTCGAAGACCTCCGCCCCATACCAGGCGGCAAGCTGCTGCCAGTACTCTTCCCCGGCAAAGCGCCACGCGCCATTGTGTTCGCCGCCCGTCACCTCAAGGAAGTGCACCGGCACACCTGCCGATTGGCGGGCATCTCGCAAAGCCTCGCCCATGGCAAAGGGAATAAGTTCATCGGTGCGGCCGTGAACCAAGAACACCGGAGCCGCGACTTGAGGCAGGCTGACAATGGACTCAAAACGGTAGGTTGCGAGCCGAGCAGCAAAGGGAATCGCGGTCAAGACGGCCATCTCCGCAATGCTGGTGAAGGTCGACTCAGCAACGAGCCCATCGGGGCTCACCTCCGCGGCCAGACCGATGGCTACAGCGCCCCCAAGGGAGCGACCATGAACCAGCAATGGGCCAGCCTGCTCAGCGGCTAGCTCACGGGCCCGCTCGAAGGCAACAAGAGCATCCCGCCGCAGGCCATCCTCAGACGGCCGCCCGTCGCTGTTGCCATAGCCGCGATACTCCACCGCCAGCACCGACGCACCTCGGGCGAGCGCCTCTCGACACCAGTCCAGGCGATCCGCCATGGTCCCGGCGTTACCGTGAAAGGTCAAAATAGTAGCCGGCCAGAGTGGCCCTGCAGACTGGGAGCTTGGCATCCACCAGGCCTCGGTCCGGACCCCGTCAGACGCCGTCAACCAGAGGTGCTGATATGGGATACCCAGATCAGACGGCAAGACCCTCTGGCCCCGCTCCGGATGAAACACGAACAGGTCCGTAAGCCCTCGCAACAGCCGCTCAATGGGATGGAAGCTCTTCACAACAACTCAACGCACATAAAGGTAGAGATCAGAGACATTGGTGCCGGTGCGGCCGGTAATCAACTGCGCACCACAGCCGGCAAACAGCGAAGCACTGTCATTATCATCGAGATGACCACGGGCAGCGCCCATCGAGCACAGATCCAGCACCGCAGCGTCAGCGATGGCCCCTGCCGCATCACTGTTCCCATCCAGCCCGTCAGTACCAAAGGCGGCGACCAGGCCATCGCCCTGCTGCAATTCGAGCAATGCCGCCAGAGCAAATTCCTGGGCCCGGCCACCCCGCCCCATCCCACGCAATCGGACCGTGCACTCACCACCAGCAATCACGGCATCACTGTCGAGTGCCCGGGCTCTGCTGAGGAATTGGGGACCAGCAGTCCTCGCCTCGCCAAACACACCCTCCCCAAGCACCAGAACCTTGACGCCCAGTTCCTGACCACGAGCAACTACCGCGGCAACCGCACTGTCATTGTCCGCCGCAACCACACTGTGCAGACGCAAATCCGCGGGCTGCTCCCAGGACTCACCAGCACCGCTGAGGATGCGCTGCAAGACCAGCGGCGGCAGCCGATCCGCTAAGCCATAGCGTTCCACCACCACCCGCGCATTGCCTGGTCCTGGAGGCAGGCTCGGCCCCGAAGCGACCACCGATGCTGGCTGTCCTGGCACATCCGAAAGAATCACATTAAAGACCCGCGCCGGATGGAGCGCCGCCAGCAGACCACCACCTTTGGTCTGGGACAGAACCCGGCGCACCGCATTGACCTCACCGATGTCGGCTCCACAAGCAAGCAACAGGCGAGTGGTCAGCTGCAAATCCGCGATACTGAGCCCGGCAACAGGCGCCTCCAACATCGCGGACGCCCCGCCTGAGAGCAACACCAGGGCGTCATCATCAGGCCCCAGCGACCGGGCCAACTGCAGCACCCGCTGACCCTGCTCCGCCGCCTCCGAAGCCGGCAGCGGATGGCCGCAGCGCTCCAACAGCAAAGGACCAAGACGGCCGCTTCGAAAGCAATGCACAATGCCACCCTGGAGTTCCAAATCGGCCAGCGCCTGTTGGGCCATGGCGAGAGCTGCCTTACCCAGACTGAAGAGATGAGTGTGGCGGCCCTCAGCAAGCCCCATTCCCTTTAGGCGCGCAATCCCCGCGCCTGTGCAGCGCGCCGGATCCACAGCTGCGACTCCAGCGTTCAACAGGGACAAGGCCAAGCGTCGTCGCTCTCGCGTCGAAGCGGCGAGTGCTGGGTTGAAGAGCTCCCGCTCATTCTGGAACAGTGAGCTCACCCAGGCAGGCCCTGCAGGACGGACAACCGGCCCATCACAAAGCTGGATCCGCTTCGCGCTCCAGCAACACAGTGAAGGGCCCGTCGTTGACCAGCTCCACTGCCATACTGGCAGCAAAGACCCCTGCGGCAGTGGGAACACCGAGTCGCTCAAGTTCCGCACGATAGAGTTCTATCAGCTCGCGCGCGGACTCCGGACTCCCCGCAGCCAGAAAGGAAGGGCGATTGCCCTTGCGGGTCTCGGCGTACAAGGTGAACTGAGAAACGACCAGCACCGCTGCGCCCAGGTCAACAACCGAGGCGCCGGTGGCAGCTGCACCGTCAGGGAAGATGCGCAAGCGAGCAGTCTTGCCGGCCAGGTAGGTCGCCTGCTCGGCCGAATCACCGTGGGTTGTCCCAACCAAGGCTACAAGGCCCGGGCCGATCTCACCTACCACCTCGCCGTCGACCCGAACTCGCGCCGAGGAGCAACGCTGCAACAAGGCCCTCATTGCTCAACTGCCACTGAACTGCACATCTTCAAAGACCAGAGTTGGCACCCGAAAGCTCGACCAGGGCACGGGATCATTGCCGACCAGTTGGAGCCTGCTGAACAGATCCAGAAAGTTGCCCGACACGTTCATCTCTTCAACCGGGGCATCCAGCTTGCCGTTACGGATCAGGTGACCTCGTACGCCAAAGGAGAAATCGCCAGTAGTGGCATTGGCATTTCCGCCAAGCCACGAGCAGACATAGATCCCCTCGCCAACTTCGGCGAGCAAAGCCTCTCGATCGTGCTCACCAGGGCTCAACACCAGATTGGACGCAGACCCACTGGTTGGCTCCATCCCCAGCTTGCTGCCGTAGTAGGTGTCGACAAAGAAAGAGCTGAGGATGCCCTCTTCAACAACCGTCCGCGGCTGGGACGCGATGCCCTCGGAGTCAAATAAGCGAGAGCCGCCAAGCCGGGGCAGGTGCGGTTCATCACGCAGGCTGAACCTGGGCGAGGCGATGCGCTCACCGAGGCGCCCAGCAAGAAAGGACCTACCTTGTTGAATGGCACCAGCTCGCATGGCACCGAGCATACGACCTATCAACGCGGAACCAATCTCCCGATCCACCACCATCGCGGTGCGCTGACTGGCGCCACGCGTGGCACCAAGTCGAGCCAGGGCCCTACGCAGCGCCTCCTTGCCGACCTCAACCGGAGCAGGCAAAGGCTGGATATGGTTCGCGCCGACCCAGCGCCAGGCCTCGGGCCGACGATTCTCGCCTTCCGCAAGGGTCACCTCCGAACCGTAGGCAATACTGGTCGACTTGCGCAGGCCTTCAAAGCCATTGCTACTGCAAGCGGCACTCATACCGAAAGAGTCACCGACCCCCGTAGTTACCGAGACTACATCCCCATGGCTGCGGGCCTGAGCCTCCATCTCCTGACACCATTCAAGGCGTTCGTCACGACCGAGTTCGGCGAGGCTCTGGTCGACCAGCTCCAAGTCCAGTTCAGCCCGTCCCTCGTAGAGTTCTGCAGGAGTGATCCTGCGATGCTCGTCGGGTTCAAGAGCACGCGTCAGAGCGATGGCATCAGCAACGAAATCAGCCAACCGAGAGACCTCGAGATCGTTGGTGCTATGGACCGAAAACCGACCATCCACATAGAGCGCCAGCGACAGACCCCGGCTGGTGTCCTCCTGAACCTTCTCCACCTTGCCATCCCGCCACTTGAACTCCAGCGACCGCCCCCATGCGACGGTTGCCACCGCCTCATCAGCACCACCACTGCTGGCGACCTGAACCGCATCTCGAGCCTGCTGCATGAGACGATCAAGCATCTTCGCCTCCCACCGTTAAGTGCGACACCAGCACAGTAGGCATGCCCTGACTCACAGGCACCCGCTGCCCCTCCTTGCCACAGGTCCACCCCCCCGTGTCGAGCTTCATGTCATCACCCACCATCGAGATGTTTCGAATCGCCTCCGGCCCGTTGCCAATGATGTTCACATCCTTGATAGGTGCGGTAATCCGGCCGTTTTCAATGAGCCAGCCATTCTTGATGTAGAAGGTGAAGTCGCCGGCGCCGATCTGCACCTGGCCATTAGTGAAGGTCTCCGCCACAATTCCATGGTCCACCGCGGCAATGATCTCATCACGACTGTGGGGACCGGACTCCATGTAGGTACAGCGCATCCTCGGCATGGGCACATGACGAAAGCTCTCACGGCGTCCCGAACCGGTAGCTTCAACGCCATAATGCTCAGCGCTGATCCGATCGTGGAGGTAAGAGCGCATAACCCCATCCTCCACCAGCACCGTGCGTTGAGTTGGGTTGCCCTCATCATCAATGTTCAGTGCGCCGCGTTCAAAGGGATGCAAGGCACTGTCAACGATGGTTACCGAGTCCGGCGCAACCTTTTCACCCATCATAGACGAGTAAATGGAGGTGCCTTTGCGGTTAAAGTCAGCCTCCATGCCATGTCCCACAGCCTCATGGAGAAGAATTCCAGAGGCACCGGCAGCCAGCACCACCGGCATCTGACCGGCGGGCGGTCGGCGCGCCTCATACAGCACCATGGTGCGCTCGACAGCATCCCGCGCCATAGCCGAGATGCGCTCCTCATCAAACCAATCCATACCGCGCCGCCCGGCAACATTGGCGCTATTGGACTGCCGCTCGCCGCCCCGATTCGCCACCACACTACAGACCAGTCGGGCCATCGGCCTTCTGTCGGTTACCAGCTTGCCTTCACTGGTCAGAATCAAGACCCGAGAGTCAGCGTTGGCCCAGGAGACGGTCACCTTCTCAACGGCGGGATCCAGCGACCTTGCAAGCTCCTCCGTGCGCCGCAGCAAAGGCAGCTTACGATCCACTCGCACTTCATCCCAATGCTCCCTCAAGGGATACAGATCAGCGCCAGCACAGGAACGAAAACCCTGCACCGGAGCACCACCCCCAGCAACAGCAATAGACGCAGCGGTTCGAGCAGCCTCGCACATAGCGATTTCATCGAGGTCCTCACTGAAGGCGTAGCCAGTCTGATCACCGACCACAACGCGGATGCCCACACCTCGATCCACATAGCTTGAAGCCCGTGAGATCACCGAATCTTCCGACATCACTGAGCTGCCCATACTGTGCTCAAAGTAGAGATCCGCGTAATCTGCCCCACGACCCATGGCGACCCCCATGACCCGAGTGCAGAGCGCCTCGTCGACCCCAAACCAGTGGTAAAAATCGGCGCCTTGATTAGTCATCGAACCTCCTCCGCACAGTCAGACTAAGTTGTCCTGAGGACCCTTAGCGATCCAACTCCGAACCATCGCGCTCGTGGTTCTACTCAAACCGTCGCAACCGGCGGTCCGAGGGGTCATAACCCGAGTAGGCACAGGCTGGCCCTCACCGTCGCCATACATATCATCCCCAGAATCCGACAGCTGAAACTCTGATCCTGATTTACGGCAGCCATCAGGATATAGCCAGGCTGCTGGGCCGCAACATCCAGGACAGCAAAATGAGGATTGACCAGATTCAGATCATGCTGCAAAGCCAACTCGAATCAACTACAGCAGCCCGCAGCAGCGCAATTGAGAACGGCGGCCTTCTCCTGGGGCTCCATCAAGGTGGCCGGCAAACAACCCGGCGCAATGGTTACAAGAGTAACCGGACCAGGTTCCCAACGCGGCCCTACTGAGTTGCACAAGAGTCCGCCTTCGGTCCACCCAGACAAGCGCAGGGTGGTTTTGAGTACAAACGGAATCTGACCCTAGTTCGGTGCTGCGTGAAGTTGACCACCATCATCCCCGACACCGCAAACGCCCCTTCCCGCCAAAGTTGCACCCCGCCATCGCTGCACGACACAGCATTTCACGCTAGCCTGCCGGGGTGAAGATGGAGCCCCATGAGCTAAGCACCAACAAGTCAGCACCCCACTGGCTCAACATGGCAGCCAGATCCCTGGCGCTGGGCACGCTCTGCTATGCGGGAGTTTTGTTCCCATTTGCCGTCACCGACGGCCTGCTCGGGCTTGACTGCCATGGCTGGGTGAAGGGCTCCAGAGGAAGCGCAAGCCTGCTGTTCGTCTTCGGCTGGGGCTGCTCCATTGCGATCATGGCAGGGCGTCTGTTTGGGCGCACCGAGAACATCGAGGACCTGCTCAGGTCCATCCGCTTGAGACCAACCAGCCCGACCGCCCAACCAGCCGAAGCTGAGGTGACAACGGGCCCGGAGTCGGAAAAGCAGTGAAAGAAGCCCGCAGGCTCAGCCCTGGCCGCTCCCTGCTGTTTACTGTGATCATCACCGGGATCACGCTCTGGTCTCTCAACAGCGCAATACAGTGGGCTGAACAAGCGGGCCTGGTCGACACCCACGCTCAAGATGATGGCGTCGCACTGGTTGAAGCCCCCCTATTCGAGCTGGAAGGTGACCGGGTGCGGACCACCGACTATGCCGAGAACTCCCTCGGCAGTTCCAGCTTCCGAGCCGAAAAGGGCGATGCCCTACGCATCTTCGTGCTGGGCGGCTCCTTTGCCATGGGCTCACCGTACATCCAGCTGCCCAGTCTGGACTCGATGCCGGTGGCCAGCGCAAGCCTCGAGACTGGCATCCCAGGTTGGCTACAGGCGCGGCTCGGCGAGCAACAACCAGAGCGCACCATCGAGGTGATCAACGCGGCCGCCGGCGGGCAGAATTCCAGTCGAGTCAAAGACATCGCCAACCAAGTCCTGGGCTACCAGCCAGATGCCCTTATCGTCTGCACCGGCAACAACGAAGGCAGTCTGGACCCAAGTCGCATCCGCGAGCAACTCCACCGCCTGGGCGGCTACCGTCTGCTGAACAAGATCCTGGCAGGCAAGCCCTCTCCACAGCGCCCCTGGTTTACTCCTCAAGACCCTGACACCGCTGCGGTCCGCGATCAGTTTCGCGCCAACCTCGAAGACATTGCCGAGGCGAGCACGGCCGCGGGGGTTCCGCTACTGCTGTGCACCCTGCCAATTAACCTCTCGTACATTGGCCTGGAGCCCGGACATGTCCTCACCGGTCGGCAATGGCCCCATCTGAGTGGCTCTTGCTATCGCGGTATCGAGTTCTTTGACCGCGGTTCTTACGAGCAAGCCCTCCCCTTGCTACAGGAATGTGCTCAACAAGCTGAGAGCAGCCAACCACCGCCTCTGCCGGCGCTGCTTGCCATGGTCGAGCTTGAGCTGAACCAGGCCAACGAAGACACCTTCCTTACCCTTGAAGGGATTCGTGGGCCTTGTGTCACTAATGGAATCCGCAGCTACTACGCCCAAGACTACCGCGACGCAATCAACAACCTGGAAGCCTGCGACGAAGTGGATGAGGCGCTCCTCTGGCTTGGCTTAAGCCACCTCAAGCTAGGCGAGCCCCAGCGTGCGCGCACGCTGCTGCGCCAACACGTCGAGCTGGTTCCCCGCAATCGGATTCGTCCTTCGTTTAATCAGATCATCCGCCAGGTTGCCGCCGACCACGATCTGGTGCACCTGGTCGATCTGGAGCAGGCAGCCCAACGCAGGAGCCCTGCTGGCGTCCCCGGACGGAATCTCTTTCTGGACTATTGCCACATGCACTGGAAGGGCTACGCAGCCATGGCCGAAGAAGTACTCAAAGTCCTCACCAACAAGGGGCTCAGCAAGGCACAGACAGCACCTTAGCGCAGTGGCAGCACGACCCAGATGTCATCATCGGTGTCGGAGCGCCCATCGGGTCCCTTGGAGAACATCTCGTAGGAGTCGCGGTTGCGACGAATCTGATACAACTCATCCCAGGGATCTCTGGCTGAGTCGCCACCCTCAGCTGCGACCAGTTCCTGACGAATAAAGTCGGAGAAGCGGCTGCCCTGATGCAAATCCAGGCCAACCTGATCCATCGCGATCCCCTGGATCACAGACTTGCGAATATTGTTCAGCTCCGACTTCGCAGCCACCTGTCGCGTCAGATCCATCGAGTCATCCATGAGCTCCTGGATCTCTTCCCCATGGGTGGCTACAAAGCCTGCTGAGATGGCCAGGGGCACCAACCGCGCGAGCGCACTCACTGGCGGCCTCCTCTCTCAGACGCCAGGTCCTCAAGGGCCAGCCCCACATGAAAAGACCTGCTCATCACTTCCTCAACCACCGCCCTCGGCACCCGCACCAGAGAGCTGGGCTCTACTGAAGTCACAGTTGCACTCCGCGGGCGCTGGAACAGCAGCCCCATCTCACCGAAAGTAGCCCCCGAGCCAAGCTCAGCCAACTGAGACACAGAGCCATCTTCAGCGGCCTGCTCGACCTTTACCCGCCCACTGCGGACCAGATACAGGGCATCAGCCTCTTCTCCCTGAAGGATGACCGGGTGCCCCGCCTCAACCGCAAGGTCTTCGGCCCCACTGGCCAGATCCAGCCGCGCAGAAGGGCCCAGGGAGGCAAGCACCGGAACCTCGGCGAGGAATTGCAGCCGCTCAAGCAGGCGACGCACACCAACGGAGTCTTCACCCTGCTCAGCCGCAAAGCGGTGGAGCGCTGCCGTATCCAAGGCAAGCAGAGTGCTGTCTTCCGTGGCACGAACATCCCAGCTGGACGCTGCGTCCTGCTCAAGCCCCGGACCGAAGCTTTCGCCAGGACCCAGGGAGGCAATAAAGCGGTCCTCACCTTCAGGAAGTGGCTGGAGAAGCTCAACCCGGCCCGACAGGACCCAGAAGTAGACGGCTTCCGAACTACCCACCCGCAGAATCCACGACCCCGACCCAAACTGGCGATGCTCAACACCCCCGAGGACTTCATCGAGCGCGGCTCCGGAGAGATTCTCGCCGGTGGTCAACTTACGGATGGAATTCACCAACGAAGCTCGCTGGTCATCACTCAGAGCGGTTGCCTGACGAGCCGCTAGCGGAGCGTCCACACCGCGCCGCTGAAAGACCTGAGTAATCAAGTCCACCGACATGCTGGCAAAAACCCAGACGATGGCGATCACCAGGGTCAAGCTGTATGCAAGCAGCACTCCGGAGACCACCGCTGAAACTGCACTGTCCGAAGCCAGGACAACAGACTGAAGCACAGTCAGATGATCAAAGATCAACAGTGCGACCACCTTGACCGCACCGAAAAACCACAAAAACCAGAGACTGGCGACCACCGAATAGCGCAACCCGGCCGCCTGAGAGGTTGCGGTCGCCGAGAACAAGCCCCGCACCAACTCTCGCGTAATGAAGGTTCGAACACGAAAACGCTGGCGAGCGACCCCGGAGAATTGCTCCACCAACCTCGCACCGTCCGTCGCAAAGAAGGGACAAAGGTTGATAAAACCAAGCAACACAGCCACTGCGGCTACATTGGCTGCCCAGGGCGCGGTCGCAGTGAGGCCCGAGAGCACCAACAGGCCAGCCAGTGCTGGGCTCAACAGAATGCCCAGCGCGGAGAAACGCAACTGAACATCCTGATCAAGGTGATAGACCTCGCGGTCGTCCACGTCGAAATAGACCAGCCCGATGTTCTGGCGCAGGCCAACCTGCCGCAGACCCGTCCCCTCGGTAGCCAGGATCATGGCTCGCAGCAGACCACGTGCCGACAGCATCGCCGCACTGCTACCGTAAAACAGCACAAAGCCGCTAACCCAATCCTTTTTGAGGCGGAACAGGTTCTCCGGCCACTGAAACAGACCTGAAGCCAAAGCATAAAGGCCATAAAGAGCGAGCAACAGCAGGGCAGCAATGGTCCCCCTGCTCATCAGCAGGCGGCTCATCTGCTCGCCCATAAGCGCCGAACCAAACAAGCCCCGGACGCCGCGCCAGCGGGTTTCTCGGTCCAAAGTACGCAGCCGGTGATGGGGGAACAGCGCCTGACGAACTTCATCGCCATTGGCAAGAAAACCGCGATCCCAGAGCTGGAACAACAACAGCGAAAGATCACGGTAGGTAAAGCGGCCCGGGCCTCCGGGCAGCAGAGCCTCAATATCCTCGAGACTGTGCTCGCCGTCCATCGCCCGCAGAGCAGCCTCTGAAGAGGCATCGACCATCAACTGACTGCGATACCGCAGATGCTGAAGCAACAGATTGGCTCCGGCACCCGAGTTCCTGAACGCGACCTGTTCGGATAGACGTGGACAGACCGTTTCGACCATCTAAGAAGTACCCCTCAACACCCGTCGCGAGGCCTCAATCAGCGTCCGCGCACACCCCTGGACGATGGCATGAAGCACGGGTTCCGGCAAGCTCCGGCCACGCTCGTCAGCTTACGCCTTGACCAACGAGTCTGAAGTCCGCAAGGTGCCACCTCATTCAAGCCACCGCGGAGAATCATGGACCCCAGCGCCGAGGCAGCCCGAAGACGGACCTTCGCCATTATCTCGCACCCAGACGCTGGCAAGACCACCCTGACCGAAAAGCTCCTCCTGTACTCAGGAGCCATTCATCTCGCTGGCTCCGTTCGCGCCAGGAAGGCCAGCCGCCACGCGGTCTCCGACTGGATGAAGATGGAACAGGAACGAGGCATCTCCATCACCTCGTCAGTGCTGCAGTTCGACTACCTGGGCAGTGCCCTGAACCTGGTCGACACCCCGGGCCATGCTGACTTCTCTGAGGACACCTACCGCACCCTCGCTGCGGTCGACTCAGCGGTCATGCTCATGGACCACACCAAAGGAGTCGAAAGTCGAACCCGCAAGCTGTTCGAGGTGTGCCGCATGCGCCAGCTGCCGGTAATCACCTTTATGAACAAACTGGACCGGCCCGGCCTGGACCCCCTGGACCTCATCGATGAAGTCTCAAGCACCCTCAACCTGCGAGTCACCCCGCTGAACTGGCCCATCGGCATGGGCTCTGAATTTCGCGGTGTCGTGGATCTGCTCGACAAAACAGTGCTCCTCTATGACAGTCGCGGCAACCACGGCCAGGAGGTAGCTGAAGAACAGCGCATCCCACTCGACGAAGTGGGAGATCGACTCGAGCCAGAACTCCTCGACCAGGTCCACGAAGAACTCGAGCTACTGGAAGGTGCCGGCGACCCATGGTCCATCGACGACTTTCTCGCCGGCCGCTTGAGCCCGATTTTTTGGGGTTCCGCCATGTCCAACTTCGGGGTCCGGCCACTGCTCGACTTTGTGGCCCGAAATGCGGCGGCCCCAAGCCCCCGCAAGGCCCACACCGATACCGCCGAAAGCACCATGGTGAGCCCAGACAATGCGGATTTCAGTGGGTTTGTGTTCAAAATTCAAGCGAACATGAACCCACGCCACCGCGACCGAGTTGCCTTCTTGCGGGTAGTGAGCGGCCGTTTCCGGCGCGGCATGGACGCGCGCATCGGGCGCTCGGGAGCAAACCTCCGACTGACTGAGCCGCACACTTTTATGGCCGATGAGCGGGCCATCGTCTCGGAGGCGTGGGCCGGCGACATCGTCGGCATGTATGACCCGGGCAAGCTACGCATCGGCGACACCCTGTCCAGCGGAGAGGTGCTGCGCTTCGATGGGATCCCGCGCTTCGCGCCAGAGCACTTTGCCAGAGCGGTACTGGAAGACCCCATGAAGAGGAAGCAGCTCGACGCTGGTCTCGATCAGCTCAGCCACGAAGGCGTGATCCAGTTATTCTTCCGCCCCGGCCATGGTCGCCAGGACCCATGGCTGGGGGCGGTAGGCCTGCTCCAGTTCGAAGTCCTGAAAGAACGTTTAAAGGCTGAATACAAGGTCCCGGCCAGGCTTGAGCCAGCGCCTTATAAGCTGGCCCGCTGGGTGCGAGGCTCCGATGACGCACTGGCAGCTCTAGCTCTGAACAACAACCTATGCGTCGATCGCAACAACCACCCGGTGGTCCTCGCTGAGAGTAGCTGGGCGGTAGACTATGCTAGCCGGTCCATTGCTGGGCTTGAGCTGTTCGACGTTGAACCCCTCTAGTCCAGCGTTGCGCAGCGGGCGCGCTTCGTCGTAGCCTTATGCCGCCCGCTGGCGAGGCCGCGGGTCACCAGGAACTGGAAGAGGAACCATGTCCCGGACCACCATCGCTGGACTTCTGCTGGGTATTGCGCTGTTTACCGGCGCTATCCTGATCGCCACTGACAACTACCTGATGTTCATCAGCGCATCGAGCCTGCTGCTGGTCGTCGGCGGCACGCTGGCGAATGCCTTCATCAGCTACCAGGGCCGCTATGTGATTGCGGCGCTCAAGGAGGTGTATCAAATCTATGGGCATGCGGTCCTCAACGAGGGAATGACCTACGAACAAAGCCGCAAGGTGATCCAGTGGGCCCGCATTGTTCAAACCAAGGGTGCGTTGGCCCTCGAACGGCAGATCCAGGAACACGACCCTGAAGACCATTTCATGCACTACGGCATTCACCTTGTAGTTGACGGTTTCAAGCCGCGGGTGGTCCGAGAGCTACTGACCAACAGCTACCACTCCGCTTACAACCGCGCCATGCGTCAGGTGGACGTCCTGCGTAACATGGCAGGCAGCGCTCCGGCCTTCGGCATGATCGGCACTCTAATTGGACTGGTGATCATGCTCGATGGCCTGGGCGACTCTGAAGGCGCTGAGGCCGCCGCGAATCTCGGCAAGGGCCTGTCACTGGCGCTGCTGACAACTCTGTACGGGGTCGTCATGGCCCGCTTCGTGTTCCAGCCCGCTGCCGACAAGACCCAGCAACGTCAGGAACTCCTCAAATTCCGCAACTTTCTGATGATGGAAGGCTTTGTAATGCTCGCCGAGGGCCGAACCGTCGGCTACGTAAAGGAACGCATTAACAGCTTCCTGGATCCCAGCGTAGTGGCCGAAATGGATGGCGGCGCCGGCGGCAGTGGGGCGAGCAAGGGTGGCAAGGGTGGCGGAGCAGGCGCTCGCCAGGGCGGCAATGGCGGTGGAGCCCAGAAAGCTCCGGGAGAGCAGGGATGAACCCAGGCAACCCGGGCCTGCGACCGGAACAGGGCGGTTCTGGGGAAGACAACTCCTGGCTGGAAACCTACGCCGACACCATCACCCTGCTGATGGCTTTCTTCGTGATGATGTTCTCCATGTCGACCCTCGACGCAGGCAAGTTCAAGGTGCTCAAGGAAGCCATCTCATCGGAAATCAGCCGCCGCCCGCCAGCAGGTAAGGGCCCCAACAAGCAAGCCTCTTTTCTGCCCGAAATCAACGTACTCAAGTCGTCTAAGAAGCCCAGTCAGGCGCCCGACAGTGAGCGCTCAAGTGCGAGCAAGAGCAGCGCTGAAGTGCTGCAATCTCAGCCGGTCATCACCGAGCTCGCTGAGAGCGGCCAGCTCAAAGTCGAATACGACAAGGACGGCATCCGGCTGGAGTTCGCCTCCAAAGCGATGTTCCCCTCGGGCGACGCAAGCCTGATGGAATCCATGGGTGAAGTTCTCGATGAAGTGGGCAAGGTCCTCGTCGAGGGTGGCTACACCGCCATTGACATCGAAGGGCACACCGATGATGTGCCGATCCAGACAGCCCGATTCCCCTCCAACTGGGAGCTATCTGCGTCGCGGGCCACGGCGGTGGCGAGAGCGCTCCTTGACCTACACCCCATCGACCCCGAGAGCCTGCGACCCTCAGGCTTTGCAGACACCCGACCCGCTATTGATCCGGCCAGCGAAGAGGCCGAGTCAATGGACATCAATGAAGTGCGTGCCCAGAACCGGCGGGTCCTGATCCACGCCCGTTTCGAGTAAGTCCATGCCGGCCAGGCTGCGTTCCGCTCAGATCTACGCGCTGAACATTCCCTTTCAGCTTGCTATCACCCACGCCAGCCACACCCGCTCAGCCTCGGACTCCGTAATCCTGCGCCTGGAGTTCGATGACGGTAGTGTCGGCTACGGCGAGGCGGTTCCCCGCCCCTACGTCACTGGCGAGACAGTCTCCTCAGTTCTCGATCAGCTGGAACAGCACATCAGTGCCGAGCTGATCGACCGCGAAATGCCCTCGCTGTGCGAGGCCGGGCCCGACCAACTGCACGCGATAAACCCGCTACTGCCTAAGAACCAGCGACATCAGGGGATCATCGCCTCCCACGCGGCCCGGGCAGCACTAGAGGTTGCCCTGCTCGACGCCATGACCCGATCTGCAGGGCTCAGTATTTCAGCAGTGCTGCCCCCGCAGAAAGAAAGTGTCACCTACAGCGGCCTGCTACCCCAGGTGAGCAATGAATACGCGGTCCAGCTGGTCCGCATGCAAAAGGCCTACGGGATCTCACGCATCAAGATCAAAGTGGGCGATGCCGGTGACGTCAAACGACTCCGCCTTGTCCGCCAGGAGCTTGGTCCAGACTTCGAGCTCTACGTCGACGCCAACTGTGCATGGACTCCCGACGAGGCCATCGAGCGCATTGCCGCCCTCGCAGAACACAACATTGGCCTAGTCGAGCAGCCCATTCCTCGCGGCGACGTCGCTGAGCTACACCGCATCCGCCAGAGCAGCGCAGTGCCCATCATGGTGGATGAATCGCTGGTAACCGTAGCCGATGCTCAGCGTTTAATTGACTCCAAGGCCTGCGACATCTTCAACATTCGCATCTCTAAGTGCGGCGGCCTCAGCAACTGCCTGAAGCTGGCCGAGATGGCTGAACAAGCGGGCCTCGACTATCAACTGGGGGCCCATGTCGGTGAGACCTCAATCCTCTCAGCTGCAGGTCGACAACTGGGTCTGGCCCTGCCCAAGGCCCGCTATGTGGAGGGTTCATCGGGCAACTTTCTGCTTAGCGAGGACCTGTGCGCGCAGCCGATCAAGTTTGAGCAGGGCGGACGGGGACCGATGCTTATCGGCATGGGTCTAGGAGTCGAGGTAGAGCGCGAGCGACTGCAACGACTCTCTATCCAAAACCGCATGGTGGGGGCTACTCCATGAGTCTGGCACTTAGAATAATCTTCGGGATCAAAGGCTGGCAGGCGCGACGCTCCTTTAATCGCGCACTCGCTCATCCGGAAGAGCGACAAAACGAACTGCTCAAGCGGATCCTGGAGCGCGAAGCAAACACAGCCTTCGGCAAAGACCATGATTTCGCCCAGATCCGTAACCGCGACGACTACCGCAAAGCGGTTCCGATTCGCGACTATGAGGGATTCCGACCCTACGTAGATCGGCTCACTGCTGGCGAGCAGTCGGTACTCACCACTGAAGCTCCCTGGATGTTTGCGACCACATCAGGCACCACCGACCAGCCCAAGTTAATCCCAGTCAACCGGGCCTGGAGAAAAGCAACTACGGAGCTGATGTCGCTGTGGCTTTCCAGCGCACAAAAGGACCACCCGGGCATCTTTCGCCACAAAATACTGACCATGGTCAGCCCAGCCATTGAGGGCTGGGCGGCCTGCGGACTGCCCATCGGTTCGGTCTCGGGCGTGACCCGTCGAAACATGCCGTGGATCGTCCGCAGGAGCTACTGCAACCCCTACGAAGTGATGGAAATCCGCGATTACGACGCACGCTACCGAGTCGCAATTCGCATGGGCTATGCGGACCAGGTCTCCATGATGGCCACCCCCAACCCCAGCACCCTGCTGCGCCTGGCTGAGACAGGTGCAGCCCACGGCGAGCAAATCGTCCGTGCCATTCACGACGGCGTGCTCGGATTCAAGCTCTGCGAAGAGGGCCAGCCACACTACGAGGAGCAACTGGCAATTGCGACAAGCCTCAGCCAGCGGCTGCGACCACGGCGCCAACGGGCGCGACAACTGGAAAAGCTGCTTGAGACCCACGGCGTGCTGCGACCCCGTGACGTGTGGCCCCGGCTTGCCATGCTGGGTTGCTGGTTAGGCGGTAGCGCGGGCATCCAATCGAAGAAGCTGGAAGAGTGGTACGGCACCGTCCCTAAGCGCGACCTCGGCTTTCGCGCTACGGAGGGCACCATGACCGTACCCCTCACCGACAACAGCCCATCCGGGGCACCAGCTCTACAGCACGGCTTTTTCGAGTTCATTCCCGAACAAGAGATCGAATCAGAATGTCCCCCTACCCTGCTTGCTCATGAGCTCGAGCCAGGCGGGCGCTACTACATCCTTCTGACCACCGAAGCTGGCCTATACCGCTACGACATCAACGACATCATCGAAGTACAGGGACGACACGCTGGCAGCGCCATGTTTGCCTTTGCCCGCAAGGGCCGGGACATGGCCAGCATCACCGGCGAGAAGATTCACACCAATCAGGTCCTCATTGCTGCAGACAAAGCTTCCGAGCACTGCGACCTGAAGTGGACCCAGATCCAGATGATCCCCGACGTCGAGGACTCCCGTTACGACCTGCTCATCGAACCTTCAAGCGATGACGCCAGTGAGCTGAGCCTGCAGCAGTTTGCTGCTGCGCTCGACCAGGAGCTGTGTCGCTGCAACGACGAGTACCGACAGAAGCGCAAGTCACACCGCCTCCACCAGCCTCGCGTGTTCAAGATGAAGCAGGGTTGGTACCAACGAAAGTGGAAGGCCGATGTCATCGACCGAGGCAAACGAGATTACCAATACAAGTGGCCGTTGATCGGCCTTGCATGGGATGATGAGTCCCGTGCTGAAGTGGCCCATCGGCCCGAGATCGGCAGCACTGTCGAAGAAGACCTCACCCACGTACTGGCCCTAGACCCAGGCTCAATGACCACCATCAGTCCTGAAGAGAACACCATCAAGGATGACAACGGCGAGCCGACTGCTGCGGAGAAAATGGACGAGAGCTGAGCAGCCGCCCCGCAGCGAAGGGCAGCCAAAGCAAAGCTCGAGGCAGCGCCCTTCCTACAGCGGTCAGCTCATCGGTGGCCTGCAATCAGCGCTGAAAGCCGATCCAGCCCCCGCTCCAGAGTCTGCAGCTCAGGCCCGTAGCTGAGTCGCACAAAGCCCTTGAGCAGGGAGGCGCTGCTTCGCCGTCGCTGCCCGGGGTTCACATCAAAGAACTCCCCTGGAACCACGATCACCTGACGGTCGAGCGCAGCCCTAAAGAACTCCATCCCATCACTCAAACTTCCGGGTAGTCCAGACAGGTCGGCAAACACGTAAAAGGCTCCTTCCGGAGCAACCGGCACCTGAACCCCCATCTCTGCCAGTCGATCCAGCACCAGATCACGCTTGCTCCGGAACAACGACTGAATAACGCGGGCCTCCCGATCGGCGAGGCCACGGTCAATCAGCGGCAGAGCAGCACGCTGCACGGGATGAGACGGCCCACCGTCGAGGAACGAGCCCGCCGATGTAATCCGTTCAATGATCTTCCTGGGGGCCAATGTCCACGACAGGCGCAGGCCTGGATAACGCCAATTCTTGGTGAGACCATCAACGATCACCACCGGGTCACGGTCCACATCCTCAACATGCCGTGCCGCACTCACCACCAACGGCTCCTCGACCACCGTATGCTGGTCCGGATAGACGTAATGAGAATAAAACTCGTCCACCAACAGCGCACAATTAAGTTGCCGGCAGACCCCGACCAGCTGATCCAGAGCAGAGCCATACACAACCTGCCCGGTCGGATTGCAGGGATTGCTCAACAGCAGAGCAGAGAGACCCTTGCCCAGAATTTCCCTGCTGAGGTCCTCAATGCAGAGTTGAAATCCATTTTCAGAGTCCAACAGGATCGGGATGGGAACAAAACCACGAAAGGTCTCAAGGAGTTCTTCATAAGCCGTGTAGTCCGGCAGAAAGTGACCCAGATGAATGGGCCCGAGAGAAGCAGCCACCCGAGTCAGACCGGCTCGGCCGCCTCCACTGATGGCGACATTCTGCGCCGTGTAGCGACTGCCCATCCCGCGTCGATAACGCTCATTGTAGAGCTCGGCAACGGCTTCCCGCAGCTCCAGCAGTCCTCCCACCGGGCCATACTCAAACATCGAAGGATCCAGGTCCAGTTGCTGCAAGCGAGCCGGAGCGTCTGGCAGCACCCCCACCTCCGGCGCACCCTGCCCTAGATTGGCCCAGTTCTTATTGCCGTAGTCAAAACCGCGATCACGGGCCTCGGCCATCACAAAAATGACTCCGGTACGGGGTACCGTGCGGAATGCCTGATCAAAAGCGTCTCCTGTAGCTATGTGGCCAGTCATAACGAGGACTTATCCCCTGACCCCGCAGCTGTCAATGGACCATGGAGCATCCAACTGGCGTCCAACTCTTCCCCAAACAAACCCGCCAGGCGACCCGCCCAGCGGAGTTGCGCCTCCGCTCCTTCGGGGTACCGAGAGTACAGACCGATGACCGCCGCCATCCGGGCAAACACAGGAGCAACCTTAAGCACGGCCGCTGGCTGGCGCAGCGCTCCCACCAGTTTGCCCAACAGCCCTGGCAAACTTGGCACAGGCAAACGCTGTTCCATTGCGGCGAGAACCGACTCCTGATCTAACAACCCGGCCTTCATCATCGCAGCCATCTGATCGGGCTGCAGCTGCTGACTATGGCGCCGAAACAGATCCCAGGCAGCAAGCACCCCACCGTGACGCCGCTGCCACCGTAAATTGTAGCCCTCAACCCCATCCCCATCAGCCAAGGACTCAGCCAGCACCGCGGCAGCAACCAAACCCGCCCCAATGCCCGAGCCATGAGCAGGGAATACCTGTCGGGCGGCGTCGCCGACTGCAGCTGCCCTGCCTCTACAGAGACGCTCCAGAGGTCGTCGCAGCGGGATGGCCCGTGCCCCACCAAAGATGGGCTCACCAATCCACGGTTTCGATTCGGCAAAACGTTCCAACAACTGCAAGCCCGAAGGTTGACCGTCAGCCACTACGCTACCGGTCAACAGGCCAACCCGGTCCTCTGCCATCCACACATTAACCACCGAAAAACCACCAGCTACTCCAGCGAAAGAGAGCGTCGTCCCAGGTTCGACCCCATGACGCTCAAAGAACTCGCGACCTGCCCGGGGGTCCAGCAAGCGTCGCACCTGCTGGGCTGCAGCACAGATGTCGCGTGGAGCAGGCACCGGCTGACCCAGCAGCCGAGCGCCAGCTAGACCGGAAGCATCTACCACCCACTCCGGACAGAGCTGGCCCCTGTCGGTCTCAACAAGGCAGCCTGTCGGCCCCGACTCCCAGGACAACAGCCTGCAGTCACCCCAAAGCTCTGCCCCGCCATCAGCGGCCATGCCCTGCAACCGCGAGACCAGCAGGCGCATATCAACCTCTGGAACGGTTTCACGGACAAATTTCAGTGCCGGACCCTGCCAACCACTGACCAACTGAAAGCCATGGCCTGCTCCGGCCAACTCTGCGCCATCGGGCCGGGCAATCCCAGCCACATCAAATGCCGCAAAGGGCACTCCATTAAGCCAACGCGCACCACTCTCAGAAAGGGGCCTTCGATCCAGACAAACAACAGACAAACCTCGCTGAGCGCAGAGCGCGGCGACAGCCGCTCCAGCAGTACCCGCCCCAACAACAACAACATCAGGCTCGACCGGCACTATCCCTCCACCGCGCCATACCAGGGCGCCGTCGAGCAGGGTGCCACAAGGCAACTGCAATGGACAGACAAGCTGCAGATCGGCTTTGCAGCGAACCCACACAGCAAGGCCCTGCTATCTTCTTGATGTGAACGAGGCTCCTCAGAGTGACGTACTGCTTGTCCTCTCTGGGGCAGGGCTCTCAGCTGCTTCGGGCGTACCCACCTTCCGCGACAAAGACGGCCTATGGGAAGGACACGAGGTAACCGATGTGGCAACCCCCGAGGCCTGGTTTCGCGATCCGGAGCTGGTGCGGCGCTTCTACAACGAGCGTCGGATCGCCTGTCAGGCCACCGAGCCAAACACTGGCCACCGGGCGCTAGCCGCACTGCAAGCCAGCCTGGGCAACGAGCGAGTAATCCTGGTGACCCAGAACATCGATGGTCTACTCCAGAAGGCAGGTTGCCTCAACGTCATCGAAATGCACGGCTCCCTTTGGAAGCTGCGCTGCGAAGCAAGCTCCGAGCACCCACGAATCCAATTCAGCGGCGCGCAGACTGGCGCTGAATCCTGCACCATCTGCGCTGCAGCAATGCGGCCTGATGTTGTCTGGTTCGGCGAACAACCCTACTTCATGGCCAGCATCGCCGAAGCAATATCTCGCTGCGGCACCTTCTGGTCGGTCGGCACCTCGGGTCTGGTCTACCCAGCTGCGGGCTTCGTGCGACAGGCAAGCGCCATGGGTGCACTCTGCTTGGAGGTTAACCCCAATCCATCGGGAGGCTTCTTCCACCGGGTCGTAGCGGAGAATGCAGAGACAGCGCTACCCAGACTGACCAAGGCCTGGCTCGATCAGTCCTGAAAGCCCTCCACGCCCAGTCGAGCAAGCGGCTCCCAGTGGGCAGAGTAGAGGCGGGAATCGTCACCAACAACCGCTTCATCAAGGTGCCAACCCAGGACCTCACCAACCACCAGTGTGGTAGGCGGATCCCCAACCGAGAGCTCATCGAGCAGGCGACATTCCATGGCCACCGGCAGGGACTCGACCCGAGGGACGGAGGTCCAGGTTCCAGCCACGGTCGCAAGCCCGACCAGAGCTGCCTCGTCGACCTCGGGGGGGTGATTTTCCGAGCTGGCCATAACTTCCGCGTGCTTCGCCTTGGGAGCAGTGTGAACTATGAACTCACCGGTCGCGCGGAGATTAGCCAAGGTGTCCTTGGCCCGAGCGCTTCGAGCCCCATCAGCACCGCGCTCGAGACGCGACGCAATGGAAAGAACCAGGGTCGGCGGCTGAGCACTCAGACCGGTAAAAAAAGAGAACGGCGCGAGGTTTGGCACCCCCGCAGGGCTGACCGTGCTCACCCAGGCCACAGGCCGCGGCACAATGGAGTCAATAAGCAGAAAATAAGCTTCTCGGCGGCTCAGAGCCGCTGCATCGCGTTGAATCACTTCACTTCCACCCGGTGGGGCTGATCCTCTGCTCCGGAATACACCGAGCCACCCTCAGGATGGCTGGCGACCACCCAGTACTCCAATACCTCACCAGGGCCCACATCAAAGGGCAGCCAGCCCTCCCAACGACCATTACCACGGGCCCGCAAATCCTTTGCACCGTAAGGACCGCCCTCAGGACCGAACCAGACCTCCACCCGGGTGTCTGCAGGCCCCACGACAGACACTGAGATCAAGTCGCTGGCGCCGGCGTCGCCGCGCCGGCGCGGACGATGACGAATGGCAAGCTCGTCCGGGGTGCCCGTGTCCTGCGCCACCAACCTTGCGGGAGGCGCAGAGTCTACCGACGAATCGGCCACAGACTGCGGCTCAGACGAGACGCGGTCGCCAGCGGCGGGCTGGCCGTCATTCTCGACTCCCGCTGCCACAGCGGAGTCAGGGAATGCTTGCACCACATCTTCTGCCACATCCTCCTGGGCGGGCAAGCCAGCGACTTCCAATTGACCAGCAGCCTCAAGGACCGGGGGCGAATCGTCAGCAGCCTCAAGGGCCGGGGGCGAATCGTCACCAGCCTGAATCGGGGATCTTTGCTCCGCAGTTCCCGATCCAGCGATCTGGTCCGTCGCTGTAGGAGCAAACTTGAGAAAATAGACAATGGTCAGCAGGGCAAAAACAAGCAGCGCAAAAAACGCCATAACCGCCAACAAGGGCAGCACCGGGGTGTTCTGCTTGCGCTTCTTGCGCCTTGCTGAGCGCGGCCCTGAAGCACCGGGCTGGGGCGCCTGCGAACCAGAAGCTGGAGCGGCTGCGGGTGGCGCTGCCCGCGGCAATGATGAAGCCCCGGGCCCGATCGGGGCGGGGCCAGGCGGAGACGGAGGACCTGCGGTCGCTTGCTGCCGATAGTAGACACTGGACATTCGGTCGGTCGGCACCGAATGGGCCGGGTCTAGAACGTCCGAATTCAGGCGTGGGATCCTGGCCTCGTCCGTCTCCACCTCATCGGCGTCATCTTCGTCATCCATAACCAGCAGCGAGCCCGAGTCGGTACCAAAGTCGGCAGCCCGAACCGAGGGCGGTCCTCCATGGCCCACCGTCTGAGTGGCCGAGAACTCCTCGGGGACTACCTCGGTCAACCCGCGCAGTTGATTGACCACTCGCCCAAGATCTGCCGCCCTACCGGAGGGGTCCAGAGCCACCATCTGCTGTACAAGCACTCCCAGACCGGGCCGCTGCTCTTCGAGCACGGCGAACAATTCCCCTTCGGCCAGAGCACGCACCACCCCCGAGAGGTATTGGGCCTTCTGTGCGCCCTGGCTGATCCCAAACGGCACTCGCCCAAGACAGCTCCTGGTGAGCAGGGCCCCTAGCGAAAACAAGTCACTCCGCGCCGAGATAGGCTGACCAGCCAGAACTTCAGGAGAAGCATAGGGAAGCGCCCAGCCACAAGCCTCCGCGTTGGTTTGCAGAGAACCCATCAAGTCCGCCACCCCAAACCCAGCAACGCGAACCTTGCCGCTCTGGCTTACGTAGATCCACTCAGGAGAAAGATGGCGATGGTAAAGGGGCTGACTTTGGCCGTCATAGACCATCGTATGGGCGTACTGCAGGGCAAGTCCCACCTGAGCGAGGATCGCTACCGCTGAGGCTAGGGGCAGAGCACCTTCCTGCTCAAGCAAAGCCGCCAGGCTGGCCCCTTCCGGGAGTTCTCCTATTACAAAAAGACAGCCGTCATCAACTCCGCAGGCAAACGTCTGTGCAATGGCTGGGTGGCGCAGGTTCCGTGACCGCTGAACCTCGACCAGTAGTTCGTTCATGCCGTAGCCAGGGTCGCGCCGCGCAGGTGGCCTCAAAATCCGCACAGCGACCTGAGCTGGAAGTCCATTCTGGCTGATGTTCTCACCCCGAAAGAGGCGACCCCAGGAGCCTTCATCAAGCACCTCAACAAGACGAAGCTGGCCAAAGCTAATAGGAAGCTGCGCTGCCGACAGGGAGTCCAGTGCCATTGCGTTGAGGAGGATAGCAAACCACCGCGACCAAGTTCGCCAAGGGCCGGACCGCAAAAGGCCGCCTGGTCGCCCTGCTTTGATTTTCCCTCGCCAGAACGAA
>DJIF01000120.1:0-682 GCA_002433485.1 Deltaproteobacteria bacterium UBA6601
GTAGTTCTCGCCGGGGACCACTGCGCCAATGGTGACGTTGTTGCCCAGGTTGGCGCCGGCGCCAATGACCTCGCCGTTGATGGTGGTACCGGCGGGCAGGTCGATGGGGGCGTTGGTGATGAAGGTCTCGACCTCGGCCTCGCTGAGGATGTCGTCGCCATCGGCCAGCTCGGCGGGCACTCCAGCCAGAGTGCTGAAGTCAATGCCGGTGAGCTGGTCGGTGGTGGCCAGGGGCTGGCCGCCCATGGTGGTGGCAGCATTGAGGTCGATGGCGCCGTTAATGACGTAGGCCTCGACCTCGCCCTCGCTGAGCACCGTGTCCGAGCTCAGCGCGCAGGACCATTGCGCCAGCACCGCATCCCACACCGGCACCCCGCCGTTGGCGCAGTTCAAGGTGGCCAGGGTGTCCGAATCGGTGTCCTGATCGGCGGCGCAGGTCCATTGGTTGAGGCTGGCGTTCCAGGATGGGATGCCGCCGTCAAAGCAGCCCATGGACCCCAGGGTGTCGGTGTCGGGGTTGCAGACCCAGCTGCCGGTAGTGGCATCCCATCTCGCGATCTGCCCATCGGCACAGCTCATGTTGCCCAGGCTGTCGTTGTCAGCCGCGCAGACCCACTGGTTCTGGCTACTGTTCCAGGAGGGAACTCCGCCATCGATACAGCTCATGCTTCCCAGGGTGTCG
>DJIF01000120.1:790-22753 GCA_002433485.1 Deltaproteobacteria bacterium UBA6601
GATGGGATGCCGCCGTCAAAGCAGAACATCGCGCCCAGGGTGTCGGTGTCTGGGTTGCAGACCCAACTGCCGGTGGCCGCCGAGAACTTAGCGACCTGCCCATCAGCGCAGCTCATGTTGCCCAGGCTGTCCGCATCAACGCTGCACAGCCACTGCCCGGCGGCCGCACTCCAGCTGGGCACACCACCATCGAAGCAGCTCAGGTTGCCCAGGGTGTCGCTGTCGCCATCTTGGAGATCGACCGGCACATCGCTGAGATCATCCCAGGAGTTGGCGCCGCTGCCACCGACCCAGGCGCCGCTGTCATCGATGACCAGTTGGCCGCCGACCCAGACCTCGGCGGCGTCAACCACTCCCCCGTCCACATGCTCAGCGACCGCGGCACGTAAGGCAGTGGGCACGCTGACCACCTGGTGGCGGGGTGAGAGGACCATATCGCCCACTGATAGTTCCATCCAGACGCTGCCACCGAAGAGTTGGTCATCCAGAGGGCTCTGGTCACCGAGGACGGTCGAATAGAACCCATCGGTCAGATCCAGATTACGCGACTCCGTCCACAGCAGAGCGCCATCGCTGCTGTCGTCGTAAAGACGGAAGGTGAGCTGGTGGGCCCCTTCCAGGGGGACACCGTTGTCATCCACCAGGCGACCTTGCTGGCTGAGCTTGGTGGGAGCCGCCAGCGCGGGTACAGCGAGAGCAAGGCTTAGCGTAACCACCACCACCACGGAAAGAACATTGATCAAGCACCGCACCATCAGGACTCCTCCATCCCAGCAACCAAAACCGGTCTTGCGATTCTACCTCTCTCAATAAAACCGCACAGGAAATTGCACCGCAGAAAATGGGAGCCAGTCTGCTGAGGTCCGCTCAGGAGGGCCGCAGCTTCTTGCTGACATGATCGCTATCGTGCAAATAGTAGCGCAGCGGCCGCGCCGCCCAGCTGCCGGCATAGTCCACCCCGATACGCGCGCAACGCACCACCCGGCTGGCTGCAGGGGGACCCTGTGCTCCCTCAACATAGATGGCTTCACCACTGGCGAGGCAGGCGCCGTCCAGGCTGCGATCAATGCGCAAGGCCTGGCAGAGCTTGCCCGGGCCCGAACACAGGTCCCGCTGGCGCCGAGCGCGCGGCCGCGCCTGTTGCATCTGCACCAGCCCTTCAACAGGCTCCAGCGCCCGGATCAGCACAGCGGTCGGCTCGTCCAACTCGCCGCAGACCACATTGAAGCAGTGATACATCCCATAGATGAGATAGACATAAGAGGTGCCGGCTGCTGCGTACATGGTCTCGTTACGCGCGGTGCGCCGCCCACCAAAAGCATGAGCGGCCCGATCCATCACCCCCAGGTAAGCCTCAGTCTCCACAATCCGGCCGGCCAGCCGGCTACCGTCCGCCAACACCCGCACCAGGGACGCTCCCAGCAGACGCTCGGCCAGGGGCTCAGCAGCGCCACCGAAGTGCTCCTTCGTCCAACGCCCGGTCATTGCTCCCCGCCCGGCCCGCTCTGATCAGTCTTGTGAGTCCGGCGGCTTAGCCTGCTCATCAACGGACCCTGGAAAGGGCGGTGGCCCCTCAGCGCTGCCAAACAGTTCGGTAAAGGCAGCAACGCTCCCGGCTGCCGCCCACGCGGTCATACCTTTGCTCCACACTGGGGTGTCCGGAGTCACCCGCCCCGCTGTGATCCCTTCACGCAGAGCCTGTACCGCAAAGGGCCCCTGCTGCTTGCCATCAAGGTGCACATGCCAGAGCGCCTGGGCAGCGGGGATGCTGCTAAGGGGCGGCGGCGAATCGGCGGCGGCGCCAGGCTGTAGTTGACTGCCTAGCTGCGACATAGCGCCGCCCATTGCCCCGCCAACGCCAAGTCCGGCACCCAGACCCAGCCCCGCTCCCAGCATCTGACCGGCCCCGCCTTCGTTGTCAGCGGCCTTCTCCAGCACATCAAAGCTACGCTCCTGGGCATAGTTGGTGCCGAGCAGATTGAGCTCTGCCTTACGAGCCAGGGCCTGCTTAACACGAGCGACGGCAGGATCATCTTCAGGTACCGAAATCGACACCACCCGGAAGTCCACCAGACCTACGCCGTAGCTACCGAATTCCGGCTCAAGCCGCCGGCCCATCTCAGTCGAGAGGCTCTGAATATCGGCCGCAATCTCCAGCACCGAGACTTTACGCTGCACCAGGTACTCGGCCAGCAAGGTGTTGAAATGACTGAGGACCATGCCCCGCATAGCACTGCGCAGTTGTTCCAAGGAGTAGTGGCTGAGGGTAGCCACCAGCTTGACCAGAAAGCTCCGAGCGTCGCTGATCTGTACGCCGAACTGGCCACGGGCCTGCACCGGCACCATGATGCCGAGCTTGGAGTCCATAACCTGCACCGGCGATGGAGTCCCCCAGGGGGCATCCAGAACTACCTGCTTGTTGATGTACCAGACCTCTGCTGCGAAGGGCGTCTGGTCTCCCTTGAAGGGCACCTCAATGAACTTCTCGAGGATTGGATAGTTCATTGTATCCAGGGTGTGCCGGCCCGCACCAAAGGGGCCCTGAACCTTGCCTTCGCGGACCAGGAAGGCCTCCTGACTCTCGTTCACAATGAGCTGAGCACCCCAGGAAATCTCCGTATTGGGATGCTTCCAGGCCAGATCACCTGGCCGAGCATCCCACTTCGATACATCAAACAACATCGCTGAACTCTCACTCCTGCTCAGGTTTGCTGAGGGCCCTCAACTGAAAAGAAGAAGCAGCAAGGCCGCCCCACCGAGGAATGCAAGGCTACCACCGAGAAGCATCCCATAGAGCAGCCAACCCCGTCTCCGGGCCGCCCGCACCTTGCCGCGCTCCTTTATGAGCTCAGCCTCCAATGCAGCGACCTGCTGTGCTGCTTTGGGATCTCCAGCGTGATGAATGCGCATCGCCGAGAGCACCGCCTCAGCCCGGTCAAAGTAAATGGAGTGCGCCTTGCCAGTAGTCGGGTTCATGCTGTCCTGCATGGCCTGCATCATGCCGTCTGGGACGACGATCATGCTCAGCATTTGGATCACCGCCTGACACTGAGCATCGATGCTGCGCGGGATGAAAGCGTTCTGCCAGAATCTGGCAATGCGGGCCTGGGGCCCCATGCCCAGGTTGTTCATCATGTTGCTACCGATGCCGCCAAAGAGGCCACTGAGAGCCCCACCACGAGCCATCTCCTGCGAGGCCTGGTGCAGTTCCTGTAGTGCCCGCAGCTCATCGGCCGCGCTGACGATGTCCTGACAGGGCAGGCCACAAAAGCTGCAGACCAGGGAGCTGGGGTCGACCGGCGCGGCGCAGCCCGGACACTTCTTCATGATCTGCACCTCCCTAGCATCCACATCCACCTAGACTCCATCCTCAAACCCTCCAGGCAGGAGCCACAATGGCACAAATCGCAGACCTCGCAGCCCGGCAACTGGCTGCTTATAACGCAGCAGACCTGGATGCCTTTGTGGCCTGTTACCACGAAGACGTCCAGGTAATGGACGGCGAAGAGCAGACACTACGTGGTCGGCAGGCCTTTCGCGAGCGCTACCGCGAACTGTTCGAGGACTGGTCCTTTGGTGCCGAGGTAGAGCAGCGGCTCCAGCTGGGCGTCCACTGCATTGACTATGAGCGCTGGTGGCGCATTGCACCCGACTCCAAGCAGCGCGAACAAGGGTTGGTTATGGTCCGCTACCTGGGTCGCGATGGCCTGATCGGCCTGGTGCAGTTCCTGGACTGAGTCTGCAGCGCAGGCAGCAAACCCACTGGCATCCACATCCATCTACCGTGCGCCTCAGGCTCAGCTACGATGCACCGATGCACGACTCGACCCGACTCGCTTTCTTCGCCCTGGCGCTGCTGACTACAGGCTGCATAGGAGGCGACTCCGCATCCAGTTCGTCAGCACATGCCATCGACGTCAACGGTATGCAGCGAGAATATAGGCTGTTTACCCCTGCGGCTCCGCCCGCTGGGGAGATGCCCCTCTTGATCGCTGTTCATGGTGGCAGTGGCCGGGAAGACCGCTTCCCACAGCAAACTGAATTTGAGGCCCTGGCCGAGGAGCAGGGGCTGGTGATCGCCTATCCCCTCTCCGAGCTACAGCCGGGTAATGAAGGCGAGTGGCTGCTCAACACCGCCCCTGAGTCCCGCCACGACCTCGACTTCATGGAAGCGCTGATCGACGACATCTCGGCGCGCCACTCCATCGACGCGACGCGAATCTACGGTACTGGCTACTCGCTCGGCTCTATGTTCACCTACGAGCTTGCGTGTCATCTCAGCAACCGCTTCGCCGCCGTTGCCTCCCATGCGGGAGCGATGCCGGCCTCGCCCAACTCCTGTGCCCCCGAGCACAACATCGGGGTCATGCACCTGCACGGTGTTCAGGACCCGATCATCCCCTACTCAAGCGGCTGGAGCTGGAAGGAATGGGACCAGGTCGGAAGCATGCTGAGCACTCCGGAATTGATCCAATTCTGGGCCCAACAAAACGCATGTCAGGAGTCCAGCGAGACCGCTGGTTCCAGCTCAAGCCACCTCATCCACAGCGGCTGCGGGCAGAATGTACGAGTTGAACACCACCGGCTCGAAACGGTCGGCCACGAATGGCCGGATGAAATTGAGGGACAGGCCACCTACCAGCTGCTCTGGTCCTTCCTGCAGGACTTCCAAAGGCTCCCCTAGCCCAGCAAGCGGTCAGCCCCCCTCGCACTGGGCAGTGCCAAGGGTGCTGGATGGCACAAAGCCAGCCTCAAGCACCCCATGTCAGCCTGGCAGAGGGTCCTTGCGCAGACTGACCTGTGCTTCACATGAACCCTGCAGTGGGACAAAAAAAAGCCGCCCCAGAACCGGGGCGGCTTAGCAAACCGGTCTGTCTAGTTCAGCTGACAGCGGCCTTGATGGCCTCATAGTCAGGCTCGGTTCCAAGGTTGGGGGCGAACCATTCATAGGTGACCGTTCCTTGCTCATCCAGCACAAAAACGCAGCGATTGGCTGACACATAGCCGTCCATTCCGGCGAAGTTCGGGAAAGCGATTCCATAAGCATCGACGGTGGCACGCGAGTAATCGCTCAAGATCTTGAAGTTCAGATTGTTGGTCTCAGCGAAGACACCATTGGCAAACGGCGAATCAACACAGATACCCAGCACGGTGACACCGAGATCGTTGAAGTTACTCATTGCATCGCGCAACGCGCACATCTCGCTGGTACACACACCAGTGAAGGCGCCGGGAAAGAAGGCGAGAACGACCTTGCCACCCCGCAGGGCGCTCAAAGAAACAGCCTCCCGACCAGTGTCGAGCAGGGTGAAATCGGGTGCGGACTTTCCAAGAAGGCTCATTGGGACTCCAGGGTTGGGTTTGGACCTGCTTCTTAGAGCATATGACCCAAAAATGCACCCGCCAGGGCCCCCTGTTCACATAGATTTACTCCCGGACCCGCCGCTCACTGGAGTTCATAATGGCCAGCGCTCAGCCAAATGGGCCGGCGTCGAGTCAAGCGCAACCCACTAGCTAAGACCGCTCAGAGCAACGCAGGCGAGCTGTTAAGAGCGGCTCTGTCCCGATTCGATGTGGGGCGTTGCGGGGATTGGCGGCCAGCTGGCAGCAAGCACTCCAATCGTCCACAGCGGCGCAGGCTTCTGCCGGACTGAGTTCCCCATCCCTTGCGGTACAGCCATCGCACTACTGCAACCCTCAAGTGCAAGATCAGAGGATAGACTCAGAGCGGAAGATAGACTTGAGCCTAAGCCGACCGCTGACTCAAGCTTCTGAGCCACGAACGCCTCACTGGCCCTCCATCGATGGCCGAACAAGGAATCCAGGCATGTGCGCTGAACTGAACCATAAAGGACCAAGCAGGCTCGCGACTCGGGGGCTCCTGCTGACCTTGCTGTTGTTCTCTATGAGCTGCAGCGGCAACGAACTGCCCTTTGACCAGGAGCCTCCCGAGACCGACGATGACGACTCTGCTCACGTTGACGACGATGATGACGACTCTGCTCACGGCGGCGGCGACGACGACGACTCAAGCAAGCCTGAGCCTCCACCCAAGCCGATCCAGACGGTGTGGAGCTTTGCGCCAAGCACCCAGAACTTCGACAACCCCGAGCGGGGCTTCTATCGCACCACATCATTGCTCGACGGGGGCTGGTTCTATGACGGCTACACGCTCTCGTTCAGCTACATCCGCCTCGACGACTACCGATACCAAGAGCTCCCCAGTTCGCTCCTGGAAAATCTTGAAGCAGGACTGGTCGCGGCCCGAGAAGCTGGCGTCAAGATGATCATTCGCTTCGCCTACAACTGGGGACCCTGGCCGGACAGCGAGCCCGACGCACCACTGAACTGGGTACTGACGCATATCGAGCAGCTGACTCCCATTTTGCTGGCCCACTCGGACATCCTCGCGGTAGTCCAGGCGGGCTTCATTGGAGCCTGGGGAGAGTGGCACAGTTCCACCCACGATTTGCTTGAGTCCAAGGCCGAGATAGCGGCTGCAATGCTTCGCGCCTTGCCCCCTGAGCGAATGATTCAGCTGCGATATCCCATTCACAAGAATGAGATCTTTGGCAACGTACCCTTTGATCCGGCCGACGCCCATAGCGGACTCGACCATGCCCGCGTGGGCCACCACAACGACTGTTTCCTGGCCTCCGACGAAGACTGGGGGACCTATCCCCCCGACGCGATCGAGCAGTGGAAGACTGCAGTTGCTGCCGAGACCCTATACACGCCAATGGGCGGCGAGACCTGCAACTTCAATCCGCCACGCAGCGATTGCGCCTCGGCCCTGGCCGAGCTCGAACAGCTCCACTTCAGCTACATCAACCATGAGTATCACCCTGATGTGGTTGCCGCCTGGAGCGCAGGAGAATGCCGGAGCACTATCGAGCAACACCTCGGTTATCGGCTGATCTTGAGTCGCGCCCAAGTCCTGGCCGGACAATCGACCGTTGTAGAGCTCGACATCACCAACGTTGGCTGGGCCTCACTCTTCAATCCACGCACCGCTTGGCTGGTCGTCAATGATGAGCTCGAATCGGCGGTCGAGCTGTCCGCGGACCCCCGCAACTGGCTGCCTGGCCAGACGACGCCTGTCCAAGCCTCCCTTGGACCATTAGCTCCCGGCACATACAGTCTCTCACTCTGGCTCCCCGACTCCAGCGAGCGGTTACGCAGCGACCCTCGTTACAGCATCCGCCTCGCGCACGACGGCATCTGGAACCAGCACAATGGCCTCAATCATCTCGGCAGCTTCGAAGTCCCTGCTCCTTGACTGACCAGGTGCTTGACTAAGCAGCACCGGGCCGCTCAGCGCGGCTTCTGTTCAATGACTTAAGTCCGGCATATGCAGCAACTGCGTTGCTTACTCATCCAGAGACAGCAAGAAGGCACCCGTCGCCTCCACTGTAGTGCCACATGCATCGCTCACCACAGTCTGCGCTGTCAGAGTAATTCGTTCCTCATCTGGATAGGCGGCAATGACATCCCAGATGTTCATCACCAGTCGTATCGGCCCGCTGGTCGCCGCTTGAGTGGTGCCGCCCTCAAGCCAGCCCGCCCCGTAGTTGGTAATGGATGGATAGAGGTCTTCGGGAAAAGAGACCGTATAGGCAACCGAGACCGGGTCATAAACCTCAGCACCCTGACAGCCCCGCGGCTCGGAGAATGCACGCTCGCCCGGATTCAGCCCGGTGACCGACACCGCACCAAAGATGTGCTGCGCGCCCTGTGGCCCATGCTCCACATACAACACCACCCCCTCATCGAAAGCGGTAAACTGACTGGCTCCGTAGCCAATCGCCGCTGAGGCTTCATAGAGCGCCGCATCTGCGCACACCTCTACGGTGCTAAAACTTCTGGAGGGTGGGGTGACACCTGCTCCGCAAGGATTCTCTGGCGAGCATCCGGTGGCCAGCAGTAGCGTTGCCAGAATGCAGACCGCCCAGCCAGCCCGCCGCTGAACTTGAAGACCCGACTGTAACTGTACATTTGGCATTGGTTTATCTGGCCGACAAGCGGCCTCCTCTTAGCTCTGCTGAGCTAACAAGCTTAGCAAGTGGGGAACGGCGCAGGCTGCTCAAAACAGGCCAGCTTGGGGGCGCCGCAAGCAGCGTTGGCACATTCTACGACTGCACAGACTCGAGCTCTTCCCAGCGCTCAAACAGGCCAAGTAACTCCGTTTCGATGTCGGCCAGACGCCTCGTCACCCGCTGCACCTCAGCCTGGGGCCCGGCAAAGAAGTCGGGCCTGGCAATCAACTCATTCAGGCTGGCTTGTTCAGCCTCGAGCGACTCAATCTTCTGCGGCAGTTGCTCCAGCTCGCGGCTTTCCTTGAAGCTCATCCGCGTCTTCGGCCGGGCTGTTCTGGTGGCCGGCTGCAGTGACGGTGCCGACGCGGCAGGAGCTTGCGTTACGGCGGGTCGCTGCTGAAGCCAATCGTCGTAGCCGCCAGCATAGTGACGGACCTGACCGTCTGCGTCGAAGGCAATGCAACTGGTCACGACGTTGTTTAAGAACTCCCGATCGTGGCTGACCAGGATCAAGGTCCCGCGGTAGTTGAGCAGCGTCATTTCCAGCAGCTCCAGGGTCTCCGTATCCAAGTCGTTGGTGGGCTCGTCGAGCACCAGGAGATTGGCCTCGTGAATAAAGAGCTTGGCAAGCAGTAATCGATTGCGCTCTCCCCCAGAGAGGACCTTGACCGGGGTGCGCGCCCGCTGAGGCGAGAACAAAAAGTCTCCCAGGTAGCCGATGACATGTCGTGGCTTGCCGTTCAGGACCACAGTATCGTCCTTGTCGCAGAGATTCTGCTGCACGGTCAGCTCCTCATCGAGTTGATTCCGCAGCTGATCGAAGTACAGCGGGTGCAACTTGGTGCCCAGGCGTACCTCACCGGACTGAGGCTGTAGTTCACCGAGCAGAATCCGCAACAAAGTGGTCTTTCCGCAACCATTGGGCCCAATCACTCCCAGGCGGTCACCACGCTGCACCTCAAGACTGAAGTTGTCGACGATGGCCTGGTCGGGCCAGGCAAAGGACACCGACGATGCCTCAAACACGCGCTTTCCCGAACGCTCACTCTCCTGGAGGGTGATCTTGGCCTTGCCGATGCGCTCCCGACGCTCGCCTCGCTCTTTGCGCAGGCGCTTCAGGCTACGGACGCGTCCCTCGTTGCGGGTACGTCGAGCCTTGATACCCTGCCGGATCCAGGCCTCCTCACGAGCCAGGTGCTTGTCGAATTCGGTCCAACTCTTCAGTTCGGCATCGAGAGCTTCTTCCTTGCGCCTCCGGTAGAGCGAGTAATCACCTGGCCAACTGGTTAAGCGGCCGCGGTCCAGGTCCAGGATCCGGGTCGCCATCGCGCGCAGAAACGCACGGTCATGGGTCACAAAAAGAACCGCGCCGGTGAAGCTGCGGACCAGGTCCTCAAGCCAACTGATGGATGCGATATCGAGGTGATTGGTCGGTTCATCAAGCAACAGCACCCGCGGGCTCGACAGCAGGGCCTGGACCAGCAGACATTGGCGTTTCCGACCACCGGAGAGGTCCTCGAAGCGAACCTCTTCCTCCAGTCCAAGGCGCCTCAGAGCAGCTCTGGCGGCCTCGTAGACCCCCCAACCATCGCGCCGGTCGAGTTCCTCCTGCAGAAATTGCAGCCGGCCCAATTCCGCGGCTTTAGGTGAATCGCCCAGGCTGTTGCTCAGCTTCTCGTATTCCTGAAGCAAAGTGGCGCTGCCGTCACTCCCCTTGAGCAGGACGTCAAATGCGGTGCCGCTCAGGCCTTCGGGGACTGCCTGGGGCAGATAGGAGACCCGAGTGTGATCTTCGAAGTGAAGAGCGCCACTGTCGGGCTCCTGGAGTCCTGCCAGAATCTTCATCAAGGTGGTCTTGCCCTGGCCATTGCGACCCACCAGGCAAACCCGCTCCCCCGCTTCGAGGCTCAGGGCGGCGTCCTGGAGCAACATGCCCGCGCCGAATGACAGGTTCAGACCGCTGGCATGAAACAAGGCCAAAAGAACTGCTCAGAGATAGAGTTGGCGCTGGCAGCGCGACTGTTGGGACCTTGTGCCAGCGGGACGGATCAGAGGCATGGGCTCATGTTACGGGATGGCCATCCATATCCACCAACCCCGGCAGCAATCACTCCTACCAACGCGACTAACCGCTGCGTTCTAGCTTGAACAGCTGCAGCGTCAACCGATCCATAAGCATCCATCCTGAAGCTTTCCCGCACTGAACCTGTAACCACCAGTCGTGGGCAGCGCCGTCAGCGGACTTCACCCCGGGAAAGTCGAGACAACCAGCCTGGAACACCTCGCCCCCCGCACGGAACAGGCAATAGCCCTCAGCACGCCCCATCAACAGTTCAACTGAGGAACCTGCTGAAAAGGACAGGGTCTTCTGTTGGCCCTGGTCGTAATACTGCGAGCTGGTCAGCAAGCGCAGCTTCCCCCACCAGGTGACGCTACGTTCCAAGTCCCGGTCCAGGGCGATAATCAAGGGGCTTGTCGCCACCAGGAAGGAGGACAGGAAAGGTAGTTTGCCCCCTGCGTTGAGACTGCAGGTCCCAAGCTCCGCCGACCTGGCTGAGCGCTCCCGGTAGAGCCTGGACCGCACCGGCTGCACAGCGGTGAACACAGGACGTCCTTCGCCAACCCAACCCTCGAACGAGAACGGTGCTGGCTCTGTAGCAGGCGCGGCTGCTGGCACCAGAACCGACAACAGGGCAAGCACTGGGAGGGGACATCTCACGGGGGGCGAGTTTAACCACCGGAGCCGCCAACAGCACTTGAAGTTGTCCGCCAGGGGTTGAGATACGGCACAGTCGAGCTGCCTGATCCAGGGCACGCAGCGCCTAGATCATGCTGAAGCGCGACCCCGGCGCAAGAACTCCTCAGGAGCGCTCCAGAACAGCCGCAATTGCTGGTTGAGCTGTTGCGCTTGCTGGACCGGGCACGCATGGCCACCCGGCAGTTGCAGATAGCGGCCCTTTAGGAGCTCAGCCAGCACCCGACCCTGAGCCGGCGGGGCAACCTTGTCCTCCGCGGCGCTGACCACGAGGCTCGGAATCTGCAACCCTGGGAGCTGAAGCCGAAAATCAGCTCTCGACAGTGCTAAGACCTGAGCGATGGTTGCTGATGGCAGCCTGTGGAGGGGGCGGCCGAAGACTCGCTCAAGGACAGCGATTTCTGCCTCCTCGGCTGCAATCGCTGGGTCGCTGACCAACTCGAAGAAAGCCCGGCGACGCATCTGGCCAGTCCCAATTACGGTCTTGATGTTGGCCCAGGCCGACCCAAGCGAGGGAGTGAACACAACACGGCCTTCTGCGAAACTGCACAACAGCGCAAGCGACCTGACCCTCTCTGGAGCCAGCAAGGCCGCTTGTTGCGCAATAACACCTCCCAGACTGTGCCCCGCCAGATGGGCAACTCCCCACTCCAAACGGTCCATGACTTCAAGCGCATCAGCCCCCATCTGCTGGATGTTGCCTGGGCGACCAGGGCTGTTGCCAACGCCTCGATTGTCATAGTAGGCCAGTCGAAACTGGTCCCGCAGCGCATCGACCTGCGGCTGCCACGCGCGACCCATCATCCCGACACCTTGAATCAACAGGACCGGGACAGCCTCAGCGCACTCAGACGGACCAAAGGTCTCGATGTGGAGGTCTGTAGGGTCGGCGTTGCTCATCTTCTCCCACCCTACCGAGTTGGAGCATCTCGTCTACCAGAGAAGAAGCAAAGCAATGAACTCGAGCTTGCTTGGGAGCTGGGGCTCGTTACTCGCTGGCTGCCGCTTATCGCGGATGCGATGCCCTTGGGCCCGGTCTGGGAACGCCTGACGACTTCTCTCCCCCTGAGATTGCCTCAGGAACGTTGACCGCCGACGGATACGAGTCGGTCGGGCCCTCAAATGTAACCGGCTGTTCGGCAGATAGCGGGACTGGCCCCGCCCTTGGCGGCGTCTGCCCTGGAGCAAGTAGTGGCGTGTATTGGGAGGAGATTATCTTTAGTAGCTATTGAACAATCGGGGACTCGTTTAGCAGCCGGTGACAAGGACCGTTCAGGGTCTAATAAAAAGGCACTGTTGTCTCTCTGCGCAGCTCGCGGAAAAGCCTGAGCTGCTTGGCCCAGCGAAGCTGGCAGCCGGACCATCAACGCAGACCCGACGCAAGACCAGTGGCCGGCTGGCGACATCCGGTGATAGCCTGCCTGCCATGAGACATGCCGTAGTCACTGGAGCGAATCGTGGGATTGGGCTGGAGCTGGCCCGTCAGTTGGCCACCGACGGGTGGCGGGTAAGCGGTGTTTGCCGGACCTCATCTGCCGAACTCCGCGATGCGGCCGACGCGGTTTGGGACGGCATAGACGTGTCATCCGCGGACCTGAGAGAGGCGCTGCGAGTCGCGGCGGGCGAGGCCTCCATCGAGCTCCTCATCAACTGTGCCGGGATTCTCCAACGAGAGACCCTCGACGACCTCAATGTGGCGAACATCCGACGACAGTTCGAGGTCAACTCGCTCGGCCCACTGCGCGTCACCGAGGCCTTGCTCCCCAACCTGGTCCAGGGCAGTAAGCTCGTGGTAATCACCAGTCGTATGGGCTCGATCGCCGACAACAGCTCGGGAGCCCGCTACGGCTATCGCATGTCTAAGGCAGCGGTAAACATGGCCTTCGCGTCGCTGGCCCACGACCTCGCCGCACGCGAGATCGCGGTAGGCATCCTCCACCCGGGATTCGTGCGCACGGGGATGACCGGAGGGAACGGCAACTGGAACGCCGACGAGGCGGCCGCAGCGCTCCTGGAGCGGATTGGCGAGCTCGATCTTGCGAGCAGCGGACGGTTCGTTCACGCCAACGGCGAACAGCTCCCCTGGTAGAGGCGTAGAACCGCCCTGGGTTCTTGTTATGCGCCGGCAGAGAGCTGGTACGGGAGTACCCCACACTGATGAGTAGGCGCCAAGAGAAACAGACCGCCAAGAGCAAGTAACTCTTGGCGGCCTGTACGATGACCCTGCGCGAACGCAGACTCTTGATTGACGTTAAGGCAAGCTAATCTATAAGCGTGGCGCAAGCCTCATTCTGTGCCCAGACGTCAATGCCGGGATCGCTCGCCTCAAAGGTCGTTGCGACCGAATAGCTATCGCCACAAAGATTGCCGGTGTAGGTGTCACCACCTGCATCGGCACACCAGGAGTCAAAATCCTCAGTGCTCCAGGCATCCTCACCAACGCCTTCAAGCAAATCGACACAGTAGTTGCAGGTGCTATTAGGGGCTGAGAATCGGGTAGACCTTACCGACACTTTCACCTTCATCATCATGGTGGCGGGTACCGTCAGAAGGTTGCTCAGCCCATCGCCACCCTCTCGGAAAGGGAGAGCCAGTGCTCCGTAACCTCGCAAAAAAAGCGCTCAAGCGAGCTGCAAAGAAGATCTTGAACCAAGAGCCGCCCAGCCCAACCGCCGTTGTTCCAACCAAGCCGCCGACGCCCCCGGTCCAGTCGGGGCCAGACGACGGGATCCGCTTTGCATCCCTGAACGAGATTCACGAGGCCATCTCAGGCCCCGGCAAGCTGCGGATAGTGAACCACTGGGCGACCTGGTGCGACGGCTGCCTGGAGGAGCTACCCCTGCTGGTCGAGCTGCGCGGAGCGCTGGCCAGTGAAGTGGAGTTCCTCGGCATCAGCTGGGACAGCTTCCAAGGAGCGCTGGTCGGGCAGGACTTGATCGAAGAAGTACGCTCTCACTCCCGGCGGCACGGCATCAGCTGGGACTCCCTGCTCGTTAAAGCGCCCCCCCCTGAGTTCTTCGAGCACCTGGGAATGACCTGCAACACGATTCCCCAGGTCTGGTTGGTTGATAAGGAGGGCAGCGTCGTTCATCGGATCGAGCAGGTGCTAGAAGGCGAAGACGTCCAGCGGCTGGAAACCCACATCAAGCAGCTGCTGGGGGCCTCCTGAGCGAGCATATAGGGCGAATGTGGGACCTTGGTTTGCCCCCGCCCGGCTTTATGACCACAACCGTCTCTGGCGGCCCCCAACCAGGGCAATGATGCCGCGGCCGGCGGCGGGTCCAGACCAATCCGCAAGCTCCACAGCTTCACAAATACATCTGCGCCCAGCTGTTGGCGTAGAGAGGCCAGACGCCAAGGAGGAGAGGCTTTTGTTGCAGTGCGATAAGCCTGACGATGATGCGCCCGGGCCGCGGAACGCTGGCCTTGACGAACACCTGGTCGGGGACTTAGGGGCAGGAGTGAAAGGGCGTAGACGGTAAGGGGGCTTCAATCCTGATCGCGCCACTTTTTACGCCCTTGTTTGCGCTTGCTGAGCTGTCTCTTGGACTCGAGGCGACGCTCCTTGGAGGCACGGGTTGGCCGGGTCGGACGCCGTTTGCGCTGCACTTTAAGAGCTTCACGCACCAATCCAGCCAGGCGAGCTCGAGCTTCTTCACGGTTAGCAGATTGGCTGCGACTGGAAGATGCCTGAAGCACCAGTTCGCCGCTTCGGGTGAGCCGCGATGCCAGGCGCTCCAGCAGTCTCGAGCGTTGCCGTAGGCTCAGCGCCGCACTGGCCTGGATGTTCCAGCGCAGGGTGGCCTTGGTGGCCACCTTGTTGACATGCTGGCCTCCCGAGCCGCCGGATTGAGAGAAGCTCTCGTGGAGCTCATCTCCAGGGATCGTGAGGCCCTGTTGAATGTTGAGAGGATCGGAAGACACGCAACCCGCTCCTGTCCGGCGCCTGGAATGGCTCCTGGCGCCAGTCTACCCCCCTTCTGCGCGGGCAATCTGCACCGCTCACATTAAGATTCCCAGTTGGTTCGCTCTACACTATCGGCAGCACCGTTCCCGATAGATGATGGAGTTGAGTTGATGGAACTAGAGCAACATGAACTTAAGCTGGTACTCGCACTTCAACAGCACGAACCGAGTCACCGTCGCCACAACAGATTCTTAATCTGGATCTTTAGCTTTGTCGGGCTCTTAAACATTGGCGTTGAATTTCGCCACAACCCCGACGCCCTCGACGACATCTTCAACTGTGGAGCCGGTGTGTTCTTCTTGATGGGCGCCGCCTATATGTGGCTCGACCTTCGCCGCCGGCGCCTGATTCACAAACTGTCCAAACGACTCGACAAGCTAGACTCCAACTGGGCAATGCCTCACGAGTAGCTCATGGCCCTATTGATTATGGGCCTGGCTCGCTGTAGACGCCATCCCAGTCGCTGGGCAGGTCCCGGCCCCTCAGGGCCTGGCAGCGTTCCACAAACAGGCGAGCCAGCGGATCCTCACTGCTGTACTTAAGGCAGCGGCGATACCCGGCCTCAGCCTCCTCCCAGCGCTGCTCAAGGTAGGCAGTAAAAGCCTCTGTGGTCGCCCTGGCCAGATCCAGTTGTGCGGGACTCGCGGCAGCTCGCTGAGCGATGAGCTCATGGATCGGCTCGGGGCGACTCTGCCCCTTGACGATCACCCGGTCAACCGGTCGGGTGAGCATGTTCTCAGCCACCGCCTGCCGAGTACTTTCACCCACCAGGATGCGGGTACCGTACTGCTTGTTGATGCCCTCGATTCGGCTGGCCAGGTTCACTCCATCGCCGATCACGGTGTAGTCGAGATGGCTGACCGAGCCCAGGTTGCCGACCAGGGCAACTGTAGTGTTGATACCGATACGAATGGGCCACAGCGGTTCAGGCCCATCCGCACTCTGCCGAATCCGCTCGATGATCTCGAGAGCCGCCTGGCAGGCCTGAAGCGGGTGGTCAGCGACCTTGTTGGGGGCATTCCAGAAGGCCATCACCGAGTCACCGATGTACTTATCCACCGTCCCCTCATGGGCGTCGACAATCAGGCTGGCTTCTTCAAGGTTGTGGCTCAGCTTGACCGCCAATTGATGCGGCTCCAGAGACTCTGAGATGGTGGTAAAGCCCTCCACATCGGAAAACAGGATGGTGACTTCTCGATCCTTACCACCAGGCTGGGCTTCTACCCCGCTGCGAACCAAATCACGCACCAACGCCGCTGAGACATAGCGCTCGAAAGATCGCAGTCCCGTTCGCATGTGGTCGATGTTGTCGCCCAGCGCATGCACCTCCCGGATCCTGGTGTCGCGGCGTTGCGGTTCGGAGAGATCCAGCTCGGCGAGGCGCTGCATCTCATCAAAGAATCCATAGAAGCTATCGGAGAGGCGGCGGGAGATCACGATGACGCTTAGCAGGAACACCAGGAACAACAGCGCCCCAACTGCCGCGCTGGTCCAGCCCTGTTCACGCACGCCAGCGAGGATCACGGCTTCGGGCACCAGGACCGCCACCATCCAGTCCAGACGGGTTCGCTCACCCACCAGCTTGGCGCGGTGAAAAATCACCACAAAGCGCTCGCCATCGAATTCAATGTGCTCCATCCGGGTGTTGTCGAGGCTGTCGATCGTGGCCGGCAGACCCAGGTCACTTGCCAGACGCCTGACGATGGGCTCAGAGTGGTTGTCCAGACGCACCATGGCCATCTCGCCTGCTTCGTTCTTACGGCTGGTGGTGGTGGGATCGGTGTGGGCCAGGACCGTGCCCACCTCATCGAAGACCAGGGCCTGGGCGCCGGGCAGGTCGGCCTGAAATGCCTCCAGAGCGCGAGACAGAAAGTGGAGTTCAAAGTCGACAAAGGCAACGCCAAGGAAGGTGCCTTGAGCATCGTAGACCTGCTTGGTAAGCGAGACCCCCGGCACGTACTCGGGAATATAGAGATAAGGCGCTGTCCAGACCGAGTCATGCTCCGCAGACCGAAGGGCGGCGTTAAACCAAGGTCGCTGTCTACCGTCGTAGTCGGACTTCTCCTCGGTTTCCGGTTGCCACTCGTCGTCTGCGATGACATGGAACGAGCGGCGCATCATCTCGCCGCTGTCATCGCGCAAGAAAGACTGGACCCGCAGCTGCCGGTTGGCGTCGATGCTTACCCACATGGCCTCCCCATTGGGCTTGCCGAACCCAGCAGACGACAGGCGCGGGTTGGCGCGGATCACATCGATGCAGTGACCGCCGATCTCCTTGAGGTCATCGGGCGAGATGACCCCATCCTGCAGGAGGGTGCTGTAGAGATCGACGGTATGGCGGGCGCTGCTGGAGTACTCGATGACCCGCGCATTGGCGTATTCGGCCTGCAGCCTGAACACCTCACCGGACAATTGCTCAACGGTCGACCGCGAGTTGATAAAGGCCACCGTGCCGACGCTTAGGGCCGTAGCGATGACCGCGGTCGCTGTCAGCTGGGCGAGGATGGTTCGTAGCGCAAACCGGGTCCGACGACTGGAGTTGGGCGTGTCTGACTGGGCCATCTACCCATTCTGTCTCATCTGAGTCCACCATGCTGAGCTGGAAACAAAGACCTGAAAGGACCCGCCAGGAGCAAAGCTCTCGCTGAGTCTTTTACAGAGGCTGTGGATTCCAAACCAAGCCCAGAATGTCTCCGAGAGAGGTCATCTGTTGCTAAAGCTGCGTGTGAGGTCGGTGGGAAATACGCCAACAGCTCGACTTCTAGCCATCGCAGCAGAACTCTATGAAAGAAGACACGCTGTAAGGCGTCGGAGAACTCTGGCCATCGCTCAGCGCGACCCGTAAAGCGCCATCGAATGGACCGCTGATGACCATGCCGATCTGGCCCTCAGCTACCCACTCATCATCCTCCGCCAGAGTCGGACTGCTGCCATCGGAATCAATCAAGGCCACGCTGAGATTCCCGGCTGTAGAGTCCCACAAGACATCAAAGTAGAGGAAATAGTCGAGTGGGACCGTGCCTGAGAACCAGTCCTGATCGCCGGGACAAAGGACCAGCGAGTGCTCTCCTACTGCAGAGGCCTCCTGCGATGAATCATTAGGTTCCAGGTGATCATCAGCGCAAGGTTCGTCTAACTCCTGTCCAGGCTCAGTAGAACCGTTCCCGCAGCCAATCGAACCAATCTGCAGACCGACCAGCATCAGGGTCCAGAGACTCCTCTTTGTCATTAAGGCCTCCGCTTGCAAGTCTAGCAAGGCCGCAGTGGCGAGGAGGCTGGTGAGTATCCGGCAAGCGGGAGCGGACCTCTAATGGGTTGTCCGCGAAGTCACTCAGCTTCTTGGGAGTGTGCTGAGCAGGCCTTCGATCTTTGCCACCTTGAGGCCGATGGAGCGCTGGACCTCGGTCCTATCGTCCTGGGTGAGCCGGCTGAGAAGGGCGCTGTACTCTGCGAGAACTTCGTCGGCCATTGCCCTGGCCTCCTGGATCTCTTCAGCGGTGGCGTCATCGTCACGGGCTAGATCGATCTCCTCGGCGAGTTCGATCAAGGCATCGGAGAGCTGCGCTGCCTGGGTCCGAATTTCTGCATCCATGCTGGTCAGTATGAATGAATAGGATGACTCCGCAAGCAAGGTGGGAATCTGGTGAGTATGCGGCAGAGACGGGTGAGGTTTCGCCGGAACAGCGGCAATCGGCCCATACAGACCGGAGGTCTGGTCAGTGCAGACACTCTAATTGGGATTGAGGACGACGTACGCGCTCTGCTGACCCCAGCCACCAATCAGAAGGTCCGGCTTGCCGTCTCCATTCACATCACTGGCATCAATTGCATGCCCCGCATATTCGGCGTTTTGCCCAAGGAAGACTGCCCCTGCCGTAGCTGTCAGATCAAAAATTCCGCCGCCAAGCAGTGATGCCCCATAGACCAAATGGACAGCGCCGTTATTAGCGCCAGTCGTGTGGGCACCAATCAAAATGTCATCGAGTCCATCACCATCCATATCGCCAGCAGATGAGACCACAGCACCGGTCTCACTCCTCTCGCTACCAAGGAAGGAGGAGCTGGCAAAAGACAGATCAAAAGTCCCGCCTGAGCCAATGTCCGCACCTAAGACCAGATAGACCTTGCCTTGATTGCTGGTCCAACCGTCTGAGTTCAGATATGGAGCGGCTAAGAGGACATCGGAAAGCCCATCGCCGTCGACGTCACCAGCGCTCAACGCTCGGCGGAGTTGACCGTTGAGTGCGTTCTCGGCAAGAAATACGACATCGGCGTTGCTCAGAGGATGACTTGCCGCCGTTAGCAACCCTGCGCCAAAGAAGAGGTAGGTCTTGCCGTTCGAGTTTCCCGTACTTTCACCAATCAGAATATCCGCAAGACCGTCTCCATCAACATCCCCCGCCGAGGCGACAGAAGCACCACTAAAGTACTGTGTCCCTGCACCAACCAAGACCGCATCTGCTGCGGCAAGCGCAAAGCTGCCACCTGCGGCGATGGTAGAGCCTAGAAACAGATACGTTTTTCCAGCGTCTTGCCCACCCTCGTCGTTACCGCTCGCGCCGATAAGAATGTCGCTCAACCCATCGCCATCAACATCGCCGGCAGATGCAATCGATGCACCGGAATGGTCATCAGAAGCCTCACCTATAAAGGAGGCATGGGCCGTATTGAGTTGAATTGAGTTCCCAATTGCTAATCGGCTACCAAGAATCAAGTAGGCCTTGCCCGCATCATCGCCACCTTCATCGTTGTATGGAGCGCCTATGAGCAGGTCATTCAGGCCATCACCATCCACATCGCCCGCATTGGCAAGAGAACTGCCGGCAATGTCACCAAATCTCTCCCCCATGAGGCTCAACTGATGGGCGTCGCCCAAAGTGCCCCCCTGAAGCAAGTCGGCCCCTCTATAAAACAGTGCCCCACCGGGGTCGTAGTCTTCGGGCCCGGCCACAACCACCTCGGCTCTACCATCACCATCCAGATCACCCAGGCTTGCCAAAGTCGTCCCAAGCTTGCTCAGGTAAGACCAATGACTGCCAACAAAGCGGCTAGCACGGCTGCTGTCCAGGTTCGACTGAAGCCCTTGATTGAGCGCGAACACATCGCCAGCTAAGAACAAATAAGCGCCGCCTGAGCCAATTGAAGATGCATGAGCGTGCTCTGAACCAAATAGGACATCACTTAGGCCATCGCCATCCACATCCCCCGCGCTCGACACGAAGTCTGCTTGCCCATTAGAGACAAAACTCCAGTCGCCATTTATGTCTTGAAAAGAGCTGCCCGAGGCAATCGTTGAGCCTAGATAGAGCGACACGTTTTTTGGCGGCAGACCACTCCATCCGCCCCACCATGACCAATGGCCTCCAATTAAGACATCACTTAATCCATCACCGTCTACATCCCCAGCACTTGCCACAGACCAGCCGAACTTGCCCTCATTCCAGGTCCCCCAAAAGACTCCATCGGAGCTACCAAGGTTGTAGGTGTTACCCGCTGAAATGGAGCTGCCAAAGACGATGTAGGCCCGTCCAGACTCATTAAAACCTCCGCCCCGATCAAAGCCATGTGCACCGACCAAGATGTCGGCCAGCCCATCACCATTCACATCGCCGGCAGAAGCGACGTTAAATCCACTCTTGTCGCCAGGGTGCTCGCCAACAAAGGCCGCATCGGCATTGCTCAGGTTAAAGCTGCCACCCGCTGCAATGGTGCTCGCGAAAAACAAGTAGGTCTTACCGGCATCCGCGCCATTATGATCATTTTTGTAGGCGCCAATCAGCAGGTCATCCAGACCATCGCCATCGACATCGCCGGCAAAAGCCACAGAGCTACCACTTAAGTCAAAAGGGTTCTCACCAAGAAAGGAAGCATGCGCCGTGCTCAGGTCAAAAACACCGCCTGCGGCAATGCTCGAACCCAACAGCAGGTAGCTCTTGCCAGCATCGCCGCCGCCCTGGTCGTTGAAAGGGCCGCCAATGAGCAGATCGCTCAGCCCATCACCGTCGACATCGCCGGCCGCAGCGACTGAATAGCCGCTGGATTCACCAGCGGCTCCGACCAGCATTGCGTGAGCTGATGAGAGAGGAATCGTCCCGCCGGCTAGCAGCGACGAGCCCAACACGACATAGGCCTTGCCGGCGTAGGGCCCACCATCAGCATTGCCCGGGGCACCAATGAGCAAGTCGGCAAGGCCATCACCATCAACATCACGCGCAGAAGCCACCGAGTGGCCGCTGTTGTCATCTGCATTCTCACCGACGACCACCACATCCGCGTCACGCAGATCCAGTGGATCCATTGCCCCAGCAAGGCTTGAGCCCCAGAACACATAGGTCTTGCCAGTATTGATGGTGCCACCAATGCCACCGACATGAGCCTGTCCAGCGGTAAGGACCAGCTCATCGAGCCCATCGCCATCAATGTCTGGAAGGAAGGTACCGATCTTTCCCAGTTGCTTGTTTGGGTTCTGCCCCCAATTGGTATGCAATCTCGTGTGCGCAGCATCAAAGAGGGCGTTGCCAAGTTCCCCGGAACAATCAAAGTCAACGGTGCCCGAAGGGTCTTCCCAGGTCATATTCCCTGGGTATGAGAGAGGATCGAAGTCATTGCAGTCGTCATCACAAGAGGTGACGCCGTCTTGATCCACATCCGCGACGTTCAGTAATGAGTCACTGTCATCACAATCGCTGCAAACGACATCTCCATCGCCATCCTGATCGATGGGCTCATCGATATTGCCGTCGCAGTTGTTATCGATTTGATCGCAGAGTTCCAGGTGGCCTGGTCGAGCAAGAGGATGGTCGTCATCGCAGTCGCCCTGACAGCCTGCATAGCCATCACTATCGGCATCAAACTCGCTATTTGGGATGCCGCCGTTGCAGTTGTCATCGAGCTGATTACACAGCTCTGGAGCTGCTGGGTTCTGGGTCGCACTCTGATCATTACAGTCGCCGTTGCACTCAAAAAAGCCATCGCCGTCATCATCGGTCTCGTCTGAATCTGGGCTGCAATCGCTGTCTATTCCGTCACAAGGAAGATCCACTGCGCCCGGATGGATGCCTGCATCGGTCTCATCGCAGTCGCCACCCGCACCGCAGCCCGAGTAGCCATCGCCATCAGCGTCGGTAGGAATGATGTTGGCCTGGGTGTCGTCGCAGTCGCCACCACCCAGGATGGCCGGATCGAGCCCGGTATAGGGGCTGCAC
>DJIF01000031.1:0-6583 GCA_002433485.1 Deltaproteobacteria bacterium UBA6601
TTTATTTATAATTTTTAGATTAAACACTAAAATAAACTAAGCGTGTAGATGCTCTAAGAAAGCTTTATTCGGACGTGGGTTCGATTCCCACCGCCTCCACCAATTATCTGCTCGCAAAACCGGCCGACCGAGGCTGGCTTTACTGGTTCTGGCCGGCTGTTCTGCAACCAAGCCACGGCACCTGGCAACCTCGTTGCCGGTGACCGCTTACATGCAAACATGCTGAGCTCGCCGCCTGCCGCTTAGCAGCGCCTAAGTTCCGCAGAAGGTCTGATAGCACTTGGTAAAGGTGGGGGGGGCCGCCTCCGCATAGGAATCACAGCCACCGCGGACCTCAAATGGATCCATGATAAGGCCGAGCAGTCGCTCAAAGGGTTCGAGGTTCTGGTCATCGACGGCAGAGGTGAGGGCTTCCTCAACCTTGTGGTTTCGAGGGATGTAGACCGGGTTAACTGTATCCATGCGGTCCGCAGCAGCAGCCTGACCACCTGGCTGTTGAGCCAGCCGATGGAGCCACCGCTGGCCCCAGGCATTGAAGTCTTTGCTGGTGTTGAGCAGAGGGTGACTCACGCTGTCGGCGGCACGGGCGACAGACGACAGGCAGCGCAAGGTAGAAGTGTAGTCCAGTTGGTGTTCTTCCAGCAGTTCGGTGAGTCCGGAGGTGAGCTCATGGTCCGATGTATCGGCCTCCATAAGCCCAAGCTTGCTGCGCATCCCTGCAACCCACCGGTCCCGATAGTGAGTCGCAAAGTCGGTCAGCACCTCTTGAACTCTAGCGACCGCCGCGTCCATGTCGTCGTCAATGAGGGGAAGCAAGACCTCAGCGAAGCGGGCGAGGTTCCATTGAGCGATTTGTGGCTGGTTCCCGTACGCGTAGCGGCCCTGGTAATCGATGGAGCTGAAGACCGCACTTCGGTCGAATGCGTCCATGAAGGCGCAGGGGCCAAAATCGATGGTCTCACCGGCGATAGTGAAATTATCGGTGTTCATGACCCCATGAATAAAACCGATGCACATCCAACCGGCGATGAGATCGGCCTGGGCTTGGCTAACCGCCGCGAGCAAACCCAGGTACGGGTCGGTGGAGCCCAGCAGCTGCGGATAATGGCGCTTTATGGCGTAGTCGGCCAGCTGCTTGGTTCGGACCCGATCGTCCCGCGCCGCAAAGAACTGAAAGGTTCCGACCCGAAGGTGGCTGGCAGCGACTCGGGTGACAACCGCTCCGGGAAACGGTCGTTCTCGGTATACCTGTTCTCCGGTCGAGACCGCTGCCAGCATGCGCGTTGTCGAAACCCCCAGCGCATGAAGTGATGCGCTGACCAGGTATTCACGCAGGACGGGACCAACGCTTGCTTTACCATCACCGCCTCGGGAGAAGGGGGTAGGGCCGGAGCCCTTGAGCTGTATGTCACGGCGAACGCCGGCTTTATCGACGACCTCTCCGAGCATCATCGCTCGACCATCCCCTAGTTGATGGGAAAAGCCACCAAATTGGTGCCCCGCATAGGCCTGAGCGATGGGAGTAGCCCCTTCGGGGAGCAGTTGCCCAGAAAAGACAAGATGAGCCTCTTGTCTGAGTTGGGTGCTATCGAGCCCGAGCTCCACCGCAAGTCCGTCATTGAAAGCCATCAGACTCGGGCTTGGAAAGACCGCCGGCTTGGCTGGCAGATAGAAATCTACCAGCTGCGCTGCATAGGTATTGTCAAAGGCAAACGAAGTAGAACTCTTCATAGCAATGAGTGTATTTCAACCGCGCCCCGTGCGCCCAATTGTTGGTCATGGGCTCGCTGAAGTCGGGGTGTAGGATTCAGTCCGTGATCTTGGAGCTCACATACCCGCATGGGCAATGATTTCCGACGCTGGAGCCGACCAGACACCTTGCTGGCCAGTGATATGAGCGAGCATCTGGTCAAGCTTGCCGATTCGATGCGGCTGCCCCATCAACCAGGGATGAATCGATAGGGCCAGCAGTCGCCCGCCGGCAGTTTCAGCCTCTCGGAGCAAGAATCCGCAAGCGTCTTGTACCTGTTCCACGTAGCTCTGCTCAGAGTGCTGGTTGTTCAAGAGGACAAAGGTGTCTTCGAGTTCGGTGCTCAGGGGTAGAGCAACCAGCTGACCATTCTTTGTGTCCACCACATATGGCATATCGTCATTAACCCAATCACACATGTAACGAATACCGTTTTGCGTGAGCAGATCGGGGGTAATGAAGCTCTGGCTCTTGCCGGGACTCAGCCAACCACTGACTGCCTGGCCGGTGGCCTGTCGAAGAACCTGACAGGTCGACTGCACTCGCGCCAATTCCAGCTCGGCGTCGATCCCACTGTGATGCAGGCAGTCCATATTTACGCCATGAGCGATTACTTCATCCCCCCGCTCGACAATGCGCCGGCAGAGTGTCGGGTACCGCGTAGCTACATCGGCACTCATAGCTACAGTGGGCCGGATACCGTATCGGTCAAGGACCTTTAGCACCCTGAAAATGCCGACTCGATTCCCGTAATCCCGCAGCGAGAAGTGGCGCAGGTCGGGATATGGCATGCGCATCCCACCAGGGACAGGGAAGGTCTTGTCGGTTTGAGCCAAGGGAAAAAACTGCAGACTGATATTGACCCACAAGGCGAGCTTCTTACCATCCGGCCATTGCACCCGAGGACGCTGATGAAGCATCTCCCAGGCATAGCGTTTGTGGTCCATCCCATAGTGACGGTGCGGGTACTGCAGCAATGGGTTTTGGCTGACCATCATGCCACTCCCGCCAGGCCGGCCTGGATGGAGGCCTGAGCCTCGTCATAGTGGTGACTGATGAAGTGCTGTGCGATCTCCCGGCCCGTAGCCAACCACACGCCCTCATGTCCGATGATGTAGTTAAGGGCTTCTTCAAAGGCCGCGATGCGATGAGGACAACTCACCTGGTAATTGTGAGTCGGAATGCACATGACGGTGCCAGACTCGGCTCCCTCGGCATACAAGACGTCAAAAGCGTCTCGAATGATCTGGCCATAGCGGCGCGGCTCCACCTTGTTGACCACGTAGGCGATGGTGTCATTAAGTTCCAGAGAGTAGGGAATCGAGACCATCTTCCGGCCGCTGCGGGTCTTCAAGGGAGTCGGCTGGTCGTCATGAAACAGGTCACAACTATAGAGCGGAACCTCGGGGCCGAACATCTCTGTGCTGACCTCTGCAAACAAGTCCAGCGTATGCTCCGAGTGGGATAGCGCGGGCGCAAGGTATCCCGAACAGACTTGACCGCCCTGATGGCGGATGGCCTCCAGACTGTCCTTGAGCATCTGGCGTTCTTCAGCCTGACTCAGCGAGTAGTTGTAGCGGGTGTTGTACACCCCATGACTGAAAAATTCGTAGTCGCGCTCACGACACATTTCGATGATTTCGGGGTGATGGTCACAGAGGGCTGCCGATAAAGAAACCGACGCTCGAATACCGAATTTATCCAGCAGTTCCATCTGTCGCTGGGCACCCACCCGGTTGCCGTAGTCGCGGATCCCATATCCGGCGATATCGGGGTTGGGGCGCTTCCATGGGGTGCGCTGGGAGTTGCGGGGTGGATCGAACTCGTAGAACTCAAAATTAGGCGCTACCCACAAGGCTACTTTGGCTCCATTGGGCCAGCGAATGCGGGGGCGATTCTCGTATGACCAATAGTCATAGAGCTGGAGATCGGCTTTCATCAAGGCCTCACTGTTCGTCGGGACGATAGGTTTCCAGCCAATCGAAGACCTCTTGCACGGCCACTACGTCGGCGTACTTCAGGCTCAGGTCGGTGAGATTGGCAAAGTGATAACTCTCATGTTTATCGGCCACACATTCGATGGGTACGACGGTTCGATAACCTCGCGACAGGCTTTCCACTGCGGTCGCGCGGACGCAGCCCGAAGTCGAGCCACCGGTCACCACAACCGTATCGACGCGATGCCAGATCAACAACGACTGAAGAGCCGTCTCGTGAAAGGCTGAAGGCATGTGCTTGGTGTAGACCGCGTCCACATCCGGATCGATGTTCAAGCGGTCATCGAACTCACCCCGACGGCTATTGAGCTTGATGTTCTGCAGTGAATCGGGCGTGTCGGTGCGGGTTCCCCAGACTCCAGCGTCCGCTGCAGACTCCATGTAGGAGACCCGAGTCCAAACCACCGGCAGACCCTTAGCTCTTGCTTGAGCGCTAATTCGATCGATGTAGTCAATTTGGCGAGGGTCCGTTTGATAGGAGGTGGGGAACTCACCAGAGGTATAGGCTTTCTGCAGGTCAACATTGACAATCGCAACCTTGTGACCGAATCCAAAGCGCTTGCGGGCTGGATTGTTGATGGTCTGCTCGAATATTTCACGAGCGGTCTGATCGCTCCGAACCATCGTCTTCGGAGCAATAAATCCTGGAATCGATTGATCTACCTTCATGCCCTGCGCGCTCCTCAAAACCAAGTGAGTCTGAACTTTCCATTGAGTAGTGAAGCCGTCCTTTACCACCCATCGAGCCCTATGTCCCACAAAAACTACCAAAAGGTAGATATGGTGGCGCGACTAACCTCAAACGACATGCCATCGCTCCCATAACCGGCGGCCATAGAACTCTGCCGCACCTGACTGGAGACTTGCCCAGTCGCTTCTCTCCATCGTAGTTCTTCCCCCACCACCGCAAGCCCCGGCTATTTGTCAGCAATCTCCCAGCCAAGCTGTAAGCGAAGCGACATCCGAGCATCCAATCCAAACGTCGGTCCAAGGTGAATCTCTGGCAGCCCATGCCAGAGACAATCCAAAGAAGCTTGCGGCAAGGGGACGACGCGGCTCGACACTTCTGTTAGTTAGGGCCCCCATGAAGCCAGAATTAGCCATTACCCTGCATCGAGCAGCAGTTCACGGGCTCACGGTTCCGACCGCACCCGTGAGCTGGAGCCAGCTTGCTGCGAACCTTCCGACTGCGGTCAGCAGCCGTCCCGCATCAGCTGCACTGGTGTCGACTACCGCGGCGATGCAGCACATCATCCATGACCTTCTGCAGGCCTACGCCGCAGCACAGCCCGACCGTGACCAACTCACAGAAGCCGCTTGTATGGAACAAGGCCTTAACAAGGCGAGCATTGAAGCAAGCGCTGCTGATTGGGTCAGAGGGCCAGGACTGCCTTCGACGGACCGGTTGCTGCTGCTCGGTGCGCAAGCAGAAAATCCAGCTCTCAACGGGATGGAATCAGCGCTGGCCTTTAACCGAATCCGGGAACATGGGCCAGCGGCGGAGGCTCTACGCGCTGTGCGCAAGGCGGACAGAGGCCTGCCCGTACCAGAAGGGTTCACTGAAGCGGCATCGATGGCGCTGGGGCGGCCTGCTCGGGAGTGCCCCGACCAATTATTGGGGCAGCTCAACTGGATGCTTGAGAGCTGGGCCGAGCACCTAAGCGCGGGAACCCTGCAGCTATCCCTGCTCGCCCGTGACCTGCTCACGGAAGAGAACTGTGCGAGGCTGCCCGGGCCAGGTCCAGCACAGGCACCCGGACTGAGCCATCAGCAGGCGTTCGGGACTACGGGTGATTGGCAGCATGGAGCCGCACGCCCTGGTAGCCCGGGTTACGTCGATGGTCAGGCCAGCTTCAGCGAAGACTCGGACTGGATGCCAAGACTGGTGATGATGGCGAAGCACAGCTATGTGTGGCTGGCTCAACTCTCCAAGATCTACGGCACTGAGATCCACAGCCTCGACCAGATCCCCGACACGGAGCTCGACCAGCTCGCCGCCCGCGGCTTTGAAGGGCTGTGGTTGATCGGGTTGTGGGAGCGCAGTTCAGCGAGCCGGGCGATCAAGACCCGCCGTGGCAACCCAGAAGCCGAAGCTTCAGCCTATGCCTTACAGGACTACGTCATCGCCGAGCGGCTGGGCGGCCCTGCCGCGCTGCAACGGCTGCGCGAGCGGGCAGCGCAGCGCGGGATTCGACTGGCTGCCGACATGGTGCCCAACCACATGGGCCTGGACAGTCGCTGGATCGCTGAGCACCCGGACTGGTTCCTACAACTCCCTCAATCTCCATATCCCGGCTACAGCTTCAATGGACCGAACCTGTCCGGCGATGACCGCATCGGTATCTATTTGGAAGATGGCTACTGGGACGAAAGTGACGCGGCGGTGGTCTTCAAGCGGGTAGAGCAAAGCTCTGGAGAGGTACGCTACATCTATCACGGCAACGACGGCACCCAGATGCCCTGGAACGACACGGCCCAGTTGGACTACCTGCAGCCACAAGTTCGTGAGGCCGTGATTCAGACCATTCTGGAGGTAGCCCGACGCTTCCCAATCATCCGCTTCGATGCGGCCATGACCCTAGCCCGAAAGCACATTGAGCGACTCTGGTACCCGCCACCCGGCGAAGGCGGAGCCATTCCTTCGCGCAGCGAGAACAGTGTGCCGCGTGAGCTGTTCGACCGGTTGCTACCCGGAGAATTCTGGCGCGAGGTAGTAGAGCGGATTCAGCAAGAGCTGCCTGACACACTGCTGCTTGCTGAGGCCTTCTGGATGATGGAAGGCTACTTTGTCCGAACCCTCGGCATGCACCGGGTCTACAACAGCGCCTTCATGCAC
>DJIF01000031.1:6893-7175 GCA_002433485.1 Deltaproteobacteria bacterium UBA6601
CAACAGCGCCTTCATGCACATGCTTCGCGACGAAAACAACGGCGGCTACAAGGAGCTGATGAAGCAAACCTTGGTCACCAATCCGGCCATTATGCAGCGCTTCGTCAACTTCATGAACAACCCGGACGAAGACACGGCGGTAGACCAATTCGGCAAAGGGGACAAATACTTCGGGGTCACCACCTTGATGGCGACCCTTCCCGGACTCCCCATGTTTGGCCACGGGCAACTGGAAGGTTATGCCGAGAAATACGGCATGGAATTCCTGCGCGCCACCTGGAA
>DJIF01000015.1:0-20630 GCA_002433485.1 Deltaproteobacteria bacterium UBA6601
CACAACCGCTACACCGACACCGAGGCAGCAAGCGCTGTCGCTAACGGTGACACCTACCTGCTCAACAGCGGAGACAGCATGGTAGGTCAACTGGAGCTTCTATACGCCGACCCGACGCTGGTGCTGAACGATGCGGTAGACCCTGGGCAGGATTGGGCGATCCGCGCCCAGGGCGAGCACTTCGAGATCTTTGAACCCGAAGATGGGGACAAAGTTGCCTTTAGCATTGTCGATGGATCAGTAGGCGACGCCAAGGTGGTCTTGAGTCCCGAAGGAATCGCGGCCCTCACCGCCAGTGGCGACGGGAATGTTGCTGTTGGTGGCTCGGGCAGTGGCAACCGAACCCTTACAGTCCGTGCCGACACCAACAGTTTGGCCAGCATCGAAGCGTACGGATTCGGTGGGGCGCAAGGCTCAGGCCAACTCTATGCTGGTCAGAGCGCTACCCATGGTGGCGGCATTATGTACAACGGCGACGGGAATCCGGCGATGGCCGGCAGCTCCGACCAGATCGCGCTCTTCCGTCGCAGTGAGGGGACCGACCATGTCGTTATGGAGTTCCCCCATAACAGCAACACAGTGACCTTTAGCGGGGAGGTCAAGTCACAGTGTCCATCCAACGCACACTTTGTCGGCCACTGGTGTGTGGAAGACAACTACCGTTCCTCGGCAAGCTATAGCGGCGCGGTGAACACCTGCATCGCACAAGGTATGGGCATCTGCCCTCTAGCCGCGCTGTTGGCATGTGACCTCGCGCAGCCAAATGGCGCGCAGTGCACATCAACAACCGATGGCGGCAGCTCGCTCACCATGTGGACCGCAGACTTTGATGTGGAGAGCGGTGAGGACGCTCATACAAGGATTATGGTCTTCCGGGGCGACAACAAAGTTCAGACGGCCAGCACGAGTTCCGCCCACAGGTATTTCTGCTGCACCTCGGCGAATCCGTAACGATAGAAGGAGCCTATGCTCTGCAAGCTCACTAGCCAGAGAACCTCAGCTCGCAGCCTCCTGTTGATGGCCAGCGCAGCCGCACTGATCACGCTGAGCGGCTGTGGCAACAGTTGGAGCGTCGTTGAGGTAGGCGACAACTGGAGTTGTGGCATCGACAGCTCAGCAGAACTGCAGTGCTGGGGGTCGGTAGAGCAGCATCAGCAACCTCCCGGTGGCAGCTTCAGTTCCTTGAGTGTGGGACGCAACCATGCCTGCGCAATCACCGCTCAGGGAGCCGTTGGATGCTGGGGGGCCAACGAGCACGGCAAGGTCGGCGAGGCCCGCACCGGATATCTGGCGGTGGACGCGGGCGGCGACCACACCTGTGCAATCCGCTCCGACTACAGCCTCGACTGTTGGGGCCGCGATGATGACGGCGAATCCAGCCCGCCGGAAGGCAGCTTCAGCGCGGTCTGCACCGGTACGGTCCACAGCTGTGCGGTTGATCAAGACGGCAGCATGCATTGCTGGGGGGCCAACGAACACGGGCAAACCGAGCCACCACCCGGAACCTACAGTCAGGTCAGCTGCGGCAGCTACCACAGCTGCGCAATTCGCAGCAACGGGAGTGTCGATTGCTGGGGGGCAGGGAGCGATGACGAAGCCAGCTGTCGCCAGGATGAAGCCAATGCTGACTGCGGCCAGAGCGGCGGCAGCAACGGCTTCTTCAACTCCATCAGCGCCGGCGGCTTTCACAGCTGCGGTATCGATCAGGACAACGGTGCCGTCTGCTGGGGCAGCGACCAGGAGGGGCAGAGCAGCCCACCCATTGAGGTGACCCTGACCACCGTTAGCGCAGGCATTGACCATAGCTGTGGCCTCGACGCCCAAGGCGCTGTGTATTGCTGGGGTGCCAACTGGCGCGGTCAGTCCAGTCCTCCGTAGGCGGAAAAAGAGCACTCTCTTTGCTGCACCGAGAGCACCGGCTCAGCAACCGGTGCTGAACCACCGCAGCGAGGCGAGAACCAGCGCTACAGGACCATCGACTTCGGCAATAAGCTCCGCAGTCTTCCGCGGCCGGCTGAGGCGGCGCCCAAGCTACTGAATTCAGGAAGACTCCCCGGTCCCGCCGGGTTCCGCAAATAAAGCGGTCACTGCGACCCGATCAACCTTGCCGGACGCAAGTATTGGCAGTTCGGCTACCTCCAGCCATCGGCGCGGCCGCTTCCAGGGCGCAAGCTGTTCGGCCAGCGCGGTCTCGAGACCATCGAGAGCAGAACTTGCTGCTGAGCGCCGCCACTGGATCGCCGCGGCGACCTGCTGTCCCCAACGCTCATCGACCAGGCCGACCACGCAGACCTCTTCGACCTGAGGACAACTCCTGATCTGCTCTTCAATCTCGCCAGGGTGGACCTTCTCACCGCCGGAATTGATCACCTGATCTAGGCGGCCGAGAACCAGCAACTCACCCGCCGCAGTGAAACGCCCCAGGTCACCGCTACGCAAACGCCCCTGACCGTCCAACACCGACTCCTCTTGCCCCAGGATCCCACTCAAAAGGCTGGGCCCAGAAATGCAGATCTCACCGGCATCCAGAGTCACTGTAAATCCCGACAGCGGGCGACCAACCCCTTGAGGATGCTGTAGCGAACTTCCCGGCTCGACCGTAGCGACCTGACCACAGGTCTCGGTCATTCCATAGGTGAGCAGCAGTGGCCAGGACAAGGAGCGCGCCTTGCGCTGCAAGGTCGCTGGGCAAGCAGCTCCACCCACCAGCACGGCACGCACCGATCCTGGTGGCCTTTCACCCACCTCAATGAGCGCGCGAAGCTGAGTCGGGACGACCGACATCAAGGTTACCCGGCGCTGAGCGGCGAGTGCCATCAGCTCGTCGGGGCTGGAATATAGAGGCGCAAGGACGGCGCAACGACCTGCCATGAGAACCCGTACCAGAATGGCAAAGCCGCCAAGGTGAGCCAACGGCAGCGAGACCAGCCATCGGTCCTGCTCGTCCCAACCCAGCCGCGCAGCGCTGGCCTGAGCGGCAGCAATCATGGCGCGCCGCGACAAGACGACCCCTCGCGGCCGGCCACTGGAGCCAGAGGTAAAGACCACCGCCAGGCAGTCCTCTTCGTCGATGTCGATCACATCAGCACCGCAGGCAGACCGTCTTTGACCCATGTAAGCGCGGCTTTGATCAAGCCAGGACTCATCCCGTAGCTCGCCACCAGGAGCAAGGGCCTCATCAAGCAACAGAGCCGATGGGACCTGGGCCAGGGCGGCCTCCCGCTCGGCACTCGACCAGCGAGGATGCAGGAGCACCAGAGAGACGCCCGCCTCAATGGCCGCGAAGATCCACAGCAAGGGTTCCTGCTTAGGCTCCGCTGACAAGGCCAGCTGGTCTACACCGAGCGAAACCAGTCGCTCGGCTCGCGGCAGAACCACCGTCGCAAGTTCACCATACGAGAGTTCACCGTCAGCGAACATGAGAGCGGGCTGCTCGCCATACTCCTGCGCTGCGGCGCCCAGGCTGAGAGGACTGGCGCCACCAGTCATCAACTGACGCTCCACAGCCGCTCTGAAGGACCCGCAATCGCCAGCGCAAGGCCCGGGTGCGGCACCAGCCCACAGGGCATCGGCTCATCCAGCAGCGCTGCAAGGCGGCCACTGGCAGCAAAGGCAATGGAGCCGTCAAGACAGTGCGAAACCGACACCCCTAGTCCAAGCGAGACGGCTCGTTCGGCCAACTCGAGGCAGCGTGCGGCCCCTCCCAATACTGTCGGCTTGAGTACCAGAGCGGAGACCAGTCCCCGCGCAGCCAATCCAGGAAGTAGGGCCAGGGCCTGTTCATCCTGCAGGGACTCATCCAGGGCGATGGGTACAGGAGCAGACGACAGCCTGGAAAGCTGGGCGAAAGGCACTGGTTCCTCCACCAGTTCAACAGCCAGCGGGGCCAGCGCAGCCAGGTTATGAGCAGCCTCTGCCGCGGTCCAGCCCTGGTTTACATCAAGGCGGATACCCAGCTCCTCTCCCAGTTCGGAGCGGAACTTAGCGAGCTCAACTAGTTCCTGTTCAAAGGCCCGGCGACCGAGCTTAAACTTGACCACGGACACTCCAGCATCCCGGGCCGCTATCGCCTCATCAAGTCGCTGCGCTGGAGAAGCTCCGCTAAGCAACTGACAGCGAGGTAGGGCCCGGCCAGAGGCAGGTCGTCGACCACCGAGAAGCGACCAGGCCGGCTGCTGAGTGGAGACCAGGTCCAGCAGAGCAGTCTCAAGGGCGAAGCGGGCGGCGGGCACAGCGCTGGGCAGCACATCCAGAGCCTCGCGCAGCCCGCTCGGGGAGGGCGTCGAAAGGATGCTGCGCTGCAGCTGCGCCCATGGATAGTTGGCCAGGGCATCCAGGCAATCGGTGAGCTGATCAGCAGAATAATCGGGCAGGGGCGAACATTCCCCCTGGCCCAGCTGGCCTCCTTCGGTCATCAACTGCAGCAAGGCGCCCCTGCGCTCAACCCAGCAAGTACGGGAATTGCTCGCTGCGGTCTCAAAACGGACCGAGAGCGGCGCCAGGCTCACCGCACAGAGCCTCACGGCAGGACCAGGCCCACTGTAAGCAACAGACCAAATACCAGCAGCAGCCGAGCGGTGCAGGCCAAAACCTCGTTGAGAGCGGGGCCGCTTTGAGTCCGAATCGCAGCGTTCAGTCGCAGCGCCACCGGAGCAGAGAGCCATGGCAGTAAGACCCCTAGCCCACCGCCGCCGGGCAGCCAAATCAGCGCAACACTGGAGCCATAAGCTAACAGCAACATAAAGCTGTACTGAACCAGGGCCAGCCGCGCGCCAAACCGGACCACCAGGGTGTTCTTGCCGGCCTGCCGATCGGTATCAACATCGCGCAGATTGTTCACCACCAACATCGCCGTCGCCAGGGCACCAACAGGTACGGCAGCCCCCAGTGCAAGGGCTGGCACAGTCTGCATCTGCACCCAGGCCGTTCCGCCTACCGCAACAAAGCCAAAGAAGACCATCACAAAGACATCACCCAGGCCGTTATAAGCGAGAGGGAAGGGGCCGCCCGTATAAGCAATTCCAGCAATAATAGAGATCACCCCGACAGCAAAGATTGGCCAACCCGCAAGCTTCACCAGATAGAGCCCGACCAGGACCGCGGCACTAAAGACCAGCGCCATGCCGCTACGCACCTGCCCGGAGCTCAGCAGTCCCGACTGCACGGCTCGCTGGGGGCCGATTCGAGCTTCAGTATCGGCACCCTTCTGGTGATCAAACAGATCATTGGCAAGGTTGGTGCCGACCTGAATCAGCAACGCGCCTAGCAGGGCCGCGAGGGCTGCGTCCCAGGCTGCTGCATCGAGGCGATGGGCACAGGCCGTCCCCACCGCAACCGGAACCACCGCTGCTGGGAGAGTCTTAGGCCGTGAAGCAAGCAGCCAGGCCCGCCAGGACCCCGGCTCAACAACCTGCAACATCAGCGTCCTCGCCAACCTGGGAGCAGGCGGCGTCCAGCCCACCAGAAGAGACCAGCTCTGCGCCTTCGAGCAGCTCAGCCCTACACTGCTCGAGAGCGGATAATAAGGCCTCCTCGGCCGCCACCGAAGCGTGCCTGGGCACCACCAACTCCAGCAGGGTCAGACCACCACTTGTCCAGGCTTTCACGAGCAAGGGCTCCAGTTCATCGCTGCCATTGCGCTGCTGGTAGGTCCTGGAAAACATCGCCGCTACCTGCTCGAAGCGAAGTTGATGGGGAGTAGTCCACAAGCGCATTTCAGCGCTGTCCCCCCCATGCACCTCAGCGATGGGCAGGTGGTTGAAGATCCGCCCACCCTCGTTGTTGAGCACAACAACCAGCAAGGAGGCCCCCAACTCATCCAGCGCGGCCAGACCCAGGGCAGAGAGATCGTGGAGCATCGAGACATCACCAAGAAGAAGCGCCGTCGGTCGGCCGGAGGAAAGCGCCGAACCCACTGCGCCAGAGAGCAGACCATCAATTCCAGCAACACCCCGCTGACTGAGCACCGAGACTCCTGCTGGGAGCAGCCCGCCCCAGAGATCGGCCAGGCGTATCGCGAGACTATTGCCGAGCACCAGCAAGGCATCATCAGGCAGCGACTGGAGCAAGCTACGGACCACCCGAGCTTCACTGTTGCGATGTGTTGGCAACTTGATCAGCTCCTGCTGAAGCCGGTCCAGCACCAGCCGGGCACCGCTCATTCGAGCCGGTAGGCGCTGCCGGTCACCAGGCAACGGACCGCCCGCTGCAAGCTCAGCTACCAGCAGGGGCAAGGTCTCGTGCAAACTGCCGCGGAGATGCGCCCGAGCGCTTCGCCAGGGGTCGTGCACACCCCGCTCGGCCAGAACCCAACGCTCCAGATCGGGGCGCGCATCCAGCCAGCGCCCAAAACGGGAAGAGGTCGGCGCGCGCCCCACCTGGAGGACCAGCTGCACCTCACTCAGCAACTCGCTACAGGGCTCGCTAAACAAGGCGTCAAGAGGCGCGTGGCCAGGCTGACCTCCCCCTAATTGACTGGCAAGATCGGCCAACACCGGGTACCCACAGAGTTCGCTCAGAGCAGCGACATCCTGGCGCACGCGGCGTTGCTCCATTGCAGCCGGACCGGCGACAATGATCCCCTTGGGTAGCTCCCGACAGCTGCGCGCCAGTTCGGCGACGCCCTCGATCTCAGGCTCCTCACGGACCGGCAGCTCCTGGACCAGCGGCTGTCGGCACAGCGCCTCAACTGTCCGAGCCAGGGCTCGCCCCTGAGCATCTTCTGCATGAACTGGCTCCAATGGCTTGCGAGCAGGAGCATTGATGTGCACAGGACCCGGGACGGGCAAACAACACTGGCGAATTGCCTGCCCCACCTGGCTGCGCATGGCCGCAAGAGAGCGAGCGTCGGCACGGGCCACCCCGAGATCAATGAAGGACCGCACATGCCGCCCGTACAGATCCCGTTGATCAATGGTCTGGGATGCGCCACAGCCCTGTAATTCGGGCGGTCGATCAGCGGTGACTACCAGCAACGGCAGAGCCGCATAAAAGGCCTCAATAACCGCCGGAAAATAATGAGCGCCGGCTGTGCCGGAGGTACAGAGCAACATAGTCGGGGCTCCAGTAACCCGGGCCTGGCCAAGCGCAAAGAACGCGGCGCTGCGCTCATCGACGATGCTGTGTACGCGCAGTTCAGGACGCTCAAGGCATGCAGCTACAAAAGGGGTCGAGCGGGAGCCGGGGCTCACCACAACCTCGCCAACGCCAGCCTGCACTACCGTGTCAGCCCACAAGCGGGCCCACTCGGTCTGCAGATTCGACGGGCTCATCTCAACCGGCGCTCCGGGCGAGAGCCGCACGCATGGTCTGTAGCTTCAGGTTCACCTCGGCAAATTCCCTCACCGGATCGGAGCCAGCAACGATGCCAGCACCCGCATATAAGCGCGCCTCAGCGCCATTGAGGAGAGCCGAACGCAACGCGACCAGGAACTCACCGTCTCCCCGGGCGTCAATCCATCCAAAGGGCGCGGCATACCAGCCCCGTGGATCCGGTTCATTCGTTTCGATCCAGTTCAGTGCACGATTAGTAGGAAGCCCGCCGACCGCAGGGGTCGGATGCAGCACTTCGACCAAGTCGAGTACATGACAGGGCTCACGCAAGACACCCTGCATGGGCGTCACCAGGTGAACAAGACCGCGCAGCGCGCGGGGCATCGCAGCCTCGGGGCGCTCCAGTTGTGCGCAAAGAGGACCCAAAGCACGCACAATCTCATCGACTACTAACTGCTGCTCGCGAAGGTCCTTACTGCTGCCCAGTAGCCTGGCGGTGTCGGCGCCCTCACAAGTGCCGGCCAGCGCTTCGGTCTGGACATCCAGTCCGCGCTTAGAGATCAAACGCTCCGGGCTGGCGCCAACAAAGGAGAGTGCACCCTCCGTGATGGCAAAACGGGTAGCGGTATGTCGCTCATCAGCGAGGGCAGTCAGTACCTCAGCCAATCCAGCTCCCCCGAACTCAAGCAGCTGACAGCGCGCTTGAACAACCTTGTCCAACTCGCCACGCTGGATACCTGCCAGGATGTCCTGGGCACCCTGCTCCCACAGAGCCGCACTGCGCGCCAGCAAGGCGGGATCCTCATCGGCAAGTGGGATCGAGACCTTGGAACGAGGCGCTGCAGCCGGCGCCGCTGCCAGATCGGTTAATAGCGCAAGGAGGGTCTCACGCTCAGCAGAAAAGCGCGTCACTGTAGCGCCATCAGCACCTCGCTCAATAACGCCAAGCAACAGCGCATGGTCGCCTTCACAACGATAGGTCCAGCGAGGTAGTCGGAACAGAGCGTCGCCAAGCTCCCTCCATGGGCCCTGCACTGCCTGGTCCGCACTGAAGGAAAAGCCTCCAAGCAGCACCGGTTCTACTCCGGGGAGTGCAGCACGATCGACGCGATCCAGAAGCGCGGCGGCCTTCTGCCGTACCGCAGCAAAACGACCAGGCCCTGAAGCCACCACCCTGCCGGCTTCGCCAATACCCAGCAACGCTGGACCGCTTGCTGGCTGCCACAACACCACCGGCTCATCAGCGAGGGCCGCAAGCAGCAGTTCTGGAGCCACCCTGGGAGCCTGTACACAGAACAGCGAAAACGGACCCGGAACAGACCCTTGACCAGCAGCCGGCTCCGCGCCAGCCCAGGACTCTTCGGAGGACAGCCCGACAGAAGAACCTTGCGAAGCAATGCGTGCCATCAGCAGGGACTCCGGTAAACGGCTCAGCGAATCCTGCTCAGCAGCAGCTCACAAAGACCGGCCAGACCACTGCGAGCTGGCCCCTCAGGTACTCCCTCAAGGGCTCCAATTGCAGCCTTACTGCGCTCCGCGGCGACCGCTCGAGTGTCCTGGATAGCGCCGGTTAAACCAATCGCATCAACAATCCCACGCATCTGTGCATCAACATCAACAACTGGACCCGATTCTGCAGCCAGCAGCGCCTCAAGCCGAGGACGGAGCGACTCATCGCGAGACATCGCAAGAATCAAAGGATAGGTCGCCTTACCCTCCCGCAGATCGGCAAACAGGTTCTTGCCGGTCTGCTCGGGCTCCCCGCAAAGATCCAACAGGTCGTCGACCAGCTGGAAGGTGTGACCAAGTTCGCGACCAAAGGACTCCAGTGCATCACACACCTGATCGGAGCAGCCACCAGCCCGGCCACCAGCCCGCAGGGCCCAACCAAACAAAGCACCAGTCTTGCCGACTACCACGCCCTGGTAGGTTTCGATGTCGACGACCAGCAGGTCGCGACAGGTGAGCTGCAAGGACTCGGCAGCGATCATCTCATCGATAGCGTCCAGCATGCTCGGCAAGAGCTTCGGCAGGCCGGTATTGACCACCTTACGAATGGCATCGATAAGCAGCAGATCGCCGGCAAAGATGGAGGCCGCATTTCCATAAATGAGACGGGCGGAAGGAGCGCCACGGCGAGTTTCGCCCAGATCAACCACATCATCATGAAGCAGGGTCGCTGAGTGAATCAGCTCAACGGCGACACCAAGATCCCGAACATGACCGTCACTGGGCTGACCGACGCGGGCCGCAAGCGCCAGGCAAAGGGGCCGCAAGCGCTTGCCCCCCAGTCCTACCAGATGCTCAGCACTGGCCTGTACCGGACCATGACAGCCCAATGGACCCGTCAGAGCCTGCGAGACTGCGACCAGATCACGCCCCACCAGAACCGCCAGCCCTTGTAGTCGTTCCCCCAACTGCGCCAGCTCATACTCATCACAAACTGAGCAGAGCTGCTGCAACACAGCGGTCGCATGGGAAGCCGAATCCTCCACCTCAGTCGTCCCCACAACCGCCTCGGAACGCAGCGCAGTTGGAGCTGAGTCCACTGCCGGAGCAGCTGCCGCAGAAGTCTCCGCGGGAGACGAAGCGAGCGCAGACGCAAAGTTGGAGCTGGAACGCATCAAGCTGGCCAATCCTCAGGTAGGATCCCGACCAGAAGGAGGTCGAGCGAACCTTGCATACTTCCCCGCGCGGGAGAGCGCAAGGATTCAATGGTCCACCCGGCCATACTGCTAGTGAAGGAAGCCTCCAGCAGGACGGTCATATCAGGCAAAGAGAAACTACTCCAAACAACCTTAAAAGGAGCAGCCAGGATGCAGGGCGCAACCCGTTCATCGGTCTCTGAACGAAATCTCGCCATCTACGTGATCCTGTCTGTACTGACCCTGGGCTTGTGGGGAATCGTCTGGTTCTTCCAGATCGGCGGTGACATCGGACGCCTGCGAGGTGACGGCAAGCCCAGTCCCTTCATCGACCTGCTGCTGTCGCTGTGCACCTGCGGTCTGTGGTTCTTGATCGTCGGCTACACCTGGGGCGACAAACTAAATGAAGGTCTGCGCAACCGCTCGCTGCCCAGTAACGACAACCTGCCCATCCTGACCCTGGTACTCGGCCTCTTCGGGCTCCAGCTGATCTCCTTCGTGCTCTGGCAGAACGAACTCAACAAGGTGGCACAGGGCACTGGCATGAGAACACCTTGAGCGCTAACTTCCCAGACTCTTCCCCCGTCCGCCGCACCGAGTTCCAACCATGTCCTTAGACCTGTCAATCGCTTTCATCGTAGGCACCCGCCCCAACTTTCCCAAAGTCGCCCCCATGCTGGCAGCACTGCAGGAGGCGCCTGATGTGCGCCCCATTCTGGTGCACACTGGCCAACACTACGACCCCGAACTCAGCTCCATGTTCTTCGAAGACCTGGGCATCTCCGCACCGGACTGGATGCTGGGGGTCGGCAGCGGCAGTCACGCTGAACAGACCGCCCGGGTAATGATGAGCTTTGAGGCCCACTGCCTTGAAGACCGACCGGATGGAGTGGTCGTCGTCGGCGACGTCAATTCGACCCTTGCCTGCACCCTGGTGGCCAGCAAGCTACAGATTCCAGTGGTGCATGTTGAAGCGGGTCTGCGCTCCCGAGACCGAACTATGCCGGAAGAATTGAACCGACTCGCCACCGACGTCTTGGCAGATCGTCTCTATACCCACTGCCAGGAAGCGGTTGATAACCTCCTCGCAGAAGGCATCCCTGAATCCCGCATCTGCCCGGTGGGTAACGTCATGATCGACAGCCTGCTGCGAGTGCGTACCCGGGCCAAAAGGCCCGCCAATCTGCCGGCAGAACTGCTGGTGGAGCGCGGCTATGGACTGGTCACCCTGCATCGTCCAGCCCTGGTCGACAACGCCAAGCTGCTAAAGCCCATGCTCGACGCGCTGGCCAGTATCTCCAGGGACCTGCCACTCATCTATCCGGTCCATCCCCGGGCAATGGCCCGCATGGCCCGTTTCGGCCTGATCAGTGATACCCAGTCGGATGCCAGCCTGCTGCGCTATGAGGAGTCAATGCTCCACCTGTGCAAGCCAATCCGTTACCAGGAGTTCCTGTGGCTGATGGATCACGCGCGGCTGTTGATTACCGACTCCGGCGGGATTCAGGAGGAGACTACTGCGCTGGGCGTCCCCTGCCTGACAGTCCGCGAAAACACTGAGCGCGCGGTCACCATCCATGAAGGCACCAACGAACTCATTGGAGTCGACCCCCAGCGACTGCTCGAAGCGGTCCCCAGAGTCCTCGCTGAGGAGATGCCTCGCGGTGACCGGGTTCCAGCTCAGTGGGATGGCCAGGCGGGACAGCGGATCATCGCCGATCTGGTGCCGTGGCTGAGAGCACGCAAGCAATGACCGGTCTGCCCCGGCAGCGTCACCTGGGTTGGCTGTCCGCTGTTGCCTGGGGCCTGTTACTAAGCCTGACTTGTGGCTGCAAAAAGGAAATGCCCGCAGAAATCCTCGGAACCTGGACCAGTGTCGAAGAACTGGAAGACGGAAGCAGGTGGTCTCTCACCTACATCATTGGCCCGAAACGATACTGGGTGAGCGGCGACCCACCCACCGTCGAAGGAGGACTGGTCGCCGTGGATGCGGTCGACTGCCGCCGTTATCATCTGGTCTTCACCGAGCGCGTGGCCAACGGTGAGCTGGCCCCAGACATCAATGTCTGGGTAGAACTGAGCCACGATGGCTCTCAGATGCGCTGGCAGGAGCACCTCTACCGCCGCGTCTCCGATGTCCGGGAACCGGGCGACGACTACCGCTACGACCCGAGCTGAACGGCAGCCTTTCAGGCAGCCCCGCCGCTTACCACTCGCAGCTTGGGATGCTCGGAAACAGCCGGAGCCAGTTTTCCATCCAGCGACGGCAGCGGCTCCAGGGCTGGAGCCAGGCTGTCAGGTGCGCCACCGCCACTACGCAGGACCGCCCGGCGCAGCGCCTCTGTAAGGAAGCCCATATCATCGGGGCGATAAAAGGGATGCAGCGGCAGAAACAAAACCCCATCAGCCAGTTGCCTGGCACGCGGCCCTCTGGCTCCCTGGGGAGCCACCCAATCAGCTAATCCGGGAACGCAATGTACGCCCAGCTCTGCGAGCTTACGCCGGACCAGACGAGCATCAGTAACCCGCAGCGGAAACGATGCACCAGCCGCCAGAGAGCCGGCCGGGTCCTCGATACTAGAAGAGCCCGGCAGATGTGAGCTGTGCAAATGCAGGTCGCGCACATGTCGAGCCCGCTGAGCCCACCTCTCATTGCTCTGAAACAGGCGCGCCTGAGCCGCAGCAAAATACCAACGCGGCACCCGACCCTGGGCCAGGCCTGGCGCTGGGCTTTGCTCGCTTGGCCCGCTCCAGAGCAGCCGCAAACGAGGCTCATAACGCAGTGTATCGGCCACCAGTCGGAGCGCTGCAGGAATGCTCATGCGCAGGGTCGTACGCGGTCGTCCCGCTCGATCCAATCGGTCTCGATGGCCAAACAGAACGGCAGCGGAGAGTAGTGAGGGAACCGGCTCCCCATCAGCGGGAAGGAGCACCAGATCCGCAAAGCGCTCCGGTCCCAGCTCACCAACTCTGCTGCCGACACTGGCGCGACCGTCCAGAGCAAAGACAACGCCCCTGCGAGCACACAGTTCCTCGATAGCGGGCAGTGCTGAGCAATCTCCAGCAACCGGGGCGCAAAGCACTGCTTTGGCACCGGCCTCGATGGCCTCGGCAATCTCTTCGGGACCCGGATCCAGGCGCCCCAACGCCGGCTCCAACCAGAACACCTCTGAGAAGCTGGCAGCGAGAGCCTCTCGATAGCCTGGCCGGGTCCAGGCTGGAGCGGCAACCATGGCACCAGCCTCCCCAATTCGGGAAGCAATAGCGGCACAGAGATCCAGCTCAGGCTGAGGCGCCCAACGAGGCAAAATCCGCCCGTAATGGTCAGAAGCCGCCACACACAGTTCGCCAGGAGTGCGCGCCCAAGGACCGGACCGAGCAAGAATCGCCAAAATCACCTGACGATCAAGAGGAGGGGAGAGAGCTGGTATGGAGCGAGGCAAAAGCACGACAAGCACGATAGCACCCGTGCCAACGAGCCGCTGCTCGTTAGGGATACCAGGGCAGATCGCAGCAAGCAGCACAAGACTTCAGCAAAATCGAGACCAGCGCAGCCACCGCACGGTGTTATATAGGGGCCATGGCTATCCTGCCCATCATTGAAGTTCCCGACCCTCTGCTCTCCCAGGCTTCCAGGCCGGTGGAGAGCATCGGCGCAGATGTGCACAAGCTGCTCGACGACATGGCAGAGACCATGTTTGCCGCCCCCGGCATCGGTCTCGCCGCCGTTCAGGTAGGCGTTCCTCAGCGCATCCTCATCGCCGCTGTTCCAGTGCGCGACGGAATCTCCCGCGAAGAACAAGACGATCAGGAGTTGGGCTCGGCCGCCTATCTGTGCGAGCTCATCAATCCGGTGGTGACCGAACGCAAGGGCTCAATCTGCTACGAAGAAGGCTGTCTTTCCGTTCCCGATATGACCGTAGAAGTCGACCGGTCCGAACAGATCCGGATCAGCGCGCTCGACCGCAACGGCAAGGAGTTCTCATTCGTGGCCGAGGGCTTCTATGCGGTGGTTTTCCAGCACGAGCTCGATCATCTGGACGGAGTTACCCTGCTCAGCCACATGGGCCCTCTGCGGCGCAAACTGTTCCTTAAGAAGCTGAAGAAGCGACGCGCTGGTGGCCAGGGATCCTGAGCAGGCGCTCCCCGACAAGCCCCTGGGGCGGCCCTTAAGGATTGCCTTCCTGGGGTCACCTGGGCTGGCAGTCACCAGTCTAAATGCACTGCTATCTCAACCGGATCTCTGCAAGATCGTGCAGGTCGTGGCCCAGCCGGACAAGCCAGCCGGGCGCGGGCAACGCTTGCGGCCACCAGCAGTGGCACAACGGGCCGCGGCTCTGGGACTGCCGCTCTGCCAACCGCGCAAGGTTCGTAGCGGCGATTTTCCTCAGCTCATCGAGTCGCTCCAACTCGATGTCATGGTGGTGGTTGCTTACGGCCGCATCCTGACCACTCGACTGCTGGAGGCTCCAGCGCACGGCTGTATCAACCTGCACGCTTCGCTGCTGCCCGCCTACCGGGGTGCCGGGCCCATCCAGTGGGCCTTGATCAACGGCGAACGGGAAACGGGTGTCTCCACCATGTGGATGGAGGAAGGCCTCGATACCGGCCCGATCCTGCAACAGCAAAGCACCCCCATCCAAGCTGCAGAGACGGCCTTCGAACTTGGCGAACGACTTGCAGAACTCGGCGCTGAACTGTTGTGCTCGACCTTGCTGGCACTGCGCGATGGCCAGCTCTCTGCCCACCGCCAGCCTGAGCAGGGGGTCAGTCATGCGCCTCTACTGAGCCGTCAGGATGGCCAGATCGACTGGACTGAAAGCGCTGCTCAGCTGGATGCCCGAATCCGCGGCGTAACGCCGTGGCCTGGAGCGCGCTGCGGCTATCGGGGGCAACCACTAAAGATACTGGCTGGACACCCTGACACTGAGCTCCCGCCACCAGGATCAAAGCCTGGACAGGTGATCCGAATCGATGACCTGGGCGTGAGCGTCTGCTGCGGTCAGGGAGCACTCGTCTTGACCCGGGTGCAACCGGTGGGTAGGAAGGCACAGACTGTCAGTGACTTCCTGCGAGGCTACGGCCTTGAACTTGGGGAGGGGTTGCAGCTGTGATGCCGGTTAACCTGCCATCACAGCAGTCTTTGGCGACAGTCAGGAGGACCCAGCCATGAGCGAGCGTACGCATCGCATCGCCCCCTCAATCCTATCCGCGGACTTTGCGCGGCTGGGTGCCGAGGTGGAGGCAGTCACCAACGCGGGCGCCGACTGGATCCACGTTGACGTTATGGACGGTCACTTCGTTCCAGTGATCACCCTCGGCCCAGCCATCACCAGCGCGGTCGGCCGCCACACAGAACTCCCCCTCGACGTGCATCTAATGATCGAAAAACCAGAACGTCATATCGATGCCTTCGCCGGGGCTGGGGCCAGCGTCATTACGGTGCACCAGGAGGTCTGCCCTCATCTGCACATGACCCTTGGCAACATTCGCTCGCTGGGCTGCAAAGCGGGGGTATCCATTAACCCCGGGACCCCACTGTCAGTGCTCGACCCGGTTCTCGACAGCCTCGACATGGTGCTGGTCATGACGGTAAATCCCGGCTGGGGTGGGCAGAGCGCTATCCCGTCTGCGATCGCCAAAGCCGGGCGGCTGCGCTCGATCCTCGCTCAAAGAGGTCTTGAGCACGTACTCATCGAGGTGGATGGTGGGGTCAAGGTGGACAACATCAAGGACTTCGTCGCGGCCGATGTGCTGGTCTCAGGCTCAGGCATCTTCAAGAGCGATGACTACGGCGCGACCATCACCGCGATGCGCGCTGAGCTGAGCTGATTGCACACGCCGCAAGGGTGCAGCCCAGAGCCGTCCGCCGACCTTGACTTGTCGATGGGTGCTGGTAGCCTTCCGCCGCTCTCAGCCTAACGCATGGTCGATAGGGACTGAGTTGAGCATCGGGGCGTAGCGCAGTCTGGTAGCGCACCTGCTTCGGGAGCAGGGGGCCGGAGGTTCAAATCCTCTCGCCCCGACCACGTACAGCGAGAGCCCCTCGGATGACTCCGGGGGGCCCTCCCGGTGCCAGCTATACCCAGCTCAAAGCGACAGCACGAACTGCTCAAGATCGGCCAGCTCTGCCTCATCGAGGGAGCTGGTGTCGCCCATGGCCAGATTCTGCGACCACCGCAGCAAGGTCTTGATGCTATCGGCGCTGCCGTTATGAAGGTAAGGCGCTGTGGCCGCGACGCCGACCAGGGATGGAGTTCGAATTGCTTCTACACCGTAGAGGTCGTAGCTTAAATTATCAGTCCAGGCTGTTCCGTTGTGGCAGTCCGCGCAACCGACCTCTGCACGATGGAAAATCTCCCGGCCACGGGCCACCGCAGCGCTGGAAGAACCAGCCAGGGGTACATCTGCTTCGCGACTCCAGTCGATATAAGCCGCGACGTCTTCCGCCGCAGCGTAGGGCAGACCCTGTCCTCCCATACGCCCCTGACTGGTGATCAGCACTTCGTCGACCAGCGACTCCACCGCGTCAACCCAGGTCAGGGGCACGGTAACCGAGACCTGGCCGGCCAGCGAGGGCGTCTGCCGTTCCTCCAGGCGACCATCAGAGAAGCGCCACGTAAGGCCATCGGTTCGGCCATCAAAGTGGCAGGTAGCGCACGACACTCCGGCACCATGGGCAGCCATGCTCGGGTTATCGGCAGCGTAAAACAAGCGGCGACCGCGAACCACATCAGCGCTGAGAGGCTCCTCCGCATAGGAGGCAAGCTGCTCAATGACCATCGGCGGCTCCTCGACCATCCCCAGCGGGGTCTCTACTCTGTTCAGGAGAGACAGGGGCCCGGGCAGAGGCCGAGCCTCCGGTGCTTCAAAGCCAACAAAGTCCATGTCCGTGATCGCCCGTTCGAGAAAGGAGTCCACAAAGGCCCGGTCATCGGCAGTAAAAGCCACCGACCTGGGGCCAGCAGCACCGATCAAGGAGGTCCGAACGGTGTTGAATGCCATGCTGGCGGTCCCTGGCATGGCCTCGGGCAGGGCAATGTCATCAACACCGGAGTTGGGAAAAGAGCTGACCTGCCCTCGAGCCCGCACACTGAGAACCGCTGAGCTCCCCTCGAGCGGTAAGACAATGGTCTCGCCATCTGGAGCAAATACGGCCGAGCTGGGATAGGACCGCAACAGGCCAAAATCGGACCCTGTCCCGGTGACCTCAGTAGCGACCCCACTGCCAGGCTCAAGGCTGCCGTCCGGTGCAACTGAAAAAGTGACAACGCCAGCATGAAAACGAGTTGCGCCACCCGGACCGCCATAGCCACCACCGACCTCAATCATATTCTCGCCCTCAATGGGCTCATGGTCCGGCTCAAGCGGCGGTGGAACTGGAGAGATGTTGTCCACATATAGAACCGGCACGGCGAGGCTGCGACCGTCTGAAGACACCCCCGGGTCGCCGGTGATGCGGGCGCTGAGGTCGAGCAGATCAAAAGACTCAAAACCGACCCCGGTTACCATCGGCAACTCAATGGTCTCGGTCAGGCCGCTGTCGAGATCAATGCGGGTGAACAGCGCGTCCCGCACACTGGCCACATAGAGACTGCGCTCACTCGGGTGGAGAGCCAGCCAGCGGGGCTCGTTATCAATGGGCCAGCTCCGCAGGGTTTCGAGGCTCTCTGTATTGAACTCGTCAACCCGTCCCGACAGGGAAGAGACCACCCACAGACGCTCGCCACTTTCACCAGCGATCACACCAAAAGGTTCGGCGCCTACCTCAAGCCGTCCGGCGAGCACCAGTTCTCCACCACGATCATCAATGACCGCAACAGCGCGCTCACCGCGCAGAGTAACGAACAAACGCTCGCCAGCCCGAGCGATTCTGGTCGGCTCAACACCGAGCTCCAGAGACTGCAGCAGACCTCCATTAAGGTCCAACGAAGACAAGCTTCCGCCATCGGTGTCAACCACGTGCAGCCGCTGATAGTCCGCAGAGGCTATGAGCGTGCTCGACCCGGTAGGAAAGCGCGCATCATCTAGCTGTCCGGCACATCCGGACAGGAGCAGCGCGAGGAACAGCAGGGCGGGAAGCGTTCGGGACATGCGATTCTCCTGTTGCGGTGGGCAAGAGGCTATGTGGGTCGAATAATTCACCAGGAAAAGCAAGGTCCGTGCCAGCGGAGAGGGATCCATCCAGCCCCCAGGTCAGCTAGGCTCTCAACCAGGCGGTGCCGCCACCCGTCCGGAGACCAGCAATGACCGAGACCGCTTACGTCCACCCCAGCTCCGTGATCGACGAAGATGTTGAGTTGGGTCCGGGCACTCGCGTCTGGTTCTTCTGTCACGTTCAGCGAGGCGCGCGCATTGGGGCGCGCTGCATCCTCGGCCAGAACGTCAACATCGACTCCCATGTCGTCATCGGCAGCGGCGTGAAGATCCAGAACAATGTCTCTGTTTATCGGTCAGTTACCATCGAAGACGATTGCTTCCTCGGGCCCAGTTGCGTGTTCACTAACGTCATCAACCCTCGGGCTCATATTGAGCGGAAGCACGAATTCCTTCCCACCCGGGTCGGGCGAGGCAGCAGCATTGGGGCCAACGCAACCATTGTCTGCGGCAACCAGCTGGGCCGCTACTGCATGGTCGGAGCAGGGGCAGTGGTCACCCGGGATGTACCAGCTCATGCCCTGGTGGTCGGGGTGCCGGCCCGACAGGTAGGCTGGGTCTGCCGCTGTGGCGAACAGATCGAAGTCGCCGCGGAACGGGCCCATTGCGAGGCCTGTGGTGACCGGTACCAGCAAAATGAGACAGGACTCCAGTTGTTAGGTGGAGCAGGCGGATGAAGAACTTCGGACTGATCGGCGCCGCCGGATTCGTCGCGCCACGGCACCTCCAAGCAATCAGTTCGGTAGGTGGCAGACTGCTGGCTGCAGTCGACCCACATGACTCGGTTGGAGTGCTGGACCGCTACTTCCCAGAGGCAAGGTTCTTCCCTGAGATCGAACGCTTTGACCGCCACCTGGAAAAGCTACGACGCCTCTCCGATGACGAGCGGGTGCACTACATGAGCATCTGCACACCGAACTATCTTCACGATGCCCACGTTCGCCTGGCCCTGCGACTTCGCGCTCACGCCATCTGCGAGAAGCCGCTGGTCATCAATCCGTGGAACCTGGACCAACTGGCAGAGCTCGAACAAGACACCGGGTGCAGAGTTTACACCGTACTTCAGCTTCGCCATGCCCCAGCCCTCGCTGCACTCAAACAACGACTCACCAAAGAGACCCCAGACAAAACTGCCGAGGTCGACCTGGCCTACGTAACCCGGCGGGGCCCCTGGTACCTCAACTCCTGGAAGGGAAACGAAGAACGCTCCGGTGGGATCGCCAGCAACATCGGCATCCATTTCTTCGATCTGCTGCTGTGGCTGTTCGGATCGGTCGAGCGCAGCGAACTACACCTCAACCGTCCCGACAAGATGGCCGGTGCCCTGCAGCTGGAGCGAGCCAGGGTGCGGTGGTTCCTCTCAGTCGACGGGCGAGACCTTCCCGAAACCAGTCGCGAGGCCGGGCAGTTTGCCTATCGCTCACTCAGGGTAGATGGCGAAGAGCTGGAATTCTCTCAAGGCTTCGGAGATCTCCACCAACGCGTCTACGAAGCCATCCTGGCCGGCCGCGGCGAAGGAATAAGTGAGGCGCGTCCTGCGATCTCCCTGGTCCGCAGCATAAGAGAATCGGAACTCTCTGCCGCTACTATCGGCGCACATCCACTATTGAGTTTACGTCGCTAGGTCGCCGACGGCCGAGACCACTTCAAAAGACCGACTCTCCGACCTCAATCTCGCAACGACTCGCAGAGAAATTGGCGGTCAGAGAGCCCACCGTTGCCTGGGCTTCCGTCATAAGGTCCGCGTCTACAGTGACCGCCCATCGATCCGCAGAGTCCTCAGCCAGTTCGACCGAACCACCGCTGAGGTTCCATATCTCCCGGAGATCGCCTTCGTCCTCGTTCAGAAATTCAATCCACTGAGACTCATCCACCGTATCAGGATCACTGCAGCTATAGGCATCGGCGCTGCGCTGCCAGTAGGCATCGGCAAAGTAGCGAAGCTGACCGGTGTAGCTGCCGTCGTTAGTAGAGCCAAACTGAGCAAAAGTCCCTGGCCCGGGCGCAGTTCGACTGTCGATGTTTTCAACCCCTTCTCGATCCAGCTGGACCTGAAGGTAGCGGGCGCCCGACCTGGCCAGGCTGGAGTAGGCTGCAGCCATATCGTCGTACCACAGATCAGTTGATTCGCAGACCGCTTCGCCGGCCGCCAGCCGCTCGGCATTGCGACGGTCTGCATCCAGGCGGTCCTGCTCCGCCTTGCGACGCTTTGAGCAGTAATCGGAAACACTGGTCAGAACCAACGAGTGCGACCGAGTCGTACCCACGCTCTCAACGGTCCAGACCTCCGACAATGGAGTAAAGCCATCCACTCCATCGGTCGAGATGCTGCCGCAGCCGGCAAGCCCCAGGCTGAAGACAACAAGCAGCACTGCAGTTGCCCGAAGAGAAGAAGTGTAAGTAGTCGGTGAGAAGCCAGTCATGGTGGCAACCTAGCACGGAGCGCTCAGCGCTTCGCGGGCTGCTCAGAGCGCGGAAACCAACAACACGCCCGCAGCAAGACCAGTGAGAGGTGGCCTGGGCGACGATTGTCGGATGTGGGGGGGGGGGTCGCAG
>DJIF01000015.1:20930-101012 GCA_002433485.1 Deltaproteobacteria bacterium UBA6601
GGATGTGGGGGGGGGGGTCGCATCCGACAACTTGGACCGACGCCCAGGCCATAAGCAAACTATAAAAAGAGCGTTCACTGCGGAGCCAGCTCCGCCCTCTTATATCTCTCCTAAATAGCTCTTTCCGATTAAGAGACTAGCGGCCCAAGGCCCACTGTCAACAAGGCCACCAGAAAATAAACCAATCGGTTCAAGGGCTGGCTGATCCTGCCGCCGTCACCAGCCAGCACCTGCTCAACAGGTGCGCAAGGGCTCAGCCGCCAGTGGTCTCGCTGTCGGTCGACTCAACATCCAGGTTGCGATCAGGCTCAGTAATCTGCTCCCGATCCAGTCGCAACTCAACGTTAAACTCACCGGAGACCTCCACCTTGCCGTCTCGCGCTGAGAAGCGGTCCGAGGTAAAACGCAGCTTGTAACGACCACGGGCTCGCGGGCTGCCTTCCTCATCAGGCAGCACCAGCTCCTCAAGCTCGACCGTCCCAAGCAGCGTGTCTTCCGCCTCATTACTGCGCTCCACATCACACGGATCGCCGTCGATCGTACAGGGACCGTCCTCGTCGTCAGCACCATAGCGGTCCGCACTGAACTGCTCGATCCCCAACTGCAACCGCGAATACACCTCAATATCGCACTGCGCGAGAGGCGGCGTCTCTTCGCCGTAGATATAGACCCCTGACCCCTCCTCAGTCTCTTCGGGTTCATTAGCGTTGTAGTTCACCCGCAGCGTGCGCGGCAGACTCCAATCCGACGACTGGAAGGTCACAGGATAGTCCTGGCAGCGAGTCGAGCGGATATCATCTTCGCCGGGCAGGTTGATGGTGATCACCAGGCGGAGATCCTCATCAAGAGGCTCATAAGAAGCCGAATTGTCGAGCAGTTCTTGACGCACGCAGCGCCCCACGCCAGTTCGGTCGGCAGCGGCCTGATCCGCGGCACACCCGTCGCCCGCCAGCCCATACAGACGATCTTCATCGTCCATGTAGGCCCAATCGGAAAAAGCATCAGTAGCTAGCTCGCGGTATGCGTCGCCGACGTCCAGGTGGGAGGTGATCTGGAGATCACCCTTCTGGGTGATCATGCCCCTCGCTCGCTGACTCTTATAGGGCAGATAGAGATCGAGACTATCGCTCCGTTCGAGACTGGCAAGATCGCAGTCATCACCACCGTCGCTGCACATCAGGACCCGATCCTCAAAGAGTTCTCCCCACCGATCCGAGCGCTCACCGGGATAGAGAAGCTCCTCGTACTGATCGTAGTTGGTAGCCGTAACCTTGAAGAACAACTGCCCATCAACCTCTCCCCAGAAGCAGCCACTACAAGCGAGCAGGACCAGAGCAGAGAGCGGCAGCACCAGGGATTGAAGCAAGCGGTTGACCAGCAACAAGGGAGCCTCCAGTTCGCGGGGAACAGCCGTTGACAGCGAAATCTACCCCGGTCGAGGCTTTTTCGCACAAGTTCTCGTCAAGAAGACCGATAGCGTAGGAAACGTTTCAACTCGCTTGCGGAGGGCGAATGATGGAACCCTGGGTTATTGAGCGGCTCGAACGCGAGCGGCGAAAGCGTTATGAGCGAAATACACAAAGCCAAGCAGATGGCCAGCGCCTCAACCTTGGACTGGCCGAACAGCTGTGGATGAAGCCGGAGCTGATGGGCTCGGCCAACGAGAAGCCGGCTGGGACCGCGGTTCGTGGGGTCTGGATAACGGAACTGTAAGCGCTGGGACCGGGCCCAGCGCTGGCTCAAGTCAGGGGCCTGGTCAGACTGCCTCCAGGTGCGAGACGGCCTCGTTCTCAGCGGCAATCAACTTGAGCGGCTCCCCCTGTCCATCGCGGCCCGCCTCGAGTTCTGCGAGCAGTCCGCGGGCGGTCAGCTCACCACGAGCTCGAGCGGCTTCCCGGGCCGCAGCGGTCGCCAGAGACTCCTCGCCCCGACTGTGGTGGATCACCGCCATGTTGCGCAGCGCAGCATAGAGACCCCCGAGGTCCTGCGCCCGATTGTAGAGAAATAGCCCGCGGATGCAGTGAAAGACCGCTCCATCAGTATCACCCCGCTCATAGTGGATGACGGCAAGATTATGGTTGGCCGCTGCAGCCTCGGGGGCGCCCGCTGCTTCCAGGGACTCAAGGCTGCCTGCCAGGAGTTCTTCAGCGCGTTCCCAATCGTCACTGAAGCCCGCGTCGATAGCCCGCCGATACTGCTCAAGAGCTTGCTTAGGCGGCGGCCTCTCTTTCCGAGCGAGATCGCGCCACATCCTCAGCGCATCCATTAGGGCCTCCGCGATGAAGCCGCAAAGAAGCGGCACCACACCTTGAAGTATGGCACTTTTTACCACCCATTCAAGGTTGACCTGAAGGCTTACTGGGAATCACCAGCGCTCAACGCTGCCGGCACCATTGCCGCCACCGCTCCCGGAGCCTGCTCTCCAGCTCAGCAGCATAGGCTTGACCATCACAGAGGACCGACTGAGCCATGCGCGGTCGAAGAGTCCCACGTAGCTCGGCAAGAGCGTCGAGATTGGCAACTGTATCAACAGCAAGTTCCAGATAGCTGCTTGAATCGTCCACAACAAAGCGCTGCAGACCGAGGTTTCGCAGATGACTGGTCGAGTGACGAGAAGCAAAGCTGCGGCCCGTCATGGTTACCACCGGAACCCCCATCCACAAGGCCTCAAGGGTTGTCAGGCCACCCGAATAGGGAAACGGATCGAGAGCCAGATCAACCCTCTGATAGCTGGCTAACAAATCCGCATGACGGGCTCCACCCTCTAAGATCAGACGTTCTGCCTGGACGCCCCGCTTTCCAAACATTTCGACCAATCTCGATCGAGTCGCTGGATCGCCGAGAGCATGGGTCTTGAGCAGCAACCGAGAAGGCTGCACTCGCAGCAAGAGCTCCGACCAGAGTTCGACCACCTGCACCCCGAGCTTGGCCAGGTTGTTGAAATTGCCAAAAGTCACCAGGCCGGTGGCTTGAGCGGGCAGCGGCCCGGGCTCGGGAGCATAGTCCGGAGGTGCGTAGCAGATGTAGTCGTGCTCCATGCGGAGCGCAGTCTCCGCATAAAAGCCCTCGTCTTCCGGGGGCAGGTGGTGGCTGTCACAAAGCAAATAGTCCATCTCGGCGAGTCCGGTGGTGTTCACATAGCCCATCCCAGTGACTTGAACAGGGGCACTTCGCGGCGAGAAGACATCCAGCCGATTGCCCGCCGTGTGGCCAGCCAGATCAAAGAGAATGTCGATCCGATCCTCGCGAATCAGAGCCCGAGTCTCCGCCACATCCAGAGCCCGACAGTCACGCCAGCAGACGGGCAAGCGACGCAGTTCCTCGGTGAAGTCATCTTCTCGCGGCGCATGGGCGTAGACAAAGACCTCAAAGCGTTGCTGATCATGATGTTCCCAGAGACGGCGAACAAAGAACCCAACCGGATGACGGCGAAAGTCCGGCGAGAGGTAACCAAGCCGGAGCTTGCGCTCAGGATCGGCCTGTTGCGTGAAAACAGCGTTCTCTCCAGCAGCGTCCCGCTGGCCGGCCCAGCCAAGGTGCTGGGCCTGTAGCTCCGACGGGCTCACTGAAGCCAAATAGTGAAGATTCAGCAGCCGGTTACTCTGGGCCTGCCGATGCGCGGGCTCCAGCTCCACGGCAGCTGTCAGGGCCTCAAAAGCCTCGTTGACCCGTCCCTGCTGATTGAAGAGCGCGCCCAGGGCGTTGTGGACCTGTGCCGGCTCAGGGTGTTGGAGTAGCGCCCGCTGGAGGCAGATCTCAGCATCGACAGAACGATGTACTCGCAGCAGCGCCAGGCCCATTTGGAGACAGAGTTCGGGGTCCTCTGCTCGCAGTCCACCAGCCTGCTGAAAATGCTCGAGGGCCTCTGCCCAGCGACCAAGCAGATTCAGCGACAAGCCCATATTGCGATGGACTTCAGGGCGCCCCGGTTCCAGCTTAAGAGCCCGCTCGAAGTGCTGCAGAGCCGCCTTTGGACGACCCTGATCATTCTCGAGGCAACCAAGATTGCTGTGGATAGCAACATCCTCAGGAGCCAGCGCCAGGGCCAATTCGAGCGCCTCTCGCGACTCCTTCACCAAGGACAGGCGACGATAGACTGCGCCCAGGGTATTGAGCGCACCAGAATAGTCGGACTGGAGAGCACAGGCACGCTCCAGATGTCGGCGGGCAGCCTGAAGCTCCCCAAGCGCAAGATAAGCTTGCCCGAGATTATTGTGAGTTCGAGCATCATCTGGCTCCTGAAGCAGGCTCTGCTCGAAGAAGCTCAAGGCAGTGCGAGGATCTCCAGCGCTTAGGGTGACAATGCCGCAAAGGTGCAGGGCCTGGGCATCGCCAGGCCGCTCAGCCAGGGCCAATTCGCACTGCTGAGCCGCCACATCGAGAGCCCCCCGCCGAAGTGCCTGCAAGGCTAGCGAAACGTGATCAGAAGCTCCCATAGAAAGCCACCTCTTATGCTGCTTTCGAGCATCGTATTGCATTCCATCCAGCTTGTCTCAAACAGTCACCCTACAAAGCATCGATAGAGCACGGCCCTCGACAGGAGGACATATCGGACGCAGAATCCTGACTGTGAGTTCCTCTTTCCGACCAAACCTGTGGGTCAGCATGCTCTGCGCAGCGGCCTGCCTGCTCTTCAGCCAACAGGCGCAAGCAGAGGACGACTTCTTCGAGCCTACTGGCCTCGGCATGGGTGGCGCAGTACGCATCCTGGGCGTCGATTCCTCGGCGATCCGCCTTAATCCAGCGGCAATGGTCGGCGAACCCACCTACCTCTCGAGCCTCAGCTACAGCTACTACCCCAGAGAACGGGGGCACATCTTCAGCAGCGGCGCCTACGACTCCCGCACCAGCAATTTCGCCCTTGGTACCAACTACTCGGTACGCAACTTTGAGCCCCCCTTCGACCCGCAGGCAGACACACTCTGGTACCCGGTCTCGGAGGATGCCTCGCTACGCGATAAGCGGACCTTCCACCGCTGGGAGCTGGCGGCTGCTTACGCCTTTCTGGGCCGCCGCATCAATGTCGGGCTGAGCGGGCGAGTACTGCGCCGCGAGTACGAACTCCGGGAGGACACCATGAAGTTCACTATGGACTCAGGGGTGGTCTTCTACCCGCTGCCTTTCCTGGGGCTGGGCGTATCGAGCCAAAATATGATTCCTACTGGAGACACCCTATACCCGACTCGACTGTCGACCGGCCTGGGACTTAGGCTGCCGCCGGTACTGAAGGTGGCCATCGATGTGGTCTTCGATCTCACCAGCGCCAGCAAACCGCTCACCGACATCCATGCTGGCGCCGAGCTTCGCATCATGGGGCTGGTATCGATCCGGGGGGGCTACTACAGCGAAGGTCGGTTCACCCAGAACTACGTTACCTGGGGCGTAGGGCTTGACTCGGAGCGAGTCCGCATCTCCTTCGCCATGAGGATTGAAGCGGGAAATCTTGACCGCAACCTGCGGGACGACATCACCGCAGACGGCAATCGCATTCTCAACAGCGTCGGCATCGACATGAAGTTCTGAGGCAGCCGGTGCAGCGGTCCCTGGCGATAGTGATCCCCGCGGCGCCCGGGTCTCCGTGGCTCAACGGAGCTGTCGAGGCGGTGCTGGCAGACGGTGCCGAAGCGATCTTTGTGGTTTCCGAGCAGCCCCCGGCAGAGCTCATCTGGGCAGGGGGTACGACGCACGGCAGCTGGGTACCGGTCGGGGAGCAAGCCGGCTTTGGCGAGCGGGCCAATCGAGGCATCACTGCCGCCGACAATGATGGCTATCAGCGGATCCTCCTCCTCAATGATGACACCCGCCTTCGACCGGGCTGCCTGAGCGCCCTAGACGCCTGCCTTGGGGAGGCAAAAGAGCGCATCGTCGGGGCCGTACTCGAGGACTGGTCGCAGACCAGCGTCCAGCTCTCAGGAATTGAAGTGTTCCCTGCCAGCGCCAGGATTCGGGTACAGCGCGACGACCCGGGCGCCGAACATCTGCCCCGAGCGGCGGTCAGTGCCGCAGCAATGATGTTTGACATCCCAACCTGGAGCAGACTCGGCGGCTTCTGCGAAGCATTCAGCTTCTATTTCGAGGACATCGACTTCTGCCATCGACTGCTAGAGCGCGGTGGCGAGGTGGTGATCTGCGGACCTGCACGGGTTCAACACCGAGGCGGCGGGACCCAGAGTCATAGGGCGAGCGATACGGCATGGCACGCCACCCGCAGTCAGATCCTGTTCGCCAAACGCCTTGGCGGCGGGCTGCTGAACCGCAGTAGACGGGCGCTGTGCGCCACCGCTCTGGGGCTGGCCTGGTCCGCACGCAACCTGGGTCCTCCCGGCCTCGCCTGGAGCGCCCGAGGAGCAATCTCCGGCCTGCTATGGTCGGAGAATCGATGACCGCAGAGCAACGCCACTTCCCAAAGCTATTCTCGCCCCTGAAAGTGGGCAGCATTACCCTACCGAACCGAGTGCTTATGGGCTCGATGCATGTCGGTCTGGAGGAAGAGCGAGGCCGTCTACAGAAGATGGCCGCTTACTTCGCCGCACGCGCCCGAGGCGGAGTCGGTCTCATCGTCACCGGAGGTGTGGCTCCCAACCGGGCCGGACAGGCCAAGCCCTTCGCTGCCAAACTGACCAACCGCTACGAACGCTGGAAACATCGCTGCGTAGCTGATGCGGTACACGCGGAAGGCGGGCGCATCGCCATGCAGATCCTGCACACCGGCCGCTACGCCTATCAGCCACTTGCAGTTGCACCCAGCGCGCTCCGCTCGCCCATCAGCCTGTTTACCCCCAGAGCCCTGAGCCCTGCCGGGGTCGAGCGAACCATTAAAGACTACGCAAGCTGCGCGGTGCTGGCCCGCGACGCCGGCTATGACGGCGTGGAGGTGATGGGCTCCGAGGGCTACCTCATCAACCAGTTCCTGGTGACTCACACCAACAAGCGCGAGGACCGCTGGGGCGGCGAGTTCGCAAACCGCATGCGCCTTCCGGTTGAGATCGTTCGTCAGACCCGCAAGGCAGTGGGCGACGATTTCATCATCATCTATCGGCTTTCCATGCTGGATCTGGTGAAGAACGGCTCGACCTGGGCAGAGATCGTCCAGCTCGCCAAGGCGATCGAGGAGGCAGGTGCCAGCATCATCAACACCGGAATCGGCTGGCACGAAGCAAGAATCCCCACCATCGCGACCCTGGTACCCCGAGCCGCCTATACCTGGGTGACCGCTCGCCTAAAGGGTGAGGTAAGCATTCCACTGGTCACCTCAAACCGAATCAATATGCCGGAGACTGCAGAGCAGGTACTCACGGACGGGCACGCCGACATGATCTCCATGGCCCGCCCCCTGCTCGCTGATCCGAACTGGGTCAACAAAGCTGAACAGGGCCGCAGCGACGAGATCAACACCTGCATCGCCTGCAATCAAGCCTGCCTGGACCTGATCTTTCAGAACAAACGAGCAACCTGCCTGGTCAATCCGCTGGCCTGTTACGAGACCGAGGTCGTGGTGGAGCCGACCAATCTCCCCCGCAATGTAGCCGTGGTCGGGGCCGGACCCGCTGGACTGGCCTGCGCAACTACCGCTGCAAGCAGGGGCCACAAGGTCACTCTATTTGAAGCCAGCGATGACATCGGTGGTCAATTTCACCTGGCACGGCGCATTCCGGGCAAAGAAGAGTTCGCCGAGACACTCCGCTACTTCCGCCGCCAGATCGAGCTCACCGGAGTCGAACTCCGGCTCAACACCCGAGCAGATCTGAACAAGCTAAGTGACGGCTTCGACACCGTGGTCCTCGCTACCGGGGTCACCCCTCGAAAAATCCAACTCGAAGGAATCGAACACCCCAAGGTGGTGACCTACATCGAGGTCATCCTCGGCCAGGCTGCAGTCGGCCCGCGAGTTGCCATCATCGGTGCCGGTGGAATCGGCTTCGACGTCGCTGAATTCCTGACCCACGTCGACGCCGGGAAAGATCCCATCGCAAGCTATCTGGCGGAGTGGGGTATCGATCGACAAATGACCGGACGAGGTGGCCTGAAGAAAGCCCAGCGGCCTGCTCCGGCCCGCCAGGTCACATTGTGCCAGCGAAGAGTCGGCAAGCTGGGCGCCAACCTGGGCAAGACCACCGGCTGGATTCATCGCACCTCGCTCAAGCATCGCAAGGTCAAGATGCTGTCCAACTGCAGCTACCAGCGAATCGACGACCAGGGCCTGCACCTTCGGGTTGGGGAGAAGGAACAACTTCTGGAGGTCGATAACATTGTCATCTGCGCAGGACAGGAGCCGCTGCGGGAGCTGCTTGAACCCCTGATGGAAGCCGGCATCTCGACTCACCTCATCGGCGGTGCTGACGAGGCAGGCGAGCTCGACGCCAGACGTGCCATAGATCAGGGGACACGCCTGGCAACCCGCCTCTAGGACTCAAGGCTCAATCCCAGTCAATTTGGAACTGGTAGCTGGTAGGGCTGCCAGAAACACACCACAGCTCAATGAGCATGGTCCCAGCCGCTGCCGTCGATGAGTGCGATACGGGTCCGCTATCGCCGGCTCCGGTAGAGTTGGCGGTGGCGGCGCCGCTCACCGCAAAGTTCAGATCAGACTCAGCACCGGCCCAATCGAGCACAAAAGACACTGGCCCGCCGCAATCAAAGGACACCGAGTACTGATCTCGAATCGCATCGCTGGAACAGGAGAGGCTACCGCTGAGCACAACGTGGCCGCTGCCCCCCACGACCAGGGTAGTCGAGTTGTTGTCGCCACTTGCAGGACCAGCAGTTGCCGTCACCAGCGGACCAGCGCAATCGCTCTGTTGATCGGCCCCGTCACAGTCTTCGTCGACGCCATTACCCGGCAGATCGATCGCACCTGGAAAGATCTGCGCGTCGTTATCGTTGCAGTCCCCGGTCAAGCCAGACTCACCGGCATCCAGACAATCCGTGTCGCTGGTGACCACAGTGGCGCTGCCGCCAACGCCGTCTCCGTCGGCGTCTCCATAACAATAAAGTACGCTGCCGCCGCCACTCGAACAGTCCTCGTCGACCAGGCCGTTGCAGTTGACATCAAGCCCATCGCAATCATCCCAGAGACTCGGGGCAACCGCAGCGTTGGCATCATCACAGTCGTCGTCCGCGGTGCCTAAGACTCCATCGTCACCGCACAGAGAGTAGCCATCCTGATCTTCATCAAAAAGTTCGTCGATGAGCTCATCGCAGTCGTTGTCATCACCGTCACACTGCTCAACATTGCCTGGATGATTGTTGGGGTCCAAATCATCGCAATCATCGTCCCCAGTACCAAAGCTCAGATCCGCCCCACAGGTGGTGAACCCATCGCCGTCAGCATCAAAGCCGTTGTCGACTACGCCATCACAGTCGTTGTCCTGACCGTCACAGTTCTCCGTCAGACCGGGGGCATTATTGAAGTCCTCGTCGTCGCAATCCTGACCGCTGGGAACCCCATCACCGTCACCATCGACCACCAGCGGCAGGTCTGAACCGTTGCAATCCTCGTCGACACCATTGCCCGGCACCTCAATGGCCCCGGGATAGACGAGCGGATCATTATCGTCGCAGTCGCCCTCTTCGGTGCGCCAGCCATCGTAGTCAAAATCAGCGCTCCGCTCGCCGCCCAGCAGGTCGCATCCCGGTAGGACCATGCCCTGGACCAACCCGGCGATGACGACCAGTAGCGTCGTCCTCAACTGAAGAGTTCGCATGAGATGGTCCTTCCTCATCGACCGCCAGTGCTGCACGCACCGCAGGGTCTTCCGACAGTCTAGACGACCTGCAGCAAGATTCGGGCTCAACAGGAACCGAGTGCCCCCAGGCCCAGGCTGCTAGGCTCTCCATCTGAAGCAACCTGCCCTGGAGCGAACATGCGCGCCTATCTACTCCCCCGCTTCCTCTATCTGACCTTGTTCCTCATCTGGGGCGCCGCATGTCAGGCCCCCTCTCCAGGCGACTCTGATCTAGACGGCGACGGCAGCCTCGACAGCGACGACTGCGCACCACTCGACCCCAGCATCTACCCAGGAGCCGACGACTACAGCGGAGACTTTACCGACTCCGACTGCGACGGCGATGACGGCGAACTCGGCAGCGGCGACGACGATGACGACAGCGCTGGGGACGACGACGACACCGACGCTGATGGCGATGATGACGACTCGGCGGCAGATGACGACGACTCGGCGACAGATGATGACGACTCGACCGGCGATGATGACGACTCGACCGGCGATGATGACGACTCCGCCGGCGATGATGACGACTCCGCCGGAGGCGATGGCCCAATCGCCTTGCCGTAGAGCTCAGGGCTGGCCAGGTCGCCACTCCTGAAACCTTGCCGCCAGACTGAAGGGCAAGCGTTCGTCCTAGTCTCCCCGGTCGGTCGGTCGAGTGAGGATAAACAACACCCCAAGCAGGCCAGCAAACCCCGTAAAGACCCGCGGCCAGAGCATGTGCTGCGGCATCGCAAAGAACACCGCAAAGGTGACAAAGAACGCGCTGACACTGCTGCCAAGCAGCTTGATCTTAAGGGTGATCCCCTTCCCGGCGCGGTAGCGACGAACAAGAGTACCGAACTGAGGGTGGTCGAGAATCCAGCGAAAGAACCGCTCCGAACTGCGCGCAAAACAGGCTGCCGCCAGCAACATGAAGGGCGTGGTGGGAAGCCCGGGTACGACAACACCCAAGGCGCCTAGCCCCACGCAAAGGAGCCCACCGGCAAACCAAAGCCCACGTACGAATCGATTGGATGTAAGGCGAACCTCTTCGGCGCCATCCGAGTCGCTGCCCTCCGTCATGTGGCGGAAGATACAGATTATTTCCCCCCGGTCCAGCGACTTAAGAGCAGCGAGCCTGGCAACTACGGCGCCAGGGAGCCTGGAAAAAGAGAGCGTTGACGGCCCCTGAGCAGACCTCGTAAAGATCAGCAGAAGTGCACCCCTTGACCGCGGTCCCGAGCGGCAAGAGCGCTGCTCAGAAAGGTGTCGAGAGTAGCAGTCGAACTGACCGCTCCAATCGCAGCTGGGCTCGAGCGAACCAGTTTCAAAGAATAACGCGGACCGGCACTTTCCGGCCCCAGCAGAGAGACCTCGGTAACGTGGTGTTCGAGGCTCGGATCTGCGACAAGACGGGCCTCCACCTGATCAAAACCAAGCTCGCTAGCCATCGCCAGAACCGCCATGGTGTTCACATTGTTCGGAGCCAGGGCACAGAGCTCTCGAAGCGGGCCACTGTAGATCTCGCGTCGCCCTATGGTCTGATCAAGAGGGGGCTCCAGCTCCCCGTGATAGTTCAAAGAGGAGGGGTGCTTGAGCATCGCTATGCTGGCCCCGGCCAGGCCGCCTCCAGCTGCCATACGCAGGACCTCCTCAAGACCAGGCAGGGCGCCCCTGGGGATATAGAGACCGTGACCATAGGACCCTGAAGCTTCCCGCATCACAGCCTCAACTCCGGCCCTGGCCAGGGCCGTGGGCGAGCCGATCATGTAATCGGCTGCACGCAAGAACTGAGCGCCGTAGTTCCAGGTAATGGACGGGTGCGCCACTTCAACAATGAGGTCCGGGCGACGCTCAGCAAAAACATCCAGATCCTGCAAGCGCAGCTCGACCGGAATCTCAGGCCCAATGGACTCTGGGCTCTTGTTCCAGACAAAAGCCAGCTCAAAGCGTTGTCGCAGCGAAGGTTCATTCAAGATCGCATTACTGATATGGCGGCCCAACTTTCCGTAACCGACAACCCCGATTCGCCGTGCAGATCCGCTCATGAGTTCCCTCAACAGTTCAAAGTGCGGTGTTCGAGGCTCCGCGCCTTTCCCGACACATAGACACCAACAAAGTCATCACCCTCAAGCTCAAGGGCGACCGCAATCTCTGAGGGTTGATCTATCGCATCCCCCTGCTCAAAGGAAAGCTCGACCCGTGAACTCGCAGCAATGAGACCGTGGTGGACCAGCAGACAGGAGGTGGCCGCCGCCGAAGTGCCGGTCGCAGAATCCTCACGGATCCCGACCACCGGCGCAAAATTACGACACCGGGCGGTAGCTGCACCTGGGCTGTCCAAAGTAAAGCAGTAGATACCAATGGCCCCGTAAGCCCGGCTGATCGCCTCAATAGCCGCAAGATCGGGCCGAATGCTGGCCAGATATTCCCAGCTGGTGATGGGTGCGAAGATCTTGTGCAAGCCGGTCGAGGCGACCTGGACCGGCATCTTGTCGGCAGCAAGCAGCGCTGCTGACGGAAGTCCGAGAGCCTGTAGGACCGGTTCCGGCGCGACAACGGGACCGAAGCTCGGCAGATTCTGACTCATCGTCACCACACCTGAAGCGCTACAGTCGATATTCTGCAAGCCTGCGCCAGTCTCCATCCAGTATGAACCCGGACTAAAGCGGCCGCACTCCAACAGAGCATGCCAGGCGGCAATCGTGGCATGACCGCAGATAGGAACTTCAGCGGTCGGAGTGAAAAAGCGCAGCTGCACATCGCCGAGCCCAGAGCTACTGACAAAGGCAGTTTCAGACAGGCCCAAGCGGCTAGCGATTGCCTGCATCTGCCGCTCATCAAGGGCATCTGCCTGGAGCACCACTCCTGCCAGATTCCCCCCTTCACCATCACGGGTAAAGGCGCTGACCACCAGGCTGGGAACGTCCATGACTTAACGCACCTCGACAGAGCAAAAGAGGACCCCTCTGTAACGGTCAGCGCCGAATCACGCCGACACCGGTCCGGGCGAAAGCTGCCTCAAACAAAGCCGCCGCCTGGGGCCAGGATACCCAACCTAGCAGGCCTCCCCATTGTCAATGGTGTCTCACTCAGTGCGTTGTGGCTTCAGCACCGAACCGGGATGCTTGGTTCGCCCCCTCAACAGCAACCAGAGGCCCAGCAAGAACATCGGGATGCTCACCAATTGACTGGTGCTCAGCAGGTCACCGAAGTACATCCCGCGTGGATCGCCGCGAAACAGCTCCCAGAAAGACCGAACTGGCGCATAGAGGAGCAGATACAAGGCCAGACTCTGGCCGGGGTAGGACTGGCGGGGTCGGACCATCAACCACAACACCAGGAAGATACCGAAACAGCTCACGCCACTGGCCAGCTGGGTTGGCACCAGGGCAATCCCCTGCCGCCCCAGTGTTCCCGGGTCCAGGAAGGTGACAGCCAGCCCTGTAGGCCAGTCCCAGGATCCAGCTCCTGATAACCAGTCTGGCAGCGGAGCACGGGCAGGACGGCCCCAACAACAGCCGGCCAGCAAGCAGCCGAGGCGGCCTATCGCCTGGCCAAGGGCGATCGACGGCGCCATCGTGTCGGCCATGCGCAGAAACGGAATAGACTTGAGCCGGCAGTATGCAAGTGCAGCCAAAATCCCACCCAGCAGGCCACCATAGAAGGCAAAGCCACCGCCAGCACCGCTGAAGACCCTGGCCTCAGAGCTGTCGGCCATCAGTACGTGAAGCATCCGAGAGCCGAGCAGCGAAGCCACCAGGATCAGCAAGCTGAGGCTGAACACCTGCTCCGCTGAGATCCCTTCGCGACGACCGTTCAGGCAGGCCAGGCCCGCCCCAACAATAAACGCGAGGGCCAGCATCGAGCCGTAAGAGTAGTAGGGAATGGTCCTACCGAAGACTTCAAAACTAAACAACACGGGGTGCATGGCAGGACCGATTGTAGACGAGCCTTCAGCCAAGCCAGGTCGCAGCGGCAGGAGAAGCCTTGGGCCCGGGCATCTCGCCCGCTTCAGACAGCGAGTAGTAGCAACCGTCTCCCATTACGATGTGGTCAACCACCGCAACTCCAAGCAATTCGCCCACCACCACCAGACGCTCGGTCAAGGCCAGATCAGAGCCGCTGGGGCGAGGGTCTCCGGATGGATGGTTGTGGACCAGTACCAGTGCCGATGCACCCTGTCGCAAGGCAGCACCAAAGACCTGACGGGGATCTACGAACACCGCATTTGCGCCGCCTCGACAGACTTCGGTTTCGGCCAACTTACGCAACTTCGAGTCGAGTGACAGCACGATAAAGCGCTCTTCAAGGCGGCCCCAGAGTCTTCCTCGTAGACTGGCATAGACCGCTCCCGGTGAATCACACAGATCTCCCCGCAGCAGAGGTCGCTCGAACACTCGGCGGCTGAACTCCAACAAGGCAAGCAGCTGCCGGGATCTGGATGGGCCAAGCCCCGTGACCCGCTGCAACTGATTAAGGTCCTTTTGCGCCAGCGCCGCCAGCCCTGCAGGGCCTGCGTCAAGAAGCAACCTCAGGGACAAATCCAACAATCCAGAGCCGGGCCGCCCCCCGGCACAGAACAGCAAAGCCAGTAGCTCATAATCCGCCAGGCCAGTGCAGCCCAATCGGTCCATTCGAGTGCGGGGATCCATGTGCATGACAGGTCGTTATTCCACGCTGCGTGCCAGGATCAGCGGTCTGCTGGAATCCGACCTGCAGCTGTCATCCAGTTGAAGAAGTCGGCCCCACGCGGAAAGCGGAGCTGTTCGGTAGCGTCCGGCAATGACCAGAATTCTGTCGGTTTTTTGTCCGATCCCGGACAGCCAGCTTTGCTATCTTCCCGGCCCTCGCTGAACAGCTTGCACAAGCTTCACAGCAGGAATCAAAGAGCAGGGAGCCAGAATGTCCAGGACCGAACTGCTGCGGCGTTGGATGCAGATCAGCGTCTTCCTCTACATTGGCTCCGGAACCGCCTTTGCCGTCGCTCCCAACGGCGTTTTCAGTGGTCTCGATGATGCCATGCGCCTGTTGCCCTGGTTTGCTAATTGGCCGCCAATGCCACGAACGGAAGCCTTTGCCTGGACGGCTCTAGCGATGGCAAACATGACCAGCCTGATCGCCTGCTGCACTCTGGTTTGGCGCGACCCGTACCGATTTCGCGACGTTACCGTCATAGTCCTGATCAGCAAAGTCACCACCTCTCTGGGCGGTCTCATCGCCTTGATTCTGCACGCGAAATACCCACTGTACGTACTGTTCTTTGCTGCCGACTTCCCAGTCTTCCTGTTCACCGGGCTGCTCTGGTGGTGGGCGGTGCAGGAACAACAAGGAGCTGAACCATGAACTCCGACCGCCAACTGCCCGGCACGGACCCGACCCGCTGCCAGGACCCCTACAGCTTTGGACCCTTCCAGGAGGCCCTGGGGCAGGATTTCTGGAGCGATGACCCTGAGCTCGCCCGACTCCTCGCCCACCATGGCCTGGACGAACAAGACGCCCTCACCCGCCTGGCCAGCTGGGGTCAATACGTAGCCAGCACCGCGGCCGACGGTGCCGACCGCTGCGACCGACCGGAAAACCTGCCCAGAATCATGCCCAGCGATAGCTACGGAAGGCCGCACCCGGTCGGCGTTGAGCTGCCCGCCGAGACCAGCGCGGTCCTGGCCGCTTCACTCCGCGCCGGTCTGGCTTACGAACCGCAGGTGATGCTGCGCTACGCCCTGGTCTACCTGAGTGCTCAGATCGGCGATGCTGGAGTGCTCTGCCCGCTGGCCTGCACCGATGGGCTGGTGCGCGCGCTTCAAGAGCTCGACGCAGGGGAGCCCGGGGCAGCAGCCCTGCAACGGATCCTTGAGCAGCCCGGCGACGAACCGATCCATGGTGCTCAGTTCGTCACTGAAGCCCAGGGAGGCTCTGATGCCGGCACCAACAGAGTGCGGGCTGAGCGGCAGCAGGATGGCAGCTACCGCCTGTTCGGTCAGAAGTGGTTCTGCTCCAACATCCCTGCCCAATATTGGGCCGTAACGGCCCGCCCTGTAGACGCTCCCAGTGGCAGTCGCGGAGTCGCCCTGTTCCTGGTGCCCAGAGAGCTGTCAGACGGAACCGCAAATGGCTTCCGTGTTGAGCGCATCAAAGACAAGCTGGGAACCCGATCACTGCCCACCGTGGAGATGACCCTCGACGGAGCCATCGCCTACCCCCTGGGTGCCGAACGGGAAGGTCTGTCCAACATGGTGCGGATCGTACTGAGCACCTCCAGATTCTGGTGTGCAATCGCCGCAGTGGGCTTCATCCGCAGTGCTGAACGGGTGGCCTCAGCCTACGCCAGCTTCCGCGCCGCCTTCGGTCAACCCATCGCCAGCTATCCGCTGGTGGCGGACAGCCTCGCAAGACTGCGGCGCTCCCGCCGCGAGTTGCTCGCCGCCAACTTGGAGATCCTGGCTACCTGGGAGCGCGTCGCTGCGGCCGAGCGAGCCGGCCAGACTCCTGCAGGTAACGACGCGCTGCGAGCCCGGTTGCTGATCATGATGACCAAGATGACCTGTACCCGACAGGCTACTGCTCTGGTCCACGAAGCGATGATGATTCTGGGCGGCAACGGAATCGAAGAACGATTCTCTCCCTTGCCGCGACTGCTCCGAGACGCGATCATTTTGGAGACTTGGGAAGGTCCTCATGGGTTGCTGACCGCACGGCTACTGCTGGACATCCAGAAATACGGCGGCGCGGACGCTCCCCACGGGCTGGTAGGCATGCTGCTTGGGCTCGAGGAGACGACTGCAGAAGTCCAGAGCTTAGGGGACGAGCTGGCCGAGCTGCTGCACGATCAGGACCCCAGTCGGCAAATGCTGAGCTTCTCCCGGTGGCTGGAGCGGTTGTTCTTGACCTTCGGCGCGATCTGCTGGAAACAGGTAGACCCGTAGTCAGGACTCCCGCCGATGTTCACCCGATCCGCATCTTTCTACGAACTTCTGGACGTCGAACCCAGCGCCAATCGTCAGCAGGTACTGTCGGCATGGATGGATAAGCGCCGAGCAGCCCTGTCTATGACAGCGGTCCTGGGCAAGGACCAAGTGGGCGCGATATGCGCTCAGCTCGATGAAGCATTTCGAACTCTTACCCACCCGCTTCGCGGCAGAACCTACGCACGCTATCAAGAAGCCCTTCCTGAGACCTCTCCAAGAGCGTTGACCCTCAAACCAAGCAGCGTCGTGTCGGCAGCGCCCCAGACCAGGAGCGTCGAGACTCCAAGCAACGCGGATAGCCCACAAGAGCTGCCCAGCATCACGACCATTGCAAGGCTGATGGACAGGGCCCAAAAGGGAACCGACAGAGCCACACAGGAGGACTGGATTCAGCTATCACTGCCGCTCACCCAACCTGACAATGGAGGGCTGGGGGCCGACCGGCAGGTTGCAGAGGTCACAGCGTCCCATCGGCTGCAGGGCCGACCCGAGCCCGCAGCAGCTCTACAGCACAGCAGCTCGCTGTTCACCGTGGAGTTGCTCGACAGCCTGGAACTCCTCGAACAGGTCCTAAGCCCGGCGGAACACCAGGCAGCAAGGATCCAAATCCTCTGAGCATGTGGGACCCGAGCCTTCGCTGCCGACCTCCAAGAGTCGCATCGGGCCACCGCTACCTGGCTCGCTTGCTGGTGCTTGCCGGGCTGCTGCTCAGTAGCTGCAGTTCGCAGTCCGAGCCAACTAAACAAACCAACCAAGAACCAATTGTCGGCACCGAACCGAGCGGTCTTCAGGGTGAGTCCCCCGAGTCCTGCCAAAGCACGCCGGTAGACTGCAACGCGACCTATCTTGAGTTTGCACGCCGCCATTCCGAGCATGCACGACCGGTGGCTAACTGTAAGGCTCTCCATGCTCAGTTGCTTGAACTATGGAAAGGCACTGGATCAATAGCACCTATCGAGCCACTGGAACCCCGCCCGGGCTTTGACCTCCGCAGCGCTCTGCGCCACGAGCTGAACATCAACTTCCTGCTGCAAAGCAGCGGGCAACTGGTGGAAAGGGCGGCGCCTGCCTTCGAGGTGCACTCCCAGCAGCAGCTTGACAATGGCGTCCGGGAACTTCAGATCCGCCTGAACGACACGCAGCTCGGGAACATCCCAGCCCTGCTCATTCTGCCACCTGGCTCAGGCCCCTTCCCAACCTTACTGGCGCTGCCAGGACACGGACAGAACCCCCGTCAGTGGCTTGACTCAATTTCCAGCCATGAGATCACTGAACGGAACTTCGCCCTGATGGTGTTGGGTATCCGCGCCTACGACAGTCACATCAAGGAGCATCAGGCCAGCCTCACGCTTCTCTGTCAGGGCTTCTCCCTCATTGGGCTGCGCGTCTCTGAAGCCATGTCAGCCCTAGCTTTTATCGAACAACATCCCAGCCTTCGCGGCGACCGAATCGGCCTGCTGGGCCATTCAGGTGGCAGCACCGCACTCAACCTGCTGGTCCACCTAAGCTCGGTGCCCAGGGCGCTGGTGAGTGACCTGCGCTCAGACTACTTCAACTTTCAGGAAATCGAAGGCCGCTACTACCTGCTCGATGAGACCCACATTGGCCTGCATCGACTCTCCCCGCTGATCAACCAAGCAGCGACGGCACCGGTCCCGACCCTGGACGTAGAGTATGGCGCTCCCGAAGGGCTGGCTCCGCTGCTCGACTTCCTAGCCCAACATCTTAAGCCCTGAGGCCAGAGCTCAACCGGAGTTGGCGGGCTGCGCCACGATCAGCAGCAGCTGGCGCCGCGCCACCTGATCGTCCACTGCCGCCGAAATAGACTCCACCACTCCATCGCAGCGACTGGACACCACAGTCTCCAGCTTCATCGCCTCCAGCACCATTAGCGGCTGACCGGTGCTGACCTGATCGCCAACCTTAACGTGCAGCGCTGAGACACGACCAGCCAGGGGAGATAGCAGCCGCCCGTCGGCAGCGCCTGCCTCCGCCTCGCTGCCCGGCAGAATGCGCTCAAAGCTGAAGGCAGCGCCCAGGGCATGCAAATGCAAAGTCAAGCGATCCTCGGCGAAGATACTGTGCAGGGTTGAGCAGAGTCCATCGAGGCTCAAACGACGCTCGACCGCGGGAACACCATGGAGCTGAATCTGATGATCTTGGTCGCCAACCAGGACCGAGTAGGTGGGACCTGCGTCCATCCTTACCTGCAGACTGAGCGTCTCATCGGCACAACGTAACCTCAGAGTCAGCGCTGCACCAACCGCGTTGCTGCGCCAGCCATCGCCACCGCCAGCCGCATCCAGAAACAAGGCTGCGGCCAGCGCCCACTGGCCAGCCGTTGGCTGGCCCAGCCCTTTATCCTCCGCGGCAAAGTCACCCTCGAGAAAGTCCGTTGTCACGGCGCCATCAGCAAACACCTGATGAGCCAGCACCCGGTCGAGGAAGGCACCGTTGTGATGCACCCCAAGCAATACAGTCTCACGCAAGGCGCGACGCAGACGACGCAAAGCAGTAGCCCGATCGGGCCCGCTGGCAATGATCTTGGCGAGCATCGGATCGTAGAAAGCGCTGACCTCTTGACCGACTCGAATGCCGTCGTCGCAGCGAAGCCCTGCACCGGATGCAGGCTGCCACACCGAGACCTCACCGGTCTGAGGAAGAAAGCCCTGGTCGGGGTCCTCAGCGTAAAGCCTGGCCTCGATAGCGTGACCTGCGAGAACAACGTCCTCCTGCGTAAGGCCAAGGGGCTCGCCACCGGCAACTCTCAACTGCAGATCCACAAGATCCAGACCAGTCACCAACTCGGTAACGGGGTGCTCCACCTGCAGACGGGTGTTCATCTCGAGAAAGTAAAAGGAGCCGTCAGCAGCAAGCAGGAACTCAACCGTTCCAGCTCCACGATAGTCCACCGCCGCGGCCGCATCGACGGCGGCCTGCCCCATGCGCTGGCGTAGCTCCGCATCAACGGCCGGGCTCGGTGCTTCCTCAATCACCTTCTGGTGGCGCCGCTGAGCAGAGCAATCCCGCTCGCCAAGATGCAGCACCGTGCCATGCTCATCAGCCATGACCTGCACTTCTACGTGCCGCCCACCTTCGATCAAGCGCTCAGCAAGCAGGGTCCCATCACCAAAGGCCGCCTCAGCCTCAGCTCGAGCGGTGTTCAGCGCAGCCTCCAGTTGCTCCGCCGCGTCGACCCGGCGCATACCCCGCCCACCACCGCCGGCAGCGGCTTTTATCAACAGCGGAAACCCGACCCCAGCGAGCGCCTCGGCAAGCTCAGCGTCGAGGCCACCACGCTGATCTTCCCAACGATGGCCCGGAACACAAGGCACCCCTGCATCCTCCATGCGCTCCTTAGCCCGTGCCTTATCGCCCATCAGACGAATGGCTTCGCTGCTGGGACCGATAAAGGTAATCCCGGCCGCTTCACAGGCCTGAGCAAAGACTGCGTTTTCCGAGAGAAAGCCATAGCCGGGATGGATTGCATCTGCGCCACTGATGCGGGCAGCTTCAAGGACCTTATCGATGACCAGGTACGACTCAGTAGCAGGGGCGGGCCCGATGCAGAAGCTCTGGTCCGCAAGCCGCACGTGCGGCGCCGCAGCGTCCGCCTCACTAAAGACGGCGACCGTCTCATAGCCAGCATCCTGTGCGCTGCGAATCACCCGACAGGCAATCTCACCGCGGTTCGCAACCAGGACCTTGTGAAAACGGCTCAATTTACTGGCTCCCTAGAATCGCGCGACGCCAAAGCTGTTGGCTCGCAGCGGGCGAGACTCCGCCTCCATAGCGGTAGCCAGAGCGAAGGCCAGCACCCTGCGGGTATCCCGAGGGTCAATGAGGCCATCGTCCCAGATCCTGGCGGTACCAAATAGCGCACCTGCTTCGGCATCCAACTTGCTCCGAAGCTCTCCTGCCATGTAGGCGAGAGCCTCTTCCTCGAGGTTCATGCCCATCCGCTCAAACTTGGCGCGAGTAATGATCTCCATGACCTTAGCCGCCTGCTCGCCGCCCATCACCGCCACCTGAGCATTGGGCCAGGCAAAGATAAAACGCGGATCGAAGGACCTACCGCACATCCCGTAGTTACCCGCCCCATAGCCACCACCAAGGATCACGGTCAGTTGGGGAACCGAGGCATTCGCCACTGCCTGAATCATCTTCGCACCGTGCTTGATCGCGCCCTTCTGCTCCGCCTCTCGGCCAACCATATAGCCGGTGGTGTTCTGCAGATAGATGATGGGCACGCCAACCTGACAGCACAGCTGAATGAACTGACCCGCCTTGCTGGACCCCTCAGGCTGAATCGGCCCGGCATTGGCGACGATGCCCACAGGCCAGCCCTCAATGGCGGCGTGGCCGCACACGGTGTCAGAGCCAAAGCCAGGCTTGAACTCAAGGAAATCGGAGTCGTCGACGATTCGGGCGATCACCTCCCGCACATCGTAGGGGTGACGGGTGTTGACCGGAACGATGCCGCAAAGCTCCTCCACATCGTAGCGAGGCGGACGGTAGTCCGAGGTCTGTGACGGGCGCTGCCAGGGAAGCTTGCCAATGAGGTCCCGCACCACGCCCAGAGCATGGGCGTCGTCTCCGGCAAGGTACTCGCCCAAGCCAGAGACCGTGGCGTGCATCTCGGCACCACCGAGCTCCTCATCGGTCGCGTCCTCACCGATAGCGGCCTTCACCAGCGGTGGACCGGCCAGGAAAACCTTGGCCCGACCTTCGACCAGAACCACATAGTCGCTGAGCCCGGGGATATAGGCTCCGCCAGCGGTCGAGCTACCATGAACAACGGTAAACTGGGGAATCCCCGCCGCAGACAGACGAGCCATGTTGCAGAACACCTTGCCACCCTCGACAAAGAGTTCACTCTGGTAAGCGAGGTTGGCCCCACCGCTCTCCACCAGAGACACCACGGGAAGCTTATTCTCAAGCGCGACCTGCTGCGCGCGAAGGGTCTTCTTGAGTCCCATGGGCGAGGTCGTGCCACCCTTGATGGCGCTGTCGCTGGCCACCACCAGACAACGAGCTCCCGCAACAAAGCCAATGCCGACAATGTTGCCGCCACCCATAGCTTTATCGCCCCCGGCATCGTCATGCATCTGCAAGCCGGCGAGGCTGGAAAGTTCAAGAAAGGGGGCCCCCGGGTCGAGCACGGCATCTACCCGCTCACGGGGCATCAACTGCCCGCGCTTCTCGAACTTGGCCCGCTTCTTTTCCCCCAGGGCACGGACATTCTGTTCCAGATCCCGATAGGCCGAGACCAGCTTCAGCATAGCCTCTCGGTTGACCCGGAAATCCTCAGAACGGGGGTCGATCTGACTGTCTATGACCGCCATAGCGACGGGATAGTACTCGCTTTCGCCGCCCCTCGCGAGTCGACTGCCAAGACTCTTTTCAATCAAGTCCCAGACGGCCTACGAGCAAGCTCGCTGAGACTCACTCGGTGAGACCGCAGCAAAGCGGCCCAGCGGCCATCATCGAGGCCACCGGCAGCGCGCACCATGCGAGCCATTCCGCGGCGCCGAGCCAGGCTGCCCGGAACAGCAAGCAAGGAAGCTCCCGAAGCGGCTAGCAGGGTGACCGGCAGCAGGGCCTGCTGCCATAGGCTAAAGGAACCCACGAGGCCCTGCCCTCGGCTGCCCTGCAAGGCCAACACACCAAAGCGAGCCACCGTCCATAGCGGAGCGGACAGCAACCACCGGCGCGGAAGATGGGTAATGGCAACCCGAACCCGATTGCGCTCCACCAGAAACACCTTGCGCAGAGTGAAGGCACCAAAAGAGCCGCCTACTCGGTGAGCAATAACTGCCTCGGGGAGGTAGCGACAGCGCAAGCCCAGGCGCGCCGCCCGCAGGCTCAAGTCAGCATCCTCACCATAGGCAAAGAAGCCATCGTCCAAGGCACCTATTCGAGCCAGCGCGGACCGTCTAAACATCACCGCAGCGCCCGAAAAAAGCAGGACATCCTCGGCCTCCAGGTAACGTCCTGCCGCACGCTCACCCCGCCCGCGACACCAGTTGAGCCCATCGGGAAACAGCCGGTGACCGCAGTTATCTAGGCGCTCCGGACGATCACGGAGCACCAGGCGTGGTGCAACGATATCCGCCCCTCGACTAAGCTCTCCAACGAGCGCGCTGAGAGCAGTGGTCTGGACCTCAGTATCGGGGTTCAGGAGTAGGATGAACTCGCCCCGGCAGAGCGCTAAGCCAGCATTTACGCCGGCAGCGAAGCCGTCGTTTAGAGACCGACTAACCAGCTTGATGGGAAGGGTCCAGGCACATCTCCGCCGCTCCTGCTCCAGCAGCGCAATAGCGCCGTCGCTGGAAGCGTTATCAACCAGAATAATTTCCAGCGATCTGAACTCCTGCTCCTGCAAAGCCCGAACACACCGGAACAGATCGTCAGCCCCGTAATGATGAACCAGCACCACCGACAACAGACCGGGCTGGCCCTGCGCTGCCACATCTGGAAAGAACAAGGACCCGATGACTGACCTTCCCGAACCGAGTCCCCGCAAGCTACAGCTTCGCGGTAGAGTCCCGGAGCGCAGCCCCAGTCTCACCCGGCCTGGGCAGAACTCTAACAGCGAGAAGGGCACTCCATGTTCAAGAGATTGCACCATGTTGGCATCGCGGTCCCCAGCCTCGACGAAGGAGCCAAGGCCTGGGGACCTACCGGCCTTGGACTGCTCGAAGAAGGGCGGGAAGAGGTGACCAGTGCAAGCACCAAGATCGCCATGTTTCCGGTGGGTGAGAGCCGCATTGAGCTGCTGGAGCCGATGGGTGACGACAGCCCGGTCGGCAAGTTCCTGAGCAAGCGCGGGCCAGGGATCCACCACCTGTGCTTTGAGGTGGAGGACATCGAGGCCGAGATCATCCGCATTGCGGCGAGCGGTATGCGGCTCCTCGGCAACCCTCCCAGTCCCGGTGCTCACGGTTCTCTGGTGGCCTTCATTCATCCCGCAGACACTGGCGGGGTGCTGGTGGAGCTCAACCAGTTCGCGGACGATCAGGGTTGAACAGGGTGACTGGCAGCACTGCCCTCGCTGGCCTAGTCCTGGCCGGGTTCGAAGGAACGACCCCCTTCAGTGACGAACTCAATCGCCTCAACAACCTCGGGGTTGGTGGCTTCATTGTATTTGCACGCAACGTCCAAGACCCCCTGCAGGTGCACGGTCTGCTGGCTGAGCTGCACTCCATGCGAGCCACCGAAAACCTGCTGTTCGCAGTCGATCAGGAAGGCGGACGAGTAGCGCGCTTGCGAGAACCGCTAACGGTGTGGCCGGCAATGGAAAAGCTCGGAGCCAGCGCCGACCCGGAGCTAGCAACCTTAGTGGGCCGGGCACTTGCCAGCGAACTGGCTGCCCTTGGCTTCAACGTCAACTTCGCCCCGGTTCTGGACGTGCGCTGCACGGACACTACGATCGCCATCGGCGACCGTGCCATTAGTGAGCAGACGGCAGTCGTCTCCAGTATCGGGACCGCCCTCATCAAGGGCATCCAGAGTGCCGGGGTCATGGCCTGCGCCAAGCACTTCCCCGGTCACGGTAAGGTCGCAGCCGATAGTCACTATGAGCTGCCGGTCTCCCCCCTCGACGAGGCAAGCTGGCGAGCTGATCACCTACCCCCCTTCAGCGCTGCGATCAACAGCGGTGTGGCGGCGGTGATGACCGCCCACGTTGTCTACCCCGGCCTGAATGGTCGCTGCGCAGCGACCCTCTCGCCTGCCATCATGACCGATATTCTGCGCGGTGAGCTGGGCTTCCAGGGGGTGCTGTTCAGCGATGACCTGGGAATGGGCGCAATCACCGACCAAGGCGGAATCGGTGAGGCTGCGGTAGCCGCCATCCGCGCGGGGGTCGACGGACTGCTGGTCTGCCGACATCTGGACGCCGTCGAAGAGGTTGTCGAAGCGCTGCACAGAACCGCCGATGAAGACCCCAAGTTCGCCACTCGCTGTCAACAGAGCCTCGACCGCCTCGCCGCAGCCGCAGGCAAGCACCCCCCGCAGCCCCTGACTGGCGACACCCTGGATGGTCTGCTCGGCTGCGCCGAGCACCAGGCCATCAGTGCGCGTCTAGGTGCCCTTGCCCAGGGTCTAGATCCTACCCTGGGCCATGACGACCGCAGCCAAGCTGCAACGCGTCACAGCGCGGACAAGGTGCCACCGCAGGACCAGGCCTGAGCAACCGTGCAGCACTCCCAGCAGCAACTGGATGTACAGCTTGCAGCCGCAGTGAGAGCCGCACGCGAGGAAATCATGGGGAACTACAGTGTGGTGGTCGATACCACCAACTGGAGCTGGTGCAATGGAGAGTTGCAGGTCCAGGGCGGAGTCTTGTCACCGGTTCAGATGAACATCTATCAACGAGTCCTCGGCGAGCAGCTTGGCGATTTGGCAATCCCAGAGCCGGCGATTCTCTCCAGTCTGGATTCCCCCTGGCACCTCCATCAATGGCTGCAGATCCCCGCAGGCAACAGCCTCGATCTCTTCCGTCGCCCCAACACCGATCTACAGACCCAATGGGCGGGCCCCGCCTGGGTACGGTACTTTGCGGACCACCCGAACAGCGGCAGTGTCCTTATCCAGACCCCGGACGCCAGCCTGGGCTGGACAAGCAAAGACCAGCTGGCATGCGACGCTACCGGCCCTACAGCAGACCCCTGGGCCCACTATCTGCGGCCACTGGCCCACAGGACCAGAGCCCCCCAGGTCGAGAGCCCCTGTAACTGCCCAAGAATGCAGGCCAATGAAGTGTTGGCCTGCTATGCACGCAGCTGGCTGGGACGGAGCTATGGTTGGGGAGCCAATAGCGAACGACGCATCGACTGCAGCGGCTTCACCCAGCGCGTGATGCTGCACTGCTGCGGACTGCTGCTGCCCAAGAACAGCGCGGACCAGCAAGCTTTGGGCAAGCACCTTGGTCCTGACGAAATGCGTGCCGGCGATCTGGTCTTCGTTGTAGGGCGCAGCGAGGGTCTGCGGCACGTGGCCATGGTGGTGGAAGCACCCAACGACCCCACCAGCCTCAACGTCGTACACGCCTCGATGTCCAAAAGTGCAGTCGTGGAGGAACGCCTCGATGTGTTCCTCGCCCGTCACGAATTCAAGGCCGCCCGTCGACTGCTTCACTGGCCGGAGGAACGGTGATGACTACACTCGCCCAGCTCAAGGGCAAGACCATTCATATAGTGGGTGCCTCAGGGATCGAAGGCACTGCATTACTGCTTTACCTGGCAGGGGAGTTGGGCATCGAGGGGATCGTTGCCCACGACTTCGCAGCCGACCAAGCGAGCTTCGCCCGCTCCTTTCACAAGAACAATATCGCCTGGAGCGCGAGCGAGCGTGAGCGCATCCTCCCAGTGCTACGCGCCCTGCCGGTGCGCTACTGCATGGGCACCAACTATCTCCAAGGGATCGATACCGCTGAACTCATTTTTGCCTCACAGAACTGGTTCAATTATCCAGCCAACCGGCCGGCACTGGACCAGGCCATTGCGGCGGGCGCACAGCTGCTAGGAATCCTCGACCTTGGCCTGGCGCTGTTTGCGGGTCGCCGGATCACCGTCAGCGGCTCCAACGGCAAGTCGACCACTGCGTCGCTGATCGCCCACTTGCTTGAAGCCTGCTCAGGGCCGACAGGCCAGGTGCTGCTGAGCGGCAACGAACGCACCCGGCAGGTCCCCTTGCAGGAGTTAGCTGCCTGCAGCTCCCAGGATGTGGCCATCTGGGAGGTCTCCAACCGACATCTGCGTGACCGGTCAGTGCGCGGCGACATTGCAGTGCTGACGAACATCACGCCCAACCACATCGAAGACCACGGCTCGTGGGAGGCCTACGCTGCCGCAAAGAAGCGCCTGGTCCTCGCCCCTGGTAGCGGTGGGCACGCCGTGCTCTGTGCGATCGACCCACATAGCGTCGCCATTCAAAATGAAGTCCGCGCGAGCGGAGCCCAGCTTTGGCTGTTTGGCAAAGCTCCGCCCAGTGGCTCCTGCGATGGACACTGCTGGATCGAAGCCAACCGGTTGCGCCTCCAACTCCCTGGCGGGCTGCGTCTTGAACTCGGCGACCCATCCCTGCTGGCCCTGACCGGCGCACACAACCAGTTAAATTTACAGGCCGCTCTCTGCGCCCTTGCAGCCAGCGCTTGGGTTGAGACCACACAACTCAATGCACAGCAGCTGGAGCCGCTGTACCGCTCAGCGCCGACCCTTGAAGGTCGCCTGGAGCTTGTGGGCGAAGCGCAAGGAGTGCGCTGGATCTACGACATTCAGGCGACCACGGCACCGGCGGCAACCGTGGGGATCAGAGCCATGGCCCGGGAAGCTCAACGCATCGTGTTGCTGGTAGGCGGCGAAGACAAAGGAATGGACTACACATCCATGGCCGAGCAGGCACGCCGCCACTGCGCTTTGATCATCAGCCTACCGGGCAGCGGCACTGAGGCCTTCCTGAATGCCCTGGGTTCGGGCCCAGAAGTAGCCCGCTGCAAAGACCTTGAGGAAGCGCTTCCGCTGGCCCGAGACCGCAGCCAAGCCGGCGACGTGGTGCTGCTTTCACCGGGCTCCGCGTTTTTCTATCGAGCCTTCATTGACGGCGGCCCCTCCTACCGGGAGCGAGTCCGCGCCATTCTGCCAACCGATCCCCGACAGGAAACAACATGAGCGAGCCAGAACAGCCCCTAGCGGGGGTCCAGGCCCTGGTACTGGGCGCAGGATTCGGCACCCGGCTGCGACCCCTGACCGAGCACATCCCCAAGCCGGCAGTGCCGTTGCTCGGTCGGCCGCTGCTCGGCCATCCACTGATTCACCTCTACGCAGCTGGCTGCATGGAGGTACATGTCAACGCCTTCCACCAGAGCGACCGACTAATGGCCGCCATGGACGCCTGGGTCCAGCGCCGGCTGCTGCGGCTAAAGCTCCACTGGTCCATTGAGACACCAAAGATCCTCGGTACTGGCGGCGCAACCCGCAAGCTTGAGTCACAGCTATGCCGCGATGAGAGGCCTTTCTTGATGCTCAACGGCGACTCCATTCTTGGCGCCGATCTCCCCGCTCTATGGAGCGCACACCAGAGCAACCGCGCCGAGGGTGCCCTCGCAACCCTGTTATGCCTGCCACGAGCCGATGCCGAAAATTACGGCGCAGTATGGGTAGACGACTCGGGTCGGATCCTCGATCTGGCCGGAGTAGGCCGAGCCCCCGGGGTCACCGATGATGACCTAAGAGCAGCCACTCCCTGCATCTTCTGCGGAATCCAGATCATTGAGCAGCAGGTCGTCCTGCAACTGCCGCCAAACGGTACCGAGAGCTGCATCGTGAGGCAGGGCTATGGCCCGCTTATAGAGAAGGGCCTGACCGTGAAGGCGCATCTCGCCGACAACAACCTGCTGTTCCACGATGTCGGCACCCCAAGCCGCTACCTGGATGCCCAGAACGAGCTCATGGCCGGCCCCTCCCGACGGGTCCTCGCGACCGGTCCCAATGTGGACCCGCTAGAGGCCCTGTTTCAGGAAGCGTCCTACGCAGTGGACAGCTCAGGGAGAGAGTACGGCAACCCTGATTCAGTAATTGGGCTGAGCGGCGCTCGCATCGAGCCACCGGTTTTCTTCGGCCCACGCAACGAGCTGAGCACAGGCTGTGTCGTCGGTCCCTACGCCAGCCTCGGCGCGCTCAACAAGCTGGGCGCCAAGGCAAGGGTCCAGGATGCTGCTCTTTGGAGCCGAGTCGAGCTTGAGTCCGGCGCCTCCATGTACGGTGAGATCGCCGCCTACCTCGGCGATAAGCTGCTGCGGCTGGGCGGCCGAGAGAACTAAGGACCAGGGCAGCCCATCAATGAGCTACGCACACCAAACCATCAACGAGATCATCCTACGCCGCCTCAGCGACCCACCTGACCAGATCCAGAGCTACGCCGAGAACCCTGACGGAACGTTCCGAGCCATCACCATGGGCGAGGACCGGTCCAAGACCCTGCGCCTGGCAGCCGCTCTGATCGGCAGAGGACTGGAGAAAGGTCAGGCGGTAGCAATCCTGGCAGCTGTTCGAGCCGAGTGGGTCCAGTGGGACTTCGCCAACCTGCTGAGCCTGCTGGTAACCATCGGAATTTACCCGAGTTCGACCCCAGAACAGATTTTGTACCTGCTGCAACACAGCGAGACGCGGGTGCTGGTGCTTGAGAATCACCAGCAATTGCAGAGTGTCTCTAGCCAGCTCTCCAGCTGCGAAACCCTGCGCCTTATTGTCCTGCTCGACGAAGAACCACAGGCCGAGCACCAGCACGGCATCGAGCTGATCTCTATGGATGCCTTCCTCGAAGAAGGTGACGCGGCACTCAAGCAGCAGGGCGAGGAGTGGGTCATCGAGCGGGCCCGCTCAGCACGAGCCTCTGACACCGCCACCCTGGTCTACACCTCCGGGACGACCGGCCCACCAAAAGGAGCGGTTCTCAGCCACCGCAATCTGTTCCATGTCACCGAGACAGTCGCCAAGATCATGGACTTCAGTCCCCATGACCGCTCTGTTGTCTACCTTCCTCTGGCCCATGTACTGCAGCGCTACTCCGTGTATCTGGGCTGCCGCATCGGCATCACCGGCTACTACACCAGCCGCATCCAGGCACTGGGTGAGGTCATCAGCGAGGTGCGGCCAACGGTCCTGGTCGGTGTGCCCAGGGTCTTCGAGAAAATTCATGCCCGCGCCATGGCGACCGCCGCAGGAATGCCCGCGCGACGCCAGCGCATCTTTGAGCGCGCCCTCGCTGTCGGCCATCAATACGCCGAACTGGCGCGGCGTGGGATTGAACCGGGACTCGGGCTGCGCTTTCGACACTGGCTGTTTGACCGCCTGGTGTTCAAGAAGATCCGCGACAAGCTCGGCGGCAGAGTGCGGATGGCGGTCTCCGGGGGCGCACCCCTGGCGCTGCAGGTTGCTCTGTGGTTCGAGGCCATCGGGATCCTCGTGGTTGAAGGCTACGGACTCACCGAGACCTCGGCGCCAGCTACAACCTCCCGACCCGATGCCTACAAGCACGGCACTGTAGGGCAGGCCATTCCCGGCACCACCGTACGGATCGCCGCCGACGGCGAGATCGAGATCTCCGGTCCGGGAGTCTTCTCCGGTTACTACAAGGATCCCACCGCAACCGCACAAGCCTTCACCAAAGATGGCTTCTTCAAGAGTGGCGACATTGGTGAACTGGATGCAGACGGCTTCCTCAAGATTACCGACCGCAAGAAGGACATCATCATCACTGCAGGCGGCAAGAACGTGGCCCCGGCTAACATCGAGAATCTGCTCAAAGAGCATCCCCTGATCGGCCAGGCGATGGTCTTTGGCGACCGCAAACCCTACCTCGTCTGCGCCATTGCCCTCGACCCGGAAGAGGCGCCGGCCTGGGCCAGCCAGAACGGCATCACAGAAGTAGCGTTGACGGTTCTGAGCGAAACTCCCGAAATTCAGCAAGCGGTCAGCGAGCACCTCAAGGCCTGCAACCGACAGCTGGCCCCCTATGAAAAGCTCAAGAAATGGATCGTGGTCGGCGAGCCATTCGCCCCAGAGAACGGCTACCTCACCCCTACTCTGAAGCTGCGGCGCCGGGTCATTGTCGAGCAGTACGGCGACCAGCTCGAAGAGCTATACAGCTGAGACTCCAGGCCGAAACGGCACACCCAGGTCCTGTTCCGCGCGCGGCGAGCTGGGCGGTGTGCCTGCTGCTGCAGCCCGAGCTGCTTCAACAGTGATAGGCGGAGCGCCCCAGATGCGCTCCAGCAGGGCCACCACCGGATAGATCATGGTTGGTGGCAAGGACACCACAGCGCGGCTCAGCCCGTGCTCCTGCAGCACACAACGAGCCAACTGAGCAAAGCTCAGGGCCTGCGGTCCTGCCAGGGTATAGATTCCTGCTGCCTGCGAGCGCTGCGCGGCAGCAAGACAGGCAGCGGCGGCATCATCCACCGGCAGGGGGCGCAACGGAGCCCCACCAAGCACCGGAACCAGTGGCGACCGTCGCGCTACACCAAGTACCCCAGACTCCAGTTGAGACTGCGGGCCGCTGAGCACCGGGAACCGCAGCACTGCACTGCACAGCGGACTGTCTATGACCAATCGCTCTGCCTGGCGCTTAGTGCGCGAGTAGGGACCGTGGTGGGGGCGCCCAGCGGCAACGCTACTGATCAGGACAAAGCGCTCAACACCTGCTCGACAGGCGGCCGACAGCAGGGTCCTGGTCCCCTCCACGTTGACCGCGTGCATGCGTGCCGGACTCGCGGCCCCGAGGGCGGCAGCCAGGTGAATGACGGAATTGGAGCCCTGACAAAGGCGATCGAGACTGGGCGGATCTGCAAGATCTCCAACCACCTCTTCATCAGGTTCAAGAGAAAGTTCACCACTGCGCCGTACGAGAGCTCGAAGGGGAAGCTGTCGAGCCCGCAACAAACGCAGAACTGCGTGACCGAGAAAGCCGGTGGCACCGGTCACAGAGATTTGCCTCGTCCGGTCCGGCTCGGTCAATTGCAAGGCGCCATCCCCTCAAGTCATCTCTTCACGGAGCCTGTCCAGCCAGCATCAGGCAGACTACACCTGCAAGTCCATGCCAAAGCAAGACAACGAGCCAACGAACGAAGACCTGGCTGGCACTGAGCCACCAGCCCCGCTGCTGAAGATCGGCGTCTCCCGAGCGGTATGGACGGTGGCCTGGCCCATGGCGCTGATTGGCCTGTGCCGCTCCTGCTACTACCTCTGCGACTCGTACTGGATCGGCAAGCTGGGGACTACCCACCTGGCAGCGCTCGGTGGCTCAGCCTTTGCCTGGTGGATGATGTTCATCACCTGCAACATCCCTGGCTACGGTGTCAACGCACTGGTTGCTCGCCACGAAGGTGCGGCACGCCGCGACCAGATCGCGCCAGCTATCGTCCAGGGATTATGGGTAGGACTGGTGGTCTACCTGGGCCTGGTTGGCCTGGCCTACCCCCTCAGGGAGCTGTACTTCTCGCTACTGGGCTTCGCTCCAGGCAGCGAGGAACGGCTGCTAGGCAGCGAATACATCGGCATCGGCCTGATCGGCTCGCTCGCACTGGCCGCTCACGCTGTCACCCTGGCAGCATTTCGTGGCATTGGCGATACCCGAACGGCACTCTGGATCACCGCCATCTCGCTGCTGCTCAATGCGGGGCTCGATCCGGTGATGATCTGGGGCTGGTTTGGCTGCCCCGCCATGGGCATCGCCGGAGCCGCCTGGGCCACCACAGCAGCAAACGCCACAGCAGCCTTGCTCGGCACCTTAATCCTGGCAAGAAAAGGCTACATCCTGATCCCCCGTTGGCCGGTGTTCAAGAGCTTTCGACTGATCGGACGCATTGGTCTGCCCATCGCCGCTGAAGGCGTTGGCTTCTCGCTGGTCTACGTATTGCTGGGCCAGTTCATTACTGACTTCGGTAGCGAGCAGATGGCAGCTCTGGGCGTTGGTCATCGCCTAGAGAGCCTTGCTTACATGGTCTGCGTTGGCTTCCAGGTAGGCGCCTCAACAATGGTCGGCCAGTACCTGGGCGCCGGCGACCCGAAGGGGGCGGCTCGCGCTGCCAATCAGGCGGTCCTGCTATGTGCGGGCATCGTATTGCCAACGAGCATTGCCCTGTATCTGTTTGCGCCGCAGCTGTTCGCGCTGTTTACCGACGATCCGGTCACCGCTGCTGCAGGGGTTCACTACCTGCGGATTCAAGCACTGGTCGCTGTATTTATGGGAATTGAGGTGGTCTTCCAGGGTGGCTTCACCGGCAGCGGGGACACGATGCCCCCGCTGCTGATTGGGGTCAGCCTCACCGCAGCGCGGATCCCACTGGCGTGGTTATTGGCCTGGCCACTTGGGATGGGCATCAGCGGAGTGTGGTGGGCCATTGCTCTGAGCACACTGCTCAAAGGCCTGGTGTTCTGGCTGTGGTTCCGCCGCGGACGCTGGGTTAACGCTCTCAGCGCAGCCGACCTACAGATCGACGCAGAGCGCTCCTGATACCGACCGAAACTTGATTGCTGAGCAGCCCCCACAGCTCAACCCAGCTCGACGGCAAAACTCTCAGGCCCCCAAGCTGACCGAACCGAAGAGCTTGATTCGGGCGTAACCAAAGCCAACAGAGTGCCCCCCCAACCAGCACCGGTAATCTTCGCTGCCAGGGCCCCAGCTGCAAGAGCGCTGGAAATCCCCTCGCGGTCCCAGCCATGAACGACTCCCAGACAATCGAGGCACTCCTGCTGCTCGCTCATCGCCTGCGCTAAGCCGCCAAGATCACCGGCCGCCCAGGCACTCTGACCCAGGCGACTCCACCTACCCATCTCAGCTAGAGTCCGAACCAGGCTGGGGTCCGAGCCCACACGCTGCCGAACTCCATCAACAATATCCACAGTTCGCTCGCTGCTGCTGCCGGGACGCACCACCAGTGACAGCGGCGGCATAGACTCCAACAAAACCGGCTTGCTCCCCTTCTCGAACCAGATCGGTCGCTCGTAGGTCGCGACTGTATGATCGATTCCCGAAGGCGTGCCGTGAAAGAGGCGCTCCACAGCCTCTGCTGCTCCAAACACCTGTGCATCCACCGGCTGCTGGCCATACCAGGCCAGTAAGGCCCGGCCCAGAGCCACACCCAGCGCTGCCGAGGTGCCCATTCCAGAACGCAGCCCACCACCGCGAACTGCGACCCTCAGGGGCAGAGGCAGCTGTAATCCGAGGGCCTGAGCCGCTGCGCCCAGGGCTCTGTAAATCTCCGGGCTACTTCCTGGCGGGGCAGCTTCATCCAAGGTGATCTCAATGGGCCGCACCTGCTGCCCACGAACCGCTGGCATGCTGCGCGTGGCGCCCCCCGGCGCCGGAGCAGCCCCACCATCGAGCGGTTGACCCAGCTGACTGCTGATCTGAGCAGCGGCCAGGTCCATTGGCCCCCAGCCCGCGCCCTGTTCTGCAAGGACCACAGAGAGTCGCCGATCGAGTAAAGGCAGAGCCAGGGCCGGCTCGCCATACACCACCGCGTGCTCCCCCAACAGAATGAGCTTGCCGCATGCGGTGGCCACCACCGGACGATGCCCGGGCGCGGTGTCGGGGCGGTCAGAAGAGGTGGTCATCGTGAAGAGTCGCCCCCGGACCAGCCCTATTCTCAAGGATATCGGCTCTGGGCAGGGTCGCCTCAATGCGGGCCCGAACTTCGGGGGCATGGCGACTCTCACAGAGCACGTGCATGTTGGGGCCAGCATCGAGCGTGAAGTAAACGGGCAAGCCATCATGTTCACGCCAGCTCCGCACCGCATGCATCAAAGCGACAGTACCCGGCTGCAGATAGAGAGCAGATGGCTGGCCACTGATCATGATGGCATGCATCTCCATAGCCTCATGCTCTACCAGTTCCCCGAAGGTGACAAAGTCCCGCTGAGCAAGGGCACCTTTTAACGCCAGAATCCGTGCTGGCAGGAGTTGCTGCCGCTTCTCCATAAAGGGATGACCGACAGCGATCCGGTGCCCTTCAGAACTCGAGATAGCTTTCGGGCTGCGCGAGACCAAGACCACCAGATCAGTAAGATCCCAGTGCTCAGGGGGACAGAACTGTTGACTGAACGAGCTCGCATCGTCCTTACCAGCAACCCACTCCACAAAGCCGGCCTGAATAGAGCGACAGGCTGAGCCGCTACCGCGACGCGCCCAACGGGTCATCTCCTGCTCCTCAGGATGCCCCTCTCCAAATGCCCCGATTGCGGCGGTGGCGAGGGCCGCAAAGCCCGAGGCAGAAGAGGCGATCCCGGTCCCGGCAGGAAAGGAGTTCACCGATGCGACTCTGGCGCCCATCCGATACCAATCGCTACGGATTCGATCGAGATAGCGCGAAATACGCACTGCTCGTTGGTCCAGAACCCGCTCCCCTTCCAGATAGATCTCATCCTGAGATAGCGCCGAATCCCACTCAACGGTAGTGGTGGTCACAGCAGCAGAAAGATTCATCGAGATCGAATCGTTAAGCGGCACGTTATGATCGTAGTCGAGCTTGCCCCAATACTTGATGAAGGCAATGTTGGAGCAGGCTCTGGCGCTGGCTCTCTTGCGCTCGCTCATTGCAGCTCCTCATCCATCAGGCCAGTCTCTTCCGGGGCCAAGGGTAGGACGGTAAGGCCCTGCTCATCACAGCTCCTGATCGCTGCCTGCCGATCGGCCGCCAGGATCAAGACGCAGTCTCCCCCACCTGCACCACTGAGGCGCGCACCAAGGACCGAAGGACTGCCCTGCAGGCGATGCACCAACTCAGCGATCTCGGGCGGAGCAGCGCCCAGTCGCTCCAGCAATCCCTGCCCCTCAGAGAGCGCCTCCCCTAGTGCTGCGGCGTCGCCGGCGCGCAGCGCGTCAAGGCCAGCGAGGGTCAGCGCACCGATCTCACCATAGAGAGCAGCCCCACGCTTGTGACGGGCAGAGACCTTGCGAATCATGTCGCCGGTGTCCGCTTTACGACCCGTCCAGGCAACCAGCCAGTCAAAGGAACTGCCCAATGGCGGTAAAACCCGCTCCATGCTGGGCGCCCCATCGTCACTGAACCGGACATAGCCGCCAAGGATTTGAGTGGCGACGTCATAACCAGAGGCAGCACCCTGCAGAGCGCGCTGCGCGGCGCGAACCTCATCAAACAGCGCCGCGGGTTCAGCAGTCAAACCTCGAAGTCGGCGCAGCGCTGCGGCGGCGGCCAGACTGGAAGCGGAAGATGAGCCAAGGCCCCAAGTCGGCGGAAACCCGGCCTCAAAACACAGTGAGAGCCCCTCGCCAACCACTCCATGCCGCTGCAGTAGTGGCCAGAGAAGGCGCAGCTCTGGGCGGGGCGGCTGCTCGTCGGCGAGGGCCTCTGCTGGCAGCTCAATCGGGGCAGCAAATACGCCTGGCGCTTCGACTCGCAGTGTTGAACTACCAGGCTCCAGTGATGCCTGACAGGCGATGCGGCGGTCAAGACACATTGCCAGTGCAGGCTGCCCCTCAAGCACCGCGTACTCACCAAACAGCATCAGCTTGCCAGGTGCCGAGCAGCGAGCTCGAAGAACCTGATAGCGCTGTTCAGGGCGAGCGGACCGGGTCGAAATCACTAGACTTCCCCAGCATCCATCTCACGACTGAGTTCAAGATTCCGCTGGTGAAGACGCATGTGGCCGCGTTGAATCCCCTCAGTAGCAAGGGCCCGCAGCGCACCGAGGTTCTGCGACAGACCCACCGCGGCAATGATCCGGGCCAGCTCCTGGGCACCGCTCACCTCCATCAGGGCCAGCGAAAAACGCGCCACTGGATGCAAACGAGTCACTCCTCCGACGGTACCCACCTGCAACGGGAGTTCCAGCTCACCGACCAGATCACCTGCTTCATTGAGCTGCCAGTTGGACAGGCTGCGATACTGACCGTCTCGAGCTGCCCAGGCGTGGGCGCCAGCCTCAACCGCTCGCCAGTCATTGCCGGTAGCGACCACGATGGGATCGATGCCGTTCATGATGCCTTTGTTGTGAGTCGCCGCTCGATGCGGGTCATAGACGGCAAAACGGGCCGCCGCTACGATCCGCTCGGCGACCTCAGAACCACCGAGTTCCCCGACCGCGAGGTCCTCAGCCCGCACCGAGCAGCGCGCAGAGAAGCGTCGTCTAGAGGCCAGGTTGGAAAGGATTCGCAACCCAGCTCGCCCACCACTAAGAGCGGCGATTCGCGGCGCCAGTTGCTCGCACATGGTGTTCACCACGTTGGCCCCCATGGCGTCGACCGGATCAACCAGAAGATGCACCACGAGATCAGTTCCGGCGCCGGTCTCCTGCGGGCCGAACAGCCTACACTCGAGGTCACAACAACCCCCTCCAGCAGCGACCAAAATGGGGTCCAGTGCGTTGGCTGCGGCGATGATCTCATCACGATGGGCGGTGATCACACGCACGGCAGCCGCACCATCGGGCACATCCATGATCTGGACCTGCCCGATGACCTTGTCCTCCAGGACGGTAGTTGTGAACCCCCCGGTCTTGCGTACCAGGCGCGCCATGTTGGAGGCCGCTGCAACCACCGAGCTCTCCTCGACAGCCATCGGCACCAGCACCTCGCGTCCATCCACCACAAAATTGACCGCTACGCCAAGAGGAAGCCCAAAGCCACCAATGACATTCTCCACAAAGCCGTCCAGCAACCCGACATCAACCCTGCCGTCGGCGGTGACAAAGCCAGGCCCCGCCAGATCAAGGCCCATGGCCTCGCTGATCAGGACTCGACGCTGCTCAACACTGAGCTGATAGAAGCCCGGCAAGCGGCTGGAAGAAGGCTTGGTCGATGCGTCAGTCACCGGGACTCCCGAAGCTTAAGCCGCGGCAGATCCGCGACCGTACGAGCACCGCTGCATAGCATTGCAATACGCAATTCCTCAAGGATTCGTCGACCTCGGGCCAGAGCGGGGTCTTGTCCCTGATCTGCAGCGCGGAAGAACGGCAGGGCCATCCCCGCTACATCGGCGCCCAACGCCACGGCCCTGGCCACATCCACACCATTGCGAACTCCACCAGTAGCGATCAGCGGAAACTCTGCCCCAAGGACAGCCCGACACTCCCGCACCGCGTCGCCGGTCGAGATGCCCCAGCGTCGAAAGCTCTCGCCCATAGCCTGACGTTCGCTGTCCTGAGAGCGCAGCCCCTCTATCTTGGCCCAGGAGGTTCCCCCGCTACCACCAACATCAATGGCTGCCGCTCCCATATCGCGGCAGATCACTGCCAATTCAGCCGAGATACCGGAGCCGACTTCCTTGATCACAACAGGCACCTCGAGTGCCTCGATAAGCTTGGCGATCTTGGTCCTCAGATCACGCCAGTCCCGATCTCCCTCAGGCTGGACCATCTCCTGAATCGGGTTTAAGTGCAGAGCCAGAGCGTCGGCCTCCACCGAGTCAACCAAACGGCGGCAATCGTCAATATCGACGCCAAGATTAAGTTGGATGGCCCCCACATTGGCCAACAACAGGATGTCCGGAGCCAAGTCCCGGACCCTGAAGGTGGGCAGTAAACCGTCCTGTTCAAGTAGCACCCGCTGCGAACCCAACCCCATAGCGAGCCCAAGTTCCTGAGCGGTCACGGCGAGGACCCGGTTGATCGCACCAGCACGGGAGGAACCCCCGGTCATCCCAGCGATCATCACAGGTGCACTCAGTTCCCGGCCGAGCAGGCTACACGACAGGTCCATGTCTTCCGGCCGCCCCTCGGGCAGAGCCAGATGGGGCAAATCCCAACGTTCCCAGGCGCGCTGCTCCAGACCGGACTCAACATCCTCTTCAGCGACAATGCTCAAGTGACTGTCTTTGCGACTGCCGCTCATGTGACCCTGAAGGGTTTTCTCGCTGTCCCCTTCCCAGGACACAACCTCCAGATTCCAACGGCGCAAGGGAGCCTGCGCCGTTGGAATCTCCTCACGAACCAGGACCCGACCAACGGCTCGAGAGCCAGGCTTGAGAAACAAGCGAAGGCCAAGCTCCTGTCCGGGCGCCAACGGCGCTTGGCTATCCACCAGAAGCCCGTCAAGGCCAAGCGCCAGACAGAGCCCCTGCTCTCCATCGAGGGTCACTGGCAGATAGGCATCCAGGCTGGCCAACTGCTTCACTGCAAGTCTCCCTTCGAGTTCTGTCCCTCCACCCCTGTAGCAATGGAAGCGTCTACTGGATCCGCGCGGCGAAGCCAAGTCCAAGCCACCATGAGCAAGGAGAGAAGCAACGCGAACCAGACCAGCCAATCGGCTACTGGCGTGTAGGGATTAGCAAACCACATGATGGGCGAGAACACCGCGTAACCGAGCACAGCGAGCCAGGCAAACCACCCAACTCGACCTACCACGGGCCAACCGCGCCAGCCCAGCACCAGCAGCGCAAAGGAAAGCACAGCGCAAAGCTGAGCAAACCAATCTCCGAGCTTCAAATAGGGCGTAGGAACCCGAACTCGTGGCACCTCAACGACAAGTACATCGCGCTCAAACAAATCGGTGCTGGCGACGATCCGGCCCCTGGCATCAACGCTTGCACTGATCCCAGTGGTAGCCGCCCGTACCAGAGGTACCCCATACTGAGCGGATTGCAGCGCCGACAGCATCAGATGCTGATGGGGGCAATCGGTATCTCCAAACCAGGCGTCGTAGGTGATGTTGACGAGCAGATCTGCACCTGCAGCAACACCACCCCGCACGTAACGATGGCGGATCGCCTCGTAACAAATCAGGAACACAAAATCGGCGCCAGGGCTACCGAACAGTGTGAGCCCGTCACCCGCCTGAAAATCCCCCACGCCCTGGATCTTGCGAAGGACCTCAAAGTGGTCCTCAAGCGGCATGAATTCGCCAAAGGGCAGCAGGATATTCTTGTCGTAGGAAGGATCGAACCGCGGCTCACCGCCCTGTTGAGCTGGCCAGACCCGAAAAGCAGAGTTCAGGCTGACCCGCTCTCCTCGCGCGTCCCTGCGCGCCAGCCCCCCGCCGGTCCAGAGTTCAGCCCCAGTGGTCTGCACCAGCTCTCGGATGCTCCGGTTCATTCGCGACTTGGGACTGCGGCGGATCGCCCCTTCTGGCCAGACAAAGACATCGATGTCAGGATCCGCGCTATAGGCCTCTCGACTCAGCGCTACCAGGTCCTCGGTGATGGCCGACCGCCACTCCCCCTTTGGCACCTGCGCGCTGCGCTGGCGCTGGAAGCCCTGCTGTTCCATGGCCCGCCGCTCAAAGACGTTCTGGTTGGCCTGCACCAAAGCGAGCTTGACCCGGGGAGCGCTCGCCTCAGCGACCTCGATGCGGTCAAGTTGATACGACGAGAAGCCGAAGGCAACCACGACAAAGATCGACCACAGCGCCAAAGATAGGCCCAGTCCTCGATCCACGACCATCCCAGCCGGGCTGCGCCAGCGCTGCCAGAGCTCCAGCAGAATGCCATTGCTCAACAGCATAAAAAACGAAATGCCAGCGACGCCGGTCAGACCGGTTACCAGAAAAAAGCTGCTCTGCTGATACCAGGTGACTCCCTGGTAGTAGGGAAAGAGCTGTGGGTTCAGATACTCCACCGCTGTGAACCACATGGCGACCGTAATCGGCCAATAACTGCCCGATGCGCGGCGAATCGGCGCGAATCCCCAGGCGAAGACCGCCATGTAAAAGCCAAAGGCAAGGGAGAACAACAACAAGGCCCCGACAGCGAGAGCCAGGGGCAGATTAGAGAAGGTCTCAACGGTGTAGATGATCCAGGAGAAGATGCTGCAGTTGGCGGCAACCCCGACCAGCCAACCTGCCAGCAGCGCGCGGCGACCGTTGAGCCTGGCGAACACCGCCAGGGCTGGCACAAAGCCGAAGAGGTGCAGCCAGAACCAGTTGGTCGGCGCCGAGCCCCACTTCTGGAAGGCGCCCGAAACGATCAAGGCGGCCAGCGCGAGCACCGTACCCCGCCGCGACATCGGGTCTTTCAAGGGTGGCGCTTCGGTCATCGCGGCGACTGATAGCATGGAGGAATGAACTTGTCAGAACGAAGCTGAACGGCCAACTGCTACCCTCAGCGTGGGCCGGCCTGCCACCGCCCAAGAACAGCATGGAAGAGGACAAGCGTGACCACCATCTCTCCACGGGAGCTACACTGCCCGCTCTGTGCGACCAGGTTTGCCGGCCACTCAGTACTCGCCGGGCGCGCCAGCGGTCCTCTATCCAGCGATCTGCGACGCTATCCCGAAGGTCCCGACCCCATCCCGCTGCAACTCAACAGCTGCCCGGAGTGCGGTTACTCCGGGGAGGTGAGCGCCTTTGAAGAGTTTGCCCCAGAACCTGAACTTGAAGTCGCCGAGGAAGAACTCTCCCTGGCCGAATTGGTCCGAAGCCGCCTGAGCCCAAAAGCCCAAGAGGCTCATGCCGACCCCGCGCTACGCTACGAACAACATGCTGTCTTAGAGGGCTGGCTGGGGAGAGGTCCCCTGCGCCAGGGAGATGCCTGGCTGCGCGCTGCCTGGATGCATGATGATGCAAGCCGACCGCAAGAGGCACTACGCTGCCGAGATCAGGCACTAAGCCACTACCGTCGAGGCCTGGATGAGCGACGCTGGCTACGACGTAGAGAGGACATGGTGGTGGTCGCTTATCTGGTCGGTGAGCTGTCGCGCCGCCTTGGCAGGGAGGAAGCCGCCCTGCGATGGTATGAGCAGAGCATCGCATGGTCTTCAGGGCTGCAGCACATGCAGGATCTGGTTGAGCTTGCAGAACGACAGGCGCGGGAGCCCCGCGATCTGGTCCGCTGAGCCCAACCCAGCCCCTTGACAAATGCTTGACAAAAGCGTCCCGATGATCCATCGTTCAGGCTTACATCTAAAGATTCAGGAGCACTGCTCCCGGGGACTCAGACCGCCACAATGAAGACTCATACTCGTCGTTTTCACCAGTCACCGGTTCTGCTCTTCCTGAGTGTGCTGGTGCTGCTGGGTGGTTGCGGCCCTGAACCGGACGAATACGGCATCGTAGGGCCGCTCCTTCAGAGTGAGCACGCCTTGTCCAGCGCCGGTACCGGCAAGGCTGGACTCCCTGCTTCGGTGCAGGGCGCAAACACCGAGGTGTGGGCGGTCAGCAACAACTGGGCCGATACCCAAACGCCTGATGCTCGCGCTGCAGGGCTGGCCTGGGAGGCGGATTCAGGACTCAACTGGGAGCAAAAATACAACCTCTGGATCGAAGGTCTTGAGGAGACAGCACGGACCGGAACCTCGTACGGCACGACCTTCGAGATCACCACCCCTCAGGGTAAGGCGCTCGATGTACCTGCACTGGAATGTGCCGAGCTGCTGCTGATGATGCGAGCTGTGTTTGCCTCCTGGTACGGACTACCCTTCTTCCTGGAAGCTCGTGACTCAGATGGCACCCGGGTCTTCCTGGGGCACTTTGGCTTCCGCACCGCCCAGGGGCGCTACAAGAACACGCCGAAGTATCGCACCGCCTACAACGACTACAGCCACCTCAGCACGGCCGACGCCCTGGCCAGCTGGCCTCAGGACGCGCGCCTGCGCGGTCGCCACCTGTACAAGCGCGGTGGCAACCATGACGACTACAACCCTTTCCTCCACGAGGACGCAGGCGCAGGCTGGTACTTCGATGAGCTGCTACTCAACAAGCGGGTAGGTCACTTCCTGTTGATGCTGCTGCCTTACTTTGGCTCAGCCAATCTGGCGGACGACGCCAATGCCTACCATGCCACCCCGAACAGCTTGCGGGCCGGAGACATCCTGCTCAAGCGCTGGCAGCGCCGCGGTATCGGCCACGTGATGCTGGTCAAGACCGTACAGCAGCGCCCCCACGACAAGATCGCAGCCCAGGTAGCCTCAGGATCGATGCCTCGTCGGCAGGCGGTCTGGGAGAGTCAAGCGTCCACTAAGCTGCTGTTCACCAACGATAAGACCGGTGGCGAAGGCGAAAACAACGACGGCGAGCGCTACGTGGATCTGGGAGGTGGCCTCAAGCGCTTTCTGGTTGCTGAGCTGAGCGGAGGCAGCTGGCGCAATAGGGTACTCCCAGCTGATATGGATACCTGGCTACCGTGGTCAGATACGGTCGGCCGGGCGGCGCGTCCCCGTCAATTTGGTGAGCTGCTGGTCGAGGTAAGCCCGGCTGAACTGCGCGATGAACTGCTGGCCATCATCGAATCCAAGCGCGAGCACCTGCGCAACTATCCGGCCTCCTGCTCTGCTCGGACGGCCCGGGAAGCCGCCTTCAAGGAGCTCTACAACCTGATGCAGGACCGGTTCCAAATGACCATCGATGAGATCGACGGCCAATACCGTCTGCTTGAGGACTATGTGTTCGCCGAGTTGGTCTACAACCAGAGCAAGACCTGCTGCTGGAACAGCACCACCTCAGCCATGTTCGATGTAATCATGAGCTACAATCTGCGGCTCCAGGAAGACGCTGAGTCCTGCACGCAGCCAACAGTATTCATGGCTCAAGACGGAGGCTATGAGGCCTTTGCCGAACACGCCGCAGAGATCGGTCTGGGCAACCAATGGGTGGCCTGGAACGACGATGAGAGCTGCCCGCAAGGCGGGGTGCTTAACGACACCGAAGAGCGCCACGGCTGGACCCCCTACTGCGAAGTGGTCGAAACCATCAACGGCGACGGTCCCACCGAAATAGAGGGCGACCCCTGCGAGGACCGCAACGACAGCATGGATGAGGCCACCGAGTTGGACGCCGGTGTCTACACCGGCCTGGCCATCTGCCGCGGTGAAGATGACTGGTTCCGTATCCATGCCACTGTCGGTGCCGGGACGCTTGAGATCGACTTCAACGACAATGGCGGCGCGCTGGTCATGGAGCTGTACCGCAGTAACGGCGAACGCATCGCGATCAGTACTGGCGAGCCAGGACACCAGTTCATCGAATCGGGTGTCGGGGTGCGATACCTTCGGGTATTCGGACCTGGGGACAGCATCACCAGCTATCGCCTGACCATCAGCGACGACTGAGCACCGCCTGACTGTTGCTACAGAGCCGCGGCACCAAACTCAGCCAGTCTCTGACTTAACTCAGCGCAGAGTTCGTCAGCAAGACTGTCTAAATCAGCTGCACCAGCGACGCGACGCTGCGCCAGCGCGGCGCTCGGCTCCACAAAGCGGCGATGCATTGGCGCTACTGTAGCCTCGAACTGGGCCCGAACCGAGGCCTCGCTGCGCCCTCTCTCCATCACATCACGGGCCAGTCGCCGCGACAGCCTGGTCGCCGGGTCGCACTCAACAAAAACTCGCCAATCCAAGCGTGAGACCAGTTCAGGCCAATGAAACAAGAGGATCCCATCAACAACAATCACTCCAGCTGGCGTGACCTTGCGACTCTGCTCCGAGCGGTCGTGCCGGGCAAAGTCATAAACCGGTTCCGCTACCGAGTCTCCGTCAATTAGCGCATCGAGATGAGCAGCAAAGAGCCTGGCGTCCAGGCTATCTGGATGATCAAAGTTCTCCTGCTCCCGCACTGCCGGCTGCAGATGTCCCAGAGGGCGATAGTAGGAATCAAAACACAGGCGGGCTGGAGCCACCTCCAGGCGCTCACACAAAGCGGCGACCAAGCTGCTCTTGCCTGAGCAGCTACCCCCACAGATCCCCATCACAAAGGGGCGAGTTACCTGTCCCTGCATCGTCAACTTCTACCCCCTCGCCGTTCAGGCGTGTAGACTTATAGGACCCGAAGTGGCTCCGCTACGGCGGTTGCCATCCCAAGGACCCGCCCCAATGGAGAGCCCATGGAGTTTAATCTGCGCGCCCCTTCCACCCAGATCGACAACAGCGATAAAGACTACGCCAGGAAAAAGCTGACCAATGCCCTCGGCAAAGTCGTCGGCAGCACCAGCGCTCGCGTTGACGTTGAAATCAGCTCGCCCAGTCAAAGCTCTGGCAAGCCGTTGACCAAGGTCGACGTTCATGTCTTCATTCCACGAGCAAAAAAGCAAGTCGTCAACGTCGAAGCGGAAGAGCTCAGAGAGTGTATTGATCTGGCCACAGACAAGATCATGCGGGCCGTTAAGAGGGATAGAAACCGCAGGCGTGACAAGCTGCGCCACTCGGGCGAGTTCAAAATAGCGACCAGTCCCCTGGACGAGGACGACATCTAGGCCAACAGCTCAGCCAGACCACAGGTCTGCTCAATCTTGTCCTGCCGGTTCGGCTCCTACCGGGGCCGGCCAGACGGGTCTGCTGCGCGACTCGCGCCAAACCAGCAAGCCTGCGACCAGGACCCCAAGGGAACCATACTGGGCCGGAGTCAAGCCCAGGTACCGCGCATCAGCATGGCCAAGATCGATATTACGTAGGAAGTCGAGGAAGAATCGAACGCTGCCATAGATCAGCAGAACCACCACCATCAGCACACCCTCGCGACGGGGCTTACGCATGACAACCATAAGCACTGCGAAGACCAAGGCCGCGAGGAGGGAGTCCATCAGTCCGAGGTCGAAGCGAACCGTATCCAGCAGCTGGTAATTACCACCCAGGAAGCGATAGGTGTCCTCACCAGCAGCCCGGGCGGCCTGGAACTCTGCCGTGGTCGGGTAGCGCACTGCAAGCCAACCGATCGTACTCTGCACCCAGGCCGGGGCTTCGGTAACCCGCCTACCGATGTGATCGTGGACCATGAAGCAGCCGAGGCGGCCGAGGAACCAGCCGAAGGTCAAGCCCACCAGCAACACATCAGAGCCTCTAAGGACGTTCACCCCGCGACGGCGAAAGAACATCACAGCAAGAACCGCACAGCCAAAGAACCCACCATAAGAAGACAGGCCAGACCAGATGTAGAGCAATTCCCAGGGTTTCTCCAGGTAATAGGCCGGGTCATAAAACAGCGCATGTCCGAGATGGCCGAATACCAGCGCACCCCCAGCAAGCCAAACGACCACGTCACCGTACAACTGGGGATCCATGCCACGCTGCCGGGCAATGCGCTGACAGACGATGGTGCCAAAGACAAAGCCCATCGCCACCAGGAAGCCCCAGGGTTGAATCACAATGGGGCCGATGATTTCTAGGGGTGCCGGGCGGAAGTAGGGAATCACAGTGGCTCCTGGTCCGATGCTCGCCCCTTGCAAGCGCTAATGGGCCCGCTGCTGTTGCGAACTGGCCAAAAAAACAGCCTCAGCCAGGCCTAGGGCCTGACTGAGGCTGTCAGAATCTACCGCAAACGAGCCCCTAGTGGCTGTGCTCGTCAGAATCGGCGGGTGCCTCGGCAATCATCGCCTCGGTGGTCAGTAAAAGACCAGAGACAGAAGCTGCGTTCTGCAAAGCCGAGCGGGTCACCTTGGTGGGGTCGATGATGCCCGCCTCAATTAGATCACAGTACTCGCCGGTAGCTGCGTTCAAGCCAAAAGCGCCCTTGCCGTCACGCACAGTAGCGACCGCAATGGAGGGATCCAGGTCGCCATTGTCTGCGATGGTGCGCAAGGGAGTCTCGATGGCGCGCCGAATGATGTCGACACCAAAGCGCTCGTCACCAATGGAATCCACCGCCTCAAGACTCGACTGAATCCGAATAAGGGCAACGCCGCCGCCGGCTACAACACCCTCCTCGACCGCAGCCCGGGTTGCATTGAGGGCATCCTCAACACGCGCCTTCTTCTCCTTCATCTCAGTCTCGGTGGCTGCACCCACATAGATCACAGCGACGCCACCGACGAGCTTGGCCAGACGCTCTTGGAGCTTCTCACGATCGTAATCGGAGCTGGTCTCCTCAATCTGGCGCTCAATCTGATTAACGCGCGCCTTGATCCCGGACTGACTGCCGCCACCATCGACGACCACCGTAGTGTCCTTGTCGACCGTAATCCGGTTGGCGCTGCCGAGGTCATCAAGAGTGAGTTGCTCAAGCTTGATCCCGAGATCCTCCATCACCGCCCGACCACCAGTGAGAACAGCGATGTCCTCGAGCATGGCCTTGCGCCGATCGCCAAAGCCGGGAGCCTTGACTGCGCAGACATTGAGGGTGCCACGGATCTTGTTGACAACCAGGGTAGCCAGGGCCTCACCATCGACATCTTCGGCGATGATCATGAGGGGGCGTCCGGTCTTGGCGACCTGCTCGAGCACGGGCAGCAGATCCTTCATGTTGGACAGCTTCTTCTCGTGGATGAGGATGTGGGGATTCTCGAGGACCACCTCCATACGCTCGGGATCGGTAACGAAATAAGGGCTGAGATAGCCGCGGTCAAACTGCATGCCCTCGACCACCTCCAGAGAGGTCTCCAGGGACTTGGCCTCTTCCACGGTGATCACGCCAGCCTTGCCGACCTTCTCCATAGCCTCAGCGATGATATCACCGATGGTGGTATCACCATTCGCCGAGATGGTACCCACCTGCGCGATCTCCTTCTGCTCGCGAGTGGGCTTGCTCAGGCCCTGCAGAGATGCAACTGCAGCGGCAACCGCCTTATCGATACCCCGCTTCAAATCCATAGGGTTAACCCCAGCGGTCACCAGCTTCGCACCCTCCCGGTAGATGGCCTGCGCCAGAACCGTGGCAGTGGTGGTGCCGTCACCGGCAACATCAGACGTCTTAGAGGCGACCTCCTTGACCATCTGCGCACCCATATTCTCGAACTTGTCTTCAAGCTCGATCTCCTTGGCTACCGTGACACCGTCCTTGGTGATCACCGGTGAGCCCCAGCTCTTCTCTAACACCACGTTGCGGCCGCGAGGCCCCATGGTCACCTTTACGGCATTAGAAAGGGTGTCGACCCCACGCATAATCTCTTCTCGGGCGTCGTGAGTGAAATGGATTTCCTTAGCGCTCATCGTTTCTCCTGGGCAATGGGTCTTCTACGCAGCGTGACTGCTGGACAGGTCTAGTTATCAATAACTGCGAGGATCTCGTCCTCACGAAGGATCAGGTGGTCCTCACCGTCAAGTTGAATCTCGTCGCCGCCGTACTTACCGAAAAGCACCCTCTCACCAACCTTAAGGGTCGGGCTACGACGGCTGCCATTCTTGAGCAACTTGCCAGCGCCAACTGCCACGATCAGAGCCTCAAGCGGCTTCTCCTTAGCGGTGTCGGGGATGATGATACCGCCAGCGCTCATCTCGATGGAGTCGGTGCGCTTAACGAGTATGCGGTCATTGAGAGGGGTGAAGTTCATCGGATCTCCGGGAAGCGCTGCAGAGCGCAAAATCCACAGCGGGAATTCGCTTATTGATATGAGAGAAGACAGATCTGTGTCTCCGGGCCGGAACCGTAGCCACCCCAGAATTGCTGTCAAGGGGTCAATGGCCATCTTTCAACAGTTCTGCCGATTGTGTGGATTTCTTGACCTTTGATCGCTTGACACCGAATCGGGCCTGATTACATTTCGCTTCGCCAGACCCCGACAACGCCTTTATTTAAGTCATTTCAAGCGCTTACAAAATCCAATAGCGCAACAGCGAGGAACAGGACATGAGCAAGATCATCGGCATCGACCTCGGAACCACCAACTCGGTAGTCTCCGTCATCGAAGGCAGCGAGCCCAAGGTCATCACCAACGAAGAGGGTGCGCGCACGACGCCGTCGGTGGTCGCCTACACCAAGGATGGTGAGCGACTGGTCGGTCAGGCAGCACGCCGCCAGGCCATCACCAATCCAACCCGCACAGTGTTCTCAGCCAAGCGCTTCATGGGCATGAGCTTCGAAGACATGCAGGGCGAAGTGGATAACGTCCCTTATGACCTGGTCAAGGCCAAGACCGGTGGCTGCGCCATCAGCATCGATGGCAAGAAGCACACCCCACCTGAGATCAGCGCTCAAGTCCTGATGAAGCTCAAGCGAGCGGCCGAAGAGTACCTGGGTGAAAAAGTCAGCGAAGCCGTCATTACGGTTCCTGCATACTTCAACGACAGTCAGCGGCAGGCCACCAAGGATGCGGGCAAGATTGCCGGGCTTGAGGTCAAGCGCATCATCAATGAGCCCACTGCAGCGGCGCTGGCCTACGGACTCGACAAGAAGAATGATGAAATGGTCGCAGTTTTCGACCTGGGCGGAGGAACCTTCGACATCTCCATTTTGGAGATCGGTGACAACGTCGTCGAGGTGAAGGCCACCAACGGCGACACTCACCTGGGCGGTGACGATGTCGACCAGGTGATCATCGATTGGCTTATTGCCGAGTTCAAGAAGGACACCGGCATGGATGTAGCCTCCGACAAGATGGTGCTGCAACGCCTGAAGGAAGCTGCGGAGAAGGCCAAGATCGAGCTCTCCAGCACCCAGCAGACCGAGATCAACCTGCCCTTCCTGACCGCCGACGCAAGCGGTCCCAAGCACATGCAGACTTCACTCTCGAGGAGCAAGTTCGAGCAGATGATCGAGCCCATCATCAGCCGCGCTATGAAGCCGGTGAAGGCCTGCCTCAAGGACTCTGGCCTCAAGGCCAGTGAGATCGACGAGGTGGTGCTGGTTGGCGGTTCAACCCGCATCCCCGCGGTCCAGCGCTCGGTGGAAGAGTTCTTCGGCAAGGACGCCAACCGCTCGGTTAACCCCGACGAGGTGGTGGCCATGGGCGCCGCAGTTCAGGGTGGTGTCTTCACCGGGCAGGTATCCGATGTACTGCTGCTCGACGTCACTCCGCTCAGCCTGGGAATCGAAACCCTCGGCGGAGTGATGACCCGTCTTATCGAGCGCAACACGACGGTCCCATGTGAGAAGACCGAGGTCTTCAGTACCGCTGCCGACAACCAGACCGCAGTAGACATTCACGTCCTCCAGGGCGAACGTGAATTCTCTCGAGACAACCGAACTATGGGACGCTTCCAGTTGGTCGGCCTGCCGCCGGCTCCACGGGGAGTACCGCAGGTCGAGGTGAAGTTCGAGATCGATGCTGACGGCATCGTCCACGTATCGGCCAAGGACAAGGCCACGGGTAAGGAGCAGAGCATTAAGATCGAAGCCAGCTCAGGACTGAGCAAGGAAGAAATCGACGCGCTGGTCTCCGAGGCTGAGAGCCACGCTGAAGAAGACAAGAAGCAGCGTGACGCAGTGGAGAAGCGCAACACGCTTGACACCGTCATCTACCAGACCGACAAGCTCCTCAAGGAGAACGCCGAGAAGGTTCCGGCTGAGACTCAAGAGAAGCTTGCAGGAGTCCTGGAGCGTGGGCGTAAGGCGGTAGAGTCTGAGGACACAGACGAGATTGATGCAGTCCTCGCTGAGATCGAGAGCCTCAACCACGAGTTGGCCGAGGCCATGTACAAGTCCGAAGGTGATGCGCCTGGCGCAGGAGCCGAGCAGGGCTTCGAGCAGGCCGCTGCCAGTGGCGCCCAGCCTGCCGATGACAATGTCATTGACGCTGAGTTCGAAGAGAGCACCTAGCTCTCCTGGCCACAGCCATTCACTGCGGCCCCGGAGCAGCGCTCCGGGGCCGCAGCGGTTCTGTCCTGAAGTTCCTCAATGTGCTCCTTGCCGTAGCCAAAGCAAAGCATAATTAGGAGGCGCTAGCAGTAACTGCTATCATTAACTGAAGATGGCAGGTAAACGCGTCCAATTCAATGTTCGAGTTCGGCAGGAAGTGGCCCGCGACCTGCGTGCAGAAGCCGCCTTGCGTGAGATCGGTATGGGCGAACTGGTTGAGCTTCTCAGCGAAAACTATCGCGCTGGCACGCGCAGCGGCCACTGGCTGGAGCTGGACCCCCCGCTAGAAGCAGCGCTCACCGCCCTTGCAGCAATCCGCGGCGAAGACCCGGAGCGGGTACTCCAGGGGCTGGTCGCTGGGCTGGTCCGCGAACAGCTGCAGGGGATCCTCGACCACCTGCCGAGCCTTGAGCAGACATTAGACGGCACGGTGATCGCCGCGCTACAGGAGAGCCCCAGTGGTCATCTTCCAGAAACTGGCACCAGCACCTCTGATGACCATGAAGAAATCGAAATTGATGCCTCTGGCTGGATCGAGCCAGAGGAAGTTGAGCTGAGCCTGCCATCCATTGAGCTTGATGCCGTAGCCCCGCACAGTGACCCGGGCGAGCTGGTGCTCGACGCAGAACAGTGGCCTGAGGAAGAAGAGGTCTCGCTGGGCGACTTCGAGGAAGACGAGCGGGCCGATAGCCTCGCCCCCCCAACCAGCCCTGCAAGCCCCTGGACAGGAGACGAAGATCGGCGCCGGCGCTCCCGCGAAGTCGCCCTCAGCCCTGAGGAGCAGCGACGCTTTGAGGACCTCCCCGCTGGTCTGCCCAGAACCGGTGATGAGCTGCGCAGGTTCCGCCAACAGCAAGGCCTCAGCCCCAGCGAGTTGGGCTCGCTTTGCGGGGTCACCCAGGTCGCAGTGGGACTCTGGGAGAAAAAGGGGCCACTCCCGGCCCACATTCTGCTCAAACTGGGAGATGGACTGCGCAGGTACTTCCTGCGATAGTCCGGCGATGCACAAGCTCGCCAAAGTTTCCGTCCTCTTCCTTGCGATTACCGTCAGTGGATGCATGGCTTCGGTCCAGGTTCGCCTGCTGCAACCGGCTGAAGTAAGCCTGCCAGCAGATGTCAAGAACCTTGCGGTCGTCGACCGCAGCGCTGTCGGTGACGCCGGTGAGGGCTTCCTCTCCGTAGTGGAGGGAATGTTTACCGACGAGACCATCATGGGAGACCGACAGGGAGCAGAAGAGGCGATCGACGAGTTGGTGCTTACTCTGGCTGAGTCGCCGCGCTTCAGTGCTACACCAGTTCGGGCGAGCCGGGAAGAGGTCGGCTCCAGCCTGTTTGATGATCAGCTCTCCCAGGAGATCGTCAATAAACTGTGCGCGGACACTGGCGCTCAGGCCCTGGTCTCACTTGAATACTTCGACTCCGACACCGAGCAGGACCACAATATTCGGCGCAGCGAGTCCACCGACAGCGACGGCAACACAGTCGTGAAGCGAATCCATGATGTGCGTCGCACCACCGAAGTGACCCTGACCTGGCGGGTCTACGACGCCGATCAAGCAGTCCTCCTCGACGAGCTCGACGACATCACCATCAGTAGAACCCACACTGGCAGCGCCTCAACCGAAGGCTCCGCCTGGGGGACACTGCCCAATCGTGACGCCACCATCAAGGGCATCGGCAAGGCTGCTGGGCTGAGCTACGGACGCCGTATCGCCCCCAGCTACGTCAGTGAGAATCGCCAGTACTACGCGGACAAAGACGACCGCCTGAAGGAAGCCGCCGAAGAGGTCCGCGAGGACCGCTGGGACCAAGCCGCAGCCCTCTGGCGACAAGTTCTAGATGACGCCGACCCCGAACTGGCAGGCCGGGCGGCCTACAATCTGGCCGTCTCCCTGGAGCTGGGTGGCCTTATAGATGAGGCCATCGAGATGCAGCAGCGAGCGGTCGAGATGCTGGACAACAGCCAGGCCCGCTACTACCTGAGCACCTTGCGCGACCGGGCGCGTGATCTGACCAAGCTGGACCGCCAGATGGAAGGTGCTGAGTAACTCAAGTTAGGGGCTCAAGCGTACCAATCTTCTGACCCAGTCGTAGTTCCTGCCCTGCGGTTACGCTCCAGCTAACCCGACCCGGCTCCAACAACAGCACCACGGTACTGCCCATCTCAAAGCGCCCCAGTTCTGCGCCCCGCGCAACAGCGACAGGCTCGGCGAACTCGCGGTCCTCCATCGGTGTCCCTGTGTTGGTTACCAGAGGAGCAGCGACCATCCGCATCCTGCCGACCCCAAAAGCTCCTACCATCACGCAGGCGAGCTCTCCACCATCACAGGCCAGTCGAAGGATGAGGCGTTCATTGCGAGCAAACAGATCACGAATCCGACGGGTAGCAGCAGGAAAGACTGGCCACAGCCTGCCCGGTCGATAACGAAAGCCAAGCAAGCGACCTTCGCGCGGGCTGTGAACCCGGTGATAGTCCTTGGGACTCAGATAAATCACGGCAAACTCGCCAGCTTCATAACGAGCGTCCCCGTCGAGGAGATCGCGGACCGCATAGTCGAGTTCGCCGGCCTGAGGCAGGCGACCGCCTGCAACGCGACCCACCGCATAAACCACCCCGTCCACCGGTGAAACCAGATCTTGAGGGCCTGCTGAGATCTCCCGCACCCCGGGCCGCAGGGCCCTAACAAAGAAACTGGCGAGGGTCGGATAGTCGTCGATGCTGCCCTCGCATTCATCGAGATCAACCCCGTAATGAGAGACGTACCAACCCACCAACAGACGATGCAGCAAGCGGGGCAGACGGAAGCGAGTGAGCGCGCCCATCAGCCGAGAAACAGGACCTCGGGGCAGCACCGACAGCAGACTGATCACCAACGCATCTTTCATTGCGGGGCGAGGATACACGGCTGGACTTGACAGCGGCGGCTCGCTGGTTAGCTTTCTGCCTTCCGCAAAGGAGCCCACCTTGTCCGCAAAGCGCGATTACTACGAAGTCCTGGGCGTAGCTCGGGATGCCCAGGCAAAAGAGCTGAAGAAAGCCTATCGCCAGCTCGCCCTTAAGAACCACCCCGACCGCAACCCTGGCGACAAACAGGCCGAAGCGCGCTTCAAGGAAGCGGCAGAGGCCTACGAAGTACTGAGCAACGACGACAAGCGCAGTATGTACGACCGCTTCGGCCACGACGGGCTGCGGGGAGCTGGCTACCAGGGTTTCTCTGGTGGCGTCGATGACATCTTCTCCGCCTTTGGCGACATGTTCTCCGACCTGTTTGGCTTCAGCGGTGGTGGCCGCCGCCGTGGCGGCGGCAATGGACCCGCCCGCGGCTCTGATCTGCGCTATGACCTTGTGGTCGACTTCGAAGCAGCGGCCTTTGGCAGCACTGAAGAAGTAACCATCCACCGCGATGAAGACTGCGCCACCTGCTCGGGCACGGGCGGCAAGCCCGGCAGCCAGCCGGAGCAATGTACTACCTGCGGTGGTCGGGGCGAGGTTATCCAGCAGCAAAGCTTTCTGCAGATTCGCACCGCCTGCCCCAGCTGCCGTGGAGCTGGCCAGCGCTACGCTGAAACATGCCAGGACTGCCATGGCCGCAAGCGCGTCCAAAAAGCTCGAGAGCTCAGCGTCACGGTACCCCCAGGAGTCGACGACAGCATGCAACTGAGACTCACCGGCGAGGGCGAGCCCGGCGCACGTGGCGGCCCCCCAGGCGACCTCTATGTGGTCCTTCGAGTGCAGCCACATGAGATCTTCGAGCGTCATGACGACGACGTCATCTGCCAGCTAGATCTATCAGTCGCCCAGGCCGCGCTGGGCGATGAGATGACCGTACCCACCCTCGACGGCGAGAAAAGTGTCACCATTCCGGCGGGCACCCGTACCGGCAATCTGCTGCGTATCAAGGGACAGGGCATCCCCAACGTGCGCTCGGGCGAACGCGGCGATCAAGTCATGCAGGCTTTTGTAGACACGCCGCGGTCCCTGACTGATCGACAAAAAGAACTACTTCGCGAGTTCGCTGAGATCGATGGCGCCAAGGTGAAAGAACAAGCGGGGCTTGGGAGCCTACGGCGGTTTCTCTCACGACTCGCCGGCAACGAGTGATGAGAAGGATCCCCGCTGCGCTCGGCCTGTTCTTGGCACTGCTGATCGCCCCCAAACCCAGCCAGGCAACCAGCGGCGACGTCCAGGCTCAACTACGAGCGCTAGAAAAGGCCCGCAGCGGTGCAGAGATGAAAATTCGGCTGGAACTCAGCTGGGATGGTCGGCCCGAACAGCATCTGATCGAAACGCCACGAATTGACATCCCAAAGGGAGCCGCGCTGCGCACCGGGGTCAGCCGGTCCCGCTTTGATGGCAACCAGACCCGTTGGGCGCAAGACTCCATTGTTACCCTGCCCACTGGCCGCGGCCCCTGGCAAATCGGGCCGGCCTCGGTGGTCCTCCGAACTCGCGATGGCAACCAGCAAGAACGGCAAGCAGCGGCAATTAAGGTCGGTGAAAGAGGCCACAACCGCAAGCTCATGGCACAAGCCCTTGGTAACGGCATGGTGCTCGCGGTCGCCTTCATCTTTGCTCGCTGGAGGTACCGCAGGATCAAGGCAAATGAGCCCCAGCTGGACGATGGGCTCAAAGACCTGCTGGAACGGGCAGAACAGGCTGCGCAGGGTCATGCTGAGGCAGCCAGCGCTGAGTTCCTCAGCGCTTTGCTTGAGCTTCGGCTGGCCCTCGACCGCAAAGGTGTGGACAATGGCAGGCTTTGGAGCGCGGCGCAGATCCGGGAACGGCTGGAAAGAATTCGCTTCGGCGGGGAACAAGTCCCCGCTAAAGAGTGTCTGGAGATACTGCAGACCATTCGGATGGCAGCATCAACCTCGGACCCAGGCGGTCCCCAATAGGAGCGAGATGAGAGATGAGTGAAGCAGCAAGCAACCTAGAGCAGGTGCGCAGCGACCTCGAGCGGGTAAGCGAACACTTTGTAGCCCTGCGCGAGGAAATCGCGCGGGTGGTGGTCGGTCAGAACTACATGATCGAACGGATCCTGGTCGCACTCCTGGCCGACGGGCACATCCTCCTTGAAGGAGTGCCAGGACTCGCCAAGACCACTGCGGTCAAGGCGGTCGCCGACTCGATCTCAACGGGCTTCCAGCGGATCTCCTTCACCCCCGACCTACTGCCGGCTGACGTACTTGGGACTCAGATCTACGACCCTAAGAGTGGTGATTTCTCCATCAAACAGGGACCCGTATTCACCAATATTCTGCTCGCAGATGAGATCAACCGGGCCCCGGCCAAAGTCCAGAGCGCACTGCTCGAGGCGATGCAGGAGAGGCAGGTCACCATCGGCGAGCGCGCCTTCCCGCTGCCGCGCCCTTTCCTGGTGCTGGCAACGCAAAATCCCATCGAACAGGAAGGCACCTATCCCCTGCCTGAAGCCCAGGTAGATCGCTTCATGCTGAAAATCCGGGTCGAATACCCCAGCCGTGAAGAGGAGAAGCAAATCCTACGGCGCTCCATCGCTGGCTTCCCTGAACTCAAGCCTGCCATCAGCCCCGATCAGCTCCTAGCCGCCCGTCAGGTCATCGCCCAAATCCGCTTTGACGACAAGCTCATCGACTACATCCTGGACCTGGTGGCCACCACCAGAGACCCAGCTGCAATGGGTCTGGAGTCCCTCGCCAATCTGGTAGAGTTCGGCGCTTCACCCCGCGCCACCATCGCACTGCAAAAATGCGCCCGAGCCCACGCCTTCCTTGCCGGGCGCGCCTACGTCAACTCCGGCGACATCAAGACCATGGCTGCCGACGTGCTTCGCCACCGTGTTGTGCTCAGCTACGAGGCTGAAGCCGAAGAGGTCGACGCAGACGAGGTTATCGCGCGCATTCTGGCCACCGTGCCGGTTCCCTGAGCGCTTCAGGAGCACGCCCAGAGTCCCCCATAGGTTGAAGTGATGCCAACTGCTCTTCTGGCCCCATTGTTCATCGCCCTGCTCGGCGCCGCACTGGCGGTGATGGTCGGCTGGCGTCTGGCCAGCTGGCGCCAACGAAAAATGGACCAGGCGGCCGCCCGTAGCGAAGCCCACCACACCAGTGGACGCTGGCTGCCTGAAGGCTCCATGGGCGGAGCCAAAGGTGGGCTGTCGGCTGAGCTGCTGGCTCAAGTACGCAAGATTCACATCAGCACAGCCCACCAGGTCAACGACCTCATGGCCGGCGAGTACACCTCGGTGTTTAAGGGCAGAGGGATGGAATTCGAAGAAGTTCGTGAGTACGTCCCCGGCGATGACATCCGCACCATCGACTGGAACGTCACCGCTCGCATGCAGAGTCCCTACGTCAAGGAATTCCGCGAAGAGCGAGAGCTGGTCGTGATGATCCTGGTGGACATCTCTCGCTCAGGAGACTTCGGCACCAGCGGGCGGCTCAAGAACGAAGTCGCCGCCGAGCTGGCCGCGACCCTGGCCTTCGCCGCCACGCGCAACAACGACAAGGTTGGGCTGCTGCTATTCACCGATCGAGTCGAGCGATTCATTCCTCCCAAGAAAGGGCGCGGGCATGTGTGGAGGGTGATCCGCGAGATCATGGCCTGCGAGCGGCAAGGTAAAGGCACCGACCTGGGCGAAGCGCTGTCCTTCCTTAACCGGGTACTACGCCGCAAGGCAGTGGTATTCCTACTGTCGGACTTCCTGGTCGAAGAAGACTTTGAAACGCCCCTTCGCATCGTCAACCGACGTCACGACTTGGTGGTCTTTCGCATCACCGACCCAAGAGAACACAGCATCCCCAGCGTTGGTTTCGTGGCGGTCGAAGATGCCGAAGACGGCCGGAGGGCCTGGCTGGATACCAACTCGAAGCGGGTGCGTGAGAGCTTCGCCAGAGAGGCCAACCGCCGCTCCAGAGAACTGCAGACCCGACTCAAGCGGCTCAAGGTCGATCTGGTAGAGCTCTCCACCACTGAAGGAGTAGCTCCTCCCCTCAGCCGCTACTTTCGATCCCGAGAGCGGAGGATTCGATGACAATCCACCGTCGTTCTCTGCTTTCAGCTGCGGCGATTTCCTGGCTCTTCGTTGGGTTCTCTGGATGCCAACAGGAGCGCCCCAGACAGGAGTATGAACCGGTTGTCGTGACGTCTCAGGTAGAACGCGCCGAAGTCATCCCCGGGCGGCCCTTTGAATTCCAGCTAGAGGTCAACAAGGAAAAAGGCATCGAGTTTGAGGTGCCGGATGTGGGTGCAGGCATTGAAGGTCTGGTCATCATGGGACTGCGTGAAGAGGGTCCCGAAGTGATCGACGACCGAGTCCTTACCCGCAACATCTATAAGCTCAAGGCGCCGTTGAGTGGCACCTACCTGATCCCAGGAGTGGAGGGCCTGTGGCGCGACCAAAAGGGCGACAAGGGCAGCGCTGGAAGCGGCCCGATTCTGATCGAAGCAAAACACGCCGCAGGTGAAGAGGGCTCTGGCGAGCAACAACTTCGGGACCTGAAAGTTCCTCTGCGACCGGAGCGAGACCTGCGTCCAGCAGCAGGGACGTTGCTGGTGCTATTGGTACTCGCTGTACTGCTGTGGCTGGTGAAGCGAAGGCGACAGGCTGCTCATGTAGAAGCCCCCCAACCAGCGCACGAAATCGCCCTCCAGGATCTCCAACAGCTGCTCGGTTCTCCCCTCCTTACAAATGCCGAGCAGGGCCCTTTCGCCTACGCGGTCTCGGCAATCCTACGTCGCTACCTTGAGGCCAGCTTTGACTTCCCCGCGTGGCGGATGACCACCTCCGAAGTGCTGCGCTCGATGCCCAAGAACCTGCTTGAGCAGCATCGACTTGAGGCGGCAATTCGCGACGTTCTCGAAGCCAGCGACCGCGTCAAATTCGCCGGTGATCGGGTCCCTGAGCTCAACCTGCGAAACTGGGTGGAGCAGAGCATCTTAGTCGTCAACAGCACCGCCCCATTCGACCGCGCAGAACCGGCCCAAGACAGCGGAGAGCTCGCATCATGAGCGACTGGACCGCCTGGCGCTTCGCATCGCCGCTGTTCTTTGCGCTGGCAGTGGCGCTGGCGCCCGTGGTTTATGCCGGACTGCTCGGCTCCGGACAGAGCCGGGTGCGCATATCGGCCATCTCCCTGGTGCGCAGCGTCTCCGGAGGGCGCCATCGCTTGTTCCGTCTGGTGCCCCTAGCGCTGAGAGTTGCGGCTCTGTTCTTCCTTATCGTTTCGCTGGCCCGCCCGCAGGGTGGCAACGTCAGCCGAGAGGTTACTTCTGAAGGTACGGACATCATGCTGGTCGCCGACACTTCAGGTTCTATGGAGGCCATGGACTTCAGCCTCGGTGGCGAGCGCGCAACCCGCCTGGACGTCTCTAAGAAAGTCATCCGAGACTTCATCTCAGGGCGCGCCAACGACCGCATTGGCCTGCTTGTCTTTGGCGAAGAAGCATTCGTTCAGTGCCCCAACACCATCGACTATGGAGTACTCACCAACAGCCTCAACGCGGTCAAGCTGAAGATGGCCGGCGACGGTACTGCAATCGGTAGCGCTATCGGCGTAGGAGTCCAACGCCTCAAGGAGCTACCAGGGCACTCCCGAATCATGATCCTGCTGACCGACGGCGAGAACACCACCGGCATCCTTGACCCGCTACAAGCCGCCCGGGCAGCTGCCACCTACGGAATCAAGATCTACACCATTGGGGTCGGTACCCAGGGCGAGGCGCCGTTCCTGGTCCCAGGTCTATTGGGCATGGGTAAGCGCTTCCACTATCAAAAAGTCAATCTCGACGAAGACAGCCTCAAGGCCATCGCGGAGGCCACTGGGGCGCGCTACTTCCGCGCCACATCAACGGAGAAGCTCGAAGAGATCTACCGCCTCATCGACGAGCTGGAGAAGACCGAGGTAAAGGTTCGAGAATTCACCGACTACCATGAGCTCTACACCGTCGCCTTGTGGCCCGCGCTGTTGCTCCTACTCCTCGAACAGCTCCTCAAAGCTACCTGGCTGAGGAGTCTGCCGTGAGTCAGGGAACAGGAATTCATTTCTCGGCACCGGGAATGCTGTGGTTGCTGTGGTTGCTGCCCCTGCTGGTGACCCTGTTCTGGATTGCCGCCCGCAAGCGACGTCAGGCCATGGCTCGGTTCGCCGACGAGGAACTCATGGAGCTGCTGGTTCTTAGGGGTTCGGGACTAAGGACTGCGCTCAGACCTGGCCTCGTGGTGCTGGCCCTCATCGGCATCGTCGTCGCTGCAGCAGGCCCACGCTGGGGCTTTCAGTGGGAGGAGGTACACCGGCGGGGGGTCGATGTGGTGATTGCTCTGGACCTGAGTAGATCCATGCTCGCTGAGGACGCCAAGCCCAACCGACTTACCGTCGCCAAGCGTGAAATTCGCGACCTGCTTGAACTCCTACAGGGGGACCGCATCGCCCTGGTCGCCTTCGCCGGAACCGCCTTCGTCCAATGCCCACTTACCTTGGACTACGGCGCCTTCGAAGTATTCCTTGACCCCATGGACCCTGGCTGGGTGCCAGTAGGCGGTACCGATCTCGCCGCAGCAGTCCGAACTTCCATCGACGCTTTCCCCAAGAACGAACGCAGCGGCAGAGCTGTGCTGCTCATCACCGATGGCGAAGACCACAGCGGTGAACTGCAAGCAGCCGCAGAAGAGGCCCGCGAGCAGGGAGTGCACCTGTTTGTGGTGGGCATTGGCGACCCAGGCGGAGCGCCGGTCCCCGACGGTCGAGGTGGCTTCGTCAAGGAAAATGGCCGGGTGGTACTGACCCGACTCGATGAGAGTTCCCTCAAAGAGCTGGCTCTGACCACCAAGGGAAGCTACGTGCGAAGTTCTGCTGGCGACCTCGACCTCCGCAAGATCTACCTTGAGGACATTCGCGGCTCGCTCCAAGCTCGTGAACTCAGCAGTTCTCGACAGCGCCGCTGGGAAGAACGCTTCCAACTGGCGCTGCTGCCGGCCTTCCTGCTGCTGCTCCTTGAGAGCCTGATCGGGCCGCCCCGGCGACGAGAGCGCAAGAACCAGCGAGGCAAGACAGGCCCAACCCTGCTCGCAATTACGCTGATTCCCGGCCAACTTCTGCTGGCCCAGCCTGCAGAAGCCTCCTGGCTGAAGGGTCCAGGAGACCCCCTTCAGGCCGGCTATGAAGCGTTTCAAGACGGGGACTACCAGAGCGCACTGGACCGCTGGGTCGAGGCTCAGATCGACAGCCCCGGTGACTACCGAATCGACTACAACATTGGTCAGGCCCACTACCGACTCGGCAACTACCCTGAGGCCGAAAAGGCGTTCCAAGCGGCGGCCAGCAGCGACACCACGAGTCTGAGCGCTGATGCCTCCTACAACGCCGGCAACGCAGCCTTCCAGCAAGGCCGCTACAAGGAGGCCATTGGCCACTACGAGCGCTGCCTCGAGCTACGCGAGAGCGACGAGGACGCAGTTTCAAACCGGGACCTTGCCCAACGCCGCTACGAAGAATTGCTGGAACAGGCCCGCAACGAGCAGGAGCAGCGCGACCAGCAGGAGCAACAGGACCAGCAACAAGACCAGGACGACGGGAACGCCGAGCAGCAGGAGCCAGGCCAGGAAGCCGAACCTGGCGAAGAGGGTCAACAGCAGAACCAGCAGGAGCAACAGCAAGGCCAGGCCGGGCAGGAGCAGCAGGAGCAGCGCGACCAGCAGGAGCAAGACGAGTCCGACGGCGAAGCCAAGCAGGAACAGGCGCCTGAGCCGGAACAGCAAGGGGACCCAGCGGGTCAGGCGGCGGCAGCGGATATCGAGCGTAGTGACCAGGAGGAGCCGTCCGAGGCAGCACAGGGTGCCATCTCAGAGCAGACCGACGAGGCCGAGCAGCAAGAAAGCGCTGAGCGTGCGATCATCGAAGGGGCGCTCAGTCGAGAGCAAGCAGAGGCTCTGCTCGATGCCCTGGAAGCCGACCAACAGAGCCGTCGCAAGGAGCGAACCCGGCGTGAAGGTCAGCGTGGGCGCAAAGCAGCGCGGAAGGACTGGTAGCTAAGTGAGACCGCTACTGCATTCGCTTGGCGCACTTGGACTGAGCCTTGCCTCGCTGCTCTGTTGCAGCGCTACAGCCCTGGCCGGCACCCTACTGCTGAGCGCAGATGCCACCACCCTGCCCCAGGGCACCAGCACTCAGATCCACATCGAAGTCGCAGGCAGTCAGCTCGATGCAGCACCACGCCTGGTCAACAGCGAGGGCTTTCAGGTCGAGATGGCCGGTCGAAGTTCCAGCTTCACCATGAGCCAGGGACGGGTACAGCAACAAACCACCTATAGCTTCACGGTGCTGGCCAACCAGGCAGGCACCTTTACGCTCGGACCAGCTGAGGCCATTGTCGATGGTCAGCGCGTCCTCAGCGATACCATCACCATGACGGTGGAGCCTCCCAGGACCCGAGCGACCGGTTCGGCAACTAGCACCCGCCGCGAGCAAGCAGAGGAGCGCTGGTTTGCTGATGCTCGACTCAGCGAAGACCACCCCTTTGAAGGGCAGAGCCTCAGCTATCTGTTGGACATCGGAACCGCGGTGTCAGTGCGCGGCACACAGTGGAATCGGCCCGCCTGGGGTCACCTGAGCCCAGCCCCAGGAGTCGAGCCGACCCAGTCCAGTCGCCTTGAGGTCATTGAGGGTCGGCGTTTCGAGGTGACAACCCTGGTGATGCCGCTCTTCGCCCTGGAGGCGGGTCCTACCCGGATCGAGCCTTCCGTCGTTGAATTCACCGTACCTCAACGAGCCCGCTCATTCTTCGACCTGGGCGTCGGCAAGCAATACCAAGAGGCCTCTGATGCACTGGAATTTGAAGTTCGCGCCCTACCCGTTGAAGGACGGCCCAACAACTTCAACGGTGCGGTTGGCAACTTCTCATTACGGGCCAGTCTGGACCGCAACCGAGTCGCTGCCGGGGAGACCGTGACTCTCACACTCCAGCTTGCAGGAAGCGGTGGACTAAGAAGCCCCCGGATCCAGGTCCAACTGCCCGATAAGGTGCGCCGCTACAGCGAACAGCCCGAACAGGTGGCCAAGCTTGTCGGCCGAAGCCTGCGCACTGAGGTGACCCTGCGGGAAGCCCTGGTTCCCCTTGAGCCCGGCACGATCACCATCCCGCCGGTCAGCTTCAGCTTCTTCGATCCAGAGCAGGAGCAGTACCGCACCGTGCGCAGTCAGGCCATCACCCTGCATGTCAGCGGAGAAGCTGTTGCTGAGCAGGCAGTGATAGCCCGCTCGGCAGACATAGCCCGCAACAAAGAAGCGGTGGAGGTGCTCGGCAGCGACATCATTGGACTCCATGCAGAGAAGCTGTGCCAGGGCGACGGTCGCCTGAATCTCGGCTCCTTTGGTATCCTTGCAGCACTGTTGTTGCCCCTGGTCAGCTTTTTATCAATCAGTACCGCACAACGCAGGAAGCGCATTAGCGGGACCTCTCTTGGTCAGGCAAAGGAGCGGGGTCGACGCGCCAGAGATGCCGCCAAGGAGCTGAAGAGCGCCGGTGCAAAGGCTCCCCTTGAAGCTGCTGAAGCAACCTGGCGACGCTGGCTTGGGGCACGGCTTGACCGCTCGGGCGAGGCCCTGTCCGCTGGCGACGCAAGCGCGGCGCTGCGGCAAGCAGGCTGCAATGCCGAGCTCGCCCAACGAGCAGAACGACTCCTTGAGCGCATCGAGTCTGTGCGCTTCGGCGGCGCTACAGCTGGAACACTAGTCGAAGAGATCCTGGACTGGACCCTGGAAGCAGAGAGGAGCTGGAAGTGATCCGGACGGCGCCTAGCCTGCTTATTGTCGTCACACTGCTGCTCGCAGTCTGTCCGGAAGCCTCGGCTCAGCAAGAGACGGGCGGCGACCGCTTCGATTGCTCGGCCCTATACGACGGCGGCGATTACCCAGGTGCTGCTGCCTGCTTCTCCAATCAAGAGGCCAGAGGCAATCACAATGGCCACCTCCTCTACAACCTCGGCAACGCCCTACAGCAAGCTGGTGATCTCGGCCCTGCAATCCTGGCCTATCGACGTGGGCAGCTGTTTCTGCCGCGAGACGGCGATCTCAAAGCCAACCTCAAGAGTGCCAGAGAGAAAGCTCGGGACGATCTGGCTCCGCCTGGCAAGCGACATCCGCTCGCCGCTACCCTCCTCGCCCCCTACGACAGCCTCTCCGCAGCAGAGTTGCTGCTGACTGGCACGTTCTGCTGGGGCCTCTTGTTCGGGCTCTTAAGCTGGCGAGCCTGGCGCAACGAAGCCCTGCTGACGCTTCCCGTAGCGGCACTCACCGCCCTGGCACTACTGACGCTAGGCGGGCATCTAGCTCGCAGCTATCAGGTGAAGGTCCTGCCCGAGGCCGTGGTTCTGGCCGAGCAGGTGACACTCCGGTCCGGCCGTGATCTGCGATCGGTTGAGCTTGCTCGGCTCCATGAAGGGGCAGAGCTCTCAGTCCTCAGTCAGCAAGCAGAGTGGACCCAGGTTCGCCTCTCTACCGGTCAGAGAGGATGGCTGCCACGCACTTCTCTGGGCCTGATCCGCTTTACCCCAGAACAGAACCACGATGCAGCCGCAGCCACAACGCCGGGGTTGCTATAGTCGGCGCCCCCTGGAGGACCCAGCCCATGAATCGATTTCTGTCAGCCCTCGCCCTGCTCGTGCTGGTGCTCGCGCTCGCCGCGCCGGCCCTTGCCGGGCAGGTCAACCCCCGCAAGATCAAAAAGTGGCCCGAGCTCGACAAGGTCTGGGCCCGCAGCTTTGACGCCTGGGCCACGGACGAAGAGCTGGACGTATTTGTAAAACTCAAGAGCACCGATGAGCGCAAGGAATTCCTCAAGAAGATTGGCTTCTGGAAGAAGTGGAAGAAGATCGACGAAGAGATGATGCCCAACATCATGGCCGGTGAGGTCGTCCGGGGCATGAACAAAGATGAAGTCTTCATGTGCTGGGATAAGCCGGTGAAAATCCGGAAAGATTTTCGCCGCAACGCTTATGTCGATGTACTCAATTATCGCTTCGAGATCGACCGCAAGGGTCGTGAGTTTCTAAGCCCGAAAGACAGCAAGACGGCCTACAAGAACGAACTCATCACCCGCTTTGTCTACATGTACAACGGCAAGGTCTTCAGCATCGTCTATGAAGGCGAAGAGGAAGATGTCATGGACGAACTGCCGATCAAAGACGCGCAGGGGCCGGCAGCTCAGCCGGAAGCCTCCCCTGAAGAAGCGCAGGCCCCATCCGGCGAGGAGCCGGGCAAAGATCAAGCCGGCAGCGAGGACAAGTCTGGCAACTAGTTGCGATGGCAGCGGTCGTGCAGCTGAGCTCAGCTGCGCACCACCAGCACCAGGTCCCACTGTGCCAGCACGGTGGTGCCGTCACCGATGACCTGCATCGGGAACACGAAGACCTGATCACTTGCGCTATGCGGCACGCTGGTTAGCACGCTCAGTTCAAAGACGACCGAAGTCCCTACCGGGACCCCAACCACTACATTGGGGCTGATGCCGGTGACAAAACCGTAAGGAGCATCGTCAACGCTCAGGCTGAGATCGAATTGAGCCGAATTGGCCAGTGACTCGACCCCATCAATGATGTTGTCGACAGTCGACGCTGAGGTCCCCTGAAAGACCAGCGGCTCCATGGTCCCGTTGCCATCAATATCAGCCAGAGAGCCGGTCTGGGTCGCCAGCGAAATCATCTGCTGAATGGGACTGGTGGCGCTGCCCGAGGTTCCCTCCACGCCAATGCCGATCAGCTTGCCGCCAATAGCATTGACCGCAGCTTCAACATCACTGGCGCCAGCCGGAGCGCTACATAGCGGTGGCAGGAAGTAGGCCTGCGGAAGATCCGCATCGCGCATGAAGGTATCGGTTGCATAGACCAGGACCGGCAGCGAGCCGTCCCGAAAGCCAGCACCACCAATGTGGCCGGTTCCTGGAACCGTAGAGTCGTAGCTGCCCGTCTCATTGCCCTGAAAGGCATCGACGCCGGGCCCTGCTGGAATGGTGTGAAAAGGATAGACGTCGGTTTCTTCGTCATAGGCGAAATTGCAGTCCAGATCGTAGCCCCGACCGCTGGCCGCCTGATACAAGCCCTCCATCCCCGACTCGGGCAGGTCACCTCCATCGCGAATGTGCAGGGAAGAGAGCGCGGCGCTGACCATCAGGTTGTTGCTGGTGACCTGCTGCCTGAGGCGAAATGGCTTGTCCTGGGGGTAGCTGACATTCAGTCCGTTGTTGACCTCCCAGTAGCCGAGCCCCGAGTACACATAGTCATCAAACTCAGCGACCCCAAAGGCCACATCCGGAATGCTGACGTCGGTCACCACATCCTGGAAGTTGCTTGCCACCGCAGAGAGTACCGGGCCCATGCTGCAGGTGGTATCCAGGAGAAAAAGGACATCGGCCTGCAGAATCTGTGGGGTAAATGGCACGATGACCTGGGTCGTCGAGCGGGGAGGCAGCTCCGCATAGAAGCCAAACTGCTCCTGCCAGACCGTGTGGTCATCGCTGCTGGTGGGATTGGAGCCAACCAACACCTCAGCCAGATCGGAGAAGCCGTCGCCATCGGTGTCTCGATCGGTTCGCGAGGTCGAAAAGCCCCCGTAGCCCGGCTCATCCCGATCTGAAATGCCGTCATTATCGGAGTCATTGTCAAGGAAGTTGGGCAGCCCATCCCCGTCGGAATCAAGCGGCTGTTCGGGATCGGGCCCAAGCTCATCCCGGTCCAACAGATTGTCGCCATCGGCGTCATCATCGAGGTAGCTGGGCAGGCCGTCCTCATCGGGATCGTCGTAGCCTTCGAGGGCATCGCTCGCACCATCACCATCTGAATCCAGATCCAGCAAATCAGGCACACCGTCACCGTCACTGTCTCTGGGCTGAGCGGCAGAAGGACCAATCTCCTCAGTGTCAGGAATGCCATCGCCGTCGTTGTCGAGATCAGCGGCATCATCAATCCCATCGCCGTCACTGTCGCGGCCGCCCTCGTCAACATCAGCGATCCCATTACCGTCGCTGTCAGAGTCGAGAAAATCCGGCACTCCATCCTCATCGGAATCGACTGGCGGAGTGGACGGGTCGCCGTCACCAGCCTCCTCACGATCACTTAGGCCGTCACCATCACTGTCGTCATCAAGGGCATTAGGCAGGCCATCGCCATCCACATCGGCCTGCCCCTCATCTTGATCGCTGATTCCATCTCCGTCGGAATCGGTCAGCTCAGCACCTGTGTCATCGTCATCTCCCACTACCGCGGCACTATCGTCATCATCGGAGCCCGGCAAGGGCTCAGGACCGCTGCTAAAAGCCCCGTAGCACCCGCCCAGCAGCAGCAACAAGCAACCGATCAGTGCAGCGGGAAGGCAGCGATGGAGCACAGCCAACGCCCCTCAGTCCCGCATATCCAAGACCGAAGAAGAGGCGCCAGGGGCCGCTGCAAACGGCTCAAGGGCCTGGCGAAAAGTCTCCATCGACGGATATCTCTCCTCAGGGGTTTTGGCCAGAGCGCGCAACAACACACCGTCGAGGCCCGAAGGCAGCTTGCCGGATGGATGCACCTCAGAGGGCGCATCAGGCGGGTCATCGATGGTCTTATACAAAAGCTCTTCCATCGTCTCAGCGGTAAAGACCGGGCGACCGGTCAGCAGGTGATAGGCCGTGGCCGCGAGTGAATACTGGTCGGCTCGATCACTCGCTTGTTCACCAATCAACACTTCAGGCGCAACATAAAGCGGAGTCCCCATAATCGTTCCAACCGCGGTGAGGCGAGCATCCTGAGGCAAACCTCCAATGTCAGGCGCCTTACGCTTGCGGCGGTTACCGGTCACCTCGCTCTCAGCCTCCACCTTGGTGGCAATGCCGAAGTCCAGCATCTTGGTCACTTCACGCCCATCGGCTGTCATCGCCAGAAAGATGTTGGCTGGCTTCACATCGCGGTGAATCAACATCCGTGCATGAGCCTCTGCCAACGACTCTGCGCTGCTGACCAGCCAGCGACAGACAATATCGAAGGGCTGCGGCCCATCGCGATCAAGGCGGTCTTGCAGGGTTTCTCCATCGAGATGCTCCATCACGTAGAACATCTGACCCTGCTGGGTAATACCAAAATCAAACACCTGCACCGTATATGGGGAACGCAGCAGTGAGGTCTCCCGAGCCTCTCGCTCAAAACGGCGACGGAGCATCCCAGAGGTATCCTTCTCTGGATTGACCACCTTGATCACACAGGGCCGGCCCAGATCGCGGTGCCAGGCCAGATAGACCACTCCCATGGCCCCCCGGCCGAGTTCCTTCTTGATCTTGTAGCGACCAAGCGAGCGAGCGGAGATGAGGCGCTGATGCATAGCGTGGATCATGTCTGAGCCAACCAATCCCACCCCCGCAATGCCCAACAGAGGCAGGGTGTTAGCTGCCAGATAGCCCATCGCCTCACTGTCCATCATCCACTCAATGAGATCTCCGTGATAGCTACCAAAAGCGAGAATGCACAGGGGGTAAGAGAGCACCAGAAAGCTAACCATCGGAAGGTGGGTCCGCGCCTCGCCGGGGACCAGGATGGTCCGCGCCACCACCAGGAGCACGGTTCCCCCGACATAGGGACTGCTGGCGCCGCCAGTGACCGCGGTCATGTAGCCCAAAGCAATGGCAGGAGGGGAGAAAATCAACCAGTCCATCACCACTACGGAGAGTCGGTCCGCTGAGCGCAAGAAGACCCACAGGGCAACGAACCAGAGCATCATGGCCAGACGCAGCACCAGAAAGGCTGCAAGCATCGGCTTAGGCTCAGGCCACCAGGAACCCCACGACAAATAATCCACAACACCAAAGAGCGGCGATAAAAGGGCTCCAAACATGGCGGCGGTAAGTAGCCGGGTTCGGAACAGGGCGGTTGTCTCCCGCTCAAAGCGGGCCTCTAGATTCTCCTGGATGGCAGGGCTGGCCCGCCCCTTCAAGGGCTGAGCAGACCGCTGAGACCGCTCTCTGGCTGCTTTTGCCACCGGCTTGCTATCCCCTGTTCTTGCCACACCCGGTCCAGCCAAAAACAAAACTGCCAAGCCTGACATGGCGCCATTTCAGACACCAAAAAGAGTCTACGGGGGCGCCGAGGCGGCGGTCAACGCAACAACGGTAGGGCTCAACTGCAGCTACGAAACGCAGCACACCCCCGACGAGGCTCGATCTGCGCCTCCTGTGCGGCAACGAACAGTCCCACAGCTACGGGGACTGCGACGCCACCTGGTTCATCAACGACAATCCCGGCTCTACGCAGATACAACTGGCTGGATGTACCTCCATCAAGGTTCAGGGCATCGCTACAGCCCTCGGCTGCGAAGAATCCAGCAAGATCATCAGAACGAATCGAACCTGGTGAAACCAGCACTTCGATACGCCCATCCGGTAACACACACAGTGCGGTTCGCCGTGCGCTCTGGGACTTGAGGCTGAGGACCTCGCCATCGACGACCAGTCTAGGGCCGACCTGAAAGGCAGCATCCACCTGACGGTCGGACTTCCAGTCGCGGGTATGGACAATAGAGGGTCCGGAGTCGGTCAGGGAAAACACCCCCCAGTCCACAGGCCGCAGGGCAACCCGTTCCACTCCATCGACCACGAGCAGCCCCATAGGAGACCCGTCAAGGTCAAAGAACGGACCGTTGAAGACCGCGGTGGCCCCAGTGCGGTCAAGAAACTGACGAGCTGTAAGGGCACCGGCCCCCATGTCCTGCGCATACAGCATCCTCAGCTCGACCTTCTGCAGATCAGCTCGCAGCAAATGCGCACCTACCCCGCCAGGGGTTTCGACAAAGCGATAGGAGAGAGGAGCTTCACCCTCAGCGCTCGCCGCCCGTTCGGACACCAAGGCGAGCACCAGGGCCAGCGCAAGGATTAGCCTGGAGACGCCAGCGCGGGGCACCGAGTGCACCCTCAACGCTCAGCCTCACTGCCAAGCCCGGCAAGCTGCAACGCCTCAATTTCAGCCCGCGCCTCTGCGACGTCGGCTTCAACCTGATTCAACAGATCGAGACTGGAACGAAGTCGACTCCATCCTGCTGGGTCCCGATCGCGATTGATCTCGACACATGAGGCCTTGACCAGCCGCATACGCTCCACCCACAGCTCTTGTTGGATAGCGAGGCGGTCTCTAAGGACAGCAGCTCCCGGTGTGCCCGCGGTCAACGACGCCAATTCAACGGAAAGCATACGAAGAGCGGCATGGGTGGCGTCGATTCGGCACCGGTAATCCTCAAACAGACGCCCAAGATCGAGGCCATGCCGGCGACCCGAGGGCAAGAAAAGCACCGGCACGGGACCACTACCGCCCGTCGCTCGAGCGACAGCCAGTTCCAGCGGCGCATCATGCAGCGACCACTCCAACAAGGCCTGGTGAAAATCCAACCTGCGCTCTGCTCCCCATTGCAGGGGCAGCAGGATTGCCGGCGGTCCACCACGCGACACAACATCGCGACACAGACCCTCGCTCACAACCCGCTGCCGCGAGCCCTGCGCGCCATCGACCCGATGATCAAGCAGCCAGAACCGCGCTGAGGAATCCCGCAGCAGAGCCTGCAAGCCAGCGCTCACATGAGCTGCAGGGCGCATCTCCTCAGCGGATTCAGCGGGAATGTCACAGCAGCGCAGATAGATCACATCAAAGCGCTCAGAAGCCCCCCCCGCTGCACTCCAGTCGGCCAGCGGCCGTTCTTTAACCGCAAGACCCTCGTCTACTCCGAGCGACTCGCCCATACGCAACAATCGGCCTGCCAGTCCTCGCCGACCCTGCTCTCCAGCTCCCGAGTCGGTGACCACCAGGACCCGGACCGGTAGACAGGGAATAGCGTCCAGCACCGCACACGCCGATGGAAATTCAATCACCCGCGGGCTGCTATCCACATCACTATCCAACAAGGTGCTCCTCCCATGGACGGACGATTATATGATGATTTCCTGACCGGACTCAGGAGAGGCCCAGGGTGACCATGACAGAGCTCTTCATCACGCTCTCAATCCTTTTCATCGCAGCACTCTGTCGGCAGTGGCTGGGCAAGGCCAAAGCAGCCAGGAAAAACTCAGCCCCGACGCAGCGTCCCCTGTGGATGGGACCAGACCTCATCGAAACCACCGAAGCCATTCGCAAAGCTATCTTCCGACGGTTGCAGGAAGCAGGACAAACTGTGCCCGAACGCAGCATGGTCAGCGACGAGTTGGCGCAGCACCACGCTCATGCCATGGCCGCAGGCGGATTCTGTAGCAGTACCGACCCCGAGGGGGAGAGCCTTGATGGTCGACTTAGACGACTGCATCCCAACTTTGTGGGCACTCTGGCCGAATGGAATCGAGCGCTGGGTGGAGCAGGTAGTCACAACAGCGGTTCATTGGCTGAAAACCTGCTCAACGGTCCCGGAGCCGATGGCAGAAGCCTGTTCGAAGCCATGGCGAAGGCGCCCTTCAACCTGCTCGGCCTCGGCCTCGCCGGGAACTCCCAAAGAGTTATCTTGTGTGTAATTCTGGCAGACCACTGGGCAACTCAGCTCGACGTCCCCCCACTTCTCGAACGGGAGGGCTGCTGGGCGGTAACCGCCGAACTGGCGGCTGGGACCACTGCCTCCGAACTGTGCGCTGCGCTGGTCACTGCAGATGGGGTCGTCGGCAACTCCAGTCCGCCGGCGGTCACAATGGGTGACGGCAAACAACAGCAGCGGATCTGTGCTTATCCGGAACGAATCACGGACTTGAGCAATACAAGCGTGCAGTGGAGCCGGGGTAGCGTGGCAGCGATACGCATACCGCTACCTTGAAGAGAACTGAGCTTAGCGGCGAATCTTGCCGGCAGAGTTGGTCGCAGGCGGCCGGGCCAGATCGATGATCAGGTTCCGATCGCCCAACACCGCACCGACCAGCGCGTCACGAACGGCCACAGCAGTGTCCTTGTCTTCCACCTCAACAAAACCAAAGCCCTTGGACAGCCCGGTTGAGCGGTCCATGATGACCCGCACATCAAGGGGATCACAGCCGGTAGATGTGAAGACCGAGCGAAGATCATCATCGGTGCAGGAATAAGGCAGGTTGCCCACAAAGAGCTTGGCGGTCATGAAGCTATCTCAGGTGTTACTGCGCGGGACGCAGAGGGAAATGGAAACTCAACGCTGACGGTAAGTGATGCGGCCGCGAGTCAGATCGTAAGGTGAAACCTCAACGATGACCCGGTCTCCCCGCAACACACGAATCCGGAAACGGCGCATCTTGCCACCCAGATGGGCGAGGACCTCGTGGTCCTGATCGGTCACCACCTTAAAGGTGCCCCCGGGGAACACCTCTACGACGGTGCCTTCCATCTCGATGCCGGATTCTGAAGCCATTCGCTAATCTCGATCGTTGCTGAGGCACCCGGCTAGTCGCACCGGAAACACCCCGGCGGAACGACCGGAGGCCTGTTCATTCGCGCGGGATGTTAGTTATGAGCTTCCATGCCGTCAAGAACTGCCAGAGCACAGTACCGACCGGGCCAACTCCTCGACATCGAGGCCGGACCTCTAGCCAGTGATGGGAGTACCCGCACACCGCTCGACGGAGGCCTAGAACTCAGGCTCAACGATGCGATCCCAGGGGAGCAGCACCGAGTCCGAATCGTCCACCGTAGCCGCGGCGGACCGGTGATATGGGGGGAGAGCATCTCGCTTCTCGGCGGTCCAGAGTCTGGCAACCTACGTCGTAAGCCGCCGTGCCCGATTCATCGAAAGTGCGGAGCATGTGGCTTGCAGCACGTTCGCGATAACGCGCAGCTCAGGCTCAAAGTCGAGAGCGCAGCTTCCTACCTCTCAGCTGAGCTCAGAGCTGCCCTGGACCCGCCATCGAGCTGGCCGGAGCCAGGTCCATTTTTTGGCTATCGGCACAAGGCCATCTTCCTGCCCCAGACGACGAAGGGGAAGCTGAAGTTGGGGGGCTTCCGGCGCCGCAGCCACGAGGTCATTGACCTGCCAGACTGCTCAGTACTGACCCCAGCCCTAGTTCAGGCCCACCACCAGCTAAGCGCGATGCTCACGGCTCTGGCCCGAGACTCTTCCATCTCTTTTACGCCCCCCGGGGCAGCACAAAGCGGGGCTTCGACCGCCGGACTGAGGGCTTTGGTATTGCGAGCAAATCGAGCCGGAGAGGTTCTGCTTTGTGCCGTCGTGACCCAGCCAACTGCAGGGCAGGCGCTCCAAGCCATGCTGACCTCTCTGGTGAGTTGCGCTGGCCCGATTGTGGGCTGCTCTCTACAGGTTTTCGCTGAGACTGGCGATCGGGTTGCTGGTCCGGAGTCTCCCAAGCACATCGCTGGAAAGGGCCAGCTGATGGAGACTGTGTCCGGCATGGAGGCACAACTCGACGCACTTTCCTTTTTTCAGGTGAACCCACATGGACTGGAGGCAGTCATCGAGCATCTGCTTGGCTGGACGCCAGCCCATCCAGAGCAACCAACGCGACTCCTCGAGTTGTACTGCGGAGGAGGGGTGCTCGGGCTGGCTATGGCGACCGCCCGCGGAGGGAGCTTAGAAGTCTATGGTGTGGATAACGACTCACGTGCTATTGACCGGGCCCGGCACAACGCGGCTCGTAACAAGCTGAAGGCCACCTATCGGGTCGGATCGAGCTCTGAGCTGGTTGGGCCAATGGTCCAAGAGTATGGTCCCTTCGATTTGACGCTGGTCGATCCGCCGCGACGAGGGCTACGGCCCCAGGCCCTTAAAGCGCTGCTCCTGAGCGCTCCCCGACGCATCATGTACGTGTCCTGCTATGGCCCCTCCCTGGTCCGGGATGCGACCCAAATTACCGCGAGCGGCTACCGAATCCGGTCCCTCAGCCCCTTAGATATGCTGCCGCAAACACCCCACCTGGAGTGGACCTGCATATTCGACCGACAACTGTCCTGAAGTGAGACGGCCGAAGTAAGACGGCCAGCCGTCAAAGCGGCCATGGCCAACTAGCGCCTCAGTCTAGGAGATCGTCAGCGATCTTACGGGTCTCGGCATCTGGGACAGCAACGGGCATGGTCTTACGAGTCGGCCCCCCCGACACGCTCTGCGGCACCACATTCATGCGCGGATCAGTGTCTGCTGCTGCAGGATCATCAGAAACGATGGTTTGATTACGACCACCATCTTTGGCGCGATAAAGAGCCTGGTCTGCGCGCTGCAGCCAGGACTCAGCCCGCTCGCCAGGCTTACGCTGAGCCAGCCCCACCGAAACGGTTACCTTGAGGCCGTCCACCTCAGCAGAGAAGTCGATGGCCTGAACCCGAGAACGAATCCGCTCGGCGACCTCATAGCCCCAGTCCACCGCGAGGTCCGGCATCAACAGTAGAATCTCTTCTCCCCCATAACGCACCGCGAAGTCCGTTCGCCGCAAACTCGATTGAACAACACCTGCTACACGCTGCAGGACCAGATCCCCCACCAGATGACCATAGGTGTCGTTGACCGCCTTGAAGTGATCAAGATCAAGCATCAAGCAGCAGGCGCCATGCCCCCGCCGGTCAAGCTCTTCGAGCATCTTGGGTAGACGCTGTTCAAGAAAAGAGCGGGTCAACAGGCCGGTGAGGTGATCCCTGGCACCCGCCTGCAGCTTATTAGAGACGTCCCGATGGTAGCGAACCTCTGCCTGACTCATCCACTCAAAGCGCAACAAGATATCACCGGCACGGAGCTTGTCACCGCTGACCAACCACATCTCGCTGACCGACTTACCGTTGACCAGAACCCCATTGGTACTGCCATTGTCCTTGGCAAGGATGGCTGGACGACCAGACTTTCGCACCACCTCGAAGCAGACATGGTGACGCGAAACTGAAGGGGCAGGAATCTGCACATCAGCATCATCCGCCCGGCCAAGAGTGTAGCTGCCTGTTCCCTCGCCGAGGGCAAAGAAGGCACCTACCTCGGGGCCTTCCAGAACCGTCAACGTTGGATAGAGCTTCTCCTGATCCGGTCGCCTACCACCATCGGAGACGACAACGGTTCGCGGATCATTCGACACAATCGGGCCAACTGGGAACGGGCAGCCTCAACCTGTCGCCTAGAGTAGACCCTTGGCCTTCAGCTCAGAATCGATGAGCTCCTTAAAGGACTCGAAAGGTCGCGCGCCATTTAGAAACTGACCGTTAATGAAGAAGGCAGGAGTTCCAGCCACGCCCACCGCGGCGCCGGCCTTCTTGTCCTCTTCCACCTCAGCCAGGTACTTGCCAGATTCAAGGCAGCTGTCAAAAGCAGCTGAATCCAGGCCGAGTTCTGCGGCGTACCCCTTCAGCTTGTCATCTTCGAGAGCACGCTGATTGGCAAACAGCTTGTCGTGATACTCCCAGAACTTACCCTGGTCGTTAGCGCACTGAGCCGCGGCACCGGCCTGAGGTGCTTCCTTATGCATGGGCAGCGGGAAGTCGCGGAAGACCAAAGCAACCTTGTCGCCGTAGGTAGTCTTGACCTGCTCCAGAGTCGGGTTCACCCGCGAGCAGTAGGGGCACTGGAAGTCCGAGAACTCAACAATGACCACCGGTGCATCGGGCGAGCCGTAGATGGGATCGTCCTTGTCAAAGCTAACGTCAAAGCGCATCGGCTGAAGCATGACCTCAACCCCTGCCTGCGACCTCAGGCTGGCGATGAAGGCCGCCCGCAGGTCAGTCTCGTTCTTGCGCTGCAGGTAGGCCTTGACCCGAGGCTTGATCTTCTCAAAGTCGACCTGCCCCCGGGGCGGGTTCTTGTCGAAGTAGGCCTTAGCCTCTTCATCGCTCACTTCCGCCAACTTGTCATTGACCTCCGCCTTGAGCAGGTCCTCGCTGCTGACCCCTCGCTTAGCGGCTTCCGCGGCAATCAGTCGATCATCGATCAGCTTATCCAGGTTCTGCTTGCGCAGGTCATAAGCCTGGGTCTTGAGTCGAGTCAGCTGAGCTGCTGCTGCCTCGTCAACCTCAGCAAAGGTGATCTTCTCACCGTTAACGATCGCTGCTACCCCGGATTCAGCGCCGATCAACTCAGCCGGTCCGGAAGCGGCAGCGCCTGCGCTGGAAGCTGCAGCCGCAGATGAAGTACCACCATCTTGAGCAGAGGTGCAGGCCACCAGGGGCAGGGAAATGGCGGAGATAAAGAGAGTCAGCAAACGCATCATGATGTAGCTACCTGGGTTGTTGATCGGGAGGGCCGGGAAAATGCCCGGCACCCTCCGCTGAAGGCGCGGCATGTTAACATCGAGTGGTGCATGGGTCACCCCCGATCCATGTTCTAGGAGATTCGATGCTTCCTAATCAGCTCAAAGACCACGGACTAGCCATCATTGAGACTGCCAAAGATCATCTGGTCGCGGCTTTGGAGGCTGCTCCCGAAGAGGGCTGGACTGCGGTAGAATTGGCGGTCGCTAGCGGCCTGTTGGTAGACGAAGCCAGCTTCCCCGCGGTGATCACCCACCACCTTGGGCCGACCCTGGTCAAAGAAGGCCGAGCGCGGATCGTCGAAAAAGCAGGTCTCACCCGCTATACCGCGATCCGAGAAGCGCTAACGGATCAAAGTTCTCCCATGGCAGCTGCAACCTCAGCTCCCCAGGTGTGGAGCAGTGCTCCCACAGAAGAAGTATTCGTAGATGGCGAGTTCCCACAGAGTCCGGAAGAGGCGGAGGCTGAAGGTCCGCCTGCTGATCACGAGGGCCCCTGGATTCCTTAACCAAGCTGCCCAACGCGCAGCACCAGTTGACCCAGGCAAATGCCTTGACTAGACTCCGCCGTCCTGCGGGCTTTCTAAAGTTCGGCAGGCTGCCGATGTACTCGTCGGCGGGCGGAGTGTTGTGCGGCTGTGGCTCAGCTGGATAGAGCACCAGACTACGAATCTGGGGGTCGCAGGTTCGAATCCTGCCAGCCGTACCACTCTTAGCCGCCGCTTTCGGCGCGCTCTACTCAGCCTTGTGCTTAAAGCTCTTAACGAAGGCCTCGGCAATCTTCTCCAGGTTCTGCTCCCGCTCCGAGCGCTTGCCGTAAGCGACTGCTCGGGCCGTAATGTTTCGGCCGCCGAGATTAAATAGCCAGGTACGCGAAGTCGTGCGCGGTTTACGCTCAGTAACAACCCGGGCCTCCATACCAGCCAGCTGCATGCTGCTCAACGGCCCCGGAGTACGCCAGTTGGACCAAAAGCGCGCCAGGGTCTCCATAACAAGGTCCAAATCAGCGGCCTGATAGGGCGATGGGACTTCAATGATCTCCAGCTGTCCCCAGCTACCGGCCAACCACATCCGCTTAAGGGGCTGACCGATACCGCTGAAATCCTGCAAACCCTCACAATCAGCGGTAACTGTGAACTCACCGTGGAGGTCATTGAAGGTACAGTCCTTGGCCACAGCGACGCCCGCCCCACCAGTCAGCATGCTGGTGAACAGGGAGACAAACATTACGGTTCGAAGAATGGGCATCATGATTTTCTCCAGGCGGCGGAGTCTGCCAGCGCACCCTCGACAGAGCAAGGCTTCCGTTTAAGGGGACCATGAAGAGCAGCCCAATGCTGGCCCTCAGCGACAACCACACCGCCCAGATAAGCGCTGATACAGGTGCCTGCCAAAAAAAACAGTCGCCCGAGGGCGGTCTTTCCGCAGTAGAGGGTCGATTCCTACGGTCATCCATGATATCCCCACCCCATGCATTGTCGTAATCGACTTCTACTGAGGCCGAGCGATGATCCCGTTTAGACCTACCTCGGAGGTGTGAAATTCGCAGACGTAGACCCCCAGTGATGCCCGTGGACCGCGGTCCACGAAGGAACAAGATGATCCGCATCAGCCCCATTCGGCTGATCGGCGAAAACGGCGAGCAGATCGGTATCGTGGAGACCGGTGAAGCTCTGCGCATGGCGCAAGACGCTGGCTTGGACCTCGTGGAAGTTTCCCCTGACGCCCGCCCTCCTGTCTGCAAGTTGCTCGACTACGGCAAGCACAAGTACGAACAGGCGCGCATGGAGCGGCAGAATCGTCGGAACTCGACCGACTCCACGCCCAAAGAAGTGCGCTTCCGCCCCAACACCAGCCAGCACGACCTTGAGGTGAAGATCGAGCATGCCAAGAAGTTCCTGGATCAGGGCCTTCGGGTGCGCCTAACGGTCCGCTTCAGAGGTGCAGAGATGCGCCGTCAGGACGTAGGCCGAGCAACACTTCGCCGAGCTACGGAGATGCTGGAGACCTTCGGCAAGCTGGACAGCCCGATCCCTGAGGTCCAGGGACGCATGCTTTCGGTAACGATGCTGCCGGCGGCCAAGAAGGGCGAGAAAACCGCCTCTCCGGAGCCAGCGAACAAGGCAGCGGCTCCAGCGGAGGCAAAGGCAGCCGCTCCGGCCGAGTCAACGGTAGCTGCTCCCGCTGCTGCCGAGTAGAGCCCTTCAGGCCTTGACGCCAAGGCTGAGCCCACCACCGAGTGAGGACCCTAGATGGCCGTAAACATGGACATCATCCTCGCAGAGTGGAGGGCTCGTAGCCTGGCTGAATATCGTTCTGCGGCTCTGGGAGCAGAATTCCTCGCGTGGCTGCTGCGGCAGGGCTTCGCATCGGACACCCTACAGCTCGCGCAGCGCTTCGTTGCCAATGAGCTCGATCATGCAGACATGAGCTTCGAGATCTATGCCGAGCTCGGGGGCGATGATGACCCGACCTCGATCCAGGAAGGAACCCTTGTCATCCCACATGGCTTCGGTGGTAGCTGCATTGAGCGAACGGTGCTGGCCTGCCTCGATCTCTACTGCATCGGCGAGACCCTGGCGACGCCCCTGTTTACCGCGATGGCCGACGCAACCACCGAATCCGGACCACGGCAACTGCTTGAACGGATTGTCGCCGATAGCGAGACGCAGGGTGCTTTGGGCTGGGCAGTTCTGGCCGAATTGATGGAGCGAGACAGCAAGCTGGTCACGCGACTGGCCAAGGAGCAACTGCCCAACTACCTGTCGCGGGTCGAACGGGCCTGGGGTCTGCTGCCCGAGGACTGGATCGAACCGGTAGGCCCCGGCGAGCTACGCTACGGACTCATCCCCCGTGCTCGCTACAAGCGCGAGTTCTACCAGTGCATCGCTGAAGAGGTCCTACCCCGTCTAGACGCCAGCAAGCTGCCCGGCCGGCCCTCATGGGGTAAGCGCCCTAAGAACAAGACCTGAGTAGGCAGGCGGGTTTTCGAGCCAACCTGGAGGAGTCGTCATGAGTGCGCACTACACCGACAAGCTGCTGAACTTTATCAGCGCCGGCCCCAGCCCCTGGCATGCCTGCGCCGAAGTCGAGCGGCAACTCCTGGCCGAAGGCTTTACTGCCTTTGATGAGGCCGCAGAAAAGTGGCACAGCAGCGCCGGTACGCGTGGCTATACGATCCGCTCAGGCTCCTCGATCATCGCCTTTCGCATGGGAGATAAGCCGCCCGCCGAGACCGGCTTTCGGGTGCTCTCTGCTCACCTAGACTCTCCTTGCCTGCGGGTGACGCCACTGCCTGAACGCCAGCTGTTCGGCTGTGCGAGCCTTGCGCTGGACATTTACGGTTCACCAATCATCGCCACCTGGGCCGACCGCGACCTGGGCTTCTCAGGGCGAGTAAGCGTGAGCTCAGAGCAGCAGCCCCTCGAGATTGAGACGCTGCTGCTCTCAGTCAATCGACCCATCTGCCGGATCTCCTCTCTGGCCATTCACCTCAACCGCAAGGTGAATGAAGATGGCCTTAAGCTTCACAAGCACGCCCACCTGCCAGCGATCTGGGGCCTGGGAAGTGGCAGTCGTAACGTCGAGGAGGGCCGCTTCCGAGACTTTCTTGCCGCAGAGCTGGACCTCCCCAGTGAGCGCGTTCTGGGATGGGAATTGTGCCTGCACGACCTCCAGGCTCCGGTCGTTTCCGGTCGCGATGATGAGTTCATTCATGCCCCACGAATCGACAATCTTGGCTGCAGCTATGCAGCTCTAAGCGCCCTGTTAAGGAGCCTTGAAGAGCCGTCTGAGACCACCCAGGTGATCGCCCTTTATGACCACGAAGAGATCGGCTCCACCACAGACCGGGGAGCTGGCAGCAGCTTCACCAGAGATGTGCTGACTCGACTTGCTGGTACCAATCCCCGGGATCTCAGCCGCGCAATCCATCACTCCGCCGCCCTGAGTGCCGACATGGCGCACGCTGTTCACCCCAACCACCCGGAAAAACACGACGGCCACCACAACCCCATCCTCGGAGGTGGCCCGGTACTGAAGACCAACTCCTCGTGGCGCTACGCTACAGACGCCACAACCATGGGCCTGGTGCGGGCCCTGGCCGCATCGGCCAACATTCCGCTCCAGGAATTCGTGTGCCGTCGTGACATGCGCTGCGGCAGCACCGTCGGCCCCATCGTCGCCGCAGACCTTGGCATCAAGTCTGCCGATGTCGGCGCGCCCATGCTTTCCATGCACTCCATCCGCGAAATGAGCAGCGGTCAGGACTGCGAACAACTCAGTCGCCTTTTGACCAGCTTCCTGAGTTGGTAGGCCAGGTAGCAGCAACTTGAGCTACTCGATCAAGGAGCTCTATCTGACCCTACAAGGAGAAGGTGCGCACAGCGGCCGGGTTGCAGTCTTTGTCCGCATGAGCGGATGCAATCTGTGGAGCGGCAGGGACCGCGACAAAGAGACTGCTGACTGCTGGTTCTGCGACACGGATTTCATCGGTACCGACGGCCCGGGCGGCGCGCGCTTCCGCACAGCTGAAGAGCTGGCCAAAACGATCTCCAGTTGTTGGGAGCAAGACTGTGGCAGTAGTGGCACAGGAAGACCCTATGTCATCTTCACTGGTGGAGAACCCATGCTCCAGCTGGATCAAGCGCTCATCGATGCCTGTAAAGGCCGCGGTTTTGAGGTTGGGGTAGAGAGCAACGGAACCCTCCCAATTCCTCGCAGCATCGACTGGATCTGTGTCTCTCCAAAGCCAGGTCCTGAGTTGGTCCAGTGTAGTGGCGACGAACTGAAGCTGGTCTTTCCGCAGGACGTCGACCCAGAAACTGTAGCCGGTTTGGACTTCCAGTATTTCTTCCTGCAACCCTTGGACGGTCCGGACCGCGAAGCCAACACTGCGCGCTGCATAGAATATTGTCGCTCCCATCCGCACTGGCGCCTTAGCCTGCAGACCCACAAGCTCATCGGGATCCCCTGACCCTGGGACAAGCGCTGGCTTGTGAGGCGCCAAGACAACCTCAAATTGGCAACTGACGCCCTCAACCCGGCCTCGAGCTGAGCCACTAAGGCTGCAACTAACGAGAGCGACTCGGCGCAGTAATGACAACAAGGAGACTTGCCCGAACCGGTCCCTTTGACTATGTTCCGGCATCCTTAGGAGGTGTGGCCGAGTGGTCGAAGGCAACGGTCTTGAAAACCGTCGAGCGAAAGCTCCGTAGGTTCGAATCCTACCGCCTCCGCCATCAACGCCTGCCGCCCTGAGACAGTCTGGATCCGGAGAGGTGACCGAGAGGCCGATGGTGCTCGCCTGCTAAGCGAGTGTCGTGTCACAGCGACCGAGGGTTCGAATCCCTCCCTC
>DJIF01000015.1:101316-107086 GCA_002433485.1 Deltaproteobacteria bacterium UBA6601
GGGTTCGAATCCCTCCCTCTCCGCCATTCTGACTGTTACCTGCTGAGGAGGCCGATGGACTCCATCATCAGTGAAGCCGAAGTGCCAGCCTGGCCCCGACGCCCGCTAGCAAAAGAGGATGGCGATACACGGTCGCCCGACCCGAACCATGCACGCCGCTGGTGGTTACTGATTTTGCTGGCTATGGCCCTATCCCTTGGGATGCGTCCCATTCCCTGGGCAGACTCTACCGGCGCGGTCTACGGCCCGATCTCTTTCCTCTGTGAAGGAAACTGGGATCTCGACGAGTTTCCCTTTCTCTACGAACGCGAGCCGCACGGCGGTCTCATCCCCAGCTCCAGCTCACCGGCCCGCCCAAGCCCGGGGGGGGATCGAGTTCTCGCATTCACCGGGTTGGGGGCTCCGCTGCTGGCCCTACCCGGGGCGATCCCCCCGCTGCTAGTGAGCAGTGCTCGCTCGGAGATCGGTGTGCTCAGGAGTCACCAACTGGTTGTGCTGCTCTGCACCATCGCACTGCTCTGGCTCAGTCTACGAGCACTTGAAAGCTGGATGGAGCGGGCACCGCCGGCTTGGGTTCTACCGGCACTTTTCTTTGGCACCGTGCTGTGGCCGCAGACCCGCCAGACCCTGTGGAGCAACCAGAGCACCATGCTCGGACTCGGCATCGTGCTCTGGATCAGCGCCTCGCACCGCACGGCCGGACGTAGCCCTGGTTTCACTACAGGGGCCGCGCTCGGGCTGGCCATGGGCCATGCCCTGCTGTCGCGCCCGTCCTCCCTGCTCATCAGCCTGCCCCTGCTTGTTGCTCTGGGCTGGATTCACCGTCACACACAGCTTCGCTGGCTGTGGTCTACAGCAGCGACCGCAGCCCCCCTGGTCGCGCTGTGGCTCTACGACAACCAGATCCACAGTGGCAGCCCCTGGGTTCCGCCCTTTGCAGTGGTCGGCGCGGACATAGCCCGAGTCCATGGGTTGGGAGAAGGAGCGCTTTCTGGACCGCCCCTGCCGGGACTGGCCGGGCTGCTGCTATCCCCATCTCGAGGGCTGCTGATCTTCAGCCCCTGGTTGCTAGCACTCAGTCCACAACTGCTGCGATCCATCCGCAGCCCGGACCCGATCCGTGCAGCCCTGATCACCGGCATCACAACGACACTGCTGATCAACGCCAACTACACAGACTGGTGGGGCGGCGACTGCTGGGGGCCCAGACGGCTACAGGAGCTATTGCCTGGCCTGCTCATGCTCAGCCTACCCAAAGGAGATGAGCAGGACCCCTACCACGCCCCCCAAGGAGGGCGACTGCTAGCCGTCCTGCTGACCATCAGTGTGCTGATCCAAGGGCTGGGCTTCTTCGTCTACGACTCAAGCTGGGATCTGGAGCGCGGCGCTGTGGTCAGCCCGGAGGGAGAGATCCATGCCACAGCAGATACAAGTCCGATGTGGGCGATTGGCGAGGGAGTGCTGTCCCACAGCCTGAACAAGCTGCTAGATGGCGAGCTGCAGTTCGGCTGGGAAAACCAAATCAGCCTGGCCGCCGGCTGGCGCTATCAACCCCAGTTACCGCCCTGCACGATTCTCAAGCAGGTAGACCGGTACCCATCGGCCGAGCCGGCGCGCTGACCCGCCAGGGTGACGACAAAACAGGGTAACGACCAGCGATACCAGCGCAGCTCAGCAACGACTAGTTTCTGCTACCCTTTGATCCCGTTCAAAACACCGGCTTGGCTCCGCGCCGCACCAGAGGACTGCAATGAACCGTAGAGACTTCAACAAGATGATGCTGGCTGCCGTGGGTGGCGTATTGGCAGGCGCGCAGCAGGCCCGAGCCCACCACCTGGACGACGCAATCGCTACCAAGAGCGAAAAAGACGGCCACGCTTGTAAGGGCAAAAACTCCTGCAAGGGTAAGGGTGGCTGCAAGTCTGGAGACAACGGCTGCAAGGGTAAGAACTCCTGCAAGGGTAAGGGCGGCTGCGGCACCAGTCATTGCGGTGGACACAGCTGCGGCGGCAAGAATGACTGCAAGGGCAAGGGAGGCTGCAAGTCCGGAGACAACGGCTGCAAGGGTAAGAACTCCTGCAAGGGCAAGGGCGGCTGCGGTACCAAGGGGGCACACTGTGGAACCCACGAATGTGCTGGCAAGAATGATTGCAAGGGTCAGGGAGGCTGCGGTTCCGGCGACAAGGGCTGCAAGGGCAAGAACACCTGCAAGGGCAAGGGCGGCTGCAAGGGCTACGGCTCCTGCAAGGGCAAGTAATCCTGGCCCATCCACTCCACACTGGAGTCCCGCGCAGCGTTGTGCCGCGCCGGCCTTCTGCTTTGCGGTCACTGCGATAACGCCATGAACAACCGCTGGCAGCTGCCCGACCTGGGCCTGGGCGTCGGACTGCGCACGCCACACTTTGCCGATGCCCTTGAGGCAGACGGTGAGATCGGCTGGCTGGAGATCATCTCAGAGAACTTCATGGACACCGGAGGGCGGCCTCTCTACGTCCTGGATGAGCTCGCTGAGCGGCACCCCATCGTCATGCATGGCGTCTCCCTATCCATCGGCGGCACTGACCCCTTGGACTTCAACTACCTGAGCCGACTCAAGGGACTGGCCGATCGCATTAAGGCGCAATGGGTTGGGGACCACATTTGCTGGACTGGAGTTGCTGGCCGCAACGGCCACGACCTCTACCCGATGCCCTATACCGAAGAGAGCCTCAAGCTGATGGTGGAGCGGGTTCGAATCGTGCAGGACCACCTGGAGCGACCGTTGGTCCTTGAGAATCCCTCCACCTACCTGCAGTTCACTGAGAGCACAATTCCTGAACAGGATTTCATCGCTGAGCTCGCCCAACAGGCCGACTGCGCCTTACTGCTTGACGTCAACAATGTGTACGTGACCTGCCGCAACCATGGCCTTAGTGCCCGGGAGTACCTTGCAGCGCTGCCCTATGAGCGAGTAGTGCAGATCCATCTGGCCGGGCACACCGACAAGGGCGACCACTGCATCGACACGCATGATGGCGAGGTCTGCGATGCCGTCTGGGAACTGTACGGCCAGGTCATCGCCGCAGCGGGAAACATCTCAACCCTGCTGGAATGGGACGACTCCATCCCCAGCTGGGAGGAACTCCTGCATGAGATCGGCAAGGCCAACTACTATCGACAACAGCAGGCTCCTAACACCACCCCAAAGGAAGCGCGGCACAGCACCGGCCCGCCTCGCCAGCATGTCGACTGAAGCCGCACGAACCCGCGCCCTACAGCGCTGGATGCTGGAAGTGGTCAGCCACTTTGAGGGCATCGAGCAGGGCATCAAGTCAGCCAGCGGCCTGCACCCGGTTGGTGACGCAGCCCTGGAAGCCATCGTTCCAGGAAACGACCGACTCAGTGGCCGCGAGCAGCTCCAGATCTACGCCTATATGTACTTCGCAAGGCTCATCGAAGTGATGGAGCAGGAATACCCCAGCGTGCAGGAACTGCTGGGGGCAGAACGATTCGCCCAACTGGCTCGCCAGTACCTCTCTGAACAGCCCAGCGCTCACTACAACCTGGCGCGGCTCAGCAGCGGCTTCCCGAACTTTCTGATAGGGCAGAGAGACCGCGAGCGACTGGCTCCATTCGCGGCGGCCCTGGCCCAGGTCGAGCGGGCCATGGAAGAGCTGGTGGACGAAGAAGAGCAGCAGCCCCTCGAGCACAAGCACCTCGCTGCTCTCCCCATCGAACAATGGCAGGACGCTCGCCTGAAGCCCATCGCGGCGCTGCGACTGTTGCGGATAGAGTACCCGGTAAACGAATTCATGAACGCCCTTCAGCAGGGTCATTCCCCCAAGGTGCCGCAGCCTTGCCCAACCCTTATGTGCGTTCGCCGGCAACAGTTTCAGTGCTACCGCGAGGAGTTATTCCCGGAGCAGTTCTCGCTGCTCCAAAGCCTCCAGCAGGGCGCAAGCCTGGGACAAGCGATCGAGACGGCTGCCAGCGTGGAGAACGCCGATCCCGCCCGTATGATGAAACAGCTCGGCAGCTGGTTTGAAGCCTGGTCCAGCAAAGGGATGTTCAGCACATTGCAGCAGAGCTGAGGAGAGGCCAGAACCGGCCCGAGCAATCACTTGGCTGCAGAGATTCGCTCGATCCCTCCCATATAGGGACGCAGAGCGTTGGGAATCACTACGCTTCCGTCCTCACTCTGATAATTCTCAAAGATCGCCACCAGAGTTCTGCCCACCGCCAGACCAGAGCCATTCAGTGTATGCAGAAACTGCGGACGAGCCCCAGGCTCGGGACGGAAGCGCAAGCCAGCTCTGCGACTCTGGAAGTCCCGAAAGTTGCTGCAGCTTGAGATCTCTCGATAGGTCTCCTGGGCGGGCAACCAGACCTCCAGGTCATAGCACTTCCATGCACTGAAGCCGATGTCTCCCGAACACAGGCTGACCACCCGATAGGGAAGCTCCAGCAGCTGCAGGACCCGCTCCGCATGTGCGGTGAGCGCCTCGTGGGCTGCCTCGCTGTCCTCGGGGCGGACCAGCTGCACCAACTCCACCTTCTCGAACTGATGTTGGCGAATCAGTCCTCGTGTATCGCGGCCATAGGACCCAGCTTCAGCCCGGAAGCAGGGAGTGTAGGCGCAATAACGGAGGGGCACCTGCGCAGCGCTGAGCAGTTCACCCGCATGCAGGTTCGTGACCGGAACCTCAGCAGTAGGAATGAGATAATAGTTGTCGGGCTTATGCAGCCGAAACAGATCGTCGGCAAACTTTGGCAACTGACCGGTGCCGGTCAGCGCGCTGTCATTAACGATAAATGGCGGCAGCACTTCGGTGTAACCATGCTCCCCGGTGTGTAGATCCAACATGAATTGAACCAGTGCACGGTTCAAACGGGCAGCAGCTCCAAACAATGCGGTAAAGCGAGCGCCGGCGACCCGAGCGCCGCGCTCAAAGTCGAGCACGCCAAGTTGCTCTCCCAGGTCGTGATGATCCCGCACCTCAAACTCAAAGCTGCGCGGTTCACCCCAGGTTCTGATCTCAACATTGGCCGACTCATCACGACCCAGCGGCACATCGGCAGCGACCAGATTAGGAATCTGAAGCAGCTCCTGGTCAATGGCCACTTCCACGTCTCGCACTCGCGCCTCTCCGGCAGAGACCTGTTTGCCCAGCTCGGCCAGCTCAGACCGCAAGGCCTGCGCCTCATCACCGCGTCCGGCCTTGAACATGGCGCCAACCTCTTTGCTGCCAGCATTGCGTCTGGCCTGCAGCAGCTCCAGCTCGGCGAGCAGATCTCGCCGCTCAGAGAGCGCCTTGAGCAGCGCATCAAGGCTGAGTTCACTGCCGCGAGCGGCAAGGGCGGTGCGCACCAGCTCAGGGTTCTCTTCTACAAAGCGACGGTCCAGCACGACAAACTCCAAAGTTGCCCGATGGGAACAAGATCAGCAGTCCTAGAGGGGCGAGAATGGGCTGTCAAGGCGCGCCAACAAGGCCTCACCGAACGCCCTCAGACGATGAGTGCCCTGATATTCCCTTGACTTTTTCATGACAGAACGCTTTCTAGCGGCACTGCTTGGGGGGAGCTTCAAGGTACCCCAGGTGTCCCGGCCCGCCCCGCTGCGGTCCACCCAGGAGGTACATCTGATGCGCTCAATCTGGTCCATATTCCGGCCTCTCCTTGCTCTCTGTCTGTTGCTCGCCCTTGGTGGCTGCGATCGCGACACCAGCGGCCTACCCATCGCCGACGACGACGATAGCGCCAGCAGTGGTGACGACGACGACAGCACCGGCGA
>DJIF01000052.1 GCA_002433485.1 Deltaproteobacteria bacterium UBA6601
CGGGGAGGCCACAGGCTGCCGCTGCCGTACATCAGGTGTACGGCGGCCTGGGCCATTTGTGCCGCCTCCTGCAATGGAAAGCTTGGGTGGGGGTCGAGGAGTACTGCGTTGAGCGGCTCCCCGTGGGTGCGAATCAAGTCGCCGTCCAGATTGAAAGAGAGGATGACCTCTTGCCCGTGCACCAGAATACCGTGCAGCCGCTGTTCGAGCCGCACACGGGTACCTGCAGCCCAGGGCAGAACGATGCGGGGCTGCAACTCGAGCACTTCGGGCCAACTGATTCCGCCGTCTGCAGCACGCGCCTGAACCCACTCAGTCGCGAGGGCTTCAGCAACACCGGTGTCGAGGCTGGCCGTGGCCGGCGCTGCCTGGCTCTGGACGGGTAGTAGCAATGCGGTGAGCAGGATAATCAGAGAGGCTTTTTGCATGACCGGTTCCTTGGCTTTTTTGAGGCGGCATGAGCCGTGCGGCTCGAGGGACTTCGGTGCGCTCTATGCTCCACCAGGAAGCTGAGCTTGCAGCCCCTGCGCAAGCGGGGGCAGCGGGGGAGTATAGACAGAGCACCAGAGGTGATACAGGAGTATTGACAGGAACCTACAGTGGGCAGTTGCAGATGCCTGTTTATGGGCTCCCTTGTGAGGTTTAACTGGAGGCTCTTCGTTCGCTGGTTCTGAGTCAATATTTTTATTAACTGACGAGGAAGTAATCCGTTCTTGCCCAATGATGTCAAGGAAAAGTACGCAAAAAAGGCGAATTTCTTGACAAAAAGCGTCTCTTTCGGCCGAGCCTCTGCTCGTGGCTCTGCCTTGCCGTACCCCAGTTCGGGCCGATTAGGGTTAACAAAGCTCTGTATTGGGGGGCCAGCGACCATAGAGCGCCGAGGCTCCCACGCCCTCCATGCCTCGCCGGTTCGGATGAGCTATTGACTCAAAGCGCAGGACGCGAGAGGCTGACGATCCATGTCGACTGTATCTTTTCTGTCTCAGGTCAACGGCTTTAACGCGATCTCTCCCGATGAGCTGGGACGGATCGTTGAGCAGGTCGAGGAACGTTCCTACGAGGAGGGTGATTACCTGATCCGAAGGGGGGAAGAGGGCGACTCCATGCACGTCATCGTGACGGGCAAGGTGGCAGTTCCGATTCTTGATGGCGAAGGCCACCCCAAGATGGTCGTTCATCTCGGGCCCAGCGACCTGGTTGGTGAAATGGCTTTGCTGACCGGCGAGCGGCGCAGCGCGGATGTGATCGCTGAGGAGCCGGTAACCACACTGATGTTGAGTCGGGACACCCTGCAGCCGCTGCTGCGGGCCCATCCGCCCCTGGCGCGCTTTCTTACCGAGATTCTTGGGCAGCGCCTTGAGCAGAGCCAGATCTCTCGGGTCGGTAAGTATCGACTGTTGGGCAAGCTGGGCGAGGGCGCGACAGCGAAGGTCTACGAGGGAATTCATCCAGCTCTTAATCGTCTTGTCGCGATCAAGATGCTCAGCCACTCGCTGCTGTTTGATAGTTCCTTCCAGGAGCGCTTCCTCCAGGAGGCCCGAACCATTGCCGGCCTGACCCATCCTAATATCGTCCAGATATTCGACACTGAGTCGGCTTATGCCACCTACTTTATTGTTATGGAGAAGGTGGATGGCACCGATCTGGCCAAGATGCTTGCTGCCCGGCGCACGATTCCGCCGGCAGAGTGCATGGACATCCTCTGTCAGATGTCTGCAGCCCTGTCCCACGCTCATGGGCAAGGGATCGTTCACCGCGACGTTAAGCCCGCTAATACCGCGGTCTCGAAGAGTGGCAATGTCAAGCTGATGGACTTCGGCATTGCCAAGCCGATTCCCAAGACTCCGTCTGCTCAGCGAGCTAAGACCGTCGAGGGTACGCCTCGATATCTGGCCCCCGAGGCGGCGGTGGGCAAGGTGGTGGATGGGCGAGCCGACATCTATTCCCTGGGCATCATGGCCTATGAGATGGTTACTGGCCGGGTTCCGTTCTATGCCGATACCATTCGAGAACTTCTACAGATGCACGTGCGTAAGGCACCGGTTGACGTAGCTAAGCTTCAGCCGGGAATCCCCAGCGGTCTGCGCGAGTTCATTATGGGAGCGTTGATCAAGCGACCGGATGAGCGACTCTCGGACTGGAAGCGCATTCAAGAATTGCTGGGTGCTGGCCGTAAGACCGGCCCAGTGGCCTCTTTGCGTACGGATCTGGTAGCTGAGGTTTTGAATGTAGCCTATCCACCAGCCGCCGCCGATGAAGTGAGCGAGGTGTTGAGCCGGTTCAGCGATGAGCTGCTCGGGGTTGATGGAGTGGCGCTCCAACGGGCCGTCTTGCGTCCCGTTTTGGACGACTTTTTGACCGGGGCTGCGCAAGATATGGACGCTGACCCACGGCCGTCGTCGGGCTCTGGAGATACCCGGGCGATGGGTACGACGATGGTGGACTGAGGCGATAGCAAGTCCATGAAACCTTGCGGACTGCTGCTGGCAGCCGACACCGTTGACCCGAACCATCTTCGAGAGGCGCTGGACTCTCAAGATGCTCCGCCGTGGGATCAAACTCAGTTTCAGCTGCTACGTGGTGTGGATCTTCTCTCTCTTGTTACCGGGCCGCCTGCCTCTGGCAAGGGAACAGTGATCGCGCTCTCTTCCTCGGGCTGGTGGTTTCGTGGCCTTGATGATCTGGCGGCTCGTCTGGCCGCTCTCTCCGGTCAGCCGGTTCTCGCGGTCTTTGATTACGACTGGGGCGATTCATCCGGGTTCTATCTGGCGCTTCCTGGCGGCGATCGTCACAAGCAGATTGCGCGGGATGTGGAGCGTAGAGTTTGGCTGGAGGGCCTGGGCTTGTTGGTTGGGATGCTGGTCCCGGCTACAGGTCTGCGGCGCCTGGATCAAATCCGCGCCCTGGTGACCGGTGGCGATGAGCCTGCTGTCGATACTCCAGCCATGTGTCTGTTTGGCCTGAAAGGCTACAATCGTAGTGAACAGGCGGTACTCATTGATGTGATGGGCTCGATGTTGGTGGCCGGTGCTTGTTGGAAGCCGGGCTCACTTGTGCATCGTCAGGGGCCTCCTCCGTCGGTGATGCGGGTGATCGCTCTGGACGGTCCAGTCCGTCTTCCCGGCCCCCCTCGTTGGGCCGTCGCCAATCGAAGGGATGTGATCAAGGCTTCCTATGATGTGATGGGGAATGATGGCTGGGTTTGCCTTGCTCCGCAGTTCTCCGGGGTACTCGCCAAGCACGGCGCGGCGGTCGAGTTGCTGCAGTTTGCGCCCTTTGAAGACGGTCGTTGGCTCGGCGCGGTGCATCCTGTCAGCGCGGTTCGAATTGGCGCCATCCATGACGGGCGCGCTGAGGTCGAGACTGTGCCTCAGGATGGAATCTCCTCGCAGACCGCCTTTGCCGCAGCGCTGGAGATGGTCCTGCACCGCCTGAAGGGGCTGTCGGTGCCGATTCGCTACCGCGAGGAGCAACTGCGCACGAGCCCCGACCCCGCGGCCTTGTTAGCCTGGCAGTTCGACGTTTCAGCTGAGTTGGCGCAGACCTATCTGGCATCGCGCGACCCTACTGTGCGGCTCGAGGTGTTGTCGGCAATTTTGCTGCAACAACCCGATGGTCACGGCCACCTCCCTACTTGAAGTTGCCACTTCCCTGTTGTTCGCCAATGAGCAAGAGCTGGGGCTTGGCTGAACTCAGATGAAGCTTAGACATCCCTTCTTCCGCCGTGCAGCTTGTCAGTCTTCAGGACCGCCTGTTCGCGGGAGACTGGCCGGGTAGCTGGTAGACTACTGTAGGGCCGTGGGCCCTGGAGGCTGGCTCAGCATGGGGATGGAAGGAACCCGATTTTGCCCTCTTCATGGGGATTATGCGGTGGACGGTAGCGAGACTGCCTGCCCAAGCTGCCGCGCTGATCCCGAGTCCTCGACCATATCGCTGCAGCGTGTTCGGGTGCTCGATACCGGGCGCGTCGATACGCTGGCAACCGGTGACAGCCTGCTCACACCCATCAACGAGGAACTGCCTTGCCCGGTGTGCGGTGTGGAGGCTTCGCTTAGCGAGTTTCGTCACGAGGCTCTCGGCGAGGAATGGACTCGCGAGGCGGCTGAGTGGGCTGAAGAGGGGGTTTGTCCGTCCTGTTACCGGGACATTCTGCCGCCCTATATTCGAGAGTGGAGCGACGGTGAGTGGCTTTCCCATCACTATGAGGGCTGGCGAAATACGGTCGAGGCTGTAGTTGAGATCCGTCGCTATGAGGACGCTGCACTCGAGACCTGGCTGCCAAAGGAGGAGCGCCACCGGCTGCTCGATATAGCGGCAACCCTGTCGGCTCGCCGCGAGCATCTGGCGCTCTGTCAGTCGGCGATGGAAGATTTGCTGAATCGCTATCCGGGCAGCATGACGCCGCCTCCCTTTGAGCGGGCTCTGGTCCAGGCCAGGGAGCACGCACTTGCTGGTTCCGCGCTCACCGAATTGAAGGCTCTGCATCAGGCAGATGTGGCTCTTGAGCAGGAGCGTAGCGAGCAGCTAGGTGATGGGCCCGGTCTGACCATGGATGAGGTGGTATCGCGCGAGCAGGAAGAGAACGCGACTACGGTCTTGGTGGGTGCCGCAGCAGCCCGGGAGGAGGATGCGGGTGAGCTGCAGCGCTGGCACATAGTGCTAGTGGCTGGGGCGATTGCTGGGCTGCTGCTCTGGTTATTGTCTCGAGTTTGAGCCGGCCGATACGCTCGTTGACAGCTTCTCAGGAAAGGCCCAGGTTCATCCCATGTTGCGTCATGAAGGCATAGCGAGAGAGCCCATCGATGACCGACAGGTTCTCGATGACCTTGTTGGTGGGGTAGAGCGTCGTTTGGCTGGTGAGCAGCTGTCCTTTCTCTTAAATGATTGCTGCATGAGCGAGGAGAAGCGGCTGCGTGGGACCAGGGATGCCGCTGAGCTTGCCTGGTTGGAGCGCTTACGGGCGCTGCGCCGGCGCTTGTCGGTGGCTAGCGATGACGAGTTGGTTGAGGCGCTGGGGGAGATAACGCGAAGCTATGGCGAAGAGATTCATGGACACTTCGATTCGCGGACTTACCAGAGTGCGACTCGGGTGCTTCCCGCTGGTCTGGCCCTGCTGCTACGAAAGCAGAAACTCTGGGCGGGGCTGAGTCGTGGGCTTACTGGCAAGCTCAGTCTTGCCGACAAGATTCGTTGTAGTGGTGATGTGGCGACCTTTGACCGATTGGTTGAGTTGGGCACCTGTGTGCTGGTACCTACGCACTTAAGCAACCTGGACTCGCCAGTGATCGGTTTCGCTCTGCATCAAGCGGGCTTGCCACCGATGATCTATGGGGCCGGGATTAACCTGTTTACCAATTGGCTGTTGTCCTGGTTCATGGACCACCTCGGCGCCTATCGCATCGATAGGACCAAGCAGCATCGACTCTATAAAGAAGTGCTCAAGGAGTACTCCACCTATGCTCTGGAGCGGCGCTGGCATTCCCTATTCTTCCCTGGTGGTACACGCTCGCGGAGTGGGGCTGTGGAAAGCCATCTGAAGAAGGGACTTCTCGCTACCGGACTTGCCGCCTATCAGCGGGGTTTGGCTGCCGGACGCCAGGACTGCAGGGTGTTTTTCATTCCGGCCACCATCAATTACAGCCTGGTGTTGGAGGCCGAGACCTTGATTGACGACCATCTCCAAGAGGCGGGAAGGTCTCGCTACATCATTAGTGATGATGAGTTCTCGCGACCGGATCGGGTGCTGCAATTTGTGGGTGACATGCTGCGTCTTGATAACCCCATTGAGGTGGTCTTCGGTAGCCCACTGGATCCTTTTGGCAACCCGGTTAATGCCCAGGGGGAGTCACTTGATCCAAGGGGGCGTGCTTTTGATCCTGCGGGTTACCTGATGAGTGCGGGCCAACTGAGGTCTGATGGGCAGCGGGATCGCTACTACACCGGAATCCTGGCCCGCCAGATTCTGCTGGCCTATCAGCGGGACACCATCTTGTATGAGACTCATGTCCTGGCAGCGGCTCTGCACCGTGTTCTGGAGGCCCGCCACCCTGGACTTGATCTGTTCGCGCGCCTGCTGCTGCCGCGTCAGGAGCGGGCGCTGGATCAGGGTGAGGTTGACGCTGAGCTGCGCGTGATGCTCGAGGAGCTCCGCTCTTGTGCCGCAGCAGGAGGAGTGAAGCTGAGGGGGGAGCTGGTTACAGGCCGCCCGGAGGCTGTCTGTCGAGCGGCAGTGCAGCAGTTTGGCCGCTACCACCGTCGTCGTGCGGTGGTGATGGAGGGCACGCGACTGGTGTTGGAGGATCCGCGCCTCGCGCTGTTTTATGCTCGACGGGTCGAGGGCTATGTTGCTGCAGTGGCGCCTGATCAAGGGGATTCCAGGTGAGCCGAGCAACTCCTCAGTTGACCGTCTTTGGGGCCGGTCCCTGGGGCTCGAGCCTCGCCGCCTGGTTGGCGGCAAGGGGCTATCGGACTGCCCTTTGGTCGCGGAACACCAGCAAGGTTGAAGCGCTGCAAGCAGGTCAACCCGGTTGCTTGGGCCAGGGCTCACCGCCGCCGGAGCTCACCGCCACCACTGATATGGAGTTTGCCGCGGCAGCCGACCTTCTGTTTCTGGCGATACCACCGCGTTACGTGGCTGGTTTGGTGGGGCGTCTCGCGCCATTCTTACGGCCTGAACAGCGCATTGTTCATGGCGCGAAAGGTCTGTGTGAAGACGGTCGCTCGGTCTCTCAGGTTGTGCTGGAAGGCTGCTGCGTATTGAGGGTCGGAGTCCTGGCTGGTCCGGTCGAACCGGCGGATCTCTGGCGGGGCTCTGCTTGTGCAGCGGTCATTGCCAGTCCTTTGGATTCTTTGGTTCAGGAACTCCGCTCTTTGCTTGGTAACCCCCAGTTGCGTCTTTATGGTTCGCTGGATTTGGCCGGTGTCGAGGCTGGCGGTGCCATGTGGGCGCCGGTTGCCATGGCGGTCGGGATGATTGGCGGTGGTGGAATGCCTGCTGCGCTGGGCCCGGTGCTGCTGACCCGAGCCCTTGTGGAAGGAGGTCGCCTGGCCACTGCTCGTGGCGGTCAGGCGCAGACGCTCGCCGGTCTGGCAGGGATTGGTGACTGGATGCGCGCTCTGCTTGAGGATGGTGACCCGCTGGTTGCCGCGGGCCGTGCTCTGGCGGAGCGGCCCGGCAATTGTCCTGATAAGGAGGGCGCTCAGAGGGTGTCGACCCTGGTCAAGCTGGCTGAACAGTATGGTATTGAGATGCCGATATCTCGGGCGGTTCTGGATGTGATCGACGGGCGGTCGGTGGCCGACGCCCTGGCTGGCCTTATGAGCCTCCCCAGCGGTTATGAGGTTGACTGACATGGCCATGGTCAAGCCATTCTCCCGGCTCAATGATGCAGATGAAGAACGCCTGGTAGCTTTCTTTGCAGCTGTTGATTTGTTGGTTAAGGGCACCGATAAAGGACCCTGGCCACCTTTTCGCGGGGGCTGCCTGGACTGGGTCCTGGCTGCCTGTGCACCGACGGTCTGGTTCCTGGGAGGTCAATTCGGCTTTGACCCGCCGCTGGTGCGAGGCAGCGCGCTGGCCCTGTTGACTGTGGCTTCGCTGGGCTTCCTCAGGAGCTTTCGCGCCGTTCGTCGTTATCGTCGCCTTACCAGTGGTGAGGAAGGCTGGCACGGTATTGCCTGGAATGAACGCGAATTTTGCCTTCGTTCCCTGGGACTCTGTGCTCTGGCCAGCTGGTCAGAGGTGAAGGAGATACGCCATTTTCCGGCCAGTGATGGGGGCAGCCTCGCCGATACGTTGTGGATTCATCTTGATGGTGGGGAGCGGTTGTTGATGGAGGCGCGCGATGGATTCTTTGCTGGGCGCCCTCTATCGGACTGGAACACGGATTTATGTGCTCGTTGGGGCCGCATTGCTGGTTCTTCAGAGGAAGCACTAGCGACAGAGGGCTGAGCATTGTCAACGGGACCTGCGGTGGCGGCTGAGGATGAGGACTTCTTGTATCTGTTCAAGCCATCCGGAGTGCCGGTTTTTGTCCCGCGGAAGGGTGTGGGGCCGAGCATGCAGACGGCTCTGGAAGCGTTGTGTCCGTCTCAGCGCCAGCCTCAAGACGGCAGCAGTTGGCCGTCGGGTTTTGAGTTGGGCATCGCGCATCGTCTCGACGGCTGGACCTCTGGATTGTTGATCGCCGCACGGTCGCTGGCAGCTCTGGCTCAGGCTCGGCAGTTGTTCTCAGCGCGGCGACTCACTAAGCACTACCTTTTCGTTACCGATCGACAGGTAGCCTGGGTTGAGCATCTGGTGGCGCACCCACTTGCTCACGACCGTCGCCGCAAGTCACGGATGGTATGGAAGCGAGGTCGGAGCACGCCGCATCGGGGGCGCTGGTATGAAGCCAGCACGCGGTTGCGCTTAGCGGAACAGCGCGCCGGTAGCCTGAGCCTGTGGCGGGCCTCCATGGCCAGCGGGGTCATGCACCAGATCCGTGTTCATGCAGCAGCAGCTGGGCTTCCCCTGCTCGGTGACCGGCTCTATGGAGGAAGCGTCGATCCGAGCCCTATAGGACGATTTTATCTCCATCACAGCAGCATCGATGGCTGGCCTGGGCCTGGCATGCCGACTCTGCCGATTCCAGAGTTCTGGCCGTGAAAGCCAGGGGTAGAGGCGACGAATTCTGGCCAGCGCTGTAGTCTCAGGAACGCTCTCCCTCTCCCCTTTGGAGCTTTCATGCCAAGGCCTCAGCGTGCTGCCCTAGTTATCTTTTTCAGCCTGACTCTTTTGCCCTTCACTGTGCATGGCGCTGAGGGTGAAGCCTTGGATCCGGTCCTGGCCGCCCTGGAGCTGGAACTGGAGCGGAGTCAGCAGTTGCTGGCTGAGAAAGAGCTGAAGCCATACTTCATTGGTCTTGAGGCGGTTGAGGTCCAGCGGGTCAGTATCAGTGCTGAGGAGGGCGGCTTGCATGGCTATCGACCGGATCGGCGTCGTTGGGTCCACGCTGATGTGCGCCTGGGTACTCCAGAGTTGGATTCCACCCATCCATTGCGGGACAGTGATGCTGATTACAGCGGCTCGGGAGGCGTGCTCGGAATTGGCGAGGATGTAGGGGTCCTGCGGCGTCGGATCTGGGAAGAGGTGGAGCGTCGCTACCGTGAGGCGAGGGAGCGTCTGCAGCAGGTGGAAGCGGATCGACAGGTTCTTGTAGAAGAGGAGAATAGGGCTCTCGATCTTGCGCCGGTTGAGATCCATGAGGATCTGGGTTCCGCCGCCACTCTGGATGGTCTGGATCGGGTCGCTCTTGAGGACTCGATTCGTCAAGCATCAGCTATCTTCAGTGCCTCCAGCAGCGCCCTGGACCCTTCAGTCTCGGTGGCCGCTGAAGCCTACACGCAGTGGTTTGTGAGCACCGAGGGCCAGCGCATCCGTCACTCCAATGTTTACTACCGGATGAGTCTTGTAGCTGACTCCATTGCGCCGGGTGGAGATCGCATCCAGCTCTCCGAGTCCGTTGATTCTTCCCGTCCTGAAGGGCTGCCGGGGACAGCGGATCTGGTTGCCGCCGCCCGTCGGCTTGATGAGCGGCTTATGGCCTTGGTGGCTGCACAGCGGGAGGACCCATACAGCGGTCCGGCAATTCTCAGCGGACGCGCCGCTGCGGTGTTCTTTCACGAGATCTTCGGCCATCGGGTTGAAGGCAGTCGCCTCAAACAGGTGGATAGTGGTCAGACCTTTCTCAATAAAGTCGGTGATTCGATCCTGCCGGCTTTTATCTCGGTCCATGACGATCCGACCCTGAAGTCGGCGGAGGGGATTGATCTGCGGGGTAGTTACGCCTACGACAATCAGGGGGTTCGCAGCAGCCGGGTCGCGCTGGTTGAGAATGGGGTGCTCAAGGGTTTTCTGGAGAGTCGCTCGCCCTCTACAGAGGGCCGTACAAGCAATGCTCATGGTCGCAGGCAGCCCTTGCGGGCAGTGGTCGCTCGGCAGGGCAATCTGTTGGTGACTGCGCATCAGTCGGTGAGTGAGAAGCAGCTCAGAGAGCAGCTCCGCCAGCGGGCCAGGCAGGCTGGCCTGGAGTACGGCCTTTACATCGACGACATTTCAGGCGGTTTCACCTTCACCGGTACCTACATGCCCAATGCCTATCAGATCAATGTATTGCTGGCCCATCGGGTCTATGTGGATGGTCGCCCCGATGAGTTGGTGCGAGGTATCGACTTCATCGGCACGCCTCTGCAGACTTTTTCTAACATCATCGCTGCCGGCGACCAGCGCGAGGTCTTTAACGGCAGCTGTGGCGCTGAGAGTGGTTGGGTTCCAGTTAGTGCTGTGGCTCCTTCGATGCTGGTTGCCCAGGTAGAGGCTCAGCGGCAGATGAAGGGTCAGGCCAAGTCTCCGCTCCTGCCGCCGCCGCCAGCCACTGAGGAAGGATCGGGAGATCGGCTGCTCGGCCAGCTGAGTGCTGCTGTGACACGGGCCACGGAAGAGCTGACCTTGCCGGGAGCGCCCCGTCCTGCCTGGACGGAGGTCAGCGTGCGCGACTTCGATCAGCATCGTGCAGTGGCTGAGTTCGGGGCTCTTGTGAGTGAGAGCGGCGCGCCCTCTCGACCGGCTAACCTTGAGGTGGTGGTCGGCGACCAGAAGCTCAACTCTTCACGGATCAGTGGAGGTAGCATCACGACCTTGCCACAATCAGGGGTTGCCGCCCGATTAGTGGTCGAGGACCTGGGTGAGAATGTCCCGCGAGACTTCTGGCTGATTGCAGATATCAGCTTCAAGGCGGCTTTGCAGCGCCTGGCTTTTAAGGCCTCTGCTCGCGCCCAGGTGGTCGGCGAAGAGCCGCCTCCAGATCTCTCGCCTGCGCCAGTGGTTCAGCACCTTGCTGGACGTGCTCATGCGGCGATTCCCAGAGGTCATCTCAATCAGATCGCGACCCAGACTTCAGCTAAGTTGCGCGATCTAGGTCTCCACAACGGCTCGGTCTCTGCGCGGACTATTCGCGGCAATGAGTACCTGGTACGTAGCGACGGCACCCAGGTCGTACAGCCCTATGGTTATACGGTGGTTTGGGCTGCGGCAGCTGCTGTGCGTGGTGATGGGCTGCGAGTTGGTATGACTCGTCAGTGGCTGGCTCGAACTGAGGAGCAGCTGCCAGGCATCGAGCAGCTGGGTGCCGAGGTACGGCGGATGGGTGAGGCCCTGAAGCACAGAATGCAGGCCTCTGAGGTGCCTTATTATGAGGGTCCGGTGCTCTTTGAAGGCGCGGCCGCCGCTCAGCTCCTGGTGCAATTGCTCGCTCCTTCGCTGCGGGGCACCCCGCCAGTGCCTCAGCCGGGACGCTCCTATCAGCAGCAGACTCGCCGCGGGCCACGCTTGAACCGTAAGGTCTTGCCGGCAGGCTGGAGGGTCAGTGACGATCCCAGGCGTCGTCACGAGCAGCTACCTGGAGGCTACGACTACGACCAGGAGGGCGTGCAGGCAGAACCTGTGGAGTTGGTTCGAGATGGCCGGGTGGTCGACTTTGTCATGTCCCGGGTACCGCGCTCAGAGTTGGCCGGCAGTAATGGCCACGCCCGTGGTGGTCTTGGCGGGCAGTTGGCCGGTCGGCTGGCAGACTGGAGCGTAGTTCCTGGCCGGGGGCTCAGCAGCCGGGCGATGGACCGGGCGCTCGCCCGCGCGCAGCGCTCTGCTGGGCTGGAGCGGGTGTTGGTGATTCGGGCCCTTGACCGCAGCAGTGCGGGGCGTCTCGGCAGGGTCTCGGAGGCCGTTTGGCGCTATGGGGACGGCCGGGAAGAGCCGGTCCTGGCTCTGGAATTTCTGGGTGTGGATCGGCGCAGTCTGCGGGATATTGTTGCCGCTTCCGCAGAGCAGCAGACCTACGGCTACCTGGCGTCGACTTCGGCGGGGGGCAAGATTGGCTCTACCTCGGGCATGCCCACTGTGATTCGTGCTCCGCGAGGGCTGCTGCTTGAGCAGCTTGAACTTGCATATCCGGGCTCATCGCAGAAGCCCTTTGCAATTCCCCCGCCGCCGTTACTGGCAGAGCAGGACGGCAGCTGATCGGGTACTTCACGCTGTAGCGTCGGTGCGCTAGGGTGCGCGCCATGAAAACGCTTACTTCTTTTTCAGCACACCTCTGCATCGCTCTCTTCCTCGCCGCTTCGTTGGCCTCTTGTGCCGGTGAAGAGGCCGGTTCTGCTGATTCCAAGCAGCTGGCGGGGTCGGTGAACAAGGGTACTCCTCCCTCGCCTTTCCCCAGTGCTCCAGTTGAATTTCCGGTGCGGCAGCTCTCTGGGCAGGACAGCATCCCCCTTAATGTGGAGGTTCAAGCCCGTAACGGTGACAAGGTTCAGCTGAGCGAACTGGTCAGCGGTCCAACCTTGTTGGTCTACATCGATGATGACACCAGGAACCGCCAGAATCGCGCCGCCACTCGTATGATTCGTAGGCTGGTGCGCGAGGGCCGCGGGGTTGGCTTCCGAACTGTGGTCCTGTTCACCTGGGGCACCGAGCTGGATGAGCTTGGTCCCTGGTTGCGCAAGCGGCAGATCCCCGATGCCGTAGAGATGGCCGTGGACTACAAGGGCAGCTTTGGGTCAATGACTCGCTGGTCGCCGCGTAGCGCAGCGCTGGTCGATGAGGCCGGTACCGTCGAGCTGTTCTACGGCGCTTCAGAGGAGTGGGATTCCCGTCTGGGCTTTGATGGTGGACTCACCTCGGACATTTTGTTTCGAGCCTGGGAGAATCCATATGCTGGGCCGGTTCTTGACGCCGCCTCCAAGCAGGCAGCGGTCGACCTGGTGCGAGCCAGCCTGCGGGCATCGTGGCAGGGTCAGGAGTTGCCTGCTGAGCTGGCGCAGCTGAGCAAGGCGGGGCAGCTGGGTGAGCCCCTTGAGCATCCTGCATATGTGAGCCTGTTCCGTCCCGGATCCATCGTGCGCTTGCGTGGAGAGCACGCCAGCGGCAGCATCGGTGAAGCTATCGCTCGAGCAGCTCGAGCCGCGCTGGAATCGGCCGGAACCGCTGCAGGTCAATGGCGCGACGCGGTGGCGGAGATTCGCTTCTCCATTGATTTGACTGGCGAGCCCACACCGCTCCCAACTCGTTACATGAAGTCGCTGTGGTACCTGGTTGAGCCGGGTGTGGACGGCCTCATCGTTCGTAAGGACGACCGGCAGGGGGTGCTGTTGCCGGCAGAGCCGGTCACCCTTGGGTTGCTGACACCGCGGCTGCGGCCACGAACCCGAAAGCTTGAGCGGATGTTCCGCGAGGCCACCAAGTTTGCTGGCCTCGGCGTGGAGGACTGGAAGCAGCCGGAGACCGAGCTGTTGCGATTCCGTAGCAATTCCTTTGGTGTGGTGACTGCAGACGGTCCGGCGACGGACTTTTTCCGCGGCAACGTGCTCTTTGATCGGGAGCCCAGCGAGGCGGATCTGCTGGCCTCCATCAAGTTGGGTGGGCGCTGGTTGGTCGGCACCATCAAGGACGATGGCAAGTTCGACTACGAGTACTTCCCCAATCTGGACCGCGGTAGCAATGACTACAACATCGTGCGTCACGCTGGCTCGGTCTACGGTCTCTTTGAGACCTATCACATGGCCCTGGAAGAGGAGACGATGAAGGAAGACCAGGAACTCTACCTGGAGGGTGCGGCCAAGGCCATGGCCTTCATCTACAGTGCTCTGGGACAGCCTAATGGGGACAAGGTGGGGGACCGAATCTGCCTGCTTCAGCGGGACCGCAAGAATCGCTGTGAGTCGGGTTCTGCTGCTTTGACCCTGCTTACCTATCTGGTCCGTCCGCCCAAGGATGAAGTGCCGGCCAAGTACCACGCGCGTCTCTATAGGGATGACGACGAAAAGTTGATCACCGGCCTGGGCTTGACCCTGCTTGACATGATTGATGGCAGCGGCAAGGTGTTTCGCAAGTACAGTGAGGCGATGAGCTTGAGTGCGGTCAAGAAGGAGCCGCTGTATTACCCCGGCGAGTCGATGCTGGCCTTGATCCGGCTGTATGAGCGGACCGGTGAAAAGCGCTGGCTTGATGGTGCGCGTAAGATCGGCGATCGGCAGGTGGCCTGGTACCAAAGAGAGCGCTTTCAGGTGCCGGACCATTGGGTCATGCAAGCGTATCTTCACCTGTGGCGTGCCACTCAGGACGATCGTTACGCCAAGAGCGGCTATGCCATGGCGACTCACTACAGTTCTGAGCAGTATCCGAACGTAATGACCCCGTTTCCGGACTACCTGGGGGCCTGGCGCCGAACCAACGATACGCCCCGGACGACCCGCGCCGGTTCTCGCAGTGAAGCGCTGCGGGCCATTGTGCACCTCGCTTGGGAGCGGGGTGATGACGCGACCATCTATGAGGACAGTCTGCTCGCCGCTTCGCGGCACATGATTGAGCAACAGTTCTCTGAGCGGAATGCCTATTGGCTACCAAACCTTGATCGGGCCAGAGGCGCTTACCGAATGGGCCAGGTGGACAACCACTGCCGCATCGACAACAACCAGCACATGCTGGTTGGGATGGCGGGGGCCCTGGAGGTGCGCCGCCGCCGCGACGCTCAGTGATGCGGGCCGCCCTGTGCGGCCTGTTGGCCGCTTTACTGGCTCTTCCAGTGGCGGCAGAAGCTGATGAGCGGCTCGCCGATCTGGTGGAGAGGGTCGCACCCTCTGTGGTGAATCTGCACACCAGCGGCTTGCGTCAGTCGCGTAGCTATTGGGACTCTTTCTTTGGCGGTCCTCGTCGCTGGGAGTCTTTGGGCTCGGGCTTCGTTGTGGATGAGCAGCGTGGCCTAATTGTCACCAACCAGCACGTGATCGGCAGCGCCACAGAGATCCTGGTCATGGACCATGAGGGGCAGGTGTTTGAGGCGCAGCTGGTCGGTGCTGATGAGGGGATTGACCTGGCTGTTCTACAGGTACAGGGGCTGTCATTACCGGCGGTCGAACTCGGCGCTTCGCAGCAGATTCGGGTCGGCGAGGATGTTTTTGCAGTGGGCAACCCCTATGGTCATGGACACAGTGTCACGCGTGGGATTCTTTCGGCCCGTGCGCGCTCCCTGGGTCGCGATGAGTTCGACCTCTTCCTGCAGACTGATGCAGCCATCAACCCGGGCAGCTCAGGGGGACCGCTGTTTGATGCTGAGGGTCGCGTGATAGGAGTGAATACCGCTATTGATGCGCGGGGGGAGTCCATTGGCTTTGCCATGCCGGTGGAGTTGGTGCGCGCGGCCATGGCGTTGTTGGTCGCGGGAGAGGCGGTGGTGCCCGGCTGGCCGGGATTGCGGCTGGAGGAGGAGCGGCGCGGGCTCTTGCGAGTGGCAGCTGTCTACCCTGACGGTCCTGCTGAGCGTGCGGGAGTCAAGATTGGAGATGTTCTTCAGGATGTCGACGGCAAGCCCTGTCGCGGGCGCTCAGGCTGGTCGGAGGCTTTTGGCGGGGCTTTTCCGGGGGATCGTCGGGTGTTGGGGCTGCTGCGTGGCTCGCGACAGATCAACGCAGCTTTGGAGCTGCAGAGTCGGGACCGTTGGGCTCGCTCGCGAGTGGGCAGCCCGGTGGCGGTTGAGGCGCTGCGGGTCCGGGTCCAGCGAGTCGCGCCTGATGTCGCTGACTCGTTGTTGATAGAGGGTGGTCTGGAGGTGGTGGTGGTCGGCAGAGGCTCATTCTTCCGGCGGGGTGACATCATCATCGACGTCAATGGACGGCCGATTAACAACGCTGGTGATCTGGCGGTGGCTGCTGATATGGCTCTTCGCAAGCGATGGCTAGCGGCAATTGTGATTCGAGACGGCAGCAAAGCACGGATCGTGCAGCGTTGGTAGGCATGGTTTCCCGGCTCTGAATTGAGCTTGAGCGTCAGCGCAGATTCGGATCTATTCTTCAGATTCTGAACTGTCGGTCTTCCAGTTGGTAAGACGGTTAACGCTGGTCTTGTGACCTGTAATTTCTTTAGCTGAGAGATGTGAAGATGACCCGAACTGTGCCCTTCCTGTTGGCCCTTACCCTGCTGGTTGCCTGCAACGATACGCCCGCAGAAGAGTCGAGCTCATCCCCCGAGGAACCGGAGCAGCTCGGTCCCACAGAGACTGTTTACAGCTTTGAAGAGGATCTCGTCTGGAGTCAGGACACGGTTGTGGCTGGAGTTTGGTATGTGCCTGCTGGGGTTACCCTTAGGGTCGCTGCTGGTATCGAGGTCTCATTCCTCCCTGGAACGGGTCTCGTCGTGGACGGTGCTCTGGTTCTTGAGGGAACGGCAGAAGCCCCGGTTCGCTTCACCAATGCCGCCAGTCTGAGTGTTGGCAACTTTGGGGTTTCTGTTGGTGGTAGCGGTGATCTCTCTCAGTTAGACCATGGCCACTTTGTCGGCGTCTCGCTGTATCTGGAGGGCGGAGCTGCGTCAGGAATCAGCGGCGCTAGCTTTGATGACGCCTCGCTGGTGATTAGCGGTAGGGCCGAGACCTTCTCCGTCGTCGATAGCATCTTTGTAGATGGAAATGGCGAGCTCCAGGATGGGATTGTTGCCACTGAGCTTGGCAGTCTCTCGGTTCAGAGTTCGGTGTTTTCCAACCTAAGGGTTGGAGTCCAATTTGATGGTGGGGGTAGCGACCCTGAGCTGCTGGTGAGCAACAGCTCTTTTGAGCGGGTTACTACTGCTATCGTCAGTGGTCTTGCCGGTCTTGAGCATCGGGTCGCGCTGGATGGCGTTACCGTGAATCAGACTTCGCTCAATGGCATTGATCTCTTCAGCTCCAGTGCCAGTGTTGCCAACAGCTTGATCACCAACGTTAGCGGTCACGGGGTGGCAGCTGATGCTGCATCTGCGCTGGTTCTGAGTGACTCCACGGTGAGCGGCGCAACCTTTGCTTGTGTGGCCGCGTTGGGGAGCGCGGAGACCAGTGACCTGATCCTCAGTGACTGCGGGGGAGCCGGGCTTTGGGCTGGAGCCGGAGGGTGCACGATGACCGGCGGAACGGTCAGCGACACGGATGAGTCGGGACTGCGCTGTGAAGGACCCCTGGAGGTCACCGGCACCTCTTTTGCACGGACCGGGCGCTCAGCCGTCTATGTCATTGATGCCGATGCATTGGTAACCGGGGTACAGATTGTTGATTCTCAAGGCTCTGGGGTGCACAGCTATATCGGTGATCTTGAGGTCACCGGCACTTCCATCAGCGGAACGGTTGAGGCTGGAATCTTTGCTCATCACGGCTCGGTGACTGTATCTGAGACCAGCATCTCCGATTCGCGAATCTATGGGATTCGCAGTTATCAGGGTGGCCTGACTGTGACCTCCAATGTCGTTATTGATGAGGTCGACAGTCACGCTGTGGTGGTCGATGGCGGTGCGCTTAATTTATCGGGTCTTAGCATTAGCGATGTGGGCGGTGCTGGCATCTATGGAAGCGATGGTAACGCCAGTATCAGCGGCATTCAGGTGCAGGATACTGGCTCCCATGGGGTCCAGGTAGTTGATGGTGATTTGACCATTGATCTGACTGTTGGTCCCGTTGAGGTTGTCTCCACCCGCGGCAACGGCATTGCGGTCTCGGGTGGAAACCTTGATGCAGCAGGCTTTAGCGTTGGCGACGCTGCGCTTGCCGGGGTCGAGATCTACCAGGGGCACGGCCAGCTCAGTTCCTGCACCATCGATGCGGCCGGAGGTCACGGCATCAGCGCTCGTCAGAGTGGCCAGTTGTTGGTCTCAGATTGTGCGGTCACCAACTCTTACAATAATGGTGTCCTTCTCTCAGAGGGCGGCACGCTGACCTTGTCCGATGTCAGCGTTCTGGACTCGGGCCTCACTGGCGTTAAGGCCTACCGGTCTGTCGCGAACATCACCGACTCCACTGTACGTAACTCCGGCCAGTATGGGGTCTATGTTTACGATGGGGCGCTTTCTTTGAGTGGCTCTTCGGTGGCCAATTCGGTGAGTCACGGGGTGCTCGCTAGCCTAGCTGACGCGACGCTCAGTGGGGTCTTAGTGGTGGATCAGAGTGCACAGCAGGATCAACCCGGCGCCGGCGCTACCGGAGTGACTGTTATTGGCGGCCTTGCCACCATCACCGACAGCCTCATTGATAAGGCCCAGAGCTATGGGATCCGCATTGAAAGTGGCAGCATCTCTGGAACGCGGGTCAGCAATGGGGGGCTTACCGGTATCTACGTGAGTGGCCATAGCGCAAGTCTCATCAGTGGTTGCGATGTCGTGGACAATCTTTATCGGGGCATTCAGACCATCTATTTTGGCAACAACCTGACCGACATCTCGGACAGCAACATCACTGGCAATGGGGACTGGGGGGTGGTCTATGGTCAGTCATTGACAGGGAACTATATTGCCAACAACAAGAGTCTTAGCGGGGCCGATCTGACCGAGGGTGGGACCCTTGATGGGGTGCGCGATACTTCCGGCACTCAGGTGTTTTCGGTCGACAACATCGTCTCTGCCGCGGCTCAGGTCGTCAGCGATACCGGACCTGATCTTTAGGAACTAACGGGCGCTGCGCGCTATTGGACGTGCTGGTCCCTGTCTTCGCGTTCTGCCTGTTCATCGAAGCAGGGCTGGCGACGTCCCAGGATGGTGTATTCCTTGCCGTCCATACTGACGTTAATGTTCACCTCCCCGACCACTTGAGCTAGCTCGACCGGCATCCCGCTCGGCCAGCTGCTCAGTGATGCAGCGTGGGTGATCAGCTGTTTTGCTGTCTGAGCTCCCCGCTCAACCACTTCTCGGGCCGGGTGTCCGTACTGCCCGCCTGTGGAGTAAATGATGAACTCGGGGTCAAGCGCATCGAGCAAGGGGGCTGAGCTGGAGTGGGCAGAGCCGTGATGGTTGGCTCGATAAATCTCTACGTCCATTTCTCGCCCCTGTTGCTGCCAGTCTTCGACCAGAAAGGACTCCACGTTGGTGTAGGTAGAACCTTTGGAACCGAAGCGCCGCTCAGTGTAGTTAGGGTAGTCCTGCTCTGGCCCTGGCCAGGCGGCGCCAGTGAGGTCGCCTGCAGTGAACAATTCGAAGTCGCCTCTGCGGATCAGCAGGGCGATAGAGAAGTCGTTTTCTGAAGCTGGTGCTCGCTCATAGATTCCTGGTGAGGCACTCTCCACCCGCTCCAAAGCACTCGCGTTGTCGCCCCTTTTTCCGCCTGCCGCGAGGATCTCGACCTCGACTCCCGCTCCCAGGAAGATGCCGGAGCTACCGGGCTCGGCTGGTAGGCGCTTACCGACTCGCCCGGCCTGTATCCAGCCATTGATTCCTTGGATGACCGCCTCATGTGAACGTGTTCGAGCTGCAAAGCGGTCGTCGTCGCCCCGATCGATCCAGGTACCGATGGAGAACCCATCGCTGGAGTCCATCATCAGTGCGAGCATGCCGCTTGGCTTACCCTTTCCTTTGCCTGGAGAACCGAGATGGTCAGCGTGAAAGTGTGACACAAGAAAGTAGTCCACCCCGCGTCTTCCGGTCAGCTCCTCGATACGTTGGGCGATCCGGAGATGGCTCTTGCGATCGCCGCCGCGGGTCTCACCAAGATCGATCAGTAGGCTGCGCTGCTCGGGCTTCGGTCCGATGATCAGCATCGAGTCTGCCTGACCCATGGTGAAAACATGGACCTGTAGGCCGAAGGGGGGGGGAGCTTTGAGTTCGGCGGCGGTTGAGTTGAGCGTTTCGGTAGCGCCGCTGGAACTCGGCACCTGGCACAAGCTCAGCAGGCCGCTTAAAAGCAGCAGTAGAGGTCCGCTACGGTTGTGTCCGGCTGGGCTTTGTCTGGCTCGAATCACAGTCTCCAGTGGCCTCTCCCCGGTCGCGACTCTGTCGGCTGGCTTCCGGTACTTGGTGTCAGTGGCCTATGATGCCAGACGATTTGATGGAATCTGACCTCGAATGGCGCTGTTGCGGCCGCTCCCCTTCGCCGTCGAACTCGGAGCGGCGATTTCACCTCTTTAGCGCTTGGCTTGGCACCTTGTTGCTGCTCAGCAGCTGGGCGGCGACCGGGCAGGCACGGGATTATTCGGTCGAGGTCCGGGTTGCTGATGAGGGTGAGCTGCGACAGCTCTACTATGACGGTTTACTGGACGATGAAGAACTCGAGCTGTTGCTGCGCTTGCTGGAGTCACCGGTTGACATAAATCAAGCCGAGGCTTCGGATCTGTTGCCCCTACCGGGGGTTACTCCAGCTCTCGCCGAACAGATCATTGAAGAGCGCGATACGGATGGCGCTTTTGCTTCGATGATCGATCTGCACGCGCGGGTTGAAGGGGTTAACGAGTCGCTTAAGGATCAGCTCTCAGCTTTTGTTATTGCGCATCACCGCAAGGACAGCAGAGCCCCAGCACGGGGCTACGTTGATCTGTTGATGCTCAAGGAGTTGCGCGCCGTCGAGCCCATTGTTGATGACTACCCAGCGCTGGGTCACAGCGCCGGGCAGCTTGGCTATGACAAGTGGCCCTCCATAGGCCTTGGCGCCGGTGTCAGCGTCAAGGATTGGCTAAGCATCGGGGTGGCAGGACTTGCTCAAGAGGGGCTCAAGGCTGCGGCTTATGATCCCAATTCCGGTGATGTGTTTGCCGCCTATGGCACCCCGGTCTTTCGGCCCTATATGGGCTATGCGAAGTTCTCTCTTAGCACCGGAGAGGCGGTGCTTGGCTCGTATCATCTGCACTACGGGCAGGGCCTGGTGATGAGCAGCCTGGGTGGGCGCGGGCGACATGGTTTTTACCTGCGTCGGGGCATTGGGCAGGGCAACGATCGGATCCGCGAGTTTGATGGTCTGCTGGGTGCTGCCGCGCGGACCACGGCGCTACGTGCCGGAACGGTTCGTTTCGATTTGAGCGCTTTTGCTTCGCTGCGCACTTACGATCAGTACATCAGCTTTGTTGGGCTGGCCGCTGGAGAACAACTGGATGCGGCTACTGCCGAGGTCGAGGCTCCGCGGGTCTGGGTAGATGGCAAGCGGGCGAGCTACATGACTTTGCCCAATGTGTTTCGAGTCGGTCTTGTGGGCGGCAACTTCACCGCGCGCTTTAATCGCCGAACCCATCTTGGCTTCACCGGTTATGGGGCGTCGATGGATCGGACCACCCTTCCTGGGGTCGAAGATCCCCATACCTTCCTTATTCGTCAGCGGTGGCCGTCCGATACGGGCTTTGGGGCGCTTGGAATAAACGGTCGTATTGGTCTCGGCCTGCTCAGTGTGGCTGGGGAGTGGGGGCTTTGGCTTGCCCAGAACCCTGCTAACGCATTCTTTGTGCGTGCTCAGCTTGAGCCACTCTGGGGGGTTATATCGCTGTCGCTGCGACACTATGACACCGCTTACGGAAACCCGATGGCGCGGGCCGAGGCCGCGCCCGATCGGTACGCTGGAAACTCGGCGCGCAATGAGCAGGGTCTGCGGCTGCAGGCCACGCTCCGTCCCAATAAGAGCCTGCGCGTGAACCTACGTCTGGACATCAGTCGCAACATTACCTTCGATGTCACTGATGCGAGTTTGCGAGGTAGCGTCACAGGGCGCCCGACTGAATGGCTGCAGTTACGCTTCTTTGGCGACTATGTGAACCAGAATGTGCTCGTAAACGGGCCGGAGCAGCGCTACGGAGGAAGTTTCGATGAGGAGGTCTTCGGTCTCGCAGCTGATGACGAGCTGGAGCTGGAGGACGGGAGCTACGAGCGTGCTGGAGAGCACATCCGCGTGGGTGGTTCGGTGCGCTTGAAGCACGCCCGGGTAGGCAGCCTGGTCGTTCGCTACAGCCATAGCTTTCAGGACACGGGAAAGGAAATCCCTGGCAGTGGTGGAGCCTGTGAGTTGGTCAAGCAGTCCAGTCATCGGTTGCGGATCCAGGGCAGGTTGTATCCGAGCCGCACCACGCGACTGGTGACTAGCTTCAGCTACGAGGACGATGACGTTGCCGGTAGCAAGGGATCACGCGGTCTTGAGACCTACGTGCAGCTGCAGCAAGGCATCAATGAGCGTCTCCAGCTCAGGGTCCGAGGCCGGGTAGGGCGCTATCTGCCCGATCCACCCAACGACTGCGACTTCGGTGGAGATAGCGCCTACACTCCAGATGACTACGATCTTCGGCACTTTGGGGAGCTTCTGTTTACCGCACGGGTGAAATTCTGATGGTGCAGCTGACCCGAGTCACGCTCTTGGTCCTCGCAACCCAGCTGCTGGTGTCGCTGGTGGCGCATGCCGGGGACAGCAGTCCTCAGCCTGGTGACTTGATCTTTAGCGAGCTGCTCATCGACTCTTCCGCTGCTTCAGAGTGGATTGAGCTGTTCAACACCAGCACATCGGAGCTGGATCTTAGCGGCTGTATTCTTGAGGAAGAGGGGGATCAGGTTTCGCTATCCGGTATCTCTGTTGCGCCGCAGGCCTTTGTCCTGTTGTCCAGTGATACCGCCTGTGTGGTCTTTGATGAGGCTGGTGATTGTCAGCGCCCCTCCGATCTGGACTACGGCCTGATCACCCTCAATAACCTCGATGCGGTGCGGCTAAGCCTTAGCTGTGCGGGGGTCCTCATCGATGAGGTTGTTTACGACAATCAGGTCTTCGCGGCCCAGTGTTCCGACCTTGGTAGCGGCACCTGCTCGGTGGGCTTATCGCCACAGCAGATGGACGCCTCTGCCAATGACGATTGGGAGGGCAATTGGTGTCTGTCGCCAGCTACGGCCTTCGTCTACGACGAGTTGGGCCTGGAGTCGCTCTCTACGCCGGGAGCGGTCAATGAGTGTCAGAGCCCAGCAGATAGCTGTGGGCCTGGTGACCTGTTGTTTACCGAATTGATGATCGATCCACCGGACAGCAGCGACAGTCTGGAGTGGTTGGAGTTGCTGGTGACCGGTCCAGGTGGCTGCGACCTGCATGGTTGCGTTCTGCAGGAGGGGCCATTTGCTGAGATCAACGCGGAGAATGTCGCCCATGAAGACTGGAGCAGCCACATCATCAATGGTGCTGGTAATGCCCTCTTCCTGGCCACCGGTCACTACGCTTTGCTGGCGAAGGGTAGCTCTGACTCGGTTGCCAGCGCACTGGACGGCTCCCAGCAGATGGTCGCCGATTACAACTACTCAGGGATCTCGCTGGCCAACTCTGAGCTGGGCTATCTCCACCTGCTTTGTGGGGGGCAGGTGGTGGACTCTGTCCCCTACGACTGGCAGAGCTTCAAGCCGGCCTGTCTGGGGACCAGTTGTTCGTTGAATCTCTTTGCCGGAAATGAAGATCCACAGGGCAATGATGAGCTGAGCAGCTGGTGCCTGCCGCCGCTTGACCAGGTGTGGCTGGCAGGGGATGGGGAGTCGACTATGCAGGCCAGTCCCGGTTCTGCCGGTGCCTGTCAGCAACGCAACTGGCCGGCCGCCGATGAACTCATCTTTACCGAGCTGATGGTCTCGCCGCATCGGTCCAGCGCTGCCGAGAGTCCCCAGTTTGCCGAGTGGTTTGAGCTCTACAATCCGGGTGCAGAGGAGCTTGAGCTGAGCGGCTGTCGGCTGGTGCGGGAGCGCTACGATGATCTTGGAGAGCTTATCCCTGACAACACCCAGAGCGTATTTCTCGGCACGGAGCTTAGCGCACCAGTCCTGCAAGCAGGCGAGGCTCGGGTGTTTAGCAAGGGCTGCCTGCTGAGTGGCGATGACCCCGCCGACGAGGAGGCAGTGGCCTGCGCTGAGGATGAGTACACTTACACCACGGTGTCCCTGACCGACAGCACCACTGAAAGTTTATCTCTGCGCTGTCCCGATGGTGCGGCTGGCGAGCTGCTCATTGACAAGGCAGGCTATGACATGACCCGAACCGGACTGCGCAAGGGTCGAACCTTGCAGTTCGATCCCAGTTCCAATGAGGACAACGCTGATCCTTTTCAATGGTGCGAGGCTTCTCTGCTCCAAGATATTCCAGCTCTGTTTACTCTCGACGGCGAACATAACTATGGCACGCCGGGAGAAGTTGGCCCTTGCGCCTCCGGTCAGCTTGACCTCCCGGCCTCGGGGCCTGGCTGTCGCTGTACGGCAGGGCCGGGTGAGCCCCCAGCACTGACCTTTGCCGCGCTGCTCGCCACCTTGCTGCTGCGCCGGCCACGCAGGAGGAGGGGGTGATTTTTAAGACAGGTTCGCGGCGTCCGTCCGGGTGGGTTTTGTCACTGGCCAGCCTGGGCCTTGTCGCAAGCCTCGCCCTGTTTGCGACGGGGGCTGCCAGCAAGGGGCCCGGTGCCAGGGGTACATTGACCAAGGCACCGGAAGCCAACACTCTGCGCGTTCATGTACTCAACGTTGGTCAGGGTGACGCCACCATCATTGAGGGGCCCAAGGACGCAAAGGGCAATCGCAAGGTCCTTATCTATGATGCAGGCGAGAGCGGTGAGCTGGGGAACGAGGCTCGTCATGTCATTGAGCCTTATCTGCGCAACCATCTGGACGATGGTCCACCGGGTCGGCCAGTGATTGACGTCGACTACTTGATCCCTTCGCACTATCACAAAGACCACACCGGTTCGAGTCGAGGAAAAGAGTGGACAGGGCTGTTCTATCTGTGGGACGCCCTGAACGTTCGCATTGGTCGCTTGCTCGATACAGGCATCAACTACGACGCAGCTGGGGCGGGCGACTCTGCCTACCGTAAGTGGGTGGAAGAGAATCAGGTGCGGCGCTCAACCCTCGCCTTTGATCAGCAGGGTCCGGACCGGCAGATCGATCTGGGAGAGGACGTATGGGTTGAGGTGCTCGCCGTAGGCGCCCGCGTTGAGGGTCGCGGCCTGGTGATTCGTGAGCAGGATGTCGGTACCACCAGCCAGAATGACTTCTCTGCGGTGCTGGTGCTGCACTACAAGAAGTTTGATGTCTATCTGGGCGGTGACCTGAGTGGCTATCTACATGAGAGCTGGGGCAGCTGGTATCACAACATCGAGGGAGCGACCTTTGCCCACTTGCGGCCGCTGGAGGTCTACCGGGTCAACCATCACGGCAGTCAGTGGTCCAGTTCCTATCCCTTTTTGCAGCGGATCATGCCCCAGGTAGGGGTGATCTCTTGCGGCCGCGGCCACAAGCACCCCAATGAATACACGGTTCGCCGCCTGTTGGGTTGGGAGGACTATTGGACGGGCCGGCCAATGGGCTCGGACATCTTCCAGACCAAGAACGATGAGGGCTATCTTTTTGATGGCAATCACCTGCACACAGGTCGCCGGCAGCATGTTGCCAACGGTCATATTGTGATTGAGAGCGATGGTGAGACCAGCTTCTCAGTGACTCTCCCGGGACAGGAGCCATACGTCTACGATCTTGATCCATATCCGGCCTATACCGATGTCCCACAGAGTGTCCGAGCCGCTCGACTGCAGGCGAGCCGCGAGATGGGCGGCGAGGCCGACCTGGAGTACGGCCACAGCAAGGTCTATGATCGAGATGATGTTCGCCGGGGCAAGATTCATGCGCCTCGGATTGACGACCCTGATGGGGGTGGAGACTGAGCCAACGGTTGGCCATCGGCCGGGGTCTAGCCGCTATTTCGTGAGTTGCCGCACAGAGCGAGCAGTGTTGCCCTGCTAGCTGGTGCGAAAGATGCGCTCAGTTCAGCTTGCGCAGGGCGGTACGAACTCGATCGAGGCCGGCTGAAATCTCCTCAACGGAGACTGCTCCCACAGAGAACCGCATCCAGCCGCTATCTTGCTCCAGCCCAAAGGCTTGGAAGGGCACCACCCCGAGGCCGGCCTCGTTCAGCAGGAAGGCTCGAATGTCTTCGTCGCTATTGATTCTCTGATTGCCCAGGTTCCGGCCTAGCATGTCGAACTTAACTGATAGGTAGATGGCACCCTGTGGAGCCATTGAGCGAACAGGAAGGCCCTCTTCAGCCATTGCAGAGAAGCCCTGGTGCAGGGCATTCAGGCGGGCCTCTACCGCTGTCTTCATGGAGGCGTGGTAGCGACGAATTGCGCTTGGATCTTGCAGCAGCGCTGCGGTAGCGAGCTGCGCCGGTCTTGGAGCCCAGGCTCCCATGTGACCGATCAGGGCCTTGAAGCGTGGGGTGAGTGCTGGAGGTACGACAGCCCAGCCAACGCGCAGTCCGGTTGCCGCGAAGGATTTGCTGATGGCGTCGACAAAGATGGTGTAAGGGGCCATCTCTGGGCGCACGGATACTGGCGAGTGGTGTTGAGTCTCGCCGAAGCAGAGCATCCAGTAGACCTGATCGTACATCACCATCACCGGGCGCTTACCTGCTGCTGCGCGGCGCCTGTTCTCGGTCAGGATCAGGTCGCAGATCTCACCGAGCTGCTGGGCTGAGTAGGCCGTCCCGCAGGGATTTAGCGGCGAGTTAAGGCACAGCAGTGTGACCCCCTCTAGCTGGGGCGCAATCTGGTCGGCGGTCAGCAGGAAGTTGCTGGCGGCGTCGGTGGCCAGGGCGATGGCCTGGGCGCCGGACAGATGCACATAGTAGGGATTATTCCAGGACGGTATGCCGAACAGCATCTTGTCACCCGGCTCGACCACCAGTGCAACCGTAGCGAAGATGGGCGGGCGGGCGCCGCTGCCCATGATCACACTATCGGTCTTGTAGCGCAGGCCGAGGTCACGCTCGTAGAGGTCGCGGACTGCCTTGCGGGTCTCTGGAAGACCTACCGCAGGTGGGTAGTTGGTCTGACCGGCCGCGAGGGCCTGGCCGATGCCATCCGTCATTGAGTCGGGAATGCGGAATTGGGTGGGCGAGAAGTCGCCGACAGTTAGGTTACAGACTTCGGTGCCCTGGGCCTGTAGCGCTTTGATCTCGCCGGCAATCTTTAGGATCTGTGAGCCTCCAAGGCCCTGACTCATGGAATTCAGTGCGTTCCTGGAGAAGCTCTCTTCGGTTTCGCCTTCCGGCAGGCAGCTGGTGCAGTCAATGGTTGCCACGGGTCTCACCTCGGTACTGGAATAGTTTGCCTGTGCGGGGGCAGTGGTCGTGTCAGGAACCAAAGTAGAAGCGCGCACCAACGTGACCGCCCACATCGAAGCCGAGCCCCACTCCTGGAATGTTCACCCCAAAAGTGAAGCCGGGTACCACCTGAAAGTACAGCTCTGCGGGAACTCCCCGCACGGTCATGGACATGCCCAGGTTTGCTCCGAGCTGACCATCTACGTACGCGCCATTGTCGTAAACAAAGACGCGCAGGCGAAAGGAAGGCCCCAGGTAGGGATGTAGCTGGACCCCGGATCCCGGCACCTGAACCGCCGCGAGGTGTCGTTGGTAACCGACGCCAATGCTAACGGCGTTGAGCCGGGCCGGTGCTGCAAGATAAATGGAGATGCCATTCTCGCGGTTGGGCCACAGCTTAAGGCTGGCACCATTGTCGGTGCCGATGAGAACGCCGAGGCCGCTCTTGCCGCCACCCTTCCAGGAGTCGCTAGTCGGGCTGGCTGTGACTTGTTTGGCGGTGCTCGGAGCTTGGCCTTGCTGCTCCTCTGGTTCTTTCGCAGGGCTAGCTTCAGCAGAACCTTCTGCTGCCTCGGTTGCCGCTGCTGGTTGGTCTTCGCTGCTGTCTTCTTTGCTCTCGCTCTCGGCTTCTTCTGATGTGGCCCACGGCGGCAGTTCCTCAGCTTCCTCTTCAGTCTCGTCTTCAGTCTCGCCTTCAGTCTCCTCTTCAGCGCTGTTGGTTAGCGAGCTTGCGTCGGCGCGGGCCGTCGGTGACCAGCACAGCAGCAGGCCGAGCAGGGGAAACAGGCGGAGCAAGGAGCAGAGATTCATGGGCGTGGTCCAGAACGAAGGAGGGTCAGACCTCGGGACGGTCAACAGGAGCAGGAGTAGAGCAGAGTCGCGTCAAAAGGTCAGCGCCGACGCCTTGGAAAGAGCAGTCCAAGCACTGCGAGCAGGGTCCATGTGATACTCGGCTTGGGCTTGCCGGTCAGGACGCTGCAGCCAGCGCCACCGCCGCCAAATGGGGGCCCTGCGTACTGGCCAGGAGCGACCTCATTGACTGCCGAATTGCCGCTGTCGCCATTGCTTGTAGAGGAGTCGCTGCCGGTGGCGGCGCCGCTACCGGTGCTTGAACCAATGTTGGCAGAGCCCGCTGCCTCGGGGATGCCTTCGCCTGGAACGATGTAGTCGATGTCGAGCTTGGTGTAGCCCAGCTGTTCGCGGATCTCCTCAGCGTTGGCTGGCAAGGGCCAGTCGACCGTCGGTGGGTCCTCGTCGAGCAGGTCCTCGACCATGCTCCAATCCAGCGAAGAAGTGACGTACTTGGCGTGGATTTCGAGGTCGCGACCGAGCAGGCTGAAGTTGGGTATGGAAAAGCTGCCGTTCGAGGAGTCGATGTAGTTGCTGGCCATGGACTGGTCCTGATCGGCGATGACCGGAAAGGTCAGCTCAAGGTCTTCAATCCAACGGTCGGGCTCGGGGGCAGACTGTTGGGTTAGACCGTCCAGCAACAGGTTGAGGACCACAAATCCACGGTCTTTAAAGTCCTGGTACTCCGCTTCGACTTCGGGTCCAGCATCTCGGCACGGCTGGCACCATTCGGAGCCGATGTCCACGACCACCACACTGCCAAAGAACTTGTGGATGTTCACGATCTCACCGTGCTGGTCTTCAGCGTCTTCAGAGTCCCAGTCTCGGCTTACTTCGCCTTCGTCAAAGCCCTCGTCGTCGATGTCATCGGGAAGGGGCAGGCGTGGGTAGCCGCCGCTATAGGGGAAGTCCTCTTCGTCAGTGGGGTCGAAGTATTGCAGGTATTCGGTGCTGTCAGTGAAGCCGTCTCCATCGGAGTCGGCCAGCTCAGGATTGGTGCCGATGGCCAGCTCAAATTCGTCGAGCAGCAGATCCCCGTCGGTGTCAGTGGGACCGCAAGCGGTAGCCAGTAGGGGCAGGCTTAGGAGGAGGATGGACAAGCGTTGCATGGCAATACCTTTCGCCGATTCAGCACCATGATGCCCTGCTGCGGGCCGGCCCTTCAAGGGCAAGTTGGGCCTTAGTAGATCCAGGACCCCGGCTCGATGCCGAGGCTCTCATAGAGCTCTGCTGCGTTGTCGGGCAGGCTGTACTCGACTTCCGGCCGGTCCTCCTCGAGCAGCTCGTCGATGACCTCAAGCGGGGGCATGCCACCGCTTTGATACCAGGTATGGATGCGGTATTCCCGGTCAATGATGGTGTAGTTGGGGATGCCGAAACTACCGCTGGGAATGTAGCGCTGAGAGGCATGAAACTCGCCATCTTCGATGAGCGGAAAGGTGATGTCGAATTCGTTGATCCAGCGCTCTCCATCGGGATTTCGATCGCCCATCTGCAGTCCGTCAACGAGCAACTGAATTACGACGAAGCCGTCTTCTTTGCGGTCGTCGTATTCCTCGTCCAGGGTCTCGGCAGCCACCCGGCAGGGGCCACACCACTCGGCGCTCATGTCGATGAGAATGACGTTGCCAAAGAACCGCTTCAGCTTCAGCTCCTGGCCGAATTGGTCTTCGACCTTCCAGCCTCGGCTGATATCGCCCTGGTCCCAGCCATCGTCTGCTGTGTATTCGTCCCAGTCAGAGGAACTCATCAGCGGGCCGCGGCTGTATTCACCTTCATATGGGTAGTCCTCTTCATTGCGCGGCGAGAAGTAGGTCAGCACTTCCAGAGCATCATCGAAACCGTCTCCATCGGTGTCGGCCAAGCGCGGGTTGGTACCGATGCTCTCTTCGAATTCGGTGGTGAGACCATCGTCGTCAGGGTCGGGGTCGAGTACCTCACAACCGGTCAGGGGAATGAGGCCGATGGCGAGCAGGCATAGGGTCAGACGCATTTTCGATCTCCATGACAAGGTGCACTAGTACGAGAGTGTCTGGCGTTACGCCAACTAGCGACGCGCAAATGATGCTGTGCCGCGCCTTCGATGACAAGGGAAAGGCAGATCCCGGGGACCTTTTGTATTGATGATAGCCACTCCGATAGCAAGCAGCCAGCGTCCACGCTATCATGGCAGCTATCTTTAGTGCTTATAGCGTTTTGAAGAGCCTGGAGGCGGACCCATGAGCGAGAAGAGCGAGCAGATCAACATTCGATCGAGCACATCGGTTGCTCGTGAGCTGCGCGCAGAATCGCAGCGTCGCGGTCTACCTCTGGGAGAGACGTTGGAGCAGCTGCTGGCGTTGGCGCGTGCCAAGCGCGAGCCAGGTGCCTGGCTGGACCTTGACGTAGAGGGCGATCGCGCGCTGCGTGCGGTGGCAGCCTCACGAGGCGAGAGTCCAGCAGAACTTCTCGCCCGGATGGTTCGAGGGCGGCTGAGGGACGAATTGATGATCCTGGCAGAGGCACTGGAGAGCGAGGCGATAGAGTCGCTTCCCAGCAGCGGAGCAGCTCTGTTGCGCCACACCCCAACGCGGGATTTGTCGCAGTCAGATGCTGATTGTGACTCAAGCAGCCCTGGGATTGCAAAGGGGCAGTCAGCTGAGTTGGAGGGTGGTGAACAGCAGCTGGAAGAGGAGTTGGACCGGGTGGGGATTTTTAGCGTCTTTGAGTGATGATCCGGCCAGTTGCAGGCCGCTAAACCTGCGAGCTCGCTGCTCAGTTGGTGCTCCGGTCGGGATGGGCCTGTTAGGGAGCCGAGCTTTGTTGGCAAAGCACTGGATCCAAAGGGGTTCGATGGTTAGGATTCGCCTCCCTCAGATTCCCAATTCAGAGAGTTGACAGTTCCCTTGTTTCAGAAGCTTGTGATCCTGACGGTGGTTGCCGCAATGCTTGTCGCAGCGGCTTCTTTTGGTTCGAATCTGTGGGAGAAGGCCGCCGTCGGCAAGGTGATGGACGACATCTTGATCCCGGCCAATGCCCATACCTTCTCAGACCGGGTCAATCTTGAACGGCAGTTGGCGGAAGCGGTGGTCAAGGTTGTCGGACCTGACGCGTTCTTTGGCCTGGGGATTCGCTACGAGCGACCCTTTTCTGAGCAGTCCTGGCAGGACTCAGTGTTTATCTATCACTACAAGCCTACGATTCCGTTGACTTGGCTTGGTGACACGGAGTTGCCGACCTCGGGCGGGGTCAAGGTGGTCGGTAAGGACGTGCGCGTCAGCGCCCTGGTGGCCAACATCTGGTGGACGCAGAAGAAGTTGTTTGTGTTTGAAGAGGATGTCTGGGCGACGCGCTCAGTGCTGGTTCCCGAGGCCGATGTTGCGGGCTCGGGGTATCGGGTAACGGCTCAGCCGTGGCCTGACGGAGATGCGGAGAAGTACAAGGATGAGCCTTGGACGATCATCGAGTCGTTTCGCTAGCGGATAGGTGTCAGGATGGTGCGCAAACGGATTCGAGCGTTTAGCCCCCGTAAGTCCAAGTTGGATGGCTTTGCCGAGTTGATTGGTTTGGTTCCCGACAAGGAGGTGGCCGCCAAGGCTGAGGTGACGGTGGAGAACGTCCGCAGCTACCGGATGCGTCGCGGCATTCCAGCGGCCTTCCGAGGTGAGACCGCCGAAGCTCTGCAGGCCAAATTGAACCATCGTCAGGCCAGCAAGCCGGCTGCTCGCAAGCCGGCTCGAAAGGCCCGGCGCAAGATGCGCCGTCGGCGCACGTCGAAGCTGGATCCTTATCTGGAGTTGTTGGGCGATCTTTCGGATAGAGAGCTTGCTGATCGGGCCGGGGTGACTCCAGAGAATGTCCGCGCCTATCGCGTTCGTCGGGGCATACCGGCTCGTTGGCGGGGTGAACAGGCGGATCCGTCGGTTCGTTCATCTGCCAATGACAGGATCGCAGTTGCCAAGTCGCGGACTGGCCTCGCTGGTCAGCAATCTGGATCTGGGGTCAAGTATGCCTACAAGGTCTGCGTTGATGTGGATGGTGAGGGGCGTGAATACGTCGTTTTTGCCGCCAATATGGCTGATGCAGCGGTCCTCGCTGTCGACAAGCTCAAAGGCTTGGGCAGCGATACCTTGCTAAGGGAACTCTCCCTGGTCGGTGAGGCTCTGTAACTGAAGCGAGTTTTTGCCTCGTCACAGGGGTAGCCGTTGCTGCTCCCAGCCCGTGTCCCGTGGCCCAGCGATTAGCGACCTGTGCGTTCTTGGTTGACCGGCCTGCCTGTTCTTCTTATAAGGCGCGCTGATTCGGGGTGGGCTGTCTGCCTCGATCCTTCCATCTCCTGTCACTCCTGGACTTTGCTGCCATGACTGAAAACCTCGCATCCCGGCGTAACATCGGAATCTCTGCCCACATCGACTCGGGTAAGACCACCCTCACTGAGCGCATTCTTTTCTATACGAATCGAATCCATGCCATCCACGATGTGCGCGGTAAGGACGGGGTCGGCGCCAAGATGGACTCGATGGAACTGGAGCGCGAGCGGGGTATTACTATCCAGTCGGCGGCCACTCACTGCGAGTGGGCAGACCATCACATCAACATCATCGACACCCCGGGACACGTGGACTTTACCGTTGAGGTCGAGCGCGCTCTGCGGGTTCTTGATGGTGCGGTGCTGGTCCTGTGCGGGGTTGCTGGTGTGCAGAGCCAGAGTCTCACCGTAGACCGTCAGATGCGTCGCTATAACGTGCCCCGCCTGGCTTTCGTGAACAAGTGTGACCGCTCGGGCGCCAATCCCGCCAAGGTCACTGAACAGCTTCGCGAGAAGCTGGCCCTCAACGCGGTCATGCTGCAGCTGCCCATTGGTCTTGAGGCCGGGCATGAAGGCGTGGTGGACCTGGTGGAGATGAAGGCCATCTACTTTGATGGAGAGAATGGCGAGGACCTGCGCATTGAAGAGATCCCTGCGGAGATGCAGGCCGCTGCCGAAGCGGCCCGTGAGGAACTGGTCGATGCGGTGTCGATGTTCAGTGAAGAACTGATGGAGGCCGCGCTCGAGGAGAACATTCCCACAGAACTCCTTAAGACTGCGATTCGTGAGGCGACCATCAGCCTGCAGCTCTGCCCGGTTCTGTGTGGATCTGCCTACAAGAACAAGGGTGTCCAGCCGCTCCTGGATGCGGTGCTTTCCTATCTGCCCAACCCCACTGACGTAACCAACGAGATGTTGCCCCTTAGCAATGCTGGTGATGAAGGTGAGGCAGAGGTCCTGCCCTGCGATCCAGAAGGCTCGCTGGTGATGCTCGCCTTTAAGCTTGAGGACGGGCGTTACGGGCAGCTCACTTACCTGCGCATCTATCACGGTACGCTTAAGCGGGATGGTTTTATCACCAACGTTCGAACCGGTAAGCGCCTGAAGGTGGGACGTGTGGTTCGGATGCACTCTGACGAGATGGAGGACATTCAGGAGGCTGCCGCGGGCGATATCGTCGCTATATTCGGTGTCGATTGCCGCAGCGGCGATACATTTACCGACGGCACCATCTCCTGTGTCATGTCTTCCATGCACGTGCCGGACCCGGTCATTTCGGTTTCGGTCACCCCCGTGGATAGCAAGGCGCAGGTCAATATGTCCAAAGCGCTGGGGCGCTTCACCAAGGAAGACCCGACCTTCCGCGTCAGCTTGGATCCCGAGAGCAATGAGACCATCGTTGCCGGCATGGGTGAGCTGCATCTTGATGTCTACATTGAGCGGATGCGTCGTGAGTACAGCGCTGAGGTGACCACTTCACCTCCGCGGGTTGCCTATCGCGAGGCGATCACCCAGGAAGCGGCCTTCAACTACACCCACAAGAAGCAGACTGGCGGTTCGGGCCAGTATGGCAAGGTGATGGGCAGGCTCATTCCCTGCGCCGATGCCGACTATGAGTTTGAGGACTCGGTCAAGGGCGGCAACATCCCCAGGGAGTTCATCTCGGCGGTGGACAAGGGCTTCAAGTCAATGCTGGCCAAGGGTCCTCTGCTCGGCTTCCCGGTGCGCGGTGTTCGGGTTGAGCTAATGGATGGCGGTCATCACGCAGTCGACTCCAGCGATGTGGCATTTCAGGAGGCTGCGCGAGGAGCTTTCCGAGCTTCTTATCCTCAGGCCGCGCCAGTTATTCTCGAGCCGGTTATGAAGGTTGAGGTGGAAGGCCCCGCTGAGTTCCTCGGCGCGATGGTTGCCACCGTGACTCAGCGCCGCGGTCAGATCAGCGGCAGCCAGGAGGAGGACGGTTTCGCCCGAGTCGAGGCCGATGTGCCCCTGGCCGAGATGTTCGGTTATGCAACGACCTTGCGTTCAGCGACGCAGGGCAAGGCTAGCTTCACGATGGAGTTCGGTCGCTATGCTCAGGTGCCCAAGCAGGTGTCTGAGGCCATCATTGCCGATCATGAGGCGGCCAAGGAGAAGGCCGGCAAGAACAAGAGGTAGGCAGGGGTGAGCCCCGCCAGCCCCCTTTCATCTCTGTTCGGGCCAAAGGGCTTTGTCCTTGATGGAGGCCAGCTGGGCCTGATCTTTTCTCCTCCGGGTCTGGGGAAGTCCGCGCTGTTGGCGCAGCTGGGGCTTGATGCGTTGCTCAGCGAGGTAGCTGTATTGCACGTTGCGGTCGGTGAGCGTGGCAGTGAAGTCCGCGCCCGTTATGCGGCTTTACTGGCCGACCGGCAGCGTCGTGGCTTGGTCTCTGATACTGCTCGGCAGGCCCTTGACCGACGGCTGTTTGTGCAGAGCTATGGCAGGTCGGACTGCAGCAGCGCGCGGGTCACCTCTGCCCTTGGGGTACTCGCAGAGCATGCTCAGTTCCGTCCCGGCTTGATGTTGGTCGATGGTCTTGACTGGCAGCGCTCGCCCCGTGCTCAGTTGGCCTCCTGGCGGGCCCTGGCCTGGGCTCATGGTGCGCGAATGTGGCTCTCGGCTACCAGCCGCAGGGCCGCAGATCAGCTTGGCCCGGAGCAACTACCGGGACTGCTTTCTGGAATTTCATCCCTTGCCGACCGCGCGTTGCAGATTCGCGCTCAGGGGGCCCAGGTCGAGGTGCGGGATCTTAGCGGAGGGCAGCTCTCTCCTGAGCCGATTCTGCTGGATTCGACCTTTATGCGTGCACCTGGTGATGAGGGGGCTGGAATGTCTCCTGAGTCTTTGGAGCCGACCGCCTGCACGCTGTTCTCAGGCGGGGCTGTGGGTAGCGAAGCGCGGTTTGGAGAATGCGCTGAGCGCTTCGGTCTGAATGAGGTTCACTTCAGCTACCCGGGTCATGAACCGTTCCGAACTCGGGGCCTTCGAGTGCTCAGTGAGCTGGAGCTTCGTAAGGGTGATGTCTCCATCGCTTACGCCAATCGACGGCTGTCTCGGGTTCTGCAGCGAAGTCACTCCATGCGGCGGGTTCTGCAGACTCAGTGGCACCAGGTGCATAAGGCTGAGCAGGTCTTTGTGGTCGGGGAGTTGCGGGACGATGGCACCTTGCGAGGGGGAACCGGTTGGGCGGGAGAACTCGCGCGGATGTGGGGCAAGGAGTTGCTGGCCTTCGACCAACTCCGCGAGCATTGGTATCGCTGGGAACAGTCCTCTTCACAGTGGCAGCAGCGTGATCCGCCGAGGATTGTTCGTGCCCGCTTTTGTGGCACTGGCACCCGTCACTTGAACGCTGCTGGGAAAGCGGCCATCGAGGCTCTGTTTGCAGCGAGCTTTTCAGCCCCCGCAGTAGTAGCTTGAGCCTCAGCGCCCCTGCCCACGTCGACGCCGCTGCATCAGAACCCATCCGGCCAGCACCAGGGTCCAGTTGCCGCCCTGCGAGCCGGGCACTACAGCGCAGCTTGCGTAATCATCGCCCCGGTCCAGATTCTCGCCCGGGCCAGCTGCATCGTCGGGGCTGCTGGCGCAGCCCCGACCGCTGACGCGGCTCTCTTGACCGCTCGCCGGACAGCCAGTCGCGGTCTCAGCAGTGGCCTTTCTGGTCTCCGTCCACGGCTCGCACTCCGCATCATCGATGGGGACGGTCAGGGAGCCGCTGCTGGGGTAGCTGACAGTTTCTCCAGTCTCCCGGGTCACGACGAAGAAATACTCTGGGCAGCCTTCGTCAACCAGTTCACTCTGTACAGTCCAGGTCTCCATCCCATCGCTGCCCCGATCGAGGTTCATCTCCAGCACCTGGTCGTGAAGGTGAAGTTCCGCACCTTGCGGCGCCCCTTGCGGGTCGTAGATCGCCAGATAAAAGTCGAGGGCTTGGTTAAGTGACCCGCGCAGGGGCCAGTGCGTTGCCGAGGTGGTGATGGGCTCGTCTACTTCGACCCGATCGCCAAAGTTCTGGACCCAGAGCGGCTGTCCGATGTCATTGACCGCGAACCCAATCCCCAACTCCCGCCAATCGGGGAGCAACATGTTGTCGCGGTGGGGCGGTGAGTAGAGCCAGCCATCAAACACCACGGTCTCAGCGTCAGGCGAGCCCAGGGCGATGTTCTCGCCAAATGCGATGCCCTCGTAGAAGCGCTGCAGACGAGCCGCGAATTCAGTGCCGTCGCAGCTCTGGTGTTGAAAGCAATCGTTGACCGCCATGTCTTCAGCGTGGAAGCGGGCCGCTTCTGCGAGGTCAGGGTTGTAGACCAGCGGTCGCACTGCGGGGAAGTCCGAGAAGCTGCTATCGGTAGCGTCGGGGTCAACCCGCAGGCGGTCTGAGAACAGGTGGACTGCGCGCTCCTCCAGGCTCGGGCCAGCCCCAGTGCCTTCACCATAGGAACGGGCCTTGGAGGGTGCCAGGGTAAGGCAGAGGAAGCTGCCAAGTAGCAGCGAATATGGAGGCCTTTTCATGGGGATTCAGAGTGTAGACGAAACCGCTGCCGTGTTCGAAGTAAACTGATGTCATGAGGTTTCATCTCGGGCCGTTCTTGTTGTTCTCTGTGCTGCTCTGCGCGCCGAGTCTGTCTCATGCCAGCCGCGCTGCCGCCGAGCGGGTCTTTCTGGAGGGTCATGAGCTGTTTGCTCGGGGCGAGTTTGAGGCTGCAGCTTCACTCTTCCAGCAGGCCATTCGCCATGATCCTGAGCACCTCTCTGCGCGCAACTATCTCAAGGAGGTCACCTTCCTGCTGCTGAAGTTCCAGGGTGCAGCGTCGCCCCCGATGAGCGACCTGGACGCGGCTGCTCCCCCCGCTGCAGCAGCCGAGCCAGGGCAGCAGCCGTCCACCGCACTAGAGGCCGGGGCTAGTGCCTCACCAGGCTCGCCCTCTTCCGATCTGAGTACTGCCTCGGCGGAGCATGGCAGTCGGGCACCGCCGCCGCAGGGCAGGTCACCTTCGTCGACGGCGCCTGCCAAACGCAGAACCGATCCGAGAAACCCTCGTTCTCGTGGTGGCGCCGCGCTTGGATTGGGGCTGTTTGGCCCGAGCCTGGGCCTGGGCGGTGTGGTCCAGGCCAGACCCCACTGGTTGGTGGCGATAGGCGCCGGCCTGGGCGGCCTGATGGTGATTCGAGGCGGTCAGGAATCCGGCGCCTTTGGCCTCTTCATTGAGGCGCAACTGCTGCCGGTCCCATGGCGCTTGACCCCGTTGGTCGGGGTCGGGCTGACTCTGGTGGTGGGTTCCCTGGCTGAGGAGGTTGATGAACGTGGCTACGCTTCGCTGGCCGATGGTACCGGGCGCCTGTTGCCCTACCTCAGCCTGGGGCTGCGCTATGACGCTCCTTCCGGGTTCTGGGCCAGCGGTGGTCTGGGACTGGTGCCGGCTATCGTGTTGCGCAGCGGGGTCGCCATTCCTAGCGTATTGCCGATCCCTGGATTTCGCATTGGAGTGCGTCTTTGAGGACTGCGGCTGTGAGCGCTTTGAGCAGGGTACTGGCCAGCTATCTGTTGAGGCTTGTGGCGCTTGGCTGTGTGACGACTGCCGCTTCTTGCGCCCAACAGATCGAGGAACAGGTCGGTCGGGTTTCGGCTTCGGTGGACGAGCCTGAGCTGAAGGTGCGAGGGGCCCCCCCAGGCAGCTTTTTTGTGGAGGCTCTGGTCGACGCTCGGACCTACCACGAAGTGAGCTTCGCCCGCTCAGGAACCATCGAAGAGCTGGGTGCCAAGGTGGGAGATTGGGTCGAGCGCGGGCGGTTTCTCGGCCGACTGGAAGCTGAGTCGTTGGAGGTTCAGCTGCGCGAGGTGCGTGCCCAGCGCTATCGGGCGCGTCGCTCATTGCCCAGCACGCGACTTTCTCGCAGTGGTCCGCCGCCAGCTTATCTGGAGCGCTCAGCTCGCGACAGGCGTTCAGAGATCGCACCTCAGGTGAGCAAGAAGAACGCGGATCTTCGTCGTCTGCAGCGGGCGGTTGAGGAGGGTGGCCAGAAAGAGGCTACTCGGGTCGCCCTCTCCATTCTGCAGCAGCGCAATCGCAAGCCTGCGTCGCGGACCGCTGAGCGACTCGCTGAGGACCGACAGAATGAGCGACTTTATGAGGATCTGGTCGATAAGGTGCAGATCCTAGAGGAGTCCATCAAGGCCTCCCAGTTGTTCAGCCCTGTTGCGGGTCGCATCATTGAGGTGAATGCATTCGTCGGTGGCAGCTGGAATCCTCGTAGCCCTGAAGCGACCTATCGCCTTATGGATGACCGCAGGTTGGTGCTGTGGGCGATGGTCCCCGATAGTGTGGCCGGTTCATACGGGCCAGGGGATGACGTACTGGTTCAGTTCGCGGCTCCCGGCGAGGGTCCTGCCCCAGTGCTTCGTGCGGCGGTAGATGAGGTGACCTCGGTGCAGGTCGAGACGGTCTCCGCGAGTGGTAGCCCAGGGTTGCTGCGACGGATTCGGGTCGGATTGCCAAGAGAATTGCCCGTTAGCCTTGAGGTTGGCGACGATGCTGTTGTGGCCTTTGCCCCGCGTTGAGGCGCGGAGGCAGCGTTCGGTTAAGAAATCCTGCTTTTCTCCGCCGTCGAACTCTTGCGGAGCCACCTGATAAGGGCTATCACCCGGGGCGCAGCTTGTTGCCTCTCAGGCAGCTGAACGAAAGGACCTTGGCCAGTGCCCTGTCGTCGCGATATTGAGTCGATTCTTATCATCGGTTCCGGCCCGATCGTTATCGGTCAGGCATGTGAGTTCGATTACTCGGGAACCCAGGCCTGTAAGGCGCTTCGCGCCGATGGCTTCAAGGTCATTCTGATCAACTCTAATCCGGCTACGGTGATGACCGATCCAAGCCTGGCAGATCGGACCTACATCGAGCCGATCACTGCCGAAGCGGTGGAGAAAATCATTGCCCGTGAGCGACCCTCAGCGCTGCTGCCTACCATGGGCGGCCAGACAGCGCTCAACTGTGCGGTAGAGCTGGGCAAGCGCGGTGTTTTTGAGAAGTACGGCGTCGAACTTATCGGCGCCAATCTGGAGGCGATCAACAAAGCTGAGGACCGGTCCCTGTTCAAGAAGGCCATGGACAAGCTGGGCCTGGAGATGCCCCGAGGCGGCTTCGCATATTCCATGGAAGATGCCGAGCGGTTGGTCGCGCAGACCGGTTTCCCAGCGATCATTCGCCCCTCCTTCACCATGGGTGGTACCGGTGGTGGTATCGCCTACAACCGCGAGGAGTTCGAGCGCATCGTTGACTGGGGCCTGCGAAATTCTCCGGTTGGCGAGGTGCTTCTTGAGGAGTCCATCATCGGCTGGAAGGAGTACGAACTCGAGGTCATGCGCGATCTCCAGGACAACGTGGTGATCGTCTGCAGCATTGAGAACTTTGATCCGATGGGGGTGCATACCGGTGACTCCATTACGGTGGCTCCAGCGCAGACTCTGAGTGATTTTGAATACCAACGCATGCGAGACTCGGCATTGGCCATCATTCGTGAGATCGGGGTGGACTCCGGTGGCTCTAACATTCAGTACGGAGTCAATCCTCGCACTGGGCGGATGGTGGTGATTGAGGCCAACCCGAGGGTTTCGCGCTCTTCAGCGCTGGCCTCTAAGGCGACCGGTTTTCCCATTGCTCACATCGCCGCCAAGCTGGCGGTGGGCTATCGCCTTGATGAGATTCCCAACGCCATCACCAAGAAGACTCCCGCGGCCTTTGAGCCCAGTATCGACTATGTGGTCACCAAGATCCCGCGCTGGGCCTTCGAGAAGTTTCCCGATGCTGATCACACCCTTGGCACCCAGATGAAATCGGTGGGTGAGGTGATGTCCATCGGGCGGACCTTTCGAGAGAGTCTGCAGAAGGGTCTTGCCAGTCTCGAGCAGGGGCGCCACGGCCTGGGTGCCGACGGTCACGATGAGATTGAGGTAGATAGCTCTTTGGGCCCGGAGACTCGAGCCGATCTGGTGCGAATGATCCGTGAGCGGCTGAGTCGCCCGCGTTCAGACAATATTTTCTTCCTGCGTCATGCGCTGCGCTTGGGAATGACTGTTCCAGAATTGCGTGAATACACCGGGATCGATCCCTGGTTTCTCGACCAGGTGCTGCAATTGGTCGAGCGGGAGGAGCACCTGCGCTCGGTCGCGACCCTAGAGAAGCTTGAGGATGAGGACCTGCGGCTCGCCAAGCGGGATGGCTTCACCGACATTCAGATTGGCCATCTCCTCGGTGCCAGTGAACAGCAGGTGAGAAGCCGTCGATTGAGCGCCGGCTTGAGTCCTGTCTACAAGGCGGTAGATACCTGTGCCGCTGAGTTCGAGGCTAAGACTCCCTACTACTATTCGACCTACGAGAGTGATGAGACGGAACTCCCTGACGACAGTGACCCCAACAAGACGGTGGTGATTCTGGGGAGCGGTCCAAATCGCATCGGCCAGGGCATTGAGTTTGACTATTGCTGCGTCCATGGAGCCCTGGCTCTTCGCGAGGCTGGCTTTGAGACGGTGATGGTCAACTTGAATCCCGAGACCGTCTCAACCGACTACGACATGGTGGATAGGCTCTACTTTGAGCCCCTGACGCTGGAGTCAGCATTGGAGATAATGCGAGTCGAGCAACCTATGGGTGTGATCGTCCAGTTCGGCGGTCAGACCCCGCTGAAGCTCGCGTTGCCCTTGAAAGAGGCCGGGGTCCCGATTCTCGGCACACCGCCTGAGTCTATCGACAGGGCTGAGGATCGTGATGAGTTCCTCGATCTGGCCAAGAAGATCGGCGCTCGGGTTCCCCATGGTGGCACTGCCCTTGATCTTGAGGCTGCCGTCGCTATCGCTGGCGAGCTTGGCTATCCGGTGCTGGTCCGGCCTTCTTACGTGCTGGGTGGTCGCGGGATGGCCATCGTCTATGAGGAGCAGCGTCTGCGTCACTACATGCGCGATGCCCTCGATCTGGACCCCAGCCGTCCAGTGCTCATCGATAAGTTCCTCGAGAATGCCGATGAGATTGATGTGGACTGCCTCGCTGATCAGCACGGTAACGTGGTGGTGGCTGCGATCATGCAGCACATCGAGCAGGCAGGTATTCACTCCGGCGATTCATCATGTGTACTTCCGGCCTATGGAGTCGCTGATGAACTTATGGATGAGATGCGTGAGACCGTGCGCAACTTCGCCATAGAGTTGGGTGTGGTGGGCCTCATGAACACTCAGTTTGCGATTCATCAGGGCCAACTCTATACCCTCGAAGTCAACCCTCGGGCCTCTCGCACCGTGCCCTTTGTGAGCAAAGCCATCGGCGTGCCGCTGGCCAAGCTGGCCTCGCTACTGATGATCGGCAAGAGCCTTCCTGAACTGGGCTTTTCGAGCGAGCCGGTGCCGAACATGTTCTCGGTCAAGAAGGTGGTCTTGCCGTTCCGCAAGTTGTCGGGCAGCGACCCTCTGCTGGGTCCGGAGATGAAGTCCACCGGTGAGGTTATGGGCATAGCTCCGTCTTTCGGTCAGGCCTTCGCCAAGGCGACGATGGCCGGTGGTGAGACCGTGCCAAGGGATGGGACCGTGTTTGTGTCGGTGAACGACGCCGACAAGCAGCGCCTGCCCGACCTCGCCGGTCGCCTGGTAGAGCTGGGCTTTGAACTTATCGGTACCAGCGGGACTGCTGCCGCTCTGAACGCGGCTGGGATCCCCTGTGAGACTGTCTTCAAGGTGAATGAGGGGCGTCCGAATGTTGTTGATCGGGTCAAGAACAATGAGGTCAAACTCATTGTCAATACGCCCATGGGACGGAGTTCTCGCTTCGATGAGCGAGCGATTCGGATGGCGGCGCTGCGCTACAATATTCCGTGTCTGACGACCCTGGCCGCAGCAGAGGCCATGGTCACTGGGATCGCTGCCCTTGGCGAGCACGACTATGAGGTGCTCTCAGTGCAGGAGTGGCACGCCGGTCCGTCGGCCTGAAGCGAGCCGTAGCTTGAGGGCTGGCTATGCAGCGCTGCGGTACTGCGCACTGCAGGTGTTGCAGCTGGCCTGCGGCCTGTTGTTGTTTCCCAGTCTTGTCGCTGCTGAGGCGCCAGCCGGTGAGGGCTGGTCCAGCATCGAGGTCGAGTCGCTCATTATTTACTACCGTGATGATGATGCGGGCCTGGCCCAGGCAATCGCTGACATCGGCCCGTCAACGGTGGACTATGTGTCGGTGGCTACCGGTACTCCGATCCCAGAGCGCGTTGATGTGATCTTAGTTCGGGATGCTGCGAGCTTTGCAAGTCTGCAGCCTGCCGCGCCGCCCAGTTGGGCGGTGGGCACCGCCTGGTCGGCACGAGGTGAGATTTATCTGCGAACCGGCCTGCCACATATTGGCCCGGATCCGATTCAGAAGACGTTTGTCCACGAGCTGTGTCACATCATGGTGGGACGCCTGTTTGCCCAGGGCCGTCCGCCCAGATGGCTCCAGGAAGGAGTGGCCATGCTCTTTGCTGGTGAGATGCGGCCCTCTGATCAGGCGGCCTTGGTACGTGCAGCGGTGGGGGGCTCGCTGCTTCCGCTCCAGGATATTGCCCGGACCTGGCCGAAGAATGCTGGGCTGGCGCACCTTGCCTACCTACAGTCGGTGGATTTTGTTGCGTACTTGTTTCGCCTCGAAGAAGGCGCGCTCGCTTCTCTTATCGAGCGGTTGGCCGCAGGACAAGAACTGGATGCTGCGGTTCGCGCCGCTACCAGTCGGTCGCTGGCCGAGCTGGAGGCCGATTGGCGTCGCCGCCTCAGCATTTGGCACGCGCTGGTCCCGCTGTTGGGGGGACCGAGTGCGTTCTGGGGACTAGCTGTGGGGGTTTTCCTGCTGGCGACCTGGAAGCGACGGCGCCAGAAACAGGCCCAGATGGCCGCTTTCGAGCAGCGCGAATTGGCGGCCCTGCAGCGCCCTGAACAGGGCGACTCCATGGACTGAGACGGGCTTGGAGGCATTTGTTAAACTGCGCGCCTTCCTCGCAGTCCGCCCAGACTCAGCTCCCGGAGCCCACGCCCATGCCTCATCTCTTCTCTCTAGCCTGTCGCAAGGGCCTCATCCTGAGTCTTTTGCTTGTGCTTCTGATTCCGGCAATGGCAGAGGCTCGCCGAGGTCGTAAGGCTGCTCCCGTACAGGGTGCGAGCAGTCTGCTCGATGCGCTCACCAGACCGGCTATGGGCACGGCTATGCGGGCTTCTTCCGCCGACCTTAAGGCCGAGGCCGTGCTTGGGCCGGGCGAGTCGTTGACTCTGGCTGAGTTGAGCGGACCGGGGGTCATCGATCGCATCTGGATCGCGGTGGAGGGCGCCGACACGTTCTGGCGTGACATCTTGATTCGAATTACCTGGGACGGCGCCAGCGGCCCCTCGGTAGAGGCTCCGATCGGCGACTTCTTTGCGGTAGGCCCCGGGGCCCGTAAGAACCTCCAGTCCCTGCCGCTGGTGGTGCATAGTCAGGGGCGATCCTTCACTAGCCTGTGGAAGATGCCCTTTGCCTCGGCAGCCAGGATTGAGCTGGTGAATGAGGGCAATCACGAGACGCGTCAGTTGATCTGGGAGCTTGCCTATCGCAAGGTCGATGCGCTGCCTAAGGACTCTCTGTACTTTCACGCACAATATGCGCAGGTCGATCCTCCTACTGTCGGCGCCCCTATGACGGTGCTTCGGGCTGGTGGTCGGGGCCAATATGTGGGTATGTCCCTGGTAGTTCAGAACACCGAGCCGGGGGCGTGGGGTACGGGAGCCTTGCGGTTTTCCATTGATGGCAACCCTGCGATTGGCCCGGGGGCTATCTCTGTATTGGGATACTTTGGCAATGTGTTCGGTCTGGGCGAGGTGGATGGCTCGGTGCAAGGAACGACGCTGGATGAAGGTAATCGGGTCAAGGCTCGGAGCAGTGTGTATCGCTTCCATCTGACCGATCCGGTGCCCTTTGCTGAGTCGATCGAGCTGCTGCTGGATCACGGCATCGATAATCAGCGTAGTGATCGCATGGCATCGGTGGCCTATTGGTATCAGGACACCCCAGGAGTCCCGTTTCACAAGATCGCCTCTGGGCGCGCACGGCGCTGGAAGGCTCCCTCTGACGCGGAGCTGGCTCTGTGGGAGCGCTCAGATGAGCTGAACAGCGAGGTCCTGTCTGCCTATCGTCGTAGCGACTTTGATGCGGCTCGTGGGCTGTTGGAGGAGCTCCTGGATCTTGAGCCACAGTCGGTTTATGCATCCTACAATCTGGCTTGTCTGTATGCGCTCAATGGTGAGCAGGATAAGGCCCTTCACATGCTGGAGCAGGCCATTGAGCTGGGTTTTACAGAGCTTGGTTTCGCCCGTCATGATCCTGACCTGCGCAGCCTTCATGAGCATGCTCGCTTCCGAAAGCTGGTGAAGATGAATGACCCTGTGCCGGCTCCCCCGGCAGGCAAGTAGGACGTCTGTTAGGGAGTCGGGGGCGATGCCATGAGCGATAGCCCCAGGCTTACGCTTGCCGAGATTGAGCGACGTGTTGTCTCGTTTCTGAAGGGCAAGCCAGCGGCCACTCGTGATCAGTGGCGCGAACTGGGCCCTCAGGGGATGCGCCTGCTTTACACCATCGCAGTCACAGGTGGAGGCGATGTAGCCCGTCAGCGCTTACGGGCTGCCGCTCTGGCCACTCTGGGCCAGCTGGGCGGTGCGCAGGGCATGAAACCGCTGGTAGATGCGCTGACCGAGCCGGGGATTTCCGTCATGGTGCGCTGCGGCGCTATCGAAGGGTTGGGGCATGCCGGTCACGCCAGGGCCCTGCCGGTCCTCCAGGCACAGGCTTATCACGCCGAATTCAAGGTCCGGCTCTATGCTCTTTCGGCGCTGGCAAGCATTGGTACTGCGGGCGCGAGGCGAATCATTGAGGATCTGGCGCTCAGCGACCCCCACAGTCAGGTCCGTAGGGCCGCTGGGGTCGCGCTCAGTAAGCTCGATTGAAGTTCAGCCTCAGCTCAGCTCTCGCTGGTGACGCGAATGACCTCATCGTAGGTCGTTAAGCCCATAGCCATCTTCTTTATGGCGTACTCGCGGATGGTGATCATGCCCTCGGCGAGTGCCTCTCGACGAATGGCCTCAGCTCCTGCTTGCTGCTGGATCAGGCCGCGGATGTGTTGATTGATGGGCATGATCTCAAACACCCCGGTGCGTCCTCGGTAGCCGGTTCCCCGGCATTTTGCGCAGCCAGCACCGTAGCCAACTCGCAGCTCTCGGCCCTCAGCTCCGGGAATGTTCAGGGAGAGGATCTGGTCGTGGGTGAGCAGAGTGCTCACCTTGCAATGCTCGCAGATGCAGCGAACCAGGCGTTGGGCAACTACGCCGACCAGGACCGAAGAGAGCAGGAAAGGCAGGACCCGGAGGTCCAGCATTCGGGTCACGGAGGTCGCGGTGTCGTTGGTGTGCAGGGTGGATAGCACCAGGTGTCCGGTAAGTGCTGACTGTACCGCTGACTCTGCGGTTTCCTGATCGCGGATCTCGCCCAGCATGACGATGTCCGGGTCCTGGCGCAGGACGTTGCGTAGGGCAGAGGAGAAGGTAATACCCAGGCGTTTGTGGACCGAGATTTGATTGAACTCTTCGCGGACCATCTCGATCGGGTCTTCGATGGTGGTGATGTTGACCGCAGGGGAATAGAGGTACTGCAGCGTGCTGTAGAGGGTCGTGGTCTTGCCTGAGCCGGTTGGTCCGGTGACCAGAACCAGGCCATTGGTGCGTTCAATGAAGCTCTCAAACAGGTCTTGCTCGGTGGCGAACATGCCGAGCTGCGAGATCTCCTGGGTCAAGACGTCGGGATCAAAGACGCGAATAACCACCTTCTCGCCGAAGGCGGTTGGAACAGCGGAGACACGCAGCTCGATCTCGCTGTCCTTGAAGGTCGTCTTGAGGCGACCGTCCTGGGGACGGCGATGCTCAGCGATGTCCATCCGGGCCAGGGTCTTGACCCGACTAACCACCGCCCGGTGCACTACTTTCGGCATCACGTGAATGCGGTGCAGCACTCCATCGATGCGCAGGCGGACCTCGGATGTCTCGCGCTTGGGCTCGATGTGAATGTCTGATGCCTGTTGGTCAAAGGCGTAGTTGAATAGGAACCAGACCGCCTGAATAACAGGTTGATCTGAGGCGTCGAGTTCTTCGACGCTCTTCATTCGGGCCAGGGCTTCCAGATTGCCCAGGTCGCCGAGGTCGTCGCTGGCTTGTTTTGCGGCCAGGTCCACAGACTTCTTGAAGCCGTGGAACTCCATGATGGTCTTGAGGATTTCTGACTTGGGGGCCAGGACCAGCTCGATTTCGGTGCCGGTGTATTTGTTGAGGCTTTCCAACAGTTCGGTATCGAAGGGGTTGGCGACCGCCAGGGTTACAACCTTGCGGGTCTTGCGGATCGGGATGATCAGGTGCCGTTCTGCAAACTGCCCTGGAAAGGTGCTGGTCACCAGCTTGTAGTCGAGCTTGGTGGGATCTGGAATAAAGAAAGGCAGGCTCAGGTGGCGGGCGACGCATTCTGTGATGTTGTGCTCGGTGAGCTTCTGGTTGTCTCGGTTGGGAATGGGAAAGGCAAAGCTGGCGATGATCTCCATCTCGCCGACTTCGTAGCTCACTCGTCTGCGGCCGAGGGCCTTGCGCAGATGCCCGCGGCGGTCGATCAGAATCCGCTTCTCCTGGATGGAGTAGCGAACCATTACGTCCTTGACCTGTCCTTCGTGCATCAGGCCGTCTGCGACCAGCATGTCACAGACCCGACCCAGGTTGGCGACCGTAAACATTGAGCCCCGTCGGTTGGCGCCCTCACCCTCGACAGGCTGGGCTGCTTCCTATCACGCTACCAGAACTTGCGGGGAAGCCAGCGTCGTACCGTTGCACTCGGGTTTGCAGAGCTGGCTTCGGGAGCGGCTTCTGTTGGTTGATGTTGGGCTAGAAACGAGTCCACTTCCGCGAGCATGGGCCGGATTTCTTCGATGTGTCGGGTCCAGCTGGTTGCAGGGATTGCCGCCAGGGCACAGTTGCGATCATCAAGCCAGCTGAGCCGCCCAGGAAAGGCGCGCTCGAGATCTTCGAAGGGCAGGAGATAGAGGGGCGATCCGGCTCCACTCTCGAGGTCTGCGCTGAGCAATATGAATTCAGGATCTCGCAATAGCGTAGCCCGATCGGGGGCGATCAGCTGGGCAACCACGGACTGGCCAGAACGGCCGTCGAGAATCATTGGATTGGCCAGATGAAAGCCTTCGAAACCGCGTGCTTCGATGCTGTGGCGGATGGCCTCTAGTAGGAGTTCGCTTAATTGTTCGGGGTCCTGTCCTGAAAGCCCCCTCCGGTCCCAGGTTCTAGGTCCGATCGCCGCGATCCCGGAAGGTCCGCCAATCCGAACGATCTCACCGTGGTTGATGATCGAGCTGCGAATGCCCTGGGCGCCATCTTCACATTCGCGCCAGTAATCATCATCCTCGTCGAGCAGTCGTTGCCTTAGCTCTTCGGCTTCGTAGAGGCCCGGCATCTCGCCGGTGACCTGGATGGCTGGGCAGTGGGTCATCTCACTCAAGGCGCAGGCGGCCTCAACCCCGAGCTGCCAGTCGGTCCAGGTTGACAGGGGCTTGAGGCAGACGCGGATCCTCAGTGCACCGCTTGCCTTTTCTAAGATGATGTCGGCGCCGCGGGTGGTGGCTCCGGTGATGAACATCTCGACCCGCTCGTCGGGCCACGGGCACCAGCTCGCGCGGCGAACGCCACAGTCCAGATCGAGAGCCTGCTCGGTGCTTAGCTGGACGGTGGTGCCGAATACTTGGTCGAGTTCGTCCAGCAGGTTGGCAAGCGGGGGCAGGTCCGCGAGCAGGGTGTCCAGTTCCAGGAACAGGGCCATGCTCAAGGCTCCATAGCACGGCGAAGGGTTAGCAGCCGGGCGTTGTCCGGGTCGAGAATCGCGACACTATCCAGCGCTCGGCCTGCCATCTCAAAGTTCCCCAGGGTGAACCAGGCCTGTGCGAGGGCGATCAACGGTGCGGCCCGACTTGGCTGCCAGCTCAGCCAGAGCTCGGCCAACTCGATGGCCAGCTCGGGATCCTGGAGCCCGTGGCTCTCGGGGTGGCCGAGAACCTGAGCCCAGCGACCGACCAGGGAGGAGGCCCGGTTGTTGATGGAGGGGTCGCCGGGGAGCAGCTCCCTGGCCTCTATACAGAGGCCTGCCAGCGCGCGGGGGTCTGCTCGCTGCGCAGCCAGCTGAGCGGCCTCAAGCCGCGCGATAGCTGGCCAGCGTTCCGCCAGCGGGTGGTCTTTGCCCTGTTGCGTAAACCAGCTGCGCCAGCGGGCCGCATCAAAGTCCTCGCCGGTTCCTGTAACCAGAGTCAGCCAGCTTCCCAATGCTCCGGTTCCCCGGCGGCCGCCCGGGTTGTCTTGACTGGGATGTTCCAGGGTCGCGATGAGGATTCGGAGGCCAGCAGTCTCGCCATGAGCGATCAGCAGTCGGGCCGAGGCGCGTCGCAGTTGGATCACGTTGGCTTCCTCGCCGATTTTGCGCACGAAGTTCAATTCTTCGGGATTTAGCCCTTGCTCGGGTGCGATGACATGCTGGTAGAAGCGGTCTTGCAGGGCTTTCCATTGTTGCCGCACAGAAAGTCCAGTGAATGACGCCTCGCTCAGGGGTGGTGCCGGCAGGGTGCTAGCTGGAACTGCCCTGTTGCCTGGCTCTGGAGTTTCAGGGTCCGGGCTTAGCAGTGCCTCCTGCCATGCAATGGGGGGGAATCCCAAGGCGGGCTCAAGGGTGTTGGGAGACCAGCCGGGACTGGACAGGAATGTGTCGAGGCCGGCAGCATTCTCATTGGCCATCCAGGTGCTGTCGTTGCGCGGGATCGCGCCAGGTCGCGCCTGACCTTCCAGGTAGCTGTCGTTACCACCGAGATCAATGAACATAGCCGTCGGCGACATGCCTGGGTCTCGGGTTGCTTGGGCGTGGCCCAGCCCCTCTCTGGTGCTGTCGTAGCGGTCATCGCCGCCATCATCGACCAGCAGCCCCAGAGCCCGAGGTTGGCGGGCATATCCCATGCCTCGGCCGATCTCCGCCGCGGCCTCTCTGCTGTGCAGGGCGACCCGGTACTGGTCATTTGCCAGGCCTTGATCCCAGAGAACCCCTAGAGAGCGGTCGTCGGCAGCGCCTTGGGCCAGTTGACTGCTCTCATAGCGGTCCTGTCCTCCGCCATCGAGCAGGATTGCACCGGCTAGATGTTCTGCGGCGCCCTGGCAGCTTCGTCCGCAGATGTATTGGTCGTTACCTTGTCGGTCGAGGTGAAGCCCGAGCGACAGGAACCAGCTGCTGCCTTGACCCATAGACCAGGCGAAATTGCGGTCGTCTCCTTGTCGGTCGTAGAGCAGTCCGGTGCCTCCATGGAGACTTAAGTCGAGGTTCCATGGAAATGGCCGGGTTCCCCAGCCAGCTCCCTGGCCACCACCGCTGGCGATGCCGAAAGGCGGTGCTCCGGGCACGCCGAGGTTGCGTTGGTCGTTTCCGGCCAGATCCAGGTAGGCCCCCAGGCCTGCGGTTGAGGCGAAGCCCTGAGCCCGGCCCGAAGCGGCGGCGACATCGTTGCCGGATTCGTCGATCAGCAGCCCAAGCCCGAAGGCTCCGGCTCCCTGGGCAAAGCCGGTGCTGCGGTAGCTGTCGTTGCCGCCGCGGTCCCATAAAATTCCGCAGCCCATGAAGCCGGCCCCCTGTGATTGAGCCCCTGCAGCGTAGCGATCGGAGCCTTCACCCCAGTCGACCAGGGCGCCGATACCCAGGAACCCGGCTCCTTGAGCATGGCCTCGCTCATTGCGGTAGCTGTCATTGCCGCCCAGATCGATGGCCAGACTGAGGGAGGAGGAGAGCGAACCAGTGGCGCCAGCGTTGTTGTGCCACTCATCGTCGCCGCCTGGATCGATCAGCAGAAATGCGTCTTCCTTGTGCAGGTCGCTGCCCGTTCCGCCGACGATGATCGGGCCGAAGCGACTGTTGAGGTGGAGCAGCAGCCCTTCGCTTGGGGGCAACTCTTTAGCGGCCTCAGCCAGGGCTGGTATGCGGCGCTCCAGTTCAAGCAGTAACCGGGCGGCGTCGTCGAGTATTGCACCGTGGTTGATAAAGATTGCGTTGCTCAGGAATTCCAACTGCACTCCGACTGGATGCGTAAAGAACCGATATTCACCGCTGTCGCGGTCCAGGAAGAACTCTTCAGCAGCCCGGTCAGGGCGTCGGATCAAACCTTCCAACTGGTACCACTGCTCAGCATGGAGTTCGATGTCTTCCAGCACCCCTGCCAGCTGAATCAGCTCCCTGGTGAAGGCCAGCGGGAGCTTTGCAGTCTGTAGCTTCCCTTGTTGCGAAGCGAAGACCGCGCGAGGCAGGGGTGCAGGGGAGTGAGTCCTCAGTCTGGGCGGTGCTGTGCCGTTCAGCCGGGTGGGAGCTAGCTGTTCGACTGCAGTGGCTTGGGAGCCGGCTGCCGAGAGGCTTCGCAGCGCGCTGAGCAGGGCAGCGGGACTCTGTGCGTCATCCAACATCTTCGCGCGCTGGTCTGCCCAGGGAGGAAAACTCAGCGGTTGGGCCAGAGCTCCGTCAATGAGGGCTGAGCGGAGGGGCAGTTGGTAGCCGGCCTGCTCGGCATCAGGGAGGCTGAGAGAGGATCGATCGCGTTGCAGCAGCTGCAGCAGGGTGTCGATTGGTGCAGCCCCTTCGGCAGGGTCAGGCCCGGGCATAGGAGCCTGCTGCTTCGGGCAGCCAACAGCGACCAGCACGATTAGCCACAGCAGCGCCCAGCTAAGCGGCAACCGGGGCAGCAGTTTGGTGATCACAGTATGAAAGGCTCCATGGCGCGCTGTACTTCCAGGCGGTCGACGAAGTCGGAGATGTAGTCGAGCTTTTCGGTATTGATTTCCACCACTGGGCTGAGATCGTAGGTGTCGAACCAGCGGTCATAGAGAACATTGAGTTGTTTGAGATAGCTGCTGGGAATCTCCTGTTCATTCTGGCGACCCCGCTTGCGAATCCGTTTACGGATCGAGCGCACCGAACAGGTGAGCCGGATCAGCAGGTCGGGTGGAGCCAGAGCTTCCTGCATCGCTTGGTAGAGGTCATTGTAGGTCCTGAAGTCTCGGTTATCGATGTAGCCAAGGTTGTGGAGATGTCTGGCAAAGATCTCCGCGTCTTCGTAGATGGTCCGATCCTGAACTACGGTCTGTGGTTCAGCCATCAGTTCCATGTGCAGCCGAAACTTATGGGACAGAAAGCTGATCTGGGAGTGAAAAGACCAGCGTTTCATATCTCCGTAGAAATCATCGAGGTAGGGATTGAGGAGATTGGGCTCCACAAAGGGACGGAAACCGTAGGTCTGGCACAGGAAGTCAACAAGGGTGGTCTTTCCAGCTCCGATATTGCCCGCTATGGCAATGAACTTGCGCGGTTTGGCCCTTGCGTGAGACACCGCTGGAGACTAGCTCAACTTGGTCAGGCCGTGGGCGTGTCGGGGGCGTGCATTGCTGCGGATCATTGACTTGAACCGGGCCCTAACGTAGAAATCTGCCTCCTCTCGGCTCAAGCTGCCCCCGATCGCTCCACTCTCGCGCCCAAGGGAGTCCCATGAAGGTCGTCTGTGACAACTGTCAAGCTGTCTACAAGATCGCTGATAACAAGCTGGTCAAGGAGATAAATCGGGCAACTTGTAAGCGATGTGGTCATAAGATCATCATCTTTCAGCACAACCCGGCTTCGGCCCGCTCAACTTTGATGGGGCAGGTTGCTCCAGTGTCCGAGGCGCCTGCAGCTGGGCAGTCTCAAGCCGGGCAGTCTCAAGAGGACATTGAGAAGCTGGCGCAAATGACCGGTAGCGGCCTTCCGTCGCTGGGTAGTCTGACCAAGGAACTGCGCGCTATCTCCAGTCCGGCTCCTGCTGCCGCAGCAGCATCTATTGGTCCCGAGCAGACCGCTGGGCCGCCCGCTCCGGTGGTCCCGGCTGCTATACCCGCAGCCCCATCAGCAGCGCCCCCGGGTACCGGGGTTCCGGGGCTCAGGCCGCCAACCGGTGCTACCGCCGATAATCCGGTTGTGTCCGCCGACAATGGGGTCTCCTCAGCTGCTGTGCGTGGAGCGGACCTTGCTCCGCCTCCACCGCCACCGCCACCGCCGGCCTCGGCCATTCCGCCAAGCGATAGCCCTGCCACTAAGGTATATCGAGGTCCATCTCCAACCGGCCCGGTTCTGAGCGCTGCTGCCAGTCAGAGCGCGGTAGGTGCTGGGGCGGTACCTAGCCTGCCTGATAGCGATACAACTGCTCCGCACAGTTATCCACCTCCTGTGGAGTCCCCCGGTCCTGCCCCGCTAGCCGTTCCGCCTTCGGTGCCTGTGCCCGGAGTGGTTCAGGGAGTGCAGACCGCTGCGTTGCCAAGCCCGGCTCCGGCTCCCGGCTCGCCGCTGCTCGGTACCGCAGGCCTCATGGGCGCTTTGTCCTTTGTCGGTCTGCTGTTGGTGATCCTGGTGCCTGGAGTGGTGTCGACAGTGGGCTATGTCCTCGCCGGCTTCGGCGCAGCTTCGACGATGGCGCTGGCACTGGTTACCGAGAAGGGGCGCTTACCTGAGAAGCAGCCCATCGGCTTGGTGCTTGGCTTGGCGATGGGCATTGGCTGTGGTGGATTGGCTTTGGCGATTCAGAGTCTCGATGCGTCTTCGGAGACTTCAGTGGAGACGGTCGCCAGTTCGACAGTTGCACCCCCGCCCCCAGTAGCTGTTGGGCAGCCTGCTCTCGCGGCTGCCGGCGATGCGGGTGATCTAGCGGCTGAAGAAGCTCTTCCCGGGGGGGAGCAACTGGAGCAGAGTGATCTTGCGGCGGTGGCTGAGCAGCCTGCCGGGCCTGCAGATCCAGCCCCAGCGGCGCGGGCTGACAGCCGCCCCACTGTGGTCGGCAGCAAACGAGCCAGTAAGCGTAGCTCCAACCCGCCGGTGTTCCCAGAGCTGTCTGCTGAGAGCCGTGCAGAACTGCAGGATATCGCTTCGAGTAACAGCAGTATCGGCTCGACCGAGCAGCGTCGATCCCGTAGTAGCGCGCAGACCTCGCGAACCCGCAGTAGCAGGCAGGGGATTGCGCGCAGTGAGCCTACGACTTCCTATTCGGGCAGCAGCTCTGACCGTCGGGCCTCTGATTCGGTCGCCAGTGCCTCTGCCTCTCGCAAGCGCCGTGCGGTACCCAAGGCTCCTAAGGAGAAGAGTGCTGCTGCTACGGCCACTGGGCCTAACGAGTTTATTATCAAGACCATCATTGGCAGCAATAAGGCGATTAAGCGTTGCATCAGTTCGCAGCGTTCTCGCGACCCGGATCTTTCGGGCAAGATCTACGTCAAGTTCAAGCTTGCTCCGAGCGGTCAGGTCTCTCGTGCCAGGGTTACGACGTCTCGCTATGCAGGCACCGCTCTTGATACCTGCATCAGTCGTGAGGTCAATGCACTTGAGTTCCCGCCGTTTAGCGGCAAGTCGACCAACGTCACCTATCCGTTGCTGGTGGTTGGCGACTGATTGCAGAACTCGGCAGTGGCGCGGTGAGCAAGATCGAATCCATCGACGCCGCATCTTCAGCTCCGATTCGCTCTCCGCAGCAGCTGAACTTTGCGCTTGAGGAACTGCCTCAGCTCCCCCTTGGCCAGCGGATCTTGATGGTGGATCCCGGCTACTTCGATGTGGAGTCGACCGGTAATCCCCACATGCGGGGCAATATCGGCCGGATTGATCGTTTTACAGCGCGACAGCAGTGGCTCGCCTTGCGGGCCTGCTATGAAGGACTCGGGCTTGGAGTCGACGTCCTTGAATCGGTCCCTTTGTTGCCGGATCTGGTGTTCTCAGCGAACCAGGTGTTGCCGGTTCCGCCCGGACTGTTGGCTGAAGGTCCCGCAGTGGTCCCGTCGATCATGCGCTCCGCGCGGCGCCAGGCCGAGGTCCCTCATGTGGCAGGCTTCTTTGCCAACAAGGGGTTGCATATCGAGCCCTTGAATCCGAATCTGGTGCCGCGCTTTGAAGGTTCTGGTGACGCTCTTTGGGTCCCGGGCCGGGCCGCTCTCCTCGGTGCTGTAGGTCCCCGGAGTGCTCGGCAGGCGTATGAATTTCTGCATGCCTGGACCGGGGTGACCTTGGTGCAGCTTAAGCTCGTTGACATCCGTTTTTACCACCTCGACACCTGCCTTTCGGTGCTCGATGAACGCACTGCTGTTTACTTTCCGGATGCCTTTGATGCGGCAGGCAACGCGTTGCTCGAGGCTCTCTTTCCGACGCTCGTGGCCGTCCATGAAGAAGAGGCCATGGCGATGGTGTGTAATGGTCACTGTCCCGACGGCAAGCACTATCTGGTACAGCGTGGCTGTGCGCGGGTCGCCCATCTCCTAGCTGCAGCTGGATTCGAGGTCATCGAGCTCGATACCAGCGAGTTTCTGCTCTCGGGTGGCTCGGTGTTCTGCATGAAGCAGCAGTACTGGGCTTGAGCCCGGCTGCATGGGATTGTTGCCGGGAGGTCCCCGGGAATGCCCTATAATCGCGGCCCTTGCGGTGCGATGCTTCGCCGGTCGCAAGCTGCGATTTCTGTAAGGAGGCTTGTTTGAAGGTTGGGATGCCACTTTCAGCGAATGTCTGGTTGGCGCCAGCCTTGCTGGTTGTCCTGTTCCTGTCGGGCTGCCTGGCCCCTGAGCTTGCCTTCACTCTTCCTGAGGACTACGCAGAGGGCGCTGGCGGAGAGTATCCGGGCCTTGTAGGCATTCCGAATCTCGACGATGACAATGAGAATGGCGAGGTGGATTGGGAGGAGGCTGCGCTGGTCGAGGGAGAAAACGACCTGAGCTCCTTTACCTTGAGCGCTGCTTTGTTCCGCGGGCTGCAGCGTCAGCAGCGGATCCGGATGGTCCTTGAGGGGGCTACTTCAGCGATCCGGGTGTGGCGAGACGGGGAGGTGGTGCTCGGTAAAGTTGAAGGTGGCTACATCGAGGCCCACAGTGTTGCACCGTTTGAAGACGGCGAGGAGGAGGTCCTGTACCGGGTGGAGTTCGAGGATTTTCTGGTCGCCGGTCGCTTGCGACTGGAACTGCATGACGGTGATGAGGTGCTGGCCAGTGACGAGATCTATGTGACTGCGGCACCGTTGATTCTTAATCATCATCTGCAGCAGACTGAGGAAGTCTGGTTGCTTGAGCTGGATGCAGGCCCCAGCTACAACAACCGGCAGATGGTGAGCGCTTATGAAGAGGTGCTCGGTGAGGTCTTTACTGCCATCGATGGTCCCAGCTACGACGGCGATGTCTGGGTCCAGGACGAGTTTCAATTCGGCTGGACCATGGCCCCAGGTCTGCGCAACGATATTGTGGTTGATTCCATTCGGGATCGGTCTCTCGACGAATACCCCGAACAGGAATTGCTCAGGCCCGACTGGGTGGTCAGGACCTGGGGCGATAGCAGTCAGGTCAACTCGCTCGATTCCTTCGGTAACCTTGAGGTCAGCCCGCCGGTCACCGTGGATGGAGTGAATTATCCATTCGGCCGGATTTATTACGGCGGAGCAGAGTTTCTCCATCCGGATCGGCAGCTGACTGATTTCCTTGCCAGCCAGCGGGTACAGAGGCCCTTTGAGATCGACACCACCTGGTTGTGTGTCAGCCACATTGACGAGGTCAGCTCTTTTGTGCCGGATCCCAGCGCGCCTCGTGGCTTTCGGTTCGTCTGGGCCGATACCCGATCGGCCTGGTCCCTGCTAGAGGGGATGGAGCCGAGTGCACCCCTGGGCAGGTACTCACTGCCCTTCCCAGGTGGTCACGATCTGCCTGATGTTGCGGCGTTCTTGAACTCCCAGCAGCTTCGCTTCCTTAATGAAGAGATCCAGGAGGACTATCTGGATCCCCTGCTTGAGCAGATGAAGACTGAGCTGGGCCTCAGCGACGATGAGGTGGTGTTGATGCCTGCCTTGTTTGAGGAGCCGGTCGGCTGCTTGGGCCTGGTTGCCGCCTTGATTCCCGGGATGGCGAATCTCTTTGTCAGTAACCGGGGAGACCAGACAGATGTCTTTCTTGCGGATCCCTTTATGCGAGAGAGCCTGAGCAGTGCAGCTGGGCAGGACCAGGATCCTTTTATTGCCGATGTCACTGATCGGATGCCCCCGCACATCAACTTTCACTTTGTGGACGATTGGTCCATGTATCACATGGCTCTTGGTGAGGTTCATTGCGGCAGTAATTCCACCAGAACCCCAGCGGCCCACTGGTGGGAGACTGCGGTCCACCTGCTACCGGAGGCACCCTGATGCGCCGCGCTCTGGTTACCGCCCTGTTTGTGGTGCTGGTCGCGGCCCCTGCGCTGCACGCAGCACCGCCAGTCGAGCCGATCAGCGACGCGCTGTTGGGTCTCTACGTAGCCGGTTCGTCTTATGTGTTGCAGCGGGATGCCCTGCTGACTGCTGACAGGCCGACAGAGGCTGAGTTGACCGCGCTGTACGAACACCAGGACTGGCGTGTTCAGCTCCTGGCTGAGCTTATTGTTGGGCTCCGCCATCGCCCCGAACAGCAGGCTCGAGTCAGTGCTCTTGAGCCAGTCCTGGATCGGGTCGGACGCCCGCGTTTTGTCGGACCGGAACTGATGGCTCCTGAGGCTCGCATCTTTATCTGGGAGCGCTTGCAGTTTGGCGGAGAACCGCCTGCGATTCGGGCGTCGCTGGCGCGCACTTTGATTGGCTTGGGTGGAGATTGGGAACAGTTGCTAGCTCGACTGTTGGCCGATGAACATGAAGCTCAAGTGCGATTGGTCCTGGTCAGTGGGATGCGCGGTGGGGACGCGCAGACTGCTGATTCAGTGTTTGCGCTGGCTTTGCTCGATCCTGATCCTGCGGTGCGCGCCGAGGCCTGCCGTTCAATAGGTTGGCGTGGGGATGGCGAGCGGTGGGGTTCAGCGTTGATGACAGCTCTGAGCGATCAGTCGCCTGAGGTGCGCGCGATGGCTGCCAGGAGCTTGGGCTGGACGGCGGATGCAGAGGCCTGGCGCCCGCTGTTGAGCAGGCTCGATGATTCTGCTGCGGAGGTGCGACTCCATGCGCTTCGGGCGCTGGCGCGGATTGACGTTGAGCGAGCTGCAGCTATCGGCATGCTGCGGCGGCTACAGCAGGATCCTGACGCGCGGGTGTCGCGGCTGGCTACTGGCATTGTTCAGGGGCACTGACCAGTCTACCCGCCACAGACTTACTGAGGTTCAGGGCCTTTGCCTGGCTGTGTGACGCTCTGCGGTACACTCAAGGGGTGACCTTTGGTTGGCAGAATCGGGTGCTGGTCTGGACTGCTCAGGCTCTCTCTCTAGGGGCCGCAGTTATCGCTTTGCGAATCCGCGATCCGTTTAGCTTTGTCGGCTTTCTGTTGTTGCTGGTTGTGGCTTACCTTGGCCTGCGGGCCGCGCTCAGTCGACTTGAACTGAGTGATCGGCTGAGCCGAGCCTTTCGTGCAGAGCCAGGCGCTGCTCGGGCAGGGCTGCTGGGCGCTCTGCTGCTTTTTCCCTTCATCTTTACCCTCGGCTTCAGAGACCCCTATTGGGTCTACGTAGCCACCCTGGCTGGGATATATGTGTGTCTCGCCCTTGGCCTCAATGTGGTTGTGGGCCTCGCTGGCTTGCTCGATCTGGGCTACGTGGCCTTCTATGCCATTGGCGCCTATTCGTCTGCTTTGATCTCGCTCAGCTTCCCTCAATATTGGTGGGCTGTGTGGCTGTGGGTCCCCTGCGTGGTGGTGCTGGCCGCGCTCTTCGGGGTGGTGCTGGGCTTTCCGACCTTGCGTCTCAGAGGGGACTATCTGGCCATCGTTACGCTCGGCTTTGGGGAGATCGTCCGCATTGTTCTGGGCAACTGGGATTCGGTGACCAATGGGCCGAAGGGCCTCGCGGGGATCCCCTCGCCGCGAATCGGCAGTTACTCCCTCGATCAGGGGCTGCCCTTATTGGACTTTCTCGGACCGTTGTTGTGGGACCAGCGGGTAACGGTTTGGGGAAAGGAGGTGAACTACTACCTGTTGACCTTAGGCTACGCTCTGCTCATCGCGTTGGTCGCTGCGCGGCTCGATAACAGCCGCCTGGGTCGTGCCTGGCGGGCGGTTCGTGAAGATGAACTGGCGGCCCGTTCGATGGGTATCGATGTCACCCGGGTCAAGCTGATGGCCTTTGGCATTGGCGCCTCCTTCGCCGGCATAGCCGGGCTGCTGTTTGCTCACATTCAGGGCTTCATCGATCCCATGTCCTTCGTCTTTATGGAGTCTGCGATCATCCTGTGCATGGTTGTATTGGGGGGCAGTGGCTCTCTTGTCGGGGTCGTAGTGGGCGCTATCTTGCTGGCGGTTCTGCCCGAGAAGTTGCGCGACTTTCAAGAGTACAGGATGCTGATCTTCGGGTTGGTGTTGGTGTTGATGATGGTTCTACGTCCTCAGGGGCTGTTTCCTGCGGTCCAGAGTCAAGGCTCATCGGCCCGCTCCTGAGGTCATCTACTGGAGAGCGTAATGAGGTACTTCTGGCTCTGCTTGATGATCCTGCCGCTGGTCTCCTGCCAAGGAACTGAGGAGCGCCCGGAACGACCGATCCAGTACAGAGACGGCAATGCAGGGGTGGATGTGGCTGCCGTCGAAGCGAGCCAGGAGGCGGCACATCGCAGTGAGCAGGCCCTTCATCAAAAGGACGCAAATCTCGGCTTCGCTAAGGGGCTTTTTATTGAACCGGCGACGCCAACGGTGGAGGATTCTCTGGTCGCAGTAGCCCCTCTGGTTGCGGGTGTCGACAGCTTTGCTGAGGTCTCCTACTCCTGGTACGTCAATGGCAGGCGGGTCTCTGGAGTCACGCGGGATCGGTTAAAGCCTGGCGCTGGGGGCTTCCAGCGGGGCGATACGGTCTACTTTTCTGCCCGGGTGGAGAATGTGGACGGCCAGTACATTGAGGAGAGCTCCAAGGTTGTGGAGATCGGCAATGCAAAGCCGATCATGCTCTCCGATGTGCGTCAGGCCAGAGGGCTGCATGGAGTGCGTTTGAAGGCTGAGGACCCTGACGGTGATGAATTGACCTGGTCGGTGGAGGGCGGCCCTCCGGGGGTCAGCATCGACGCGCGCGGACGGATCCGGGTGAAGCAGGTCAACCTGCAGGAAAAGTTCTCCGGAGAGGTGGTTTTCGTCGCGGAAGACCCAGAGGGCGCGCGCGCAGAACTTCATATTCCGGTGTCGGTGAATGCTGCGACTGAGGCCCGGGTGGAAGAGCGGGAAGTGACCCGGGTCAAGCGGCGTGAAGAGGCTACTGAGGCGGAGTTCGAGAAGGCCAACCTCGAGGCGGGTGATCGCATCGAGAAGATGTCGCCCGAGGAGTTCGAGCGCTACATTCGAGAGCAGGAACGGCGCGCAAAGTAGGGGGGCGAGAGCTGTGCGAATTGTAGTTGTTGGAGTTGGAGAGGTCGGTGGCCATCTGGTAGCGACCCTTGCTAAAGATGGACATCGTGTGGTGGCGGTCGACCACGACAGCTCGGTGTTGGAGTTGGCTACCGAGCACGCGGATATTCAGACCGTCTGTGGTCATGGCGCGATTCTGCCGGTGCTGCGCAGCGCTGGGGTCGCCCACAGTGATCTGGTAGTCGCTGTAACTGCCAGCGATGAGGTCAACCTGTTGGCCTGCGTGGCCGCCAAGCAATTGGGGGTTAAGCAGGCCATTGCCCGGGTCGTTAACCGCTCTTACTACGAGGAGGAGGGTGGGGTCGCTCACGATGTCATCGGTGTGGATCTGTTGATCAACCCACAGGTCCTGGCCGCCATGGAGTTGCACCGGGTGATTCGCAGCTTTGGAGCCCTGGAGACTGAGAATCTCGCCGACAACCGGGTCGAGGTCGTCGATCTGCTGGTGCGCGAGAAGACCCGCTATCTGGGCAAGCAGCTGCGCGACATGTCCATCCCGCCCGGTGCCTTGATCGCGGCGATCGTCCGGGATGGGCGGATGCTCATTCCCCACGGCGGTGATCATGTGGAGCTCAACGACCACCTGTGGCTTATCGGTGCCATCGACACCATTCCGCGCATTGAGACCATGTTCGGTATGACCCGCGAAGAACGTGCCGAGCGGGTGATGATCATTGGTGGAGGAGAGATTGGGCTGGAGGTCGCCCGCCGTCTGGAGCGGGATGGAGTCGAGCTGTCCATCATTGAGAAAGACATGAGCCGGTGCCGGGAGCTGGCTGCTGAGCTGAAGGACTCACTGGTCCTTTGTGGGGATGGTACCAATCGGGGCATGCTGGTCGAGGAGGAGGTCAGCAGCGTCGACGCTTTTCTGGCCGTCACGCGTAGCGATGAGGCCAACATTATGGCTTCGCTGTTGGCTAAGGCCCAGGGTGCTAAGCGAGCGATGGCACTGGTCCATCGTGGCGATTACCTCAGAGCAGCTCAGGGAGTTGGCCTTGATGTCGCGGTGAGTCCCCGTCGTTCGGCTGCCAACTACATCCTCGCTCACGTGCGTTCGAAGCAGGTCTATCGGGTGGTTCAGGTGGAGAACGGTAAGGCCGAGATTCTTGAGGTTCATGTACCGGGAAGAGCACGGATTCTTGGTCGAACCCTCATGTACGTGGATGTTCCGCGAGGTTCCTTGATCGCCTGTGTTGTGCGCGGTAGCAGGGTTTTTGTGCCCCGGGGAACCGACGAGGTCGTGTCAGGAGATGTGGTGGTGGTCTTTACCGTCCCCGAGGTCCGTGAAGAGGTATTGCGCCTGTTTCGCGATCCGCGTGAGGAGGCGGCGCCGAGCTAGCGAATGCCAGCAGGCGACTTAGAAGACGAGCGGGTCCGTGCCATTCAGGTAGTTCTTTACCCTGCAGTGCTCTGGCCATCGCTGCGGTGGCGGCAAGTCCGTTCATTCCTGCGTCCAGTTCAGCTCGCTCTGCTGCGGTTGTCGCTTCGGTGCAGCGGCCACAGAGTTGGAGTGCCCACCCCTTCAGCACGCGAAGCTCGGGGGCGCCGGTATTGGCGAATTCTGGATCTTGTTGATGTTCCTCAAGCAGCTCTTCCAACCGGTACAGCTGAGCCAGCGGTGCAACCCGATTGAGGCTCGCGCTGAGCAACTGGACTTCAATGCGTAGCGCAACACAGCTGAGGTGTCGGACGCGAAACGGCTCGGCAGGGATTCGCGCGCAGCATATGGCGAGCTGCTCTTCAGCCTCCAAAATGGCCTGTAGCGCACTAGCCTCCTGGTCAAAGAATTGCGAGGCAGCTTGCCAGGCCCTTGCGTGCCAGCCCTCTGCTTCGCGGGCTGCGCTGTCTGCATCGGGGCGCTCGTTGCTTAGCTCCTCAGTGGCCTGGTTAAATAATGTGCGGGCCGCTTCGTAGTCCCCTTTGCAGAGGCGCCAGCGGCCTTGTGTAGCCCAGATCTCGATTAGTGCGTCACGGTCTCCACTGAGGCTTGCGGCTTCCAGGCTGTCATCGAGATCCCTGGCGGCGCCACTCAGATCACCTGCGCGCATCCGCAGGTCTCCCCGCAGACTGAGCAGTCGCGCTTGGATACGGGGTTCTTCAGGTGGCAGTTCTGCAGCAGCCTCAGCAATGCAGGCCATGGCGCCGCGAATGTCGCCGCGCAGTAAGCGAACCAGGGAGACGTTGAGCAGGCGCGAGGTAAGCCCCCTGCGGTCACCACAAGAGCGGGCTTCTTCTGCTGCCAACTGGAGTTGTGTCTCCGCGTCGCGAAGCTGACCTCGATACATGAGAACTCCGCCCAGACCGGCTCTGCGGCTGGCGGCCCGACGAGTGTCGTCCAGGGTAAGCGCCTTTGTCAGGGCAGCCTCAAAGTTCTGTTGGGCTTTGCTCAACCGACCGGCTTGCAAGTGGACTGAGCCACACATTCCCAGCAGGTCGCTGCTGGCCGCTCGGTTTTCGGTTCGCTCGGCTTCGCGCAGCGCTGCTCGCAGATGCTCGAGACTCTGTCGGCCTGAGCCGTTCAGAATGTGATGTCGTGCCAGCCGGGTATGTATTTCTCTCGCCATCTGGCGGTCGCCGCAGGCCTGTGCGTGGGGCAGGGCACGCAGCAAGGCTGGGGCTGCTGTTGTGTGGTCACCGATGTGGCTGGCGGCCTCAGCGAGCAGCAGGCAGGCGCTCGCCAGATCACTTTGCTCAACATGTTCGGCAGGAACCGAGAGGGCCAGGGTGAGGTCATCGCGGATTGGTCGCCAGGCGCTTAGCTGCTGGGCGGCTCTCAGAGTGCCGCCGTGGAGGGCGCCTTGCAGGGCCATGCGGCCGTCCCCTGCGGCAACTGCGTAGCGCAGGCCAAGGCGGGCCGAGGAGTTGTCCTCCAGTTCGGTCCGGTTTGGTACCGACGGGTTGAGCTCTCGCAGAAAGTATCCTGCCAATCGCTGTAGCAAGGCGTTTTTCTGTAGCAGAATCTGTCGCTCAGGGATCAGCCTTCGAGAAGCTGAGCCGATGGAGCGGGCGCAGCGCCAGTAGCAACCGACAGCTTCGATGAGACCCTTACCTTCAAGTCGCTGTAAGGAGCCAGTGGCGGCGTTTATGTGGAGGCTGCCGCTGGCTGCAACTGCTGCTGCAGGAGTGGGCTGTCGTGCCAGCGCAAGAATTAGCAGGGTCTCTTCATCTTCGGCGGGAAGGGTTTCGAGCAGCGCTGTTAGCAAGGTGCCCCAGAGCTGGGAACGGTCTGAAGGAAGGCGGAAGCGCTCGGGTAGCGCCCGCAGTAAGGCGAGGGCGCCCGGACGTCGTAACCAGATCGGTGCCAGTTGGGTGACTGAGCGGCCGGCAATTGCTGTCGCCTGTGACGGTGTCAGGGGCGGAAGCGGCCGGACCGGCACGGATAGACCGGCCGGACCATGGTGTGCGGTGATCAGGACTGCTGCGCCGCTGTCCGCAAGCTCACCCGCTTCCAGGGCAGCAAGCAGCAGTCGCAGTTCGGCGTCTGGTACTCCTGCGGCGCCAGAGGTAAAGCAGGGGTCTAGGTCGTCGAGGATCAGCAGTTTGCCTTCGCTACGAAGGGTGCTAAGGACGCTGTCGACGAGTCGCTCGCAGCTGCCCTGGTAAAGTGCAGCAGGAGCGGCTCCCGTCCACAGTGGACGAAGCAGGTCGGCGCTCTGTAGCCACATTCCTGGCCTTGTCCAGGTGATGGGGCCCTGCCACCGCTCGCTGAGTTCCCATGCTGCCCAGGAGCTGCCGCTGCCAGCGGGCCCTTGAATGATCGCTACTCCGCGCTGCTTCAGGTCGGTCAGAACTGCCTCGCAGTAGTCTTGCCTAGAAACTCGTTGCGACGCTGATATGGGCGGTTGATTCCTGATGGTCGTCTTTGCGCTCACCCCATGCATTGTAGGGCTTTGAGGTTAGGGTCGGGCGCTATGCTAGCGGCAATCTCGGTGTCTAGAACTTCGAATTTATCGACATCCGCTACCATGCGAAGTGGAGCTTTGAGTGGGTCAAGGTTCTGGATCGGCCGCAGGTAGGACTATCTGTGTTAAGGATGTGAAGGGTAGGGCTCCTGCTGCCAACCTGCAGACATGTAAACAGGAGCAGAGGGTCTTCTTTCAGGCGCTCTCAGTTTCTCAGGAGTCCCGCTTTTGAGTACTAACTCCGGGCCGCAGGACCGCTCTTTTCGAAAGGCGCGGGGACAGTTTTTTACCCCCTCTGAGGTGTCTCGCTCGCTGCTGTCTTGTGCTGCTGCTGATTTACTTCAGTTGGGTCTTGAGCCGCTCCAGACGGGTCCCCTGCTGGACCCTTCCTGTGGGGACGGTTCTTTTCTTGCCGCAGCCCTTGCAGAGTCGTGGGTTAAGGGGTCCTCTGAGCTGTGCGGCATCGACATCGATGATGAGGTTTTGGGTGGCCCTGTCGGTAGCCAGCTTGTGCATGGTGATGGCCTCCAGGTTGAAGTCCCCGGTGACGGCAGCTTTGCCGCTGCGGTTGGCAACCCTCCCTATGGTGGCCGGGGGCTCAAGGAACTGGGCGATGCTCAGCTCCAGCGGATTGGCACGCGACTGGAGTGCTGGCGTCTCGACTCTGAGGGTCGACCTCGACCGCTGGGGTCCAGTGGCTGGAACCGGCTGCGGCGCTTTCCCATAGCTTCACTGTTTGCTGAGCGATTTGTCCGGTCCGTTCGTGCGGGCGGATTGATTGCCGTCCTCCTGCCTGAGAGCTTGCTCTGCAATCGTCGAGATAGTCCGCTGCGGGCTTGGTTGTTGCGCCATTGCAGGTTGGTCTCTGTTACCGAGCTGCCCGCCAATACTTTTGCTGCGACCGGTACTCGGGCCCGGACTCATTTTGTGGTACTTCGCCGCCGGACTCGGCCACTGGAGGCGATCCACTCGCTGCCCCAAGCCGAGGAGGTCCTACTGCGGCAGATGGGTAGTGATCGTCCCGTTCAGCGACTGGCCGCCGCAAAACTGCAGCAGCGTGGCCGTTGGGACCCGGATTTTCACCAACCACACTGGGATCGGCATTTAGCTAGCTGTCGCCTCGAGTTGAAGCCCTTGGACGGCTTTGTAGACAGTCTCAGCTATGGGGCAATTCGGGTTGGCGAGCGACCCGAATTGAGCGCTCAGGGAGGGAGTTTCTACGTTACCCAGAAGGCCGTTAAGGATTGGGGGGTGGACCTGCAGCGCTGCCAGACGATTGCCTCACAAGCACCTTTTGATACCCCTCGATACCGACTGGAGCCTGGGGATCTGGTGGTGCCTCGGTGCGGCCGAGGTACTCTCGGGCGGAATCGGCTCACTCGATTCGATGGGGCGCCCTTGCCCGCTGTAGTCGACTGTTTTACCGACCGTCTGCGGCTGGTGGGGATCTCGACCGCTTGGGTGCTGGGTGTCTTACGCTCGCCGCTGGGTTGGGATCAGATCCGCCGGACTTTTAACGGCGTAGGCACGCCAAATCTCTCGTTTGCGGAGATCCGGTCCTTGATGGTGCCAATCCCTTCAGGATCACAAGCGCAGCAGGCCGAGTCTATGTGGTTGCAGGTCGCCAACAGGAAGCTTCCGCTAGATGCTTTGCGTGGTTTTGTTCACTCCGCTTGTGGGCTTGATTAGTCGAGCAGCGGGTAATCGACCCGCTGCTCGTCCTCAGGGATACCAGACCAGTTCCACATCTTCGATATACCAGCCATCGGAGTTGGAGCCCCCGCCGAAGGGGCCGAAGGGCACGCTGTCGTAGACGAAGGAGAAGGTCAGATCTCCTCCGATGTAGGTACTCAGGTCGATGGTGGCTTGTTCCCAGCCAGCTGTGTCAACGATCGTCGGCCCCCACAAGGTGTCCGTGCTGCTGCCACCGTCATCACTCACCTCGATGCGAGCGCTATCCAAGTTGGGGAAGCTCGGGACCACCAGCCAGTGGTGCCAACTCAACTCCAGAGTTCCGCCGGATAGCCCGCTGAGGTCGAAGATCAGGGGCTGAGCCACCAGCGCGCTCTCAAATTGGCCCTGAGCATGGGCGCGCTGGTCGCAGCCTGTGCACCAGGCGAGGCTGCCCGTGACTGCTGTGGTCGGGCCGCTGCCGGACTGTGCGCTGCTGTCAGGGGCGCCCAATTCCCAGTCTGATGACGAGTTGTGGTCCGGTAGCTGGAAGGCAAAGAAGTCATTGGGGTCGTCGCCTACTGAAGAGAACAGCACCAGCGGGCAGCCGGGGGTGCCAAAGCAGTCCGAGTCGTTGCAGTCGGCCAACCCATCGGCGTCGTTGTCGAAGCCATCATCGCAAATGGTCTCGTTGCTGCAGCTGGGCTCCGCCGCACAGTCTGAGTCGAAGCAGTCCTCGTCGCCGTCGCCGTCATTGTCGAGGCCATCGGTGCAGTTCTCGGCGCTGGTCGGTGGCGCACAGGTCACGTTCAGCAGAAACAACGAGCTGGCTCCTGCATAGCCATCGACGACCAGCTGGGTCTCAAGGCCCGGTGTCATGGACAACTCGATGCTCTCTGCGGCTGTGCCGAGCTCGGGGTTGTATTGGACGCAGTTATCGGCCAGGCAGGCTCCCTGACCATCCCGCAGCAGCGCTAGGAGGTCGAGGTCCTCGGACAGGGCCGAGAGGCTGACCGTCATGGTCGTCGCCTGACTGGCGCTGAGGGTGTAGTAGAGCTCCGGGCCACTCAGGTTGGGTGAGGTTCCGCCACAGTAGCTGCCGATGTCGTTGCTGCCTGTAGAGGTGTCACCGATTACCGTGTCATCGCATGTCAGGCTGCCAGCACTGGGGCTGCACTGCAGCCCGGCGCAGGTCGGGTCGGTGGCACAATCGCTATCAGCGCAGTCACTGGAGCCG